>NZ_JANLNL010000014.1:0-152554 GCF_027568365.1 Niveispirillum sp. BGYR6 | reverse complement strand
TTTTTTTCACCGTCCTGAACTTTTTTCTCCGCAGCGCCGAAGCGCTACAAAAAGCACAGAACCAATCCGGTCAACGGACCATCAAGCAAAACGCCCACCAGAACCAAGTCCAGCAGACATAATACCCAACAGCACGATAGATCATTCCACTTGTCCGAAGGCCGAAGCCTTCAAAGAACCAGGAGCGATACTGGCCAAAACCACCATCACCCCGCCCCACAACTTGACAAACCGTCCGGCCCGTCGTCGTGGGAGGCGCTGTATAGGCGCACAGCAAAACCGATGCAACAGGTTTTTTTGGCCGGTGGTGATTTTCTCAACCACCCAATATCGGCAGGGTCAATGGTGAATATTGATAACGCGTGCGCTCGCGCGTGAGCGGCTCCCTAAGGCCCCATAATCCCTGCGGCTTCCCCGATCATGGCGAGATTATGAAAGCCAGCATTTTTTTTGCTGTAAACGCGTTCTTTTTGCTCGCATTCAAGGCGTTGGATGGGGATTATCGAGCCCGCACCCAGAAGCCGGAAGCACGGGACCAATGCAGTTACCACAAAAGTGGTGCGCAACGTTCCCGTTGACAGTGATTATCCGGCCACGTGCAGGAGGTTAGCGAGGCACGGCTGCACCGGCTCGTGCGACATGAATTGAACCCGGAACCGGGTGACACCAGGAAGGGGCATAAGGATGGAGGTTCATCCGTGCTGAGGCGTCTGGCAGTCGCGGCCATTGCATTGGTCGCCGTGGGTGGTGGGGGCATCGCCACTTACCTCAACACTTCCTCCGATCCGCATCCTGTTGCCGCCGATACGGCTGGGGCACCGGCGGCACCGCTGGTGGATACGGCCGCATTGAGTATTGATTCAAGCCAGGGTCTGGCCGTTCTGGATGATGGCTGGGGGGATAGTGAGCAGGCTGCCGATCCGGTGGAACGCCGCATGGTCAATCTGGGCCGGGGCGAGACGCTGATGCAGGTGCTGCTGGATGCCGATGTGCCCCAGCCCAATGCCCATGAAGCCATCACCGCCCTGCGGGCCGTTTATGATCCGCGCCGGATGAAGACGGGTCAGCCGATCGAGGTGCTGTTCGACCGGACCGAAGGGGACGGCAAGTTCATCGGTTTCGCCTTCCAGCCGGCTGTTGAACGCTCTGTCGCGGTGAATTTCGACGGGGTTCGGTATCAGGCCGCAGAAACCGCCAAGAAGCTGCAGCGCCGCGCCATCGCGGTGCGCGCCAAGATCGATTCATCGCTGTTCGAGTCCGGCCGCAAGGCCGGTGTGCCGATGAATGTGCTGACCAATCTGATTCGCAATTACTCTTACGATGTCGACTTCCAGCGCGACATCCAGCCCGGCGATGGGTTTGAGGTTCTGTACGAACAGTTGGTGACGGAAGATGGTGACGTGGCCAACGGGGCCGGCGAGATCATCTATGCCGCCCTGACCCTGTCGGGGAAGAAGCGCGCCATCTATCGCTATGAGGATGGCGAAGGAATCGTCGAATATTTCAATGGCAAGGGCGAATCGGTCCGCAAGGCGCTGTTGCGCACCCCGATCGACGGGGCCCGGCTGTCTTCCGGCTTTGGAATGCGCAAGCATCCGGTGCTGGGCTTCACCAAGATGCATAAGGGCATCGATTTCGCTGCCCCGACCGGTACCCCGATCTATGCCGCCGGTGGCGGCACGGTGGAGGAAGTGGGGCCCAAGGGCAGCTATGGCAATTACATCCGCATCCGCCATAACAAGGAAATCGCCACGGCCTATGCCCATATGTCCCGATTCGGCAATGGGATGCGCCGGGGTGCGCGGGTAGCCCAGGGTGAGGTGATCGGTTATGTCGGCACCACCGGCCGTTCCACCGGTGCGCACCTGCATTATGAGCTGGTGAAGAATGGCCAGCAGGTGAACCCGCTGTCGGTGGATATGCCCACCGGCCGCAACCTGGACGGCAAGGAGCTGAACCGCTTCAAGGGTCTGGTCGCCAGCATCGACACCCAGTTCGAGCAGGGGCTGACCCAGCCTGACGGCATCGCCATGGTTTCCGCCCCCGCCTCGGCAGCGGTGAAGCCCAAGGCCAAGGGGTGTGACAAGAAACACGGCTGCTGATTTAGAGCGGTTGCAACGAAAGGCCCTGGCTGGAGCGATCCGGCCAGGGCCTTTTGCTTTTCCGGAGATAAGAGACCGGGGGGAGGGTTGCCCCCTCCCCCATCACAGGATCAATGCAGCACGGGACGGCTGGCCCCCCAGGCGGAGTCTTCCGGCGGCGGCACGGCGCCATGGACCGCCTGACCATTGATGGTCAGCCCATCGGCCACCGCATCAATGGCGATGTTCTCGCCATCCAGAATACTGCCTTCCAGCAGCTTGGTGGCCAGCGGGTTCTGCAATTCCCGCTGGATCACCCGCTTCAGCGGCCGCGCGCCATAGACCGGATCATAGCCCTTGTCGGCCAGCCATTGCAGGGCAGCCGGTGTCAGTTCCAGATGCAGGTCGCGGTCGGCCAGCATCTTCTTCAACCGGCCCAACTGGATATCGACAATGCCGGTCATATTGTGACGCGACAGCCGGTGGAACATCAGCACCTCATCCAGCCGGTTGAGGAATTCCGGCCGGAAGGAGGCGCGCACCACCTCCATCACCTGGGTGCGGGCCTGGTTGCTATCCTCCCCATCGGGCAGGTTGGCCAGGAATTCCGATCCCAGATTGGAGGTCATGATGATCAGCGTATTGCGGAAATCCACGGTGCGGCCCTGGCCGTCGGTCAGGCGGCCATCATCCAGCACCTGCAGCAGCACGTTGAACACGTCCGGATGGGCCTTTTCCACCTCATCGAACAGAACCACCTGATAGGGCCGGCGGCGAACGGCTTCCGTCAGCGCCCCACCCTCGTCATAACCGACATAGCCCGGCGGCGCCCCGATCATGCGGGAAACGGCGTGTTTTTCCATATATTCGGACATGTCGAGCCGGACCATCGCCGTCTCATCATCGAACAGGAATTCCGCCAAAGCCTTGGTCAGTTCCGTCTTGCCCACGCCGGTGGGGCCGAGGAAGAGGAAACTGCCGATGGGGCGGTTGGGATCCTGCAAGCCGGCGCGGGCCCGGCGGACGGCGTTGGAGACGGCGATCACCGCCTCCTCCTGACCGATCACCCGGCTGCGCAGCTTTTCTTCCATCTTCAACAGCTTTTCCCGTTCCCCCGTCAGCATCTTGTCGACGGGGATGCCGGTCCAGCGACTGACCACGGCGGCGATATCCTGGTCGCGCACGGCCTCGTTCAGCATCCGGTGCTGGCTGGCCTCCTGCGCGGTCACCAGTTTCTTTTCCAGTTCCGGAATGATGCCATAGGTGATCTGGCCGGCCTTGGCCCAGTCACCAGCCCGCTGCGCCTGTTCCAGTTCCGCCCGCGCCCGGTCCAGATCCTCCTTCAGCTTCTGGGCAGAGGTGAGCGTTTCCTTCTCCGCCTGCCACTGCGCCGTCAGTTCGCCGGAACGCTGCTCCAGATCGGCCAGTTCCACCTCCAGCTTTTCCAGCCGGTCACGGGAGGCCTGATCGGTTTCGCGCTTCAACGCTTCCCGTTCGATCTTCAACTGGATGATGCGGCGGTCCAGCTCGTCAATGGCCTCCGGCTTGCTGTCCACGATCATGCGCAGGCGCGAGGCCGCCTCATCAATCAGGTCGATGGCCTTGTCGGGCAGGAAACGGTCGGTGATATAGCGGTTGGACAAGGTGGCGGCCGAGACGATGGCGCTGTCGGTGATGCGCACGCCATGGTGCAGCTCATACTTCTCCTTCAGGCCGCGCAGGATGGAGATGGTGTCTTCCACCGTCGGTTCCGGCACGAAAACGGGCTGGAAACGGCGGGCCAGGGCGGCATCCTTCTCAATATATTTACGATATTCATCCAGCGTGGTGGCACCGACGCAATGCAACTCACCCCGCGCCAGGGCGGGCTTCAGCATGTTCGACGCGTCCATCGCGCCATCGGCCTTGCCGGCACCGACCAGCGTGTGCAGCTCATCGATGAAAACGATGATCTCCCCCGCCGCCGCCTGGATTTCCGACAGCACGGCCTTCAACCGTTCCTCAAACTCACCGCGGAACTTGGCGCCGGCCACCAAGCTGCCTAGGTCAAGCGAGAGCAGCTTCTTGGATTTCAGCCCCTCCGGCACATCGCCATTGACGATGCGCAGCGCCAGCCCCTCAACAATGGCGGTCTTGCCGACGCCGGGTTCACCGATCAGCACGGGATTGTTCTTGGTGCGCCGGGCCAGCACCTGGATGGTGCGGCGGATTTCCTCATCCCGGCCGATCACCGGGTCCAGCTTGCCATCACGGGCGGCCTGGGTCAGGTCACGGGCATATTTCTTCAGCGCGTCATAGCCCTGTTCGGCGGACGCGGTATCGGCCGTGCGACCCTTGCGCAGGGCGTTGATGGCCTCGTTCAGCTTCTGCGGCGGGGCGCCGGCATCGGCCAGGATCTTGGCCGACGGCGTGCCCGTGGTCAGGGCGAGCGCCAGCAACACCCGCTCAGCGGTGACGAAACTGTCGCCGGCCTTCTTCGCCGCCTCATTGGCGGTTTCGAACACGCGCGCCAATTCGCGGGTCAGATAGACCTGGGCGCCACCGCCACCCTCCACCTTGGGCAGCTTGCGCAACTCCGCTTCCACGGCGGACAGCGCCTTGGCCGGGTCGCCGCCGCTATTGCGGATCAGGTTGGCGGCCAGCCCTTCACTGTCATCCAGCAGCACCTTCAACAGATGCTCCGGTGTCAGTTGCTGGTTACCGTCGCGCAGCGCCATATTCTGGGCTGCCTGGATGAAGCCCTGGGCGCGTTCAGTATAATTCTTGAAGTCCATGATAGGCACTCATGCTCCCCATTGCTGCCGCATCGTCCCCGCTGGGCCCGATGCTGGCGATGATCCACGTCAATGTGCGATCCGGGAGGGATCGCCTTGAATGTGGGCAGATCGGGTGGCCACCGCAAGACCCACCCGACGCCAGGGCGCGCAGAAATGCATGGTTTTTCACTTTCGGTAAAGAAGGTACGGCTTTTGCAGTGCTTTGCGGGATGGCCGGACCAGGATAGGCTTGGGATGGACGGCCAGGGCCACGGCAAAAGAGGGCGGACCCATGGGTTTCAGCGCAACATTGGGCCAGACGCTTTATCGTTTTGATGATCTGGGCAGCCTGCTGGCCCGCGCCAGCCCGGCCCGGTCGGGCGACCGGCTGGCGGGGGTGGCCGCTGGCAGCGATGCGGAACGGGTGGCCGCCCGGCTGGCGCTGGCCGACCTGCCGCTGCGCACCTTCCTCACCACCGATCTGGTGCCCTATGAGGCGGATGAGGTGACACGGCTGATCATGGACAGCCATGATGGCGCCGCCTTCGCGCCTGTCGCCCATATGACGGTGGGGCAGTTCCGCGACTGGCTGTTATCCGATGCGGCGGATGGGGCTGCACTGGCCGCACTCGCCCCCGGCCTGACGCCGGAGATGGTGGCCGCCACCTCCAAACTGATGCGCAATCAGGATCTGATCGCGGTGGCGCGCAAATGCCGGGTGGTCACGCGCTTTCGCACCAGCATCGGCCTGCCGGGTCGGCTGTCAGTGCGTTTGCAGCCCAACCACCCGACCGACGATCCCGCCGCCATTGCCGCGTCCATATTGGATGGGTTGATGTATGGCTGCGGCGATGCGGTGATCGGCATCAACCCCGCCACCGACAGCGTGGGCCGCACCACCGACCTGCTGTCGATGATCGACGATCTGCGCCGTCGCTGGGATGTGCCGCTGCAATCCTGCGTGCTGGCGCATGTGACGACGCTGATCCAGGTGATGGAACGCGGCGGCCCCGCCGATCTGGTGTTTCAATCCATCGCCGGGTCGGAGGCGGCGAACCGTTCCTTCGGCGTCAATCTGGCCATCCTGAAGGAAGCGCATGAGGCGGCCCTGGCCCTGAAGCGCGGCACCATCGGCGATAACGTCATGTATTTCGAAACCGGCCAGGGCAGCGCGCTTTCCGCCGAGGCGCATCACGGGCTGGACCAGCAGACGATGGAGGTGCGGGCCTATGCGGTGGCCCGCGCCTTCCGCCCGCTGCTGGTCAATACGGTGGTGGGCTTCATCGGGCCGGAATATCTGTATGACGGCAAACAGATCATCCGCGCCGGGCTGGAGGATCATTGTACGGCCAAGCTGCTGGGCCTGCCGATGGGGGTGGATGTCTGTTACACCAACCATGCCGAGGCCGATCAGGATGATATGGACAACCTGCTGACCCTGCTGGGGGTGGCCGGCTGTTCCTTTGTCATGGGCGTGCCGGGGGCGGATGACATCATGCTGTCTTACCAGAGCACCTCTTTCCATGATGCGCTCTATGTCCGCTCTACCCTGGGCCTGAAGCCGGCACCGGAATTTGAGGCGTGGCTGGCGACAATGGGCGTGATGGACAGCCGGGGCCGGATGCGCCCGGCGCTGGAAGGAACCGGGGCCGGGCGGCTGCTGGCCAGCAGCACGCCTAAGACGGGGGAAGCAGCATGAGCAACGGCACCTTCGACAGCGCCTTCGACCCCTGGGCCAATCTGCGCCGCTTCACCCCCGCCCGCATCGCGCTGGGGCGCACCGGCGATGGGCTGCCCACCGACAGGCTGCTGGAATTCCAGGCCGCCCATGCGCTGGCCCGCGATGCCGTGCATCAACCCTTTGATGCCGAGGGGCTGGCCGACCAGCTGTGCAGTCTGGCCAATGTGATTGTGCGCAGCCAGGCGCGCGACCGCGCCACCTATCTCCAGCGGCCCGATTTGGGGCGGAAATTGGATGAGGTGGACAAGGCGTCCTTACGCGCGATGAACTGCCCCTCCAAGGGCAGCCATGATGGCTATGATGCGGTAATCGTGCTGGCCGATGGCCTGTCCGCCCGCGCCCTGCATGATCATGGCGCCGCCCTGCTGCGGCTGGTGATGGAGCGGCTGGCGGGCTGGAATCTGGCGCCCATTGTCATTGCCCGACAGGCCCGCGTGGCGCTGGGGGATGATGTGGCCGCCTCCCTGAACGCCCGAATGGTGCTGATGCTGATCGGGGAGCGGCCGGGGCTGACGGCGGCCGACAGTATCGGCGCCTATCTGACCTTTCAGCCCAAACCGGGGGTGACGCGCGATGCGGAACGCAACTGCGTCTCCAACATCCGGCCCGACGGGCTGCCGCTGCCGGTTGGCGCCGACACGATCGGCTTTCTGATGAATGAGGCGCGGCGGCTGAAACTGACCGGCATCGGCTTGAAGGAGAATCGGCCGCCGGAACTGACACATGGTTGAGACTAGATTCAATAGATGTGACGCGAGAAGCCCTCTCTGGAGTCGCCAAACCCCTGTTAATCTTGAATCAAGCCTCAACCCGGCGGGGCACCCTTGACGGCGGCGGCACGGACGCGGTGGCTGGATTCCGCCCCTTTCGGCAACCGGCGTTCCAAGGCCCAGATCAGGGGCGGGGCCAGGAAATTGACGGCGAGCGCCAGCAACGCCACCTGATCCATATGCAGCAGGCGCCCATCCGGGGCGGTCTGCAACAGGGCCGACGCGATCAGCGCCGCCGCCCCGCCGGCCACCTGTGTGACTGATTGCACCAGGGCCATGAAACCGGCCCGGTCGGCCGGGGCCGGCACCTTGGAAACAGCCGTGCTCTGCGCCACCATCCGCGCCGTGTTGAACAGCATGAAGGCAGGCACCAGCAGCAGCAGCGGCAAGGACAGCAAAGACCAGTCATAATAAATCAGGAAGATCAGCCCGCCCAGCGCCAGCGCCGTCACCAGCATGATGGGGGCGGAACCTTTGCGATCCACCAGCGCGCCGGTGGCGCGCATCCCGAAGAAGCTGACCACCCCGCCCACCATATAGAGCAGGCCCAGATGTTCGCGCGGGAAGCCCAGATTATACTGGGCAAAGATCGCCAGATTGGTGATCAGCATGAAGCCCGGCACGATGGAAACAAGGGCCAGCGCAAAGGCCAGCCAAGGCAGCGTGCCGGTACCGATGCGCAGCAGGCGCAGCGGCGCATCGGCCAGCCGCATTGGCGCCCCCGTCAAGTGGGACCGCTGTGGCGGCATGATGAACAGCACAGCGGTGATGATCGCCAGCCCCATCCCCGCCACCACCAGGAAGGGCACCCGCCAGCCGAACAGATGCGACAGTTCCAGTGCTGCCGGGATGCCCAGCACGCTGGAGATGGAAAGCGCCCCCATCACCATACCCACGGCCTTGCCGCGCCGTTCCGGCGGCACATTATCGGCGACGATGGCCACCGACAGGGCACCGGCCGGCCCGCCAAACAGCCCCGCCAGGGCGCGGGCCGCCAGCAATGACCAGAGATCGACGGAAAAGGCCGCTGCCAGATTGCAGAGCAGCAACCCCACCATGGCAATGCCGATGGCCGGCCGCCGGTCGAACCGGTCCAGCACCATGGCCGCCAGCAGACCGGAAAGGGCCGAGGCCCCGGTATAGGCGGCCAGCACCCAGCCGACCCGCGCCGGATCGATCCCCAGGGCGGGCGCGAAATCCGGCCCCAGCGGCATCACCACCATGAAGGAAATGACGCTGACGAATTGCACCGCCGTCATCAGCCCGGCGATGCGCCTTTCATGCGCTAGCAGTTTCAGGGGGAAGCTCCCGTGTCCGACAGGGTGGTTGATTAGCCCGCACCCGATTTTTCCGGTCCTTGTATAAGTAGTTTATGCGCGCGTCCATCCCACAGCGACCTTTGTGCCAGACTTTCAATCATGCACCCGTTTATCCGCCCAATGAAGCAGCGAAACGCTCAATTACTGGGCAATGGGATAGACTTGGCGATCTCCATAGCCAGCCTGCACCTCATTTCCCGTACTGGCCCGGATATTGCTGCACTGCAATCCATTGCGCCGCCGCCAGGGGGCCCAGTTCACCGGGAATAGGGGCGGCAGCGGAACATGCAAAGGGCCTGGGCAGACGGATCGGTCAGCCCAAGCCCGCCGGTCATCACATAATGGACAGGGGTTAGCATGGGCAGCGCAACGGGGTTGAAAAAGGAACTGGGGGCACTGCATCTCTGGGGGATTGCGGTGGGTCTGGTGATTTCCGGCGAATATTTCGGCTGGAATTACGGGTGGAAGGAGGCCGGCACCATCGGCTTCCTCTGGGCGACATTGCTGGTCACGCTGATGTACGCCACCTTCATCTTCTCCTTCACCGAATTGACGACGGCCATCCCGCAGGCGGGTGGGCCGTTCGCCTATAGCCGGCGGGCCTTCGGGCCGTTCGGCGGGCTGGTGGCGGGCTATGCCACGCTGGTGGAATTCGTCTTCGCCCCACCGGCCATTGCCGCGGCCCTGGGGGCCTATGTACATTTCATGTTCCCCGACATTTCGGTACTGGCGGTGGGGATCGCCGCCTATGTGGTCTTTGTCGGGCTGAATATCGTCGGCGTGAAACAGGCGGCCCTGTTCGAACTGATCGTCACCGTGCTGGCGGTGGTGGAACTGATGGTCTTCATGGGCGTGGTGGCACCGGGATTCAGTGTCAGCAACTTTGTCGCCAATAATGAGGAATTCGGCATTGCCGGCATCCTGGCCGCCATCCCCTTCGCCATCTGGTTCTATCTGGCCATCGAAGGGGTGGCCATGGCGGCGGAAGAGGCCAAGGAGCCGAAGAAGAGCATCCCCATCGCTTATATTACCGGCATCCTGACCCTGGTGGTGCTGGCCATCGGCGTGATGGTGCTGACGGGTGGTGTGGGCGACTGGCGCAATTTCTCCGGCGTGGATTACCCGCTGCCGGAAGCCATGGCCACCGTGGTGGGCAAGGATAGCGGCTGGACCCATATGCTGGTCTCCATCGGCCTGTTCGGCATCATTGCCAGCTTTCACGGCATCATCCTGGGCTATTCACGGCAGATTTTCGCCCTGGCGCGGGCGGGCTATCTGCCCCCGGTGCTGGCCACCATCCATCCCAAGTTCGGCACGCCGCATTGGGCGCTGGTGGCCGGGGCCGTGGTCGGTGTCATCGCCCTGATCTCCGGCAAAACGGCGGAGCTGATCACCCTGGCGGCCTTCGGGGCGCTGGTGCTCTACATCATTTCCATGGCCGCCTTGTTCAAGCTGCGCGCCACGGAACCGGCGATGGAACGGCCGTTCAAGGCGCCGCTCTATCCCGTTTTCCCGGCCATCGCCCTGGTGCTGTCGGTGTTTTTCCTGGTGGTGATGACCTGGTTCAACCCCGGCACGGCCCTGATCTTCGCCATCATGTTCGCGCCCGCCTATGGCTATTTCCTGCTGACGGCCAAGAACCGGGCGGAGCTGGACATCGCCATTCCGCCCGGCCTGGATGTGGCCCCGGCGGAAGGGCTGCTGGCGCGCGGGGATACGGATATCTGAGAAAGCCCTCCATTGCGCGCCATTCTGCTGCCGGCCTTGGGGTTACGATCCCCAGGGCCGGCCAGGGTGGGGCCCAGATCGGAACCGGGCAGGCGGGATAGCGGTTGAGGGAATGAGGACGGTTACAGATATGTGCCTGCCAGCGTCACCAACTCGCCGCCCAGGCCCAGCTTGAAGCGGGCCACCCCCTTCATGCCATCGCTGTTCAGCCCGCCCGTATCCAGCCAGCGCACCCCATCGGCCGCCAGCCGTCCCATGGCCTCGCGCAGCAGCAAGTGCTGGGCACAGGCGGCACGCCCCTCCTCCGTCCCCGCCCCCAGATAATAGGTGGCGGCATGGCCATGGCGGATGAACAGGGCACCGGCCAGAATGCCGGAATCCCGCTTGGCCACACAGGCCAGCACATCGCGCGGCCGCACCTGCGCCGCCACCAGGGCTGCGGCCTGCCGCGCCGATGGGGCCATCAGCCCGCGCTGGCGGCGATGGGCATCATGGTGGCGGATGATCCAGTCCAGATCGGCCCCGCCATGGCTGATGGCGATGGAGAGTTTCTCCCCCCGCGCCTTCTTCAGGCTTTTGCGGAAGCTGCCGCCCAGGCCGGAGTCGATATCGCTGATCCCCAGATCCACCCAACTGGTGCTGTAGCCGGTGACCACCCGGCCCATGCCCGCCGCCCGGCACAGCGCATCGGCCGCCGGCCCCGCCGGCAATTCTGGGGTGAACAGGGGAATATGCCCGGTCAGCGGGCGATAACGACGGCGCAACAGCGCCAGCGCCCGGCCCAGCGCCGCCGGGTCACCCTCGTACAATGGTAGCGGCCCCCGCAGCAGGTGACAAAGCCGCAGCGGCCCCAGCCTTTGTTCGATCACCTGGGCCAGCGCCACCGGCTCCCCCTTCCGCCGCAGCAGGAAACGGCGCGGCACCCGCCCGAAGGTTGCCATCGACGCCCCGAAGGCGAAGCTCTGTTCCAGCGGCGGGCGGGATGTGCGGGCCAGCAGGGCGGACCATTCCCGCTCCCCCGTCCCCTCTTCCAACACAAAATCCGCCTGATCTTCCGGGTCTGTCACGGGGGCTGTCGACCTGCCATTGCTGGGAGAGGACTTCAGGCTTATCCTGTGCCGCCATGACAGACAAGCCATCATCGGACAGCGACCTGCCCCCCCTGCCGCGCCGCCGGTTGACGGCGCGGGGCTGGGCCTATCTGCTGGGCTTTATCGCCCTGCCCTTCCTGGCGCTCTGCCTGGGGCTGGATTATGTGCTGTACCTTTCCGCACGCGCCGGGTTCGGGCCTTGCCTGTCGCTGTTCTGCCTGGTGCTGGAATAGGCGGGTTCCCCCTCCCGCTTGGACAGAAAGCGCATCAGGGCCAGCGCGTCCGGCGGCGGCTGGCGTTCCAGGCGGCGATAATCCCGGCAATCCAGCGTGCGGGACATCAGATCCTGCTCCACCATCTCCCGCCGCAACAGCGCCGGATCGCCGAAATGATGTTCAGCACGCAGCAAATCACTGATCTGCCGCTCGGTGAAGCTCTGCCGTGCCGGGATGCGGGACCACAGCACCCACAGCACCACCTGCTGTTCATTGAATTTGGGCGGCCAGCGGACCAGCAGCCCCTTTGCATCGAAATGCCGGGCGATGCGGCGAACACGGGCATAATCCACCTCCACCACCGGGGCCGGCGGTGCGGGGTTCTCCAGCTTTTCATGCGCCGCCATCTGGGCGCGGAAATGCTGGAAATTGCGATAGCCCGCCCCGCGCGCCAGCATGTTCAGCAGGCTGACATGGCCAAAGGGGCCGGGCTGATCGGACAATTGTTGTTTGAGTGAGCGGGCCAGGGTGGAGATATCCGCCACCTGGAACGGAACAGCGTTCTTCGACATGACAACATCCTCAACAGATATCACCCGTGCCGCATGATTTCCGCCCAAGGGGGCTGAAAGCCGGTGGTCGCCACCTTGCCGACGCGCGTACACGGGCGATCCATCAGGATCGGTGTCGGGAGTCGTGGAGGAGGAATCGGTTGAAACACGCCGATGGCAGGTTTAGCGCCCCTGTTAGCAACAGGGTTGGCGACGCCTGGGTGAACTGCTGACCTGAGTTGACTGTATCAAGCAGCAGCGGGGAGGACAAGGGAGAGATACAGAGGCTTGAAACCGTAATCCGGTTACGCCGGATTATGACTCGATGGAGGGAACATCTCATGCAGATTGGCGATAGAACTGCTCAGCAGCGGGTCCGGCGCTACCGCCTCGCCCAGCGGCAGGAACGCGGGATGGCACGGGTTGAAGTGCAGGTGCCGGCTGGTGCGCGTGCCGATATACAGGCCATTGGACGGCGCTATCGTGAGGCGCGAAACCGGCTGACCGCCACCGCCCCACACCTGGATTTCGCCCTGGCCACCATCAATGCGCCCCGCCCCAAGCCCATTGATGGCGAAACCTTGCTGCAATGCCTGCTGGGACCGTCGGTGACGGCGGAATGGCGTCCCCACATCGAAGCCTTTTTCGATGAACTTTCGGTGGAGACCATTCACGATCTTGTTCTGGCCCGACTGTTCGATTTCGAGGAACTATACCGGGCTGCCCGCACCTGGAGAGTCACGGATGGAAAAGCCGTTCCCTGGATCAGAGAAATGGCAGATCTCTCATTGGCAGTGGCGGTAGACGTTAGAAAAGAGACCCCAGTAAAATGAACATGCGTTCACTCACACTTGAAGAGAAGACGCTGATAATGAGCTTCGCTTACAGGCTCAAAGAAGGTGAGCGGCAGCAGTTGCTTGCGGATTTGGAGCAGGCCACAGCAGCCCCGATGACCCATGACGGGGCTATAATCATGTTTGAAATCGCCGGCTACCAACGCCCACCGTACCGTGGACAGCACCCGTTTGGCGTCGAAGGCAAAATGTTTGACAGGGACGGTGCAGATTTGACCGTATTACTCCATGCCGACGAAAATGGGCGATTGCTCGAATTAGAATTCATACGCTGGAATGAAGGCGATCTTCTTGGCCCAAAATGGGAAACACTCACATTGTATTAATTCGACACCAACAACGAGGCCCCCTTACCCGATCCGTACCCCATGATCGCGCGCATAGGCCCGCAGCCGCGCGCGGACGGAGCGGTCGGGCAGGTTGTAGAGCGATTCCATATAGCCCTGCAAAGCCCCCACCTGCAGCGACCGCACCATGGCCTTTACATCGAAGAATGAAGGGGCCGACATGGACAGGCGGCGCAGACCGACGCCCAGCAGCGCCATGGCATCCAGCGGGCGGCTGGCCATTTCGCCGCACAGCGACAGCGACACATTGGCCGCATGGCACTTCACCACCAACATGCGCAGCACCCGCAGCAGGGCCGGCGATAGCAGGTCATAGCGGTTATTCATCATCGGGTTGCCCCGGTCCGACGCATAGAGATACTGCAACAGGTCGTTGGAACCGATGGACATGAAATCGATCAGCGGCAGCAGCGCATCCAGTTGGAACAGCAGGGCCGGCACCTCCATCATCACGCCCACTTTCAGCAGGCTGGGGGCCGGTTCGCCATTGTCCGTCAGGCGGCGGATTTCCATATCCAGCATGTGGCGGGCCTGCACGAATTCGGCCACCTGCGCCACCATGGGGAACATCACCCGCAATTCCCGCCCGCCCGCCGCGCGCAGCATGGCGCGCAACTGCTTGCGCAGCATCGACGGCCGGTCCAGCCCGATACGGATGGCGCGCCAGCCCAAGGCCGGGTTTTCTTCTCCCAGCTCCGGGAAATAGGGCAGCGTCTTGTCGCCGCCGACATCCAGGGTGCGGAAGACGACCGGCTTGCCCTTCGCCTCATCCATTACCCGGCTGTAGGTTTCCTGCTGGGTGAGAACGTCGGGATATGAGGGGCGGACCATGAAGGGAATTTCGGTGCGGTAGAGCCCCACCCCTTCCGCCCCCGTCGCTTCCAGATGCGGCAGATCGATCAGCAGCCCGCAATTCAGCATCAGCTGCACCGGCACCCCATCCTTGGTGACCGACGGCACATCGCGCAGGCGGACGGATTCGGCAGCGCGCTGCTTGCGCACGGCCAGGCTGGTCAGGAAGGCTTCCTGGATATCATCGGCCGGGCGGACGAAGACCTGCCCATGGTCGCCATCGACGATCAGGAAATCCAGCGGTTCCACCCGGCGCAGCACATCGGCCGCCTGTCCCACCACCGGGATATCCAGGGCGCGGGCGACGATGGCGACATGGGAATAGGCGGACCCTTCCTCCATCACCAGCCCGCGCAGACGGGTGCGGTCATAATCCAGCAATTCCGCCGGGCCCAGATTGCGGGCCACCAGGATGAACTCATCGGGCAAGGTGCCGCCAACGGCATCCACCGGCTTGCCGGCCAGATGCTGCAACAGCCGGTTGGTGATGTCGTTCAGGTCCAGCAGCCGGTCGCGGATATAGGGGTCGGCCACCTGGGCCATGCGGGCAGAATTGTCATTCTGCACCCGCTGCACGGCCGCTTCCGCCGTCAGGCCCGACCGGATGGCCTCCCGGATGCGGTTCAGCCAGCCGCGATCGGCGGCCACCATGCGGTAGGTCTGCATGATTTCCGCATGTTCGCTGTCCGATTCGCCGACGGCGATCAGCATCTGGTCGATGGCGGAATGCATGTTTTCCACCGCCCCCTTTAGCCGAACCAGTTCGGCCTCCGGGTCATCGGCCACCATCTGGCGGATGGTCAGTTGCGGGCGGTGCAGCACCGCCAGCCCCATGGCCACGCCGCGATTCAGGCTGATCCCTTCCAGGCGGGACGGCAGCAGCACCAGATCATTGGCCAGCGATAATTCGCGGCTGTCCACCAGCTCGCCACCGGCCACCAGTTCGGCCACGATCATGGCGATGGTCTGCAGCGTCTCCACATCCTGTTCGTCGTAATCGCGCCGGTCCTTGTGCTGGATAGCCAGCACGCCGCGCACCCGACCGCCGCGCAGGATGGGCACGGCCAGGAAGCCGTTAAACGGGTCTTCGCCGGTTTCCGGGCGATAGGCAAAATTCGGGTGGCTCTGCGCATTGGCCAGCGCCACGGGCCGGGCATGGGCGGCGACATCGCCGATCAGGCCTTCACCCACCCGCATCCGCGTCTGATGCACGGCATCGGGGTTCAGACCGATGGTGGCGAACAGTTCCAGCACCTCGCCAGCGCGCATGATGTAGCAGGAGCAGACATCGGCGGCCATTTCATGGGCGATGGTCTTGACGATCTTGTCCAGCCGGTCCTGGGCGGAGCCGCTGCCGGCCATGATATCGCGCAACCGGGCCAGCAGCCGGCGGGCACCGGCACCGGGGTTGTGGCCCAGCACCTGAGCACCCGACGATATCGTCATCTCAACCATCTTCCTCAGACCCACCCTGCGGGGCGGCGGCGTCACCGCCGCCTGATGGATGGATAGCAGGTTGGAACAGATTCGTCAGGCTTCTTAAGGGGGTTCCGTAACCGTTACCCCAGCAGCAGATAGCCATTACCCTCCACCAATCCGGTGGTGCTGTTGACCTGTCCCACCGCCACCCCGGTCAGGGTCACGCTGGCATCAATCCGGCCATCGCCGGTCAGGTCGATATGCCAGGTGGCCCCTTCGAAACCGGCGGTGCCGGTGCGAACCGTCTCCACCACCCGGCTGACACCGGCCCGCCAGCCCCAGATGGTCACATTCTCCCCAGCGGTGAAATCGGTGACGGTGCTCCACACGGTCGTGCCGTTGGCACCATTCACACCGCGGCCATCAACGAAAAACTTGTCGGACCCGGCACCGCCGGTCAGAAAATTGGACCCGCGCCCGCCATCAATAACATCGTCACCCAAACCGGAATCCACCGCATCATTGCCTTCCAGGGCGTTGATCAAGTCATTGCCAGTGGTGCCTTTGATGACATCGTTGCCGGTTGATCCAGCGAAGCTCCATTGCAGACCAAAACTGCCATCGGTTGGATAGGGGGTGGCAACCTTGTTATTGACCATCATCTGGCGGGATGAATCGAAGCTATTGGGGTCCAGCGAGTTGGCGGCGGCGCGGTAATGTTGCTCAATCTCCTTGCGCAGCTGCACGGCGACATCCACCCCCAGGATTTCGCCCTGCACATTGCCGACAAAGCCCGGATGATTGAAGACCTGTTGTTTAAACTGTTCGAACGTCAACCATTCATAGCCGGTGGATGCACTGCCGACCCGCCAATTCTCAATGACATTTTCCGGACGTTGCCAATCCAGAAATGCAACCGCCTGACCCGTGGTGAGATCAAGGATCAACAGGTGACGGCCATCCACGATGGCCCCCCCGTCGGCATAATAAAGGAACCCGTCATCCATCCAGCGATCCCCCGGATCGCCGCCATTTTCCAGCACCAGCACGGTTTCCACATGTCCGCGCACCAGACTGTATGTGTCAGAGCCGCGGCCACCGATCAAAACCGTGCCCATCAAATAATTGCCGGCTTCCAACGTATCGGCCCCATCCCCGCCCAACAGGCGTTGGGTCTTTGAGGTCGCACGTAACGTGTCGTTGCCCGAAGTGCCGTAGATATCCATGCTGCCTCGTCGTTGTATCCCATGATTTTAAGCACGAGTTTACAACAAGACACAGCTTACGACACCTCAATTAACGAGAATTAATTCCAGGATACATTCCGGTTTATCGGGAAAATCGCCCCCTCACCCCCGCCGCGCCAGCGCCGTCTCCGCCTGTTCCACCAGCTCGGCCAGAATCTCCGCCACCGGCTGTTCCTTCGTCACCATGCCGACGGATTGGCCCGCCATCAGGGAACCGTTTTCCACATCGCCTTCAATCACCGCGCGGCGCAGGGCACCGGCCCAGTAATGTTCGATCTCCAGCTGGGCTTCCTTCTGGTCCAGCTCCCCGGCGTCAAAGCGGGCGATCACTTCCCGCTGCTTTTCCATGAAGCGCTTGGTGCCTTCATTTTGCAGCGCGCGCACAGGAATGACGGGGAAACGGGCATCCAGCGCCACCGAGGCCAGGGCGTCGCGCGCGCTGCCCCGGATGAAAGCCTGCTTGAACTTGGGATGCGCCCGGCATTCGCTGGCGCAGACGAAACGGGTGCCCAGCTGCACCCCGGCGGCCCCCATTTCCAGATAAGAGACAATGGCGTCACCGCGCCCGATGCCGCCGGCCACGAAGACCGGCACATCGCTGATTTCCGGCAAAATCTCCTGCGCCAGCACAGAGGTGGAGACGGGGCCGATATGGCCGCCAGCCTCCGACCCTTCGATAACGATGGCATCGGCGCCGCTGCGGATCAGCTTCTTGGCGATCACCAGGGCGGGGGCGAAGCACATCACCCGCGCCCCACCATCGCGCGCCGCCTTGATGGCGGTGGCGGGCGGCAGGCCGCCGGCCAGCACAATATGGCCCACCTTCTCTTCCAGGCAGACCTGAATCAGCTGGTCCAGCTGCGGATGCAGGGTGATCAGGTTGACGCCGAAGGGCTTGGTGGTCAGCGCCTGGGTGGCCTGGATTTCCGCCCGCAGCAGATCGGGCGGCATGGAACCCGATGCGATGACGCCAAAGCCGCCGGCATTGGAAATGGCGGCCACCAGATTGCGGTCGGACACCCAGGTCATGGCCCCGCCCATGATGGCCAGTTCCGTGCCCAGATAGTCGCGGCCGCGTACCCAAAGTTGATCCAGCCGTTCCCGTGCCGCCGTGACGCCCATAACCATTGGTCCTTCCACAAAACAATACCGCCAATTCCCGATGTTTAGCGGGAACTGGCGGCGGTAACTAGCAAGCGATGGCGACTATTGCCATCGTCCAAAGGTAAAGCAGCCGCCCCCTCCGGTCATAGCCGGCGGGGGCGGCTGAAAAACTCAGGCCTTGTCCAGCCCATAGGCGGTGTGCAGGGAGCGCAGCGCCAGTTCGGTATATTCCTCAGCGATCAGCACGGAGACCTTGATCTCGCTGGTGCTGATGACCTGGATATTGATGCCGCGATCGGCCAGGGCCTTGAACATACGCTGGGCAACACCGGCATGGGAACGCATCCCGACGCCAATCACCGACACTTTCACCACATTGGCGTCGGAATTCAGACGGCGGTACTTCAACTGGTCCTTGGACTTTTCCAGCACCTGCACGGCGCGATCCAGATCGGCCTTGCCCACGGTGAAGGTCATGTCGGTGGTACGGCCATCTTCCGACACGTTCTGCACGATCATGTCGACATTGATGGCGGCATCCGTCAGCGGGCCGAAGATCGCGGCGGCGACGCCGGGTTGGTCTTCCACGCCCACCAGGGTGATCTTTGCTTCGTCCCGGCTATAGGCGATGCCGCTGACCAGTTCCTGTTCCACGATTTCATCCTCGTCCACGACCAGGGTGCCGGGAAGATCAGAGCCCGGCGCCTGTTCAAAGGTTGACAATACCTGCACCCGAACATGGTGCTTCATGGCCATTTCGACCGAGCGGGTCTGCAGAACCTTGGCGCCCAGCGACGCCATTTCCAGCATTTCTTCATACGTGACGCGGTGCAGCTTGCGCGCCGTCTTCACGATGCGCGGATCGGTCGTATAGACGCCATCCACGTCGGTATAAATGTCGCAGCGATCCGCCTTCAAGGCAGCGGCCAGCGCCACGGCGGAGGTGTCGGAACCGCCACGGCCCAGCGTGGCAATGCGCCCCGCTTCCGTCACGCCCTGGAAACCGGCGACGACGCCGACCACGCCGTTGGACATGGCTGCCGACAGCGGCGTGGTATCGATGCGTTCGATGCGGGCCTTGCCATGCACCTCATCGGCAATCAGCGGGATCTGCCAGCCCTGCCACGAGCGGGCGGGGATGCCGATTTCCTGCAGGGCAATCGCCAGCAGGCCCGATGTCACCTGTTCGCCCGAGGCGACCACGGCATCATATTCCGCCTGATCGTGCACCTTGGCGATCTGGCGGCAATAATCCACCAGTTGATTGGTCACACCGGACATGGCGGAGACGACCACCGCCACCTCATGGCCGGCATCGACCTCCTGTTTGACCTTCTTGGCGACATTCTTGATGCGTTCGATATCGCCAACCGAAGTGCCACCGAATTTCAGGACAAGCCGCGCCATAACGCCATTCCATAGGGGATAGGGTCGAATAGGGTCGCCCATGACGGTCGCCATCGGCTATATCCGACAGGCAAGCCGCTAGGGGCGGCTATCCATACTCTGGCAGAAAATTGCGCGCAAGCGACCAGTTACCGCAACAAAGGCAAGGCAGGCATGGCGCCGCCCCTTGCCATCGAGCCAACGGACCCTTGTTGTGACCGCACCGAAGAAATCCCTTGTCACCCTGACCGAATGGGCCACGGGCAAGCAATTCAGCCCCGGCACCCGCGTGCCGGTGATCATTCTGGAACTGCTGTTGTTTGCCGGGGTTGCCATCGGCGTGATGCTGGGCAGCCGCGCCCTGATCCCCGATATTGCCGAGCGGCCGGTGCTGCAGGGCACCATCAACCTGATCACCATCTTCATCTGGTCCCTGCTCTATGCCAAGGCCCAGCGCCGCACCAAGCCGGGGGAATGACGATTGAAGGGGATGCGGGCGTGCGCTAAGTCATCCCCCATCACCCCCGCCCTTGCCAGGGAGCCAGCCCATGAACGCCGCCACCGCCCGCACCACCATCGATCAAGGGGAGATCGAGCGGTTCAGCCGTATCGCCGCCGAATGGTGGGATCCGGCCGGCAAGTTCAAGCCGCTGCACAAGTTCAACCCTGTCCGGCTGGCCTATATCCGTGATGCCATCTGTGCCGCGCATGGGCGCGACCCCAAGGCCGCCCGCCCGCTGGACGGCATCCGCATAGTTGATGTCGGCTGCGGCGGCGGGCTGCTGTCCGAACCGCTGGCCCGGCTGGGGGCCAGCGTCACCGGGGTGGATGCGGCGGAAAAGAATGTGAAGACGGCCGCCGCCCACGCCGCCGAGACTGGCGTTACGGTGGATTACCGCGCCACCACGGCCGAAGCCCTGGTGGAGGCCGGGGAGCAGTTCGACGTGGTGCTGGCCATGGAGATTGTGGAGCATGTCGCCGATGTCGACCTGTTTCTGGAGGCGGTGGGCAAGCTGGTCAAACCCGGCGGTCTGGTCTTCATGGCCACGCTGAACCGCACAGCCAAGGGCTGGCTGCTGGGCGTGGTGGCGGCGGAATATGTGCTGGGCTGGCTGCCGCGTGGCACGCATGATTGGAAGAAGTTCCTGCGCCCATCGGAACTGGTGGGCGGCCTGCGCCGCGCCGGCGTGGCCGTGCGTGATATCAGCGGTGTCGCCTATAACCCGATCAGCGATAAATTCAGCCTCTCGCCCAAGGACCTGGAGGTGAATTACCTGCTCTGGGGTGTGCGGGAATAGGCAGGCACGACCCGGCAGGAACTGCCGCCTGACGGGAACTGCCGGGACAGACCCCACGACAGTTCATTGAAATAACACGATTTTTTCTTGGCAAGCCGCTTGCTTCGTCTCTCCCGGATCATCGACCCGGAGAGACAAGATGGATGGCGGCACGCAGTTCCGGTTCAGCCCGGCCAGCGACAATGCGGTGGAAGCAGAGGGCAGCTTTGCCCAGCTCTATCGTCAGGCCCATGGCAAGGCGGGTCTGTCCCGGCTGCCGGTGGCGGCGCTGCTGGATTGGCTGACCGGGCGCGGCGGGGACGCCAGCGGCATCGATCCTCTGATCACCAACGGCCAGCCCGTCACCAGCGACAATCTGGACCGGGTGAAGGGCAATGTCTTCCTGGCCTTCCTGTTCCATGATCTGCGGAGCAAGCTGGACGCCCACATGCAGGCGGCCAAGCGCGCCGGTACTGGCCCCTTTGCCCCCCTGCCGCCGGGCCTGACCCAGGCGCAGAAGTTGAACCGGCTGCGGGCGCAAAGCTGCGTCAGCCTGAACCAGGTGCTGGATGTCTGGGCGGCCGAACTGGGCAACCGCCCCGCCACGGGCTGCCCCTTTGCCCGCATGGCCCGCTTCGCCAAGGGCTTCTTCAAGGGTTCCGCGCTGTATGCGCGCGCCGACCATGACATGGTCAGCATCTCCAAGACCGGCAGCAACACCGCCCTGCATATGTGCTTCAGCCTGGTGGAAGGCGCGCTGCATCTGGGGCTGGACCTGCCGGCCAATGAATGGCGCGCCGCCCTGTGGCGCAGCCGCAAGGAATTGAAGACCCTGGCCGCCGGCAGCCTGGGCATGATCGTCACCTTCCTGCACGCCTCCCATCTGGAGCCGGAGGGGGAAAGTGCCGTGAACCCGACCGATGGCGGCGCCTTCCGCCTGGAACAGGGGGCCGACGGGGTGCGGCTGCGGCTGGACAGCCGGCCGATCAAGCCCTTCAGTACCGGCCATGACCAGCTCTATACCGGCTGCCCGGCCTTCCACGTCTCCGGCATGATTGAGATGTATCTGGATTGGGTGCTGGATATCGCAGCCTATCACGGGCTGCACCGCCCCGAATGGCTGGTGCCAGCCGTGGCCGCCCGCAATGCCTATCAGCAGGGGCTGCGAGGATAACATTCATTTGCGTTGATCAGACCCTATCGGCTCTGATCAACGCCCTCAATCGCCGGCGCCAGCATCCGCTGGCTTGGCTACGCCGCACGTGCGGCGCGGCGGCGGTCGCCGCCGTACCCCGTTGCGATGCGTTCACCTCATCGCAACGGGGTATAAGGGAAAAAGCAAAAGGCCGGGACAAAGCCCGGCCTGTTTTGCTGTCAGCGTCTGTGACCCGATCTATTGGAACCAACTGGAGCGGGCGAAGGGATTCGAACCCTCGACCCCAACCTTGGCAAGGTTGTGCTCTACCCCTGAGCTACGCCCGCATCGCCAGTCGTACCCGTCATCACCCGATCACGGGCAACAACAATAAAAAAGGACGCCCAAAAGCGCCCGACCCTATTTTTATCCGCTAACTGGAGCGGGCGAAGGGATTCGAACCCTCGACCCCAACCTTGGCAAGGTTGTGCTCTACCCCTGAGCTACGCCCGCATCGCCAGTTACGGCCGCCGCTTTCGCGGCTATCGGAAGATGGAGCGGGCGAAGGGATTCGAACCCTCGACCCCAACCTTGGCAAGGTTGTGCTCTACCCCTGAGCTACGCCCGCCCATTTTCCGTATCGCCGCCAAGTCGTCCCCGGCGGTGAGCGCGGAATATAGACAGGAGTTTTCGCGATGCAAGCATTTTCTTGCAGCGTTCAGCGATTTTCTGCGCGCACCCTGTCCATCCGGTTCTGCACCCTTGGCGAGGCTTGGGCGCGCACTTTATATAACGGTGAGTTCCAGGCCCGGCACAGCCGTTCCGGGCCGATCCATCATCCTCGTTCATTTTCGGGAAACGTGCCCCATGCTGTCCAACGTGCCGAATAATGCCGGGCCCAAGCCCGCCAGCGCCCTGATCAAGGATGGCAGCGACGCCGAATTCATGGCCGATGTCATCGAAGCCTCGCGCGAGGTGCCGGTCATCGTCGATTTCTGGGCGCCCTGGTGCGGCCCCTGCAAGACGCTGGGCCCCCTGCTGGAAAAGGCCGTCACCGCCGCCAAGGGCGCGGTGAAGATGGTGAAGATCGATACCGACAAGCATCCGGCCGTCGCCGGCCAGCTGCGCGTGCAATCCATCCCCACCGTCTATGCCTTTTTCCAGGGCCGCCCGGTGGACGGGTTCCAGGGCGCCCTGCCGGAAAGCCAGATAAAGCAGTTCGTCGAACGGCTGGCCAAGCTGGGTGGCGGGGATGGCGGGATCGACATTGCCGCCATCCTGGAAGAGGCCAAGGCCCTGCTGGATGCCGGCAATGCCCAGGAAGCCGCCGCCGTCTATAATGAGGTGCTGGGCGAGGAGCCGGAGAATGCCGCCGCCTATGCCGGGCTGATCCGCTGCCTGCTGGCCGTGGAACAGGCCGAGGGCGCGCAGGAGATGCTGGACAATGCGCCGGCCGCCATCGCCAAATCGCCGGAGCTGGCCGCCATCCGCACCCAGCTGGAACTGGCCCGTCAGGCCGCCGAGGCCGGGCCGCTGGGCGACCTGAAGGCCGCCGTTGACCGCGACCCGGCCGACCATCAGGCCCGCTATGATTATGCGCTGGCGCTTTATGCCGCCGGCCGCAACGAGGAAGCGGTGGAAGCCCTGCTGGAGATCGTGCGCCGCGACCGGGAATGGAACGAACGCGCCGCCCGGACCCAGCTGCTGAAACTTTTTGAGGCTTTTGGGCCGACAGATAAGCTGACGGTCATGGCCAGACGCAAATTGTCCTCTATCTTATTTGCATGAGCCGCAATCCCTTCGACCCCACCCCCGAAACGCTGCCCAGCAGCATCCCCGTCTTTCCGTTGACGGGGGTGTTGCTGCTGCCGCGTGGAAAATTACCGCTGAACATCTTCGAGCCGCGCTACCTGAACATGGTGCAGGATGCGCTGGCGGCCGACCGGATGATCGGCATGATCCAGCCCCAGCCGGGCGGGGGCGCCGTGCCGGCGCTCTACCGCACCGGCTGCGCCGGACGCATCACCAGTTTCAGCGAAACCGATGATGGTCGTATCCTGATCACCCTGACCGGGATCAGCCGTTTCCTGATCACGCAAGAAGTGGCGACGATGCGGGGCTATCGCCGCGTCATCCCCGACTGGTCCCCCTTCACCGCCGATCTGGCTGGCGGGCCGGAAACGGCCGCACTGGACCGGGGAAGACTGGACCGCGCCCTGCGCAGCTATTTCCAGCTGCAGGGGATCGATGTGGACTGGAACAGCATCGCCCGCACCGCCGATGAACGGCTGGTCTCCACCCTGGCCATGATCTGCCCCTTCACCCCGCCGGAAAAGCAGGCCCTGCTGGAATCGCCGGGACCGGTGGAACGGGCGGAAATGCTGTTGACGCTGCTGGAAATGGCGGTCCACGATCCCGGCGCCGACAGCGACCATCGACAGCACTGATTCTCCCGCATCTGAAAGCCAATAGCCATGTCCGACAGCACCACCGAAACCACCGCCAGCAAGGTGGACCCGCGCCTGCTGGAAATCCTGGTCTGCCCGCTGACCAAAAGCACCTTGCGCTATGACGCCGCCGCCCAGGAACTGCTCTCCGATCAGGCCGGTCTCGCCTATCCGATCCGCGACGGCATCCCCATCATGCTGGTGGATGAGGCGCGGCGTTACGAGCCGACGGTCGGCTGACCATGGCAGCGGAAGAACATTTCGTCAGCGAAACGGACGGCACCAGCCATTGGCCGGAGGAATTACGGCTGAAGCGGGAGGAGGCCTGCCTGGAAATCCGTTTCGATGACGGAACATTCTTCCGCCTGCCGGCGGAATATCTGCGGGTGGAAAGCCCCTCGGCCGAAGTGCAGGGCCACGGGCCGGGACAGAAGAAGCTGGTGGCCGGCAAGCGCCAGGTCGCCATCACCAGCGTGGTGCCGGTGGGCCATTATGCCGTGCGCCTGGGCTTTGATGACGGGCATGATACCGGCATCTTCACCTGGCGTTATCTGCATGAACTGGGGCGGGAACATGACGTGCGCTGGGCGCGCTATCTGGATGCCCTGGCAGCGGCAGGCCTGAGCCGGGAAAGCCCCAGTCCCCGCCATCATGGTTGCGGCGCCTGAACGGCTGGCCGATTCCGATCCTCTTAAAATCTTTGCCATTTCCCATGACCATCCCCGCCGGGGGATGGTATCTTATACCAACGGTCATCATTCATGACCGTTGGTACGGCGACGACCGCCGCCGCGCGGCACGTGCCGCGTGAAGCCAAGCCAGCGGAGGCTGGCGCCGGCGATTGAGGGGCATGAAATCTTGACCATCGGTCATGATTTCATGCCGATGGTATTAGTCTAATGCATGGGTTGCAAAGAATTTGAATAAAATGCAACCTACGGCAGAGGGGGCGGCACGGCGCCGAAGGCCCGGTTGGTAACGGATCGCGGAAGCGCCATGGCAAACGGCGGGACGATGGGCGAAGATTCCGGGGCACCAGGGCCGGCGGCAGACGGCCCTTCGTCATTGTCGGCGTCGACACATCCGCTGGCCGTCGTTCCGGTTGATTATCGCCCCCTGGTCGGGCATCTGGATCTGCATGGGCTGGCCGAACAGGTGCTGGTGACGGAAAACCAGCTGGCTGACAGCCATGACCCGCTGGAACGGCTGGTGCTGCTGACGACACTGGCCTGGTACCAACGCCAGCGTGATACCGGGGCAGCCATGGCCATGGTGGATGAGGCCATGGGCCTGCTGCACCATGCCAGCTGCGCCCAGGAACGGGAATTGCGGCGCCTGACGGCGCGCCTGCTGCTGACCAAGGCGGAATGCCGGCTGCTGCTGGGCGATCTGGCGGGGGCAGAAGCGATGCTGGCCGGCGCCCAGGAAAGCTTTCGGGAGAGTGGCGATCCGCTGGGGGAAGGCGATGCCTGCATGGTGGAGGCGTTGCTGGCCTTCGACCAGGGCCAGTCCCGCCGCCGCATCAGCGCGCACCGGCGCGCCCATACGCATTACCAGCATAGCCCCGACACGATACGTCAGCGCATCGCCCGCATCTGGATGGCCAGGGACGCCCTGTCGGAGGATGCGGAGGCGGCGGCCGCCCAATGGCTGGCGGAACTGCCGGTGGCGCCGGGACTGGAACATCCGGGCCTGGACGCGGTGGTCGCCTATTGCCATGGCGGGCTGGAATTTGCCCGCGGCAATTTCCTGACCGCCCAGCGCCACTATCAGCGCGGCTGTGATCTGGCTTTGCTGGCGGGGCGGATTCGGCTGGCGGTGCTGCTGGCTGCCAATGCCGCCGGCGCCTTCTCCAACCTCAATGATTATGTGGCGGAGTTTGTCTGGCGGGAACGGGCGCATCAGCTGGCGCGCGGCACCGGCTGGCCGGCGGCCATGGGCCAATGCCTGCGCGGGCTGGGGGACACGCTGCGCCGTCTGGGACAGACCGGCCGGGCCCGCCAGCTGCTGACCGAAGCGCTGGAATGGCTGACCCCGCTGGGCCGGTCGCGCAACCATGCCATCTGCTGCCAGCATCTGGGCGATCTGGATATGGAGGTGGGGGAACCGGCGACGGCATTGGGCTGGTTTGAAAGCATGGCGGAGATTGCCGCCGAGCTGGAACAGGCAGACCTGCGGACCGAGGCAGCGGCAGGGCAGGCCCGCGCCCTTTCCGCCATGGGCCGGCGGGATGAGGCCGCTGCCGCCATGGCTGATGCCATGGCCCTGCTGACGGAAAGCCCCAGCCGCTGGCGGGAGATCGACCTGCTGATGGCGCAGGCGGACCTGCATCGCCGTTTCCCCGATCTGCCGTCCCCCGTGCCGGACCTTCCACCCCATCGCACCCCTGTCATCCATCTGCTGTGCCGCGCGCTGGCGCTGGCCGAATCGATCCAGGGCTATACGGTGCCGGCCAACCTGTTGTCGGCCCTGGCGGCGGCCTATGAGGCGACGGGCGATCTGGGACGGGCGCTCGCCTTTGAACGCCAGGCCTGCCAGGCGCGCAGCTTGCTGCGCAGCCGGGAGGTGAGCGACCGGCTGCTGGCCATGCAGGCCGGGTTTGAGACGGAGCGGCTGAAGGCGGAAGGTGAATATCACCGCCATCTGGCCGCGGCGGAGGCAGCGCGCGCCGCCGCCCTGCATGAGGCAACCCAGACGCTGGAACTGCTGGGCCGGATCGGCCAGCAGATCACCGCCAATCTGGATGCCGATGCGGTGTTTCACGCCCTGCACCGCCATGCCGGCACCCTGCTGGCCTTCGATTCCTTCGCGCTTTATCTGATGGATGACGGGGGCGATCATCTGGAACTGCGCTATGGGCTGGAACAGGGCCGCCCGCTGCCCACCATCTGGCGCAGCCTGTCCGATCCCGTCTCCGTCGTGGCCCGCTGCGCGCGGGACCGGCAGGAACTGCTGATCCAGCGCGGCGCCCATGAGATTGAGGCACCCTCCCATATTCCCGGCACCCGCTTCATGCGCACCCTGCTGCTGGCCCCGCTGCTGGCGGGCAGCCGGCTGATGGGGGTGATGACGGTACAATCGACGCAGGAAAACGCCTATGGGGAGCGGGAGCGGCTGATCTTCCGCAGCCTGTCCGCCTATGGCGCCATCGCGCTCTCCAATGCCGCCGCCTATGCCAGGGTGGACAGCACCCTGTCGGAACTGCGCCTGACGCAGAACCGGCTGGTGCAGCAGGAAAAGCACGCCTCCCTGGGCCAGCTGGTGGCCGGGGTGGCGCATGAGATCAACACGCCCCTGGGCGTCGCCTTCACCCTGGCCACCCATCTGGAGGAGGAACGCGATCAGGTCGCCAGCGCCTTCCAGGCCGGAGCGCTGACCCGGCTTTCCATGAACCAGTTCCTGGAAAAGCTGCAGGAAGGCTTGCGCATCATGACTGGCAACCTGCAACGGGCGGCCGAACTGGTGCGCAGTTTCAAGCAGGTCTCCGCCGATCGCAGCAGCGAGGCGACGCGCACCCTGGATCTGGCCGCCTATCTGGCCGATGTGGTGCGCAGCCTGGACCCGATGCTGCGGGAAAGCCGGGTGAAGGTGGCCATTGATGCCCAGCCGGGGCTGGTGCTGACCACCATGCCGGGGCTGCTGTCGCAGGTGGTGACCAATCTGGTGCAGAATGCCGTGGTGCATGGTTTTGCTGGCGTGGAAGCGCCACAGATTCTGATCGCTGCCGGGCGGGCCGGCGGTGACCGACTGGCCATCGCCATCACCGACAATGGCATCGGGATGCCGGGGGAAGTGCAGGCCAAGGCCTTCGATCCCTTCTTCACCACTAAGCGGGATAGTGGCGGCACCGGGCTCGGCCTGCATATCGTGCATAATCTGGTCACCGGGGCGCTGGGGGGAGACATCGATCTGGCCAGCATCCCCGGCCACGGCACCCGCTTCCTGATCCATCTGCCCGTCAAAGCGCCGCAGCCGGCGGGGGAAATGCCCTGATCGCATGTCGGCCCACCGGGGCGGGCGCAGCCCTTGCCCTGGTGGGCCCTCCCGTGCCAAGGACTGGCGGAAATTCTCCTTGAATCATCCAGTCAGGTCATCATGCGTGGTTATTTCGCCCTGGGCGCGGAGGGCATCAGCAAATCCGGCAATGTCGGCACCATCATGCGCACGGCCCATGCCTTTGGCGCCAGCTTCGTCTTCACCGTCAATGGCGTGGTGGATGTGGAGGAGCTGCGGCGCACCGACACATCCGGCGGGGTGGACCATGTGCCCTATTATGGCTGGGGTTCGCTTGACGAGATGGCGCTGCCGGCCGGCTGCCAGCTGGTGGGCTGTGAGTTGACCGATGATGCGGCCGAACTGCCCAGCTTCCGCCACCCGCTGCGGGCCGCCTATGTGTTCGGGCCGGAGCGGGGCAACCTCTCCCCTGCCATGCTGGCCCGCTGTGACCATGTGGTGAAGATCCCCACCAAATTCTGCGTCAATGTCGCCGTGGCCGCCGCCATCGTCACCTATGACCGCATGATCTCCCTGGGCCGTTTCGCCGAGCGGCCGGTGCGCGTGGGCGGCCCGCGCGATGCCAAGCCCGACCATGTGCATGGCAAGGTACGGGTGCGCAACAAGGAAAGCCTGCGGATGCGCCCCCTGCTGGGGGGCTGGCACGAGTGACACCAATCTCCCTCAGGTGCCGGGCGCTGCCTCCGGCAGCTTGGCTTACGCGGGCACGAGCCCGCGGGCCGGCGGTCGCCGGCCTCCAAGGGGCATGTCCCATGCCCCTTGGTGTAATTGATTGCGGCGGGATTTAGAGCCTGATGCGTTTAATCGTAAACGCATCAGGCTCTAAGCTCTTGTTCAGCGAGCAGATTCACGCTGCAAAGCGATTCCGCTTTTCCGCGATCTGCTCTAGGACGTCGGGCGTGAAAGAAGGAGGGGGATGGCAATTCCCCGCCGCCGCCCCCATCTCTGATCAAGGGATGCCGCAGAAGGAAAGGACCAGGATATGGGAAAGCTTCCGTTCCAGCCGGCCGGGCTCCGGTTCGCGGCCCTGGCCCTGTCCGGGTTGCTGCTGGGCATCGCCCTGCCGGTTCTGGCAGCCGACGAACCGCCGCCACCGCCACCCGGCACACCCGCCGAACAGGTGGATGAAGTGATTGTCACGGCCCCCCGCAATGGGGAACCCGGGTTCCAGGAATCCGACGATTACCATCGGCAGGAATATGCCCGGCTGCACGCCAAGTTCGGTAAACCACCGAAAGCGGAGCCACGTGGCGACGCGGTGCTGTCACGCGCCGACATGGCCTCCAGCCCCAACAACCGGGAATTTGCGAGCAACCAGCAGCTCGTCCGCAATGCGCCGAAACTGCGCGACACATTGGGGAATAATTAAAATCGGCCCCTATGTTGGGGTATAAAAAAGGCCTGAAGAGTGGAAACGCCACCCTTCAGGCCTTTTTCATGAAAGCACTGGATCAGCGCTCGATCTGCAGATAGCTGACCGGCAGCAGATCCCAGGGGAAATAAATCCAGGTATCCTGGCTGACCTCGGTGATGAACGTATCCACCAGCGGGCGGCCGGCCGGCTTGGCATAGAGGGTGGCGAAGTGCGCATGGGGCAGCAGCTTGCGCACATAGGCCGCCGTCTTGCCGGTATCGACCAGATCGTCGATCAGCATCCAGTCCTTGCCGCCATCGGTCACGGCGTCCGGGGCCTTCAGCACCTGGATATCGCCCTGGGTCTTGTCGTCATAGCTTTTGACCGAGATGGTCTCCACCACGCGGATATTCAGTTCGCGGGCGATGATGGCCGCCGGCACCAGACCGCCACGGGTGATGGCGATGATGCCCTTCCACGGGCGTTGCTCCGACAGGCGCCAGGCCAGAGCCTTGGCGTTGCGGTGCAACTCTTCCCAGGTGACGGGAAAATTCTTCTGCGGATCGCTGATCTTGTTGCTCAAGGGGGTCTTCTCCTGCGGATTTGCCTGACTGATAGCTGATGCCGGGGCGGTCGGCAACGCGCGCTGAACAAAATCGCGTGTGCCATGCAATTTTCCTATTGCCTTCCCCGGAAGCATCCATTACAAGCGGCGACCTCACCGGACGACGCCTCAACGGGGCGGCGGCGGTGAAGAAAATGGAAGTACAGCGCGCCCGTAGCTCAGCTGGATAGAGCACCAGACTACGAATCTGGGGGTCAGAGGTTCGAATCCTTTCGGGCGCGCCATTTCCGGTTTTCTTCATCAGAAGGTGATGTTTTGGCGTTGCGCCCGTAGCTCAGCTGGATAGAGCACCAGACTACGAATCTGGGGGTCAGAGGTTCGAATCCTTTCGGGCGCGCCATTTTCTCCTTCGCAAAATATACACGTTTCAGAACCTGCTGCGGCTTGATCCGCTTGCGGGTTTTTTGTGTTTGCGTTCTGCAGGTACTGTTTCGTTCCATCGCGGATGTCCCGTCTGGCTGATGGCTGCCCGGGTCGTGCAGCCCGGATCAGCCATCGCAGCGCCCCCCCCTTACGGCGTCGCTGAATTCCCCAGCACCACATCAAAGAAATCCAGTGTCGCCTGCAGGGCCTTCAGATGGGTGTCGCGGGTGGCTTCCGGGGTGGCGGACATCCAGCCATGGTTGGCGCCGGGATATTCCACCAGCCGGGCCGTCACCCCAGCGGCACGCAGCTTTTCCAGCATCACCCGGGCCTGGATCACCGGCACGGCGGCATCCACCTGCCCGTGCAGCAGCAGCATCGGCGGGTCTTGCGCGTCGACATAATTGATCGGGCCGACCGCCTTGATCTGTTCGGTGCAGCTGGCAGCATCCTTGCAGCCCAGGAAATCATAGATCGGTTTGAAATCCTCGGGCGGGCGGGGCCGGTCGGTGACGGTGAAATCATAGATGCCGTACCAGGGCACGGAAGCCTGCACGCAATCACCCTTTTCCAGCGGCACCGACCGGTCACAATCCACCGCCGCCATCGCCGCCAGATGCCCGCCCGCCGAATCGCCGAACACGCCGACGCGGGCGGGGTCAATGCCGTAATCGGCTGCATGGGTGCGCAGCCAGCGGATGGCGCTGTCGACATCCTGCGCCTGGGCCGGATAGGTCGCTTCCGCCTTCAGCCGGTAATTCACCGCCGCCACGGCATAGCCGCGCGCCGCCATATCGGCCAGCACCGCCGGAAAATCGGCAAAGGCCGCCAGCTGACGCGACGTGCCCATGGCCCAGCCGCCGCCATGGATATAGACCAGCAACGGCCGCTTGCTGGCCCCTGCCTTCATGTAGATATCCAGCGTCAGCGGGCGATAACCGGGCAGCACAGCATAGGTGAGGTCCGGTATCGCCACCACCCCACCGGGATAGGAGACGCGCACCTTGGGCAGCGTGTCGGCCATGCCCCAGCCAGCACTCACCGCCGCCGTGACGGGCGGACCGGCCAGGGCAGCATTGGGCAGGGCCAGACCAAGCGCGAGAGCCAGGGGCAGAAAATATTTCCGCATGGGGCAGACCTTTAACGGAGGGTTGGGGGAACGAAAAGGCGGCCGGTCAGGCGAGCGGGCTTTGCACCGGTTCGCAACATCATTCCCCAACCAACCCGTTGTGCCCTGCCGGTGCCGCCACCATGCCCGTCAGGTGGACGATATGCCCCTGTGACCTGACCCGATGGCCGGTTGGTTTTGGCCCCCCTTTGGTTTACCCTCTGGCGGGTTTTCTTCGGGATGCCATCCCTCTACTACCGGGGCACTGTATGTTCGCCATTATCGGTCTGGTCGGCGTGTTCTTCTGCGTCTTTGGCGGCTACGTCATCTTCGGCGGCAAGATGGGCATCATCATTGAGGCCATGCCGAAGGAGGTGATGATCATCGGTGGCTCCGGCGTTTCCTCCTTCCTGATCACCAACAATGCCCATACGGTCAAAGCCTCGGGCAAGGATATCAAGAAGATCTTCGGCGGATCGCGTTTTCATAAGAAAGAATATATCGAGCTTCTTTCCCTGCTCTATCAAATCCTGAAGACGATGAAGAGCAAGGGTGTGCTGGCCATTGAACAGCATATCGAAAAGCCGATGGAGAGTAATATCTTCAACGCCTATCCCGCCGTGATGAAGAGTGAGACGACCGTTAAATTCATTGCCGATTACCTGCGCATGTTTTCCATCGGGGTGGATAACCCCATCGAAATGGAAACCTTGATGGAGCAGGAAATCGACAAGATGAAGCATGAGGATCAGCATTCCTCCCACGCCATCCAGGGTCTGGCCGACGCGCTGCCGGCGCTGGGTATCGTGGCCGCCGTGCTGGGCATCATCAAGACCATGGGCTCGATCACCGAGCCGCCGGAAGTGCTGGGCAAGCTGATCGGCGGCGCGCTGGTCGGCACCTTCATGGGCATCTTCCTGGCCTATTGTCTGGCCGCCCCCATCGCCGGCCGGCTGAAGGGTATCGCCGACGAGGAAAGCCAGTTCTACGGCGTCATCAAAACCGCCATCGTCGCCCATCTGGGCGGTTACGCCCCCCAGGTTTCCATTGAGGCGGCGCGCAAGAAAGTACCCACCGAATATATGCCGGACTTCAACGAGCTTGAGGAAATCCTCTCGCAGATCACCTGAGGCTGATATCAGCCTGCCATTGCGGCAGGAGAAATAGAACAAGCGTTTAAATTTACTCTGGAAAAAGCGCCCCCACGGCCCCACTCTATCCTGCAGCAAAGCCAAGAATAACGGCACTGGGAGGATAGCGTATGTTGCAGGGTTTGATGATGGACCGGCCGCTGCTGACGACCGGTCTGCTGCGCCATGCGGCGCAGAATTATGGCGACCAGATCATCACCGCCCGTTTCGCCACGGAGGCACCGCACAGCTATTGCTGGCGTGATGCCTGGGTCCGCACGCAGAAACTGGCAAATGCGCTGACATCCCTGGGCGTGGCGGCCGGGGACCGGGTGGGCACCCTGGCCTGGAACGATCACCGGCATCTGGAGCTGTATTACGCCCTGCCCGGCATCGCCGCCATCTGCCACACCATCAACCCGCGCCTGTTCCCCGACCAGATCGTCTATATCATCAACCATGCCGAGGATCGCTGGCTGTTCATCGATCCGATGTTCCTGCCGCTGCTGGAACAGCTCTGGCCCCGCCTGACGGGGGTGGAGGGGGTGGTGTTGCTGGCCCCGGCCGCCGCCATGCCGGCCAGCAGCCCGATCCCCCGCCTGCTCTGTTATGAAACGCTGCTGGCAGACCAGCCGGACAGTTTTGACTGGCCGGAATTCGATGAGAATACGGCCTGCGGACTTTGCTACACCTCCGGCACCACCGGTAACCCCAAGGGCGTGCTCTACAGCCATCGCTCATCGGTGCTGCACGCTTTCGGCGTCGTTGCCGGCCTGGGCGTGCGGGCACGTGACAATGTGCTGGTGGTGGTGCCGCTCTTCCATGCCAATGCCTGGGGCTATCCCTATGCCGCCGCCATCATCGGGGCCAAGCTGGTGCTGCCCGGCCCCCGGCTGGATGGCAAAAGCATCTATGAATTGATGGAGACGGAGAAGGTCACCGTCTCCTCCGGTGTGCCCACCGTCTGGCTGGGGCTGCTGGCGCATCTGCGCAACAGCGGTGCCCGCTTCAGCAGCCTGAAGGCGGTGACGGTGGGCGGATCGGCCATGCCGCGCGCCATGCTGGAGGAGTTTGAAAGCCACGGCATCGACTGTTTCCAGGGCTGGGGCATGACCGAACTGTCACCCGTTGGCAGCATCGGCACCCTGTCCCCGGCCGAGGCGACCCTGCCGCTGGAACAGCAGCATGATGCCAAGATGCGGGCGGGCCGCCCGATCTATGGCGTGGAAATGCGCATCATCGGGCCGGATGGCACCGACCAGCCGCGCGACGGCAGCGCTTACGGGGAACTGGTGGTGCGCGGCCCCTGGATCACCAAGGCCTATTACAAGGATGAGAAGGCCAATAACGGCGCCTTCACCCCCGATGGCTGGTTCCGCACCGGCGATGTGGCGGTGATCGGCCCGGACGGGGCGATGAGCATCGTTGACCGGGCCAAGGATGTCATCAAATCCGGTGGCGAATGGATCAGTTCCATCGATCTGGAAAATGCCGCCATGGGCCATCCGGCGGTGCAGGAAGCCGCCGTGGTTGGGGTGCCGCACCCGAAATGGGTGGAACGCCCCCTGCTGGTGGTGGTGCGCAAGCCGGGGCAGAGCGTGGAACGCGCCGAGCTGATGCGTTTCCTGGAAGGGGAAGTTGCCAAATGGTGGCTGCCCGACGACATTGTTTTTGTCGAGTCGTTGCCGCATACCGCCACCGGCAAATTGCTGAAAACCGATCTGCGCCAGCGCTTCCGCGACCATCCGTTGCCCGCTGTCGGCTGATCCCGCCCCCCGACACCGACGGGAAAGGGTTTCCCCGACCTGTGAAGCAGTTCACAGGTCGGGACGGGACGGACGCGCTATGCGTGTAGCCTGATATGGTCCTTCCCTATTCGGTGTCAGATGCTGGACGCGCTTGACGAAGATCTCGCGGCCTTGCTGGCCGCCCGGTTTGAACGGTTGTCGGTGCAGATCGCCCTGCCCAGCGACCGGCCCGCGCTGCGCCGCATCATCCACGCCGACGCGGAGGAGATGCTGGCCAGCACGCCGCCGGCCGCGCGCGGCATGATGATCACGGTCCAGGTCGAAGGAAGGCTGAATCTTTACCGGCGCGGCCACCCGGAAGCGGTCACCCTGCTGCTGTTCAATAAGGGGGAGCCGGTGGGCCTGGTGGTGCTGGACCGCCATGCCAGGGGGCGGATGACCCTGCTGGAACTGGTGATCCTGCCGGCGCGACGCGGCCAGGGGCTGGGGGCGGAGGCGCTGCGCGCCATCTGTGCCCTGGCCGATATGGCGGGGGACAGCATCAGCACCGCCATCTTCTATGATAACCCCGCCACCGGCATGTTGCAGCGTGCCGGTTTCATGGCGGAGCGGGAGGATGGTCTGGATCTGGTCATGGTGCGGCGCCCCCAGCGGTAAACGGCCGCAAACCAGCCGAAAAAATCGCCCAACCAGTGCGGGACCGGCCTTCATTTCCCGCACAGCTGCCTTCGGGATGGCTGCCCTACCTGAATTGCGGATTGACGTTGCGCCGCCAAAAGGCCAATTAGCGCGTCATGCAGAAAAAGACGTAAACCGCCCCCGTTCCCAGGCTGGAGCCGGGGGGTGCCATGGCCGCCCTACCCCGTGATCGCCGGGTGGGAACAGATCGGCCGTTCGGCCCATATCCCCAATGGCCACCGGCCGCGCGGGCATCGGCGCTAATTTCGGCATGACGCGCAATTTGTGCCACGGCCCGGCCGTGGCATCGCCGTCCCGTCTTCCCTGTCCACCCCAAGGGGGTATGGCAGCCGAAGACCCGGACGGCCCAACTGAAGGAGACGAGACCTTGACCGATCAACTGCTTGCCGGAAAGAACATTGCCATCCTCGTGGCCAACGGCTTCGAAGAGCTGGAAATGACCGAGCCGCAGCGCGCCCTGCTGAAGGCTGGCGCCAAGCCGAAGATCATCTCCCCCGAACAGGGCCTGGTGAATGGCTGGCATGGTTCCGCCTGGGGCCATTATTTCCCGACCGACCGTCATGTCGGTGACGTGCTGGCCGCCGATTTCGACCTGCTGGTCCTGCCGGGCGGTGACCGTTCGGTGGCCAAGCTGGCCAGCAACCCGCACACCCGCCGCATCATCGGCAGCTTCATGGATGCCGGCAAGGGCGTCGCCGCCTTTGGCCGTGGCGTGGAGCTGCTGGCCGTGGCCGACCGCGTGAAGACCCGCGTTGTCACCGGCCCGGAAAGCGTGAAGCCCGCCCTGGAAGCCGCTGGCGCCACCTGGTCGGAAGACGCCATCGTCGTTGACCGTTTCCTGGTCACCGCCCAGTCCAACGAGGAAATGGGCGAGATCATCGAGACGATGATCCGCACCTTCGTTGCTGCTGGTGAACAGCGCAAGCAGGCTGCCTGATCGGTCTGGTCACCATCGCCCGTCCTGAACGGGCGATGGCTGCTTCAAAGGCGTCCGGCTCCGGCCCGGACGCCTTTTTTATGCGCAGCCGCGGCGCGACATGCCATGGAATGGCGTTATGATGCTGTTTACCCAGCACCGGAAACGCCGCATGACCCAGCCGCCCAGCCCCCGCCGCATCGCCCCTGCCATCGCTTTGCTGAACCGGCTGCGCGGCCGCCGGGGGCTGGACCAGCCGGGGCGGAAGCCGATTCCCGATGAACGGCACCAGACCCTGCCGGACGGCCATCTGCCCCTGCATATCGCGTCCTGGAACATCCATTCCAGTGTCGGCATCGATGCCCGTTTCGCCCCCGACCGCATCGCCCAGGTGATCCGGGGGCTGGGGGTGGATGCCATCGGCCTGCAGGAGGTGGGCTGGCACCATCGCGGGGAAATGGGGCTGGACCAGTTCGCCTATCTGGCCGAACAGACGGGGATGCGGGCACTGGCAGCCCCCACCAAGCACCATCGCAGCGCCCATTATGGCAATGCCCTGCTGACCCGGCTGCCGGTCAAGGGGGTGGAGCCGATCGACCTGTCGCAGCCGATGCGGGAACCCCGCGGCGCCCTGGCCGCAAGGCTGGAACTGGCGCCGGGGGTGGAGGTGCGGGTGATGGTGGCGCATTTCGGGCTGGACCCTTGGGAGCGCAATGCCCAGGTGGGCCGCATCCTGGCCTATCTGGATCGGGTGCCGCCGCTGCCCACCTTGTTCATGGGCGATCTGAATGAATGGCTGCCGTCCGCCCGCTGTCTGCGCCGGCTTTCCGCCCGCCTGCCGGATTGCGCCGCCCCGCGCAGCTTTCACGCCAAGTTGCCGACGCTGCGATTGGATCGTATCTTTGTTTCATCCGATCTGCGTCTGGCCGGGTACGGTGTCGTCCGCACTCGCCAGACGCGGCTGGCATCCGACCATCTGCCGGTGCGCGCCCTGATCGGCGTGCCGGCGGCACAGGCAACAGCAAAGGGGCATCATGGCCTGGAATCCAGCACAATATGAGCTTTTCCGGGCGGCCCGCGAACGGCCGGGCCTGGACCTGCTGGCCGCCATCCCGCCGCTGGAACCTGACCAGATTGTCGATCTGGGCTGCGGCACCGGTTATCTGACCCGGCTGCTGGGGCAGAATTATCCCCGCGCCCGTGTCACCGGCGTGGATAATGACCGGGCCATGCTGGCCAAGGCGGCGGCCGAACCGTCGGGTATCATCTGGGAACTGGGCGATGCCGCGCAATGGCGGCCGGGCCGGCCGGTTGACCTGATCTTTTCCAACGCCGCCCTGCACTGGCTGCCCGATCATCACGCCCTGTTCCCGCAACTGGCCCGCGCCCTGGCGGCCGATGGCGTGCTGGCGGTGCAGATGCCGCGCAATTTCAACGCCCCCTCACACCGGATTTTGCAGGAACTGGCGGCCGACGGCCCCTGGGCAGCGGCGTTGAAAGGGGCGCTGCACCATGAAGCGGTGCAGGCGGCCGATGCCTATTACCGGCTGCTGCGCCCGCATTGCCGGCAGATTGATATTTGGGAGACGGAATATCTGCACATTCTGCCGGGCACAGACCCGGTGCTGGAATGGGTGAAGGGCACCACCTTGCTGCCGGTAATGGCGCGGCTGGATGAGGATATGGCCGCCACCTTCCGCGACCTCTATGCCGAAAGGCTAAGGGCTGCCTATCCGACAGAGAGGGATGGCAATACCTTGTTCCCGTTCCGCCGACTTTTTATCGTGGCGGGGAAGTGAGGGGCAACAGCACCGCTGCTGAACAATAACGGGAAGGGGATGGCGAATGGCTCTCAACGTGTTCGAAGTGGCGCTGTACGCCATGATCCTTTCCGGCGGGCAGGCCCCGCTGACCTGTGAACGGCACGCGGCCGCCACCCCGGTGGTGAAATGCAGCAATGGTGCCGTGGCAACGGAGGATGAGGAAGGGCGCATCCGCTATATGGACGGCACCACCGTCTATAAGGGCCAGAACGGTGCGCTTTCCTTTTCCAACGGCATCAGTTCGCACTGGGGCAGTGCCGGCTGGGTGCAGTTCACCAACAATGTTTCTGTCCGCCGCACCGGCAACAATAATTTCAAAAGCAATGGCGGCCTGACCTGCCGCCCGCTGTCCGATGACCGTGCAACCTGCGACAAGGCGGGGTGATGGGACACACAACGCCCGGCGCGAAACTTTACAAATCCTGAAGCGCCATTGTGATATCCGACCGATAGCGGGAGATTGCAGCCATCCGCTGGCGGCATTTGACTTCCCCTTGGGTTCCGGGCGATCTGGGCCAACTTTGGCTGTGCCCGGCGTTTTGCACCCATGTCCCGTAAATCCTGGCTGATCCTTCCCCTTTGCCTGCCCCTGGTGGTGGGGCTGGCCGCTCTGGCACGTGCGCCGGCCGATCCCGATCTGGTGGTGCGCTATCTGCGCATTGGCGTGGTGGAAACCGGCGAGCGGGGCTTTGACATGGGCGCCTCCCTGGCCGCCATGCTGTCACGCCCGCCCGGAATGCCGGCCTGCGCCGATGATCGGGCCTGCGGCGTGCCCGGCATGGTGGCGCTGGCCCAGGCCCAGGCGCGCAGTGCCGATATCGTCGCCGACGTGGCAATGGGTCGCTTGGAAACCGGGCTGGTGCCGGCCGACCGTGTCTATGCCGCCCGCTGCCAGTCTGCCAACCCCGACAACATCACCATTCTGGGGGAAATGTATGACGAGGCGCTGCATGTGCTGGTGCGCGCCGATGCCGGGGCCGACAGCATTGCCGGGCTGAAGGGCAAGCGGGTGGCCATCGGCCCCGCCGGCAGCCCCGCCCGGCTGCTGGCCGACCGCACCCTGTCCGCCCACGGGCTGCGCCGTCAGGATATCCGTGCCGTGGAACTGGCGGGGGAAGAGGCGCTGGCAGCGCTGGCCGGCGGTCAAGTGGATGCGCTGTTCCGCATCGCCCCCGTCCCCGATGCCGCCCTGGCCGACCTGACCGCCCACGGTGACGCTCCGCAACTGCGCCTGTTGCCGGTGGCGGGGGAGGCGGCGGGCCGCCTGTCCGGCCTGCATCCGTTCGGTTCCGTCGGCCGCATCGGTGATGGGGTCTATCCCGGCATCCAGGGCGTGGATACATTGATGCAGCCGGTGGTCTGGATCGCCGGCCCGGCGGTGGACAAGGATCTGGCCCGCGCCCTGGGCCGCGCGCTGACCAGCACCCCCAACCGTGCCGCCCTGCAGAAGGGTGGCCGGGATGTGCCGTTGCTGCGGCCGGTGGCGCTGCGCATGTCGGCGCCGCTGCATCCGGGGCTGGACGGGTTCTACCGCGTGGACCCCATCACCATGGCCTGTCCGCGCGGTGGCCCGCGCTAGGGGGCCTGCCCGCACGGGTGGCCCGCGCTGAACTTGAAAAGGGTTAGGCATTGAGCGTTTTTCTGCCGCAGGAGATCATCCGCACCAAGCGTGATGGCGGTGCCTTGACAGCGGCCGAAATCGCCGCCTTCGTCACCGGCATCGCCGATGGCAGCGTGTCGGAGGGGCAGGCCGCCGCTTTCGCCATGGCCGTCTATCTGCGCGGCATGGAATTGCCCGAACGCATCGCCCTGCTGCGCGCCATGACGGCATCGGGAACCGTGCTGGACTGGCGGCCCGATGCCCTGCCCGGCCCGGTGCTGGACAAACATTCCACCGGCGGTGTCGGCGACAAGGTCAGCCTGATCCTGGCCCCCATCATCGCCGCCTGCGGTGGCTTTGTGCCGATGATTTCCGGGCGCGGGCTGGGCCATACCGGTGGCACGCTGGACAAGATGGACGCCATCCCCGGCTATGTCGGCCAGCCTGACACGCCCTTGCTGCGCCGGGTGGTGGCGTCGGTCGGCTGTGCCATTGTCGGCGCCACGGCGGACATCGCCCCGGCGGACCGGCGGCTTTATGCCATCCGCGATGTCACGGCGACGGTGGAAAGCATCGATCTGATCACCGCCTCCATCCTGTCCAAGAAGCTGGCCGCCGGCCTGCAGGGGCTGGTGCTGGATGTGAAATTCGGCTCCGGCGCCTTCATGCCCGAATATCCCCGCGCCGAAGGCCTAGCCCAGGCCCTGGTGCAGGCCGCCAGGGGGGCGGGCCTGCCCACCGTGGCGCTGCTGACCGATATGGATCAGGTGCTGGGCGACAGCGCCGGCAATGCGGTGGAGGTGCGGGAATGCCTGACCCTGCTGACCGGCGGGGCCCGCGATGAACGGCTGTGGCAGGTGACGCGGGCGCAGGCCGCCGAACTGCTGTTGCTGGGCGGGCTGGTCGCCGATCTGGCCGATGCCGAAACCAAGGTTACCCAAGCACTGGACAGCGGGGCCGCCGCGGAGCGTTTCGCCCGCATGGTGGCGGCTCTGGGTGGCCCGGCCGACCTGCTGGAACGGCCCGATGCCTATCTGGCCCAGGCCCCGGTGACCCTGCCGGTCTGGCCCTTGGAAGATGGTTTCCTGGCGGCCCAGGATGTGCGCGCCATCGGGCTGGCCCTGGTGGGGCTGGGTGGCGGGCGGGTGCGACCCAGCGATGGTATTGATGCGGCCGTCGGCCTGACCAACATGGCCCCGTTGGGGTCTGTTGTGGGGCGGCAGGCAGGTCGCCCGCTCGCCCTGATCCACGCGCGCAGCGCCGATGCAGCGGCGGAGGCCGCCAGCGCCATTGCCAAAGCCTGCCGGATTTCCCATACCATCGTCACCAACCGGGCACCGGTCGCCGGCCGCATCGGCTGAGCACCGAAAAGCCCCGCAGAACATTCCAGGGAAATGACCGCCACCATGATCAAGATCGTCCGCGCCAAGTTCCACGGTATCCGCGTCACCGGCGCCGATCTGAACTATCACGGCTCCATCACGCTGGACCCGGAACAATGCGCGCTGGCCGGCATCTATCCGCTGGAATTCGTGGAGATCTGGAACAAGAGCAGCGGCGCCCGCATCTCCACATATGTGATTTTCGGGGAGCCGGGCTCCAAGGCCTGTGTGCTGAACGGTGCGGCTGCCCGCACCTGCCAGAAGGGGGACGAGGTGATCATCGCTGCTTCTGCCAGCATCACCCCGGACCAGCTTTACAGCATCAAGCCCAAGGTGCTGACCTTCCATGCCGATAACAGCGTGGACCGGGTGCTGGAATATGATGTGTTCAAGGGCCCGGAGCGCGATTTCGATTTCCGCACCCTGGACATCACCGATGGCCGCGACGCGGCGGTGGAACTCCAGGTGCCGATCAAGAATTGACGGGGGTTGGGGGCGCTCTGAAACGATCCGGCTTTTCCCGCGACTGAGCGTTTATCGGCATCAGATTGAGGCATCCCCCACCGTCACCCCGGCGCAGGCCGGGGTCCAGAATCAAGGGCACCATGCTCTACGAAACTGGACCCCGGCCTGCGCCGGGGTGACGGGAGTGAGCCCCATTCCGGCTCTATTTAAACCAGACACCCCTCACCGCATAATCCCGCTCTCAATAATCCCATCGATGACGAACTGACAGGCCAGTGCCGTCAGCAGGATGCCCAGCACCCGGTTGATCACATTGATCCCGGTCACACCCAGCAGCTTGGACACCTCGCCCGCGAACAGCAGGCAGACCAGGGTAGACAGCAGCACCAGCGCCAGCACCCCCAGCACCGCCACCTGCATCAGCGGGTCACCCTGGGCGCGGCCCATCAGCAGCACGGTGGAGGTCATGGCCCCCGGCCCGGCGATCAGCGGAATGGCCAGCGGGAAGACCGAGATATCGGCGCGGTGCCGCGCCTCCTGCTTTTCATCTTCCGTGGCGGTGCGCAGGCCACTTTCGCGGGCGAACACCATTTCAATGGCCACCAGCAACAGCAGAATACCGCCAGCAATGCGGAAGGCCGCCGTGCTGATGCCCAGCGATTTCAGCAACAGGTCGCCGACAAAGGCGAAACCGAACAGCAGGATGGTGCCGATGGTCACGCCCTTGATGGCCGTGCGGCGGCGCAGCCGGGCATCCATGCCCGCCGACAGGCCGGCAAACATCGGCCCCAACCCGATCGGATCGATGGTGACAAAGAAGGCGATAAAGGTGGAAAGCAGGAAGTCGGACGACATTTTCAGGGGCACCAAGGCTTAAAACGCTGCTGTAACGCCAAGCCCCCCACCCTGTCCACCCACCGGACAAGCAGCCGTCCCATGCCCCGGCACCACCGCCATATCAGGCAGCAATCTATCGCATGACAAGTTATCCACAGCAAATTCATCAATGGATGAATTGTTGGCACTGTGTCAGATTGACAGGGTGCGGACCTGAGCATATCCCCATCCATGGCAGGTGGGTGGTAGAATGCCCGCGCAGCCGCAACCCGATGAATTGACCGGGCCAACGATAGGGAGGCCGACAGGAGATCCGATGAGCAAGAAGGTCTATCCTGATGCCGTCGCCGCCTTGGCGGGCGTATTGCGCGACGACATGACCATCATGGCCGGGGGCTTCGGCCTGTGCGGCATTCCCGAAAACCTGATCGCCGCCATCAAACTGTCGAGCGTGAAGGGCTTGACGGTGATTTCCAACAATGCCGGCGTCGATGGCTTCGGCCTGGGCCAGTTGCTGGAAACCAAGCAGGTGCGCAAAATGGTCTCCTCCTATGTGGGGGAGAACAAGCTGTTCGCGCAGCAATATCTGTCGGGTGAGCTGGAGCTGGAATTCAATCCGCAGGGCACGCTGGCCGAACGCATCCGCGCCGGCGGGGCTGGCATCCCCGCCTTCTTCACCAAGACGGGTGTGGGCACCCTGGTGGCGGAAGGCAAGGAACTGCGCCAGTTTGATGGCGAAACCTATGTGATGGAAAGCTGGCTGCGCGCCGATCTGGCCATCGTGAAGGCCTGGAAGGGCGACACGGAAGGCAACCTGATCTATCGGAAAACGGCGCGCAACTTCAACCCGATGATGGCCATGGCCGGCAAGATCACCGTGGCGGAGGTGGAGCAACTGGTCAATGTCGGCACCATCGACCCGGACCATGTGCATACGCCGGGCATTTTCGTGCAGCGCATCATCGAGGGCAGCCACGAGAAGCGCATCGAACAGCGCACAACGCGCAAGCGCGATTAACCCGATGCCCGCCCTGGCGGGCGTCGGGTAGGCCGGCGACTGCCGGCCCGCGCCACGTGGCGCGCAAGCCAAGGGCGCGGATGCGCCCGCCCGGCGCCTGAGGGAACAAGGACCAAGGAGACAGTAAGATGGCTTGGACCCGCGATGAAATGGCCGCCCGCGCTGCGAAGGAACTGCGCGACGGTTTTTATGTCAATCTGGGCATCGGTATCCCGACCCTGGTGGCGAACTATATCCCGGCCGGGATGCATGTCACCCTGCAGTCGGAAAATGGCATGTTGGGCATGGGCCCCTTCCCGTTTGAGGGGGAAGAGGATGCCGACCTGATCAATGCCGGCAAGCAGACCATCACCGAGCTGCCCTATAGCAGCTATTTCAGCAGCGCCGACAGCTTCGCCATGATCCGTGGCGGCCATATCGACCTGTCGGTGCTGGGTGCCATGCAGGTGGCCGCCAATGGCGATCTGGCTAACTGGATGATCCCCGGCAAGATGGTCAAGGGCATGGGCGGCGCCATGGATCTGGTGGCCGGCGTGAAGAAGGTGGTGGTGGTGATGGAACATTGCGCCGTCGACAAAAAGACGGGCGCCTTGGAACCCAAGCTGCTGAAAGCCTGCAACCTGCCGCTGACCGGTACCCGCGTGGTTGATCTGGTGGTGACCGACCTGGGCGTGTTCAGCATCGACAAGCATGGCCATGGCAAGCCGACCCTGATCGAACTGGCCCCCGGCGTGACGCTGGAGGAAATCAAGAGCAAGACGGAAGCCGAATTCGACGTGGCGGAAAGCCTGTTCGCGGCCTGACGGCAACAACCCCCGGCGCCGGATCGTCCCCGCCGGGGGTCACTTTCCCTGTCTCTTTGGCGTTACACCACAGCCCTGCACATGAACAGGGTGGCCCCCCGCCGATAGCTGTGTTAAGCAGCCGACTTCGTCAAAGGGCAGAATCCATCACCCCGATGCACTTCCTTGAATTTGAAAAGCCGATCGCGGAACTGGAATCCAAGATCGAGGAACTGCGCCATCTGGCCGATGGCGGCGACCTGAACATCGCCGACGAGGTCAAGAAGCTGCAGGACAAGGTGGACAAGCTGCTGCGCTCCACCTACGCCAAGCTGACCCCGGCGCAGAAGGTGCAGGTGGCCCGCCACCCGAACCGGCCGCATTGCCTGGATTACATCAACGCGCTGATCAGCGATTTCACGCCCCTGGCCGGTGACCGGCTGTTCGGCGAAGATCGCGCCATTGTCGGCGGGCTGGGCCGTTTCCGGGGCCGTTCCGTGGTCGTGATCGGCCAGGAAAAGGGCAACGACACCGAAAGCCGCGTGCGGCACAATTTCGGCATGGCCAAGCCCGAAGGCTATCGCAAGGCCCAGCGCCTGATGCAGATGGCCGACCGCTTCCATCTGCCGGTGATCTCCCTGGTTGATACGGCCGGTGCCTTCCCCGGCGTTTCGGCGGAGGAGCGTGGCCAGGCGGAAGCCATCGCCAAATCGATTGAAACCTGTCTGCGCCTGAAGGTGCCGATGGTGTCCACCATCATTGGTGAGGGCGGGTCCGGCGGGGCCATCGCCATTGCCGCCGCCGACCGCGTGCTGATGCTGGAACATTCGATCTATTCGGTGATCTCGCCCGAGGGCTGTGCCGGTATCCTGTGGCGGTCCGCCGCCAATGCCGCCGATGCCGCCCAGGCCCTGCGCCTGACCGCGCAGGATCTGAAGGATCTGGCCGTCATTGACCGTGTGGTGCAGGAACCCATCGGCGGTGCCCATCGCCGCCGGGAAGAAACCATTCACGCGCTGGGCAATGCCATTGAAGACGCGTTGGAAGGGCTGCGCGGGGTGGACGGCGGCACGTTGCGCCATAACCGCCGCCAGAAATTCCTGGATATGGGTCAGAAGGGCCTGAGCTGATCCGGTAACGGGCCGGCTGTGGACTCAAGCGGCCGATTCGGTTATAGTTGGAAGCAGGTGGAACGGTATTGCGAGTACCGTTCCACCCACTCCTAGGCCCGACCCACGCTGATGACGACGTGCAACACACGCCGCCGCCAGACGGGGATCCGGAGCACCAGGAGCCACGACATTTTACCCATGTCGTCACCTCCGAGTACGGCGGACCGGCCTATTCCGGTCCGCCGTTTTCATTTCTGCATGACATAAAAGAGAAAGCCAACTGGGTTTCCCGTTGAAGGGGGGTGCTGGCTGGAACGGGCTGGCTGTGGACTCAAACAGCCGATTCGGCTATTGTCCGAGGCAGGCGGGACGGTACTTGTATATCGTCCCGCCCGCTCTTAGGTCCGACCCGCGCTGATGAAGACGTGCAACACACGCCGCCGCCAGACGGGGATACGGAGCACCAGGAACCATGGCATTTTCGTCATATTTTTATCCTTTATTTGGATGAGTACAGCTAGCGGTCCATTCCGGTCCGCCGTTTTCATTTGTGCCCAAGAGCGTTAGACACTTCTATCGAGAACGAATTATTGACAACTCACTAACTGTGATGGCCCTACCCCGGAAAGCGCAGGCTGACGCGCAGGCCGGGCTGCTCCATGCCGGGGCGGTGATCGTCCAGCAGCAGGTCGGCATCATGCAGCCGGGCGACAGCCGCCACCAGTGACAGGCCCAGCCCATGGCCTGGCGTGCCGCGATGCGCCTCCAGCCGGACAAAGCGTTCCAGCACCTTGTCCCGCTGGTCGGCGGGGATGCCGGGGCCGTCATCAGCCACGCTCAACAGCGGTCGCCCGCTGGCCAGATCATGGCCGGCCGCCACCTGCACATGCCCGCCGGGGCTGGCGTACTTCACGGCATTTTCCACCAGATTGCTGGCCAGTTGGGCCAGCAATTGCCGGCTGCCGCTGACACTGACCGGATCGGCATTGGCCAGTTCCAGGGTCAGGCCCTTTTCCTCCGCCAGCGGCTCGTACAGTTCCGCCACTTCCGCCACCAGGGCGGACAGGTCCACCGGCTCGAAATCCGCCCGCGCCCGGCCGGTTTCCGCCGCCGCGATGGTCAGGATGGCGTTGAACACGCCCAGCAGCCGGTCGATCTCGCCAATCGCCTGCTCCAGCGTGGCCGCCTGGGCATCCGGCAGGTCGGGTTCCAGTTGCGCCAGTTCCAGCCGGGCGCGCAGGCGGGACAAGGGGGTGCGCAGATCATGCGCCACATTGTCGGTCACCTGCCGCATCCCCAGCATCAGCCGCGCAATCTCATCCAACATGCGGTTCAGCTTGGTGACCAGCCGGTCGATCTCATCGCCTGATCCGGTCACCTCCAGCCGGTCGGCGAAGGAACCGGCGGTGATGCGGTCGATGGTGCGGTTGATCTTCTCCACCCGCTCCGCCACCCGCCGGCTCATATAGACCGCACCAATGACGCCGATGACCAGCGCCAGCGAGACGGCCCAGATCATGCCCAGCAGAATCTGGCCGCGCAGCAGGTAACGGTCGGTCATGTCATGCCCGACCAGCAGCCAGCCCAGATCATGCACCGGCAGGATGATGGCAACGGCAGAGCGTTTGCGCCCCGGCTCCCCCCGATTCTTGATGTCGAATTCGATCCAGCCGGCGGCCGTATTGGGCAACGGCCAATTGGCCAGATTGCCGGCGATGATCTCCCCCGTCGGGCTGGCGACGGCATAGATCATGTCGGTGCGGTGGTCCCCTGCCCGCTCCGAAATCAGCCGCAGCAGGCCGATCCGCCCGCGATCATTCATCGCGTTGGACAGTTCCTGCACTTCCCGCAGCACGGTTTCTTCCGTGTGGCGGTTGATGAAGCCGGCCGTGAACCAATAGACCACGGCCAGCACCACCACCACCGACAGGATGAACAGCCCCATATGGAAGGCTGCCAGCCGGAAGGTGGTGGTGCGCAGAAAGCTAAACCGGCTCACGCAGCGAATATCCCGCACCACGGACGGTATGGATCAGCGGCACTTCATGATCCTTGTCGATCTTCTGGCGCAGCCGGGCGATATGCACATCGATCACATTGGTCTGCGGGTCAAAATGATAATCCCAGACATTTTCCAGCAGCATGGTGCGTGTGACCACATTGCCGGCATTGCGCAACAGATATTCCAGCAACTGGAATTCGCGCGGCAGCAGGTCCACCGGCTTGCCAGCGCGCTTCACCGTGCGGGCCAGCAAATCCATCTCCAGATCGGCGATCTGCAATTTGGTGACGGGGCCGCCGCTGCCGGTTCCCTTGGTGCGGCGCTGCATCACCTCCAGCCTGGCCAGCAGTTCGGCAAAGGCGAAGGGCTTGGTCAGGTAATCATCGGCCCCGGCTCGCAGACCCTTGACCCGGTCATCGACGGAGCCCAGCGCCGACAGCACCAGGGCCGGGGTGTCATTACCGGTGGCGCGCAGCACCTCCAGCAGCGACAGCCCGTCGCGGCCGGGCAGCATCCGGTCCACCACCAGCGCGTCATAGGGTTCTGAGGCGGCCAGGAACAGCCCGTCGCGGCCATTATCGGCATGATCGACCACATGCCCGGCCTCTTTCAGGCCCTTGGTCAGGTAATCGGCGGTAGCGCGGTCGTCTTCGATGACAAGGATCTTCATGATCGGACCAGTCTAGCCTCTCTGTCGTATGACGCCAACGTGATCTACTCACGGGCCAGATTCCCTGGCATACGGCGGCGACCGCCGCCGCGCGGCACGTGCCGCGTGAGCCAAGCCGCCGGAGGCGGCGCCCGGCGCCTGAGGGAACTTATATAAAGAAAAGGGCCGGGCGGTTGGGGAACCGCCCGGCCGCCAGGCAGGGGTAATGGGAATAGAGAGACAGGGATGGGCCGCCGGAAACGTTCGGGGTGGGGTGTGTTTCCGGCGGCGCCAGGATCGGGGGGCGAGGGGAAGTGGGGGACTGTGGGGTTGCCCGCCGATCCATGAGACCAACCTAACCCCGGCCCCGTGACAGCCCCCTTTCACGAACATGAACAAAGTTTCATCCAATCGGGCCTTGAAAACGGGCAGAACAAAACCCGGGGCAGCCACTGCCCGGATGACAGAATTTTCATCGGCCTGACAGATCGGCGTTGGCCACCTTCTGTCAGGATGCGTTCATCGAAATAGCCACCGCCGCCGGCCAGCGCCGGCCCTGATGGTGGCGTAACAAGAATGGAGCAGACAGATGACCGTCCGTAAGACCGGGGCTCTTCGGCGCAATATGGGCGCCGCCCTGTTGGCCGGCACCGCCCTGCTGGGCGGCTTTGTGCCAGCCTTCGCCCCCCAGGCCTTCGCAGCCCCGTCGGAAGTGATGGAAAAGGGCGGTGTCGCCGATCTGGTGGAGCGTGTGTCGCCCGCCGTCGTCACCATCACCGCCGCCAAGAACGCCCCCGACCGTCCGGTGATGCGCGACATGCCGCCGGGCTTTGAAGAATTCCTGCGCCGCTTCGGCGTGCCAGGATTGCCCGATGGCCAGGGCGGCGGCAATGGCGGCGGCGGCCGCGCCCCGCAGGCCCGCGCCTTGGGTTCCGGCTTTGTCTTTGACGCGTCAGGCTATGTCGCCACCAACCGCCATGTCATCGCCGATGCCGATGAGGTGACCGTCACCTTCCAGGATGGCACCGAACGCGCCGCCGAGATTGTTGGCGAGGATGAGCGTACCGATCTGGCCGTGCTGAAGGTGAAGGCCGACAAGCCGCTGGCTGCCCTGAAATTTGCCGACAGCGACAAGGTGCGCGTGGGCGATGTGGCGATTGCCGTCGGCAACCCGTTCGGCCTGGGCGGCACGGTAACCGCCGGCATCGTTTCGGCCCGCAGCCGCGCCATCGGCTCCGGCCCTTATGATGATTACCTGCAGCTGGATGCCTCCATCAACCGGGGCAATAGCGGCGGGCCGACCTTCAACATGGCCGGCGATATCATCGGCATCAACACGGCCATCTTCTCCCCCAATGGCGGTTCGGTCGGGATCGGCTTTGCCATCCCGTCCAACATGGCCAAGCCGGTGCTGGAGACACTGAAACAGAACGGCAAGATTGATCGGGGCTGGCTGGGCGTCAGCCTGCAGCCCATGACCAAGGAACTGGCCGACAGCCTGGGCCTGCCCAAGCCCGAAGGCGCCCTGATCGCCGGTGTGGAAGCGAAGAGCCCGGCGGAAAAGGGCGGGCTGAAGGCTGGTGACGTGGTGCTGTCCGCCGATGGCAAGCCGATGAAGGATACCCGCGATCTGGCCCGCCATGTCGGCATGGTCAATCCCGGTGCCAAGGTGGATCTGAGCGTCTGGCGCGATGGCAAGGCGCGTGATCTGAAGATCACCGTTGCCCAGGCCCCCGCCAGCCCCGACCAGCGCATCGCCCGTGGCGGTGCCGCCAAGGAGGAAGGCACAGAGGTGGCCGGCCTGAAACTGTCCAGCCTGAACGACCAGTGGCGGGAACGCCTGCAACTGGACGGGGATGTCAACGGCGTGGTGGTGCTGGATGTGCCGGGCGATGTGGAAGGGTTGCGGGCCGGCGACGTGATCCAGTCGGTGAACAACACGCCCGTTGCCAAGCCGGCCGATGTGTCGGCACAGGTGAGTGCCGCTGCCAAGGCCGGCCGCAAGAACGCCCTGATCCAGGTCCGCCGGGGCGATGCCAGCGCCTTCCTGACCATCCCGGTCAAGCCGGTCTGATCATTCGTTTCCTTCTGAAATGGAACGCCGTCGCCGGCCAAGCCGGCGGCGGCGTTTGCCTGTGTAATGCAACACAGCGTCAAGAAGACGGCACGGCTATAATACCGATATGAATCAGCCCCAAGGTGCAATGATGAATGGCGAAATCCGGCAACTGGCGGAACAGCTTCTGGAAAACGGTGAATCGGGACTATCCGAGAAGGAGCGGCGGGTGCTGGCCCGCATCGCCCATCGCCGCGCCATCAGCCGTAATGCCCGGGGGGAGTTCGAAGCCACGATGCCACTGGGCGACCGGATGGCCGATCAGGTGGCCCGGGTCGGCGGTTCCTGGGCCTTTGTTATCGGCTTCGGCATCTTCATGCTGGCCTGGATAGCGCTGAACGCGGCTTGGCTGGGTTTCGACTGGGATCCCTATCCCTATATCCTGCTGAATCTGATGCTATCCACCCTGGCGGCCCTGCAGGCCCCCATCATCATGATGTCGCAGAACCGCCAGGCCGCCAAGGACCGGGCGCAAGCCAATATGGATTACGAGATCAACCTGAAGGCCGAGCTGGAAATCATGGCCCTGCATGAAAAGCTGGACCGGATGCGCACCGATCAGGTGGAGCAGATGTTAAGCCAGCAGCAGGAGGAAATCGCCCTGCTGCGGGCGGCGGTGGAACGGTTGCATCTGGGGTGAGGGGGGGCCACGCCCCCCATTATACTTAACCCTGTGCCATCACCTTGCGGATCAGGGCCTTGGCTTCCTCGCTGTCCCAATGGGCACCGCCGGCCAGTCGACCGACCTCATTGCCCTTGGCATCCACCAGGATGGTCAGCGGCAGCCCTTCCTTCACGGGGAAGGCCTTCATGCTGGTCATTTTCTGGTCCAGATAGACCGGCAGATGCTGGATGCCTGCCTTCTCAAAGAAGGGCTTCACCACATTGATGCCGGCCCGGTCCACGGAAATGGCCACCACCTGGAACCGGTCGCCGCCCAATTCGCCCTGCAATTTATCCAGCGACGGCATTTCCTTGATGCAGGGGGCGCACCATGTCGCCCAGAGATTGACCAGCAACACCTTGCCCTTGAACCCGTCCCAGGCGATGGGCTGGCCATTGGCATCATTGACCGTCAGCGCCGGCAAAGCGGGCCGGTCGGGGCTGGGCACGAAGGGCCGGGATTCCCCCTGAAAGGCCGGCAGCGGGCCGGCGGATGTGGAATTTTCCGCCGCCAGGGCAGAGCCCCCCGCTAAGAGAATTGCTGTACCCGCAGCCACGATTGTTGCGATGCGTCGGAAAATCGCCATTCTGCCCTCTTGAAACCGTTGTGCGGGGGGCCGAACCATTTGGCCGCCCCGCGTGACAGAGTTCGTGTCATCGTCCCCCGACGTCAACCCCGGAAGCGACCGATCCCGATGTCTGACCAGAGCAAAGCCGCCCCGACCGCCGCCAATGCAGCCGATGCCAATGCGCTGTGGGGTGGGCGATTCGCCAGCGGCCCCGCCGCCATCATGCAGCAGATCAACGCCTCCATCGGCTTTGATCAGAAGCTGTGGGCGCAGGATATTGCCGGGTCCAAGGCCCATGCCACCATGCTGGCCTCTCGCGGGATCATCAGCGGCGCCGACCGTGATGCCATCCTGGCCGGGCTGGATCAGGTGGCCAAGGAAATCGCCGATGGCCAGTTCACCTTCACGGTGGAGAATGAGGATATCCACATGAATGTGGAATCCCGCCTGAAGGAGATTATCGGGGAACCGGCGGGCCGGCTGCACACGGCGCGTTCGCGTAATGATCAGGTGGCGACCGACTTCAAGCTGTGGGTGCGCGATGCGCTGGACCGGCTGGATGGCGACCTGAAGGCCTTGCAGGCGGCCCTGATCGACCGGGCGGAAGAATATTTCGACACGATCATGCCGGGCTTCACCCATTTGCAGACGGCCCAGCCGGTGACCTTCGGCCACCATCTGCTGGCCTATGTGGAAATGCTGGGCCGCGACCGTTCCCGCGCCCGCGATGCCCGCGCCCGTTTGAACGAATGTCCGTTGGGCAGTGCCGCCCTGGCCGGCACGCCCTATCCGATTGACCGCGACATGACGGCCGGCCTGCTGGGCTTCAACGGCCCCACCGCCAATTCGCTGGATGCCGTGTCCGACCGCGATTTCGCGCTGGAATATCTGGCGGTGGCCTCCATCGCCGGCACGCACCTGTCGCGGCTGGCGGAAGAGATTGTCATCTGGTGCACGACGCAGTTCCGCTTCATCCGCCTGTCCGATGCGTTCACCACCGGCAGCTCCATCATGCCGCAGAAGCGTAACCCGGATGCGGCCGAACTGGTGCGTGCCAAGGTGGGCCGCGTCATCGGTGCCTTGAACGGGCTGCTGATCGTGATGAAGGGGCTGCCGCTGGCCTATTCCAAGGATATGCAGGAAGACAAGGAACCGGTCTTCATGGCCGATGAGACCTTGGCCCTGTGTCTGGCCGCCACCACCGGCATGATCCGCGACATGGTGGCTGATCCGGCTTCCATGCGCCGCGCGGTGGAGGCGGGCTTCCCCACCGCCACCGATCTGGCCGACTGGCTGGTGCGCAGCCTGGGCATTCCCTTCCGCGACGCCCACCACATTACCGGCCGCATCGTGAAGCTGGCGGAACAGGCCGGCTGCGGCTTGGCCGATCTGCCGCTTGACCAGATGCAGGCGGTGCATCCCGGCATCAATGAAGGCGTCTACGCCGTGCTGACCCTGGAAGCCTCCGTCAATAGCCGCACCAGCTTTGGCGGCACCGCGCCGGAGCGGGTGAAGGCCGCCGTGGCGATGGCGAAGGCGCGGTTTTTGTGAGGGTTTGCTCCATAGGCGTTCGGGACAAGGGTTGAGTAATTAACCACCGTCACCCCGGCGAAGGCCGGGGTCCAGACTCAAAGGGCGCTGTGCTCTACGAACTGGACCCCGGCCTTCGCCGGGGTGACGGTGATGATGAAGTCAGCCGGCCTGATCGCTATCTCTCTTACGCCCCCAACCAGGAACCCGCCCATGCGCACCACCCTTATCCTCATCGCCCTGCTGGCGCTGGCCGGTTGCGGCATGAAACCCAACTTCCCCAAGGCGCCGCCGGGCAGCCCGCCGCCGCGCACCTATCCCGATCCGGCCACCGATCCCAAGCCGGCCAAAAGCCCGACCAACCCGTCCCAAGCCGACTGAGGTACTGCCGCAATGACCTGTTTCCCCACCCCCGGCTTCCATTATGTCGACGGCACCCTTCATGCCGAGGGCGTGGCGCTTTCCCGCATCGCGGCGGAGATCGGCACGCCCACCTATGTCTATACGACCGAAGGGTTGAAAGCGGCGTGGCGCGCCTATGCCGATGCCTTTGCCGGCCGGGATGTGGATATCTGCTACGCGCTGAAAGCCAATTCCAATCTGGCCGTCGTGCGCACCCTGGCCCAGTTGGGGGCGGGCGGTGATGTGGTGTCGTCGGGCGAAATGCACCGGGCACTGGCCGCCGGCATCCCGGCGGACAAGATCGTCTTTTCCGGCGTCGGCAAGACGCGGGAGGAACTGGCGGAGGCGCTGCGCGCCGGCATCCACCAGATCAATGTGGAAAGCCTGCCCGAACTGGACATGCTGTCCTCCGTGGCGGTGGAGCTGGGGGTTGAGGCCCCCATCGCCATCCGCATCAACCCGGATGTGGATGCCGAAACCCATGGCAAGATCGCCACGGGCCGCAAGGAAGACAAGTTCGGCATCGATTACGGCCATGCCTCTGCCGCCTATGCCAAGGCCATGGCCCTGCCGGGGCTGAACCCGGTGGGCATTGCCGTGCATATCGGTTCCCAATTGCTGAAGACGACGCCGTTCCGGCAGGCCTTTGGCAAGCTGGCCGGGCTGGTGCGGGAGCTGCAGGCCCAGGGCGTGCCGCTGTCCCGCATTGATCTGGGCGGCGGCCTCGGCGTGCCCTACAAGCCCGAGGATGCCAGCCCGGATTACCCGGCCTATGCCCAGGCCATCACCGATACGGTGGGCGATCTGGGCTGCCGAGTGACGCTGGAGCCGGGCCGGTCGCTGGTGGCCGCAGCCGGTCTGCTGCTGGTCCGCACCATCCATGTCAAGGAAGGGCTGCATCGCCGCTTCCTGGTGGTGGATGGCGCCATGAACGACCTGATCCGCCCCGCCATGTATGAGGCATGGCACAGTGTGGTGCCGGTGGCCCAGCCCGCCGCCGATGCCGCCCTGGACCCGGTGGATATTGTCGGCCCGATCTGCGAGACGGGCGACACCTTTGCCCGCCAGCGGCCGATGCCGCCGGTGGCACCGGACGATCTGCTGGCCTTTTTGACGGCCGGTGCCTATGGCGCCGCCATGTCTTCGACATATAATTCCCGTCCATTGGTGGCAGAGGTGCTGGTATCCGGGGCGGAATATGCGGTCGTTCGCCGCCGCCCCAGCTTCCAGGAAAGCCTGTCGCTGGAAAAAATGCCGGAATGGCTCTCGCCGCGCGGCTGAAAAGCGCGGTAGGTTGTTTCGGTACGTAATAAGGGGCTGTCGGTGCCAAACCGGCAGCCCATGACAGCCGGATCGAAATGGACCGTCGCCCCGAAGAGAAAAAGGCCGCCAGCATCACGCGCACGCCCGCAAAGGCCCCGCGCGATCCGGCGGCCCGCCGCCTGCGTCTGGCCCGGCTGGTGCTGGATGCGGAGGCTTTGTGGCGCGGCCTCTGGCGGCCTTTGACGGCGGGCGGCCTGTTCCTGGCGCTGGCCTGGATGGGCCTGTTCATCGCCATGCCGGCCTGGCTGCACGCAATGATGCTGCTGGGCACGCTGGGCGGCATCGGCTGGCTGGGCTGGCGTGACCTGCGCGGGTTCCGCCCCGCGACGGTGGAGGAAGCGCGCCGCCGGCTGGAGCAGGACAGCGCCCTGCCGCACCGGCCCCTGACCCAGTTGAATGACGGCATTGCCGGCGGGGCCGGCGACCCGCTGGCCCATGCCCTGTGGCGGGCCGCACAGGAACGCGCCCGCAAACAGGCGGCCCATACAAAGCTGGGCGCCCCCCGCCCGGTGGTGACGGCGCGCGACCCCTGGGGCCTGCGCGCCATCCCCGTGCTGTTGCTGGCCGTGGGTGCCACGCTGGGCTGGGGGGAACTGGGCAGCCGCTTCACATCCGCCCTGTTGCCCAGTGTCGGCCTGTCGCAGATCGGCGTGCCCACCACGCTGGATGCCTGGGTGAAACCGCCCGATTATACCGGCCAGCCGCCGATCTTTCTGACCCGCCAGAAACCGGCCGATGGCGGGGAGCCGGGGCCGGTGGCGCTGCCGCAGGGCAGCACCTTCACCGCCCGGCTGACCGGCGGCTATGGCACGCCCAAGCTGAAGGTCAATGGGGAGGAAGTGCCGTTCCAGCCGGTGGCCGGTGGTGGCTGGCAGGTGGAACAGGCCGTCCGGGAGGGCGAGCGCATTGCCATCCGGCAGGCCGGGCGGGAGGTGGCGGGCTGGGATATCCAGGTGGTGCCCGATACGGGCCCCGGCATCGCCTTCCGCACCCCGCCCTCGGTAACGGAACGTCAGGCCGTGCGGCTGGATTATACGGCCGCCGATGATTACGGCATCACCAGCGTCACCGCCACGGCGACGCTGGACAGCGACGATATCGCCCCCACCATCGATCGCACCCCCATCGACATCACCCTGCCCGTGCCGGCCCGCAACAAACGGGAAGTCTCCGGCGTGGCGTATGAGGATTTGACCGGCCATCCCTGGGCCGGGCTGCCGGTACAGATTCGCCTGCGCGCCCAGGATGGCGCTGGGCAGACGGGGCAGAGCAGTGAGCGCAAGCTGGTGCTGCCGGAACGGGTGTTCAACCACCCGGTGGCCCGCGCCATCATCGACCAGCGCAAGGCGCTGATCCAGGCCGGCGACGCCGCCCGCCCCATGGCGGCGCGGGAGTTGAACGAGATTTCTGCCCGCCCCGGTGCCTATAATGGCGACCCGGTCGCCTTCATGGGGCTGCGCGCCGCCATTGCCCGGCTGATGCTGAACCAGTCGCCCGGCGCGCTGCCCAGCACCGTGGCCCTGCTGTGGGATGTGGCGCTGCGGATTGAAGATGGCGGCGTGGCGCTCAGCGAACGCGACCTGCGCAGCGCCCAGCAGGAATTGATGGAGGCACTGGACCGCAACGCCTCTGACGCAGAGGTGGAACAGGCCATGCAGCGCCTGGAACAGGCGATGCAGCAATTCATGGATGCGCTGGAACGCCAGGCGCTGGAACAGGCCCGCAACGGCCAGCCCCCGCCGCAAGCCCAGGCCCCCACCGATCCCAACACCCAGGTGATGAGCCGGGAGGATGTGGAACGGATGGTGCAGCAGATGCGCGACATGGCGCGGGCCGGCGGCCGGGAGGCGGCGCGGGAAATGCTGTCGCAATTGCAGCAGATGATGGAAAATCTGCAAAACGGCGCCCCGCCCCCGCCGCCGCAGACGGCGGAAGATGCCGCCCGCCAGCAGGCCATGCAGCAATTGTCGCAGAAGCTGCAGGATGTGCAGCGCCAGCAGCGCGAATTGCTGGATGAGACATTCCGGCAGGCACAGGAAGCCGCCCCGCCGGAACAGAATATGCAGATGCCGGGCTTCGGCCTGCCCAACCGCCAGGGCCGCCGCCCCAGCCCGCAGCAGGGGGAACAGGGCCAGCCCGGTGGCCAGCCACCCGGCCAGGGCGCGCAGGGCCAGGGCCAGGGAGCCGGCGATGCCGCCGCCCGGCAGCAGGCCCTGCGCCAGCAACTGGGCGAGGTGATGCGCCAGTTGGGGGAGATGGGCAACGGCCAGATACCCCAATCGCTGGGCGATGCCGAACGCGCGATGCGGGAGGCGCAGCAGGCCCTGGGCCAGGGCAATGCCGCCCAGGCCATCCCGTCACAAAACCAGGCCCTGCAGCAATTGCAGGAAACCCTGCAAGCCATGCAGCAGCAGATGGCCAACCAGCAGGGCCAATCCGGCGGCCAGCGCACCCAGACCGGCCGCCAGCAAGGCCGCGACCCGCTGGGCCGCCCCCTGCCCGGCAATGGCAATATGGGCGGCGAAGACGTGAAAATCCCCACCCAGGGCGATGTACAGCGCGCCCGCGAAATCCTGGAAGAACTGCGTCGGCGGGCGGGGGAACAGAACCGGCCGAAGCAGGAGCGGGATTATATTGACCGGTTGCTGAACCGGTTTAATGGGGGGTGAGTAAGAGTGCCTGATTGACCGAACACCTCAGGTGTGGAGGTCGCGGCTCTGGAGCACTTAAACTGCGATCAGGTGTAGCAGGAATTGTGGCTGAGTCGGGGTCGGATGCGGAGAGGTGGATTATAAGAGAGATTTGAGAATAGTGGCCACCCCCAACTTCGGTTGTCGATACGGTTTCCAGCAACATCCAGTTGCTCACGTTTTTGACCAGAATGGTCGCTCATATCAAGCATGAGCGCGGCTGATTTTTTCAATTTTTTTCATTTGAATTTATATATTTACCTGATCTATGCTTGCTTAATGGATGATACTTTCACCTGGGAGCGAGGACCGTTCGAGAAATGCCCGCGCTGCCTAGGGCAGACGTTTGGCTTACTTGGTGCTGGGCGTGATTTGATAACGCTTCGCTGTACAAAATGCCGATACAGCTACAATGAAGTGCTGCCAAAAGTCGATAAAGCGTGCATATATCTCGATCAATTCATGTTCAGTACCATCTTTAAGATCAAAGCTGGCGGTCAAGCTCCACCCGGTCATCGGGATTTCTATGAAGAGTTGATCCCACTCCTGCGCCGCGTCGTCCTACTGCAGCAGGCAATTTTGCCGCACTCGGACCTTCACTCCAACGAGACGATCGTCTTTCACGATCCACGCGGCTTGCGCGATGCGTATGAGGATATCGGAGGTGACGCCTCGTTGCATAACAGTGATGAAATCGAAATGCATCAGGTGCTCGCGTTCGCCCGAGCGTTCCGCGACGGCGGCGAACCCTTGCTTACGTTTACTCCCGACGCAATCCTGCACGGATCACGCAATGGCTGGTTGCCGGACATGCGTGTCAGCGTGAACACAGATTATTCGCAATTCGCGGATGGCATCCGTCGCAGCCGTGACGAGGGATTCGCCGCGTTGAAGGAGCTAGTCGCGGCCTGGACCAAAGAGAAACCACCTTTTCGTGAGATTCTTCGTCGTGAATCGCAATTTGGTCAGCATCGGCGCATGGCGCTCCTAAGTGTCATTCAGCGTATGGTAAATATCGGCACGGACGGTGACAGTATAGGCATGATTAATGCCACGCTGGCACCGGTCTGGAGGGAATTTCGTATGTTGTACAAATTTCTGGGCCAGGGCGCGTCTGAAGATGTAGCGATGTTGCGTGTCAGCACATTCTGGGATTGGCCGCGCCTACACGAGATGCCGTTCAATCGCATCTTCGCCTATTTATTCGCAGCATTCGGCAGACGAGTAACGATGGGGCAGCGAAAATTCACACGCGGGTTAATGACCGATTTCCGGGCTATCGCTGCATATGCACCTTATGTAGATGCAATGTTCGTCGATCGCGAGTGCGCGCTGCTGCTTGGTGAGGGCGAATTGCACCGCGACCTGCACTATCGCGCCCGCATCTACAGTTACGCAAATAAGGAGGAGTTTCTCGCCTATCTGCGCGAGCTCGAAGCCCGGGCGACAGGGGAAGTTCGAGGGTATGCCGGACGGATTTATGGCATCACGAGCCCACCCTAACCAACAATCATGTCAGAAAAATCGTGGTGCGCCCGGCAGGACTCGAACCTGCTGCCTCCAGTTTAGGAAACCGGCGCTCTATCCTGATGAGCTACGGACGCAAACCACGGGGGACGATATAGCGTCATTCGGCGGGGGACGAAAGGGTGAAACTGTCAAAAAATCACCCTTCCCTGCCGCAGCGGCGGCCCCGGCGTCACATCAGGCCGGCGCTTTTGAAACTGACATAGCGGCCGCCCTTGCCGATGATCACGTGGTCATGCACCACCACGCCCAGGGCCGTGGCGGCGGCCATGATCTGTTTGGTCATCTCAATATCCGCCCGGCTGGGCGTGGGGTCGCCGCTGGGGTGGTTGTGAACCAGGATGACCGCAGAGGCGCTGAGTTCCAGCGCCCGGCGCACCACCTCTCGCGGATAGACCGGCGTATGGTCCACCGTGCCGCGCTGTTGTACCTCGTCGGCGATCAGGGTGTTCTTGCGGTCCAGGAACAGCAGGCGGAACTGTTCCACCGGTTCATGCGCCATGGCCCCGGCGCAGTAATCCAGCAGCTTCTGCCAGGATGACAGGATGGGCTGGCCGATCACCTGTTGGCGCGCCATGCGCAACCCGATGGCCCCCACCACCCGCAAGGCGGCGATGATGCCATCGGAAAAGCCGAAGCGGGCCTTCAACTGTTCCGGGCTGGCCTGGGTGACGGCCCACAGGCTGCCGAACGCCGTCAGCAATTCCTTGGCCAGCGGCTTCACATCGCGGCGGGGAATGGCCTGGAACAGCAGCAGTTCCAGCAATTCATAATCCTGCAGCGCATCCGGCCCGGCAGACAGGAACCGTTCCCGCAGCCGGTCACGGTGGCCGTGATAATGCGGCTTTTCCGCCTCTGCCCCGGTATCGGCGGCGGGTGCTGCGGCCGGGTCCGGCGGGGGGGATTTGGCAGCGGCGGCGGATTTGGCGGGTTTCGCCTTGCGGCGGGCGGGGGCATCGCCGCCGCCGGCCAACATGCGGGCCAGCAGATCATCATCCGCTTCCACCGACGCGGCCATCGCCTCGCCCAGCGCACCCTGTTTGCCCGTCATGCGCAAAACCCCAGCTTGCCCGCCCCGCTGCATACTTGATTACAAGTGTCGGCGGGGACGGGCAAGGGGTCAGGTGTAAAAACTGCGCTGGTTACCCGGCGGAGGTGTAGGGCGGCTTGGTATAGCCGGCGGGGGACAGGGTGAAAATTTCAAACCCGTCCTTGGTGACGCCGATGGAATGTTCGAACTGGGCCGACAGGCTCTTGTCCCGCGTCACGGCGGTCCAGCCGTCCGACAGCACCTTCACGGCATAGCCGCCGGCATTGATCATCGGTTCGATGGTGAAGAACATGCCTTCTTCCAGCACCGCCCCCCGGCCCTTCTGGCCGTAATGCAGCACCGACGGCGCATCATGGAAGACGCGGCCCAGGCCATGGCCGCAGAAATCCCGCACCACGGAATAGCGGAAGCTTTCGGCATAGGACTGGATGGCAAAGCCGATATCGCCCAACGTGGCCCCCGGCTTCACCACGGAAATGCCGCGCATCATGGCATCATAGGTGACATCAACCAGCCGGCGCGCCTTCAGTGCCACATCGCCCACCAGATACATACGGCTGGTATCGCCGAACCAGCCATCAACGATGACGGTGACGTCGATATTGGTGATATCGCCGCTGACCAGCCGCTTGGGCCCTGGAATGCCGTGGCAGACGACATGGTTGATGGAGATGCAGGAGGCCTTGGTATAGCCCTTGTAGCCGACGGTGGCGGACGTGCCGCCATTGTCGATCACGTATTGCAGGATACGGTCGTCCAGCTCCTCCGTCACCGCACCGGGCACGACGAAGGGGGTGATATAATCCAGCGTCGCCGCCGCCAGACGGCCGGCGCGGCGCATCCCTTCGAAATCCTCCGGCTTGTGGATCTTGATGGGGCGCCGCTCTTCATAATCGTCGGCCATATCGCTGTCGGTCATCACGTCTGCTTGCTCTCTGCTATACCGAGGCCGGCTTTGCCCAGCCGGCCATCTTCCTTCTGCTGCGACCTTACACGCGCCGCGCCACCGCGTCCAACCCCCGCCAGGGCGGGAGGCGCCATGCGGCCAAGCGCAGGGCCGGGCAGCAGCCAGGGCAGGGCCATTTTCGATGAAACCGGCCGGCACCTGCGCTATGGTTCCGGCCATCATGACCGACGACCTGATCCTGCCGCCCCCGCCCGCCCCGCCGGAACCCTGCCGCATCTGCGGCAAGCCGGAAGACCTTTGCCTGTGCGCCGAGCTGGAGCCGGAGAAGACCCGGCTGCAACTGCTGATCCTGCAGCACCCGCAGGAACAGGATGTGGAGCTGGGTACGGCCCGTCTGCTGTCCGGGCAGATTGAAGGCTCGGTGGTGAAGGTCGGCCTGTCCTGGCCCTCCCTGTCCAAGGTGCTGGGCCGGCAGGTGGATCCCAAGCGCTGGGGCGTGCTGCATATGGGCAGCAAGGAAGAGGTGGCCAAAGTACCGCGCGGCGGCGTTGCCGTGTTCGGCCGCAAGGATGTGTCGCCGGAAAGCGACCTGATCCTGGCCGATCTGGAAGGCATTGTGCTGATCGACGGCACCTGGAGCCAGGCCAAGACCCTATGGTGGCGCAATGCCTGGCTGCTGAAGCTGCGGCGCATCGTCATCCATCCGGATTTCCGCTCCGCCTACGGCACCGTGCGCAAGGAACCGCGCCGCGAAAGCGTCTCCACCCTGGAGGCCGGTGCCTTCGTGCTGGGCAAGCTGGAAGGCGATCCCGGTTTGCAGGAACGGCTGCTGGAACCGTTTGAGGAATTGTTGAAGCGCTGGCGCAACCGCCGCCGCCGTCCCGGTGCCAAGCCCGCCCCGGTGGCTGAGGGCTGAGCGAGCCCTCAGAACGGCCCAAACGCCTGATAGAACAGGCCGACGCCCAGGAAGATCGCCAGCCAGAGGGCGATCTTCCATAATAATCCTTCACGCGGGAAGCTGCGTCCATTCCTGAACAGCAGGAAGGCCAGTACCATCAGGGAGGAGACAAGGGCGAGAATCTGGTTTTCAGTCATGCCATCGATGTGGGGTGCCCCCTGCCCCACATCAAGACGGGTAGCCCCCGTTCCTTGTCATTCCACGGCATAAGAGTTGCATAGAACCGGATATCCTCCCCGTCAGAACGGGGGTCCGGGACAAGGCCTTTATGGGGGAAGCCGCCGGATCAGCTGAATTCTCCCCCTTCCCTGCCAGGGTGTGGCCGGCAAAGCCTGCCCCCTGGTGATGGGCAAAATTTGCCCGGCAGCAGCAGGAAATGACCATGGATATCCGGTCCTTGCTCGCCAGCCGCACGCGCTGGCAACCCGCAACGGAAACCGCCGCCATCAAGGCCAGCCAGGGGGTGGCGGATACCGACGCCAGCACGGGTACCAGCAGCACCAGCAGCGTGAGCGGTGACAGCACCAAGACGGGCCAGAAGGGGGGCCTGACCGGCACCGGTGGCAGCACGCTGGGGCCCTTGACGGCCCTGGCCATGCCCTCCGCCGACAGTGTGGCCGCCGATAAAAAGCAGCTGGGGGATGAGTTGAGCATGACGCTGGCCATTGCTGGCATCAAGACCACGCCGCCCATTGAATTTTCGACCGACCCGAGCGGCAATGTCACCGTCCCTGACAGCGACCCGCGCGCCGGCGACATCCGCAAGGCGCTGGATAACCAGCCGGAGCTGAAACAGCGGCTGAACAAGCTGGTTTCCGACGCCCAGCTGATGGAACATGGCTATGCCGTGCAGGGCTGGTACAAGCAAGTAAATGCTGGCACCTCGGGCGAACAGGCCAACAAGAACCTGCTCGCCGCCGCCGCCAAGATCGATGGCGCCAAGGGTTTCACACTTGGCGATGAGGGCTTGAGTCTGGATGTGGAGGGCATGGGGGCCAAGCTGATGCAGGCCGACGCTGCCCCGCCATCGGATGATGAGAAGATGTGGCGCGAAACCCTGCGCCTGACCAACCGCAAACGCGACAGTGGCGTCACCGCCGCCGCCAAAGAGGAAAATCAGACGGAACAGGCAGAGGCCAAGGAACAGACGCGCCGGAAAGGCAAGGCCCTGGGCAAGCCGGATGGCGACATGGCGACGCAGAATAAGGAAGAGATTCAGCAGGCCGTCGATGCCATCTTCCGCAAGACCGAACTGGGCCTGGCCGCCATCGGCCCCGCCAAGACCAGCGGGGCTGAAACCGCCGCCCTCAGCTGAGCCGTTCCCGCAACGGCGGCTGGGGATTCTCATCCAGCAGCAATTGCAGGAAGGCCAGGTCCAGCCAACGGCCAAACTTGGCCCCCACCTGCGGCATCAGCCCCACCTGGCTGAAGCCCAATTCCAGGTGCAAGCGGATGGAGGCGGCATTGCCCGCCTCGATCCCCGCCACCATCACATGTTTGCCCAACGCCCGGGCCCGCCCGATCAGGGCCAGCATCAGGGTCCGGCCGATGCCGCCCCGCCGCCGGTCACCGCGCACATAGACGGAATGTTCCACCGTGTGGCGGTAACCGTCAAAGGCCCGCCAATCCCCGAAGGAAGCATAGCCCAGCACGGTGCCATCCGTGTCATCCACCGCCACCAGCACCGGATAGCCCAGCCGCTGCCGGTCTGCCATCCAGGCCACACGGTTGGCCGCATCCACCAATGTTTCATTCCAGATGGCGGTGGTATGGGCCACGGCATCATTATAGATGGCGGCAATCGCCCCGGCATCCGCCGGGTTGGCATCACGGATCAACATGGCATTCGGGCTCCCCGGTTGCTGGCCGATGCCCCATCTACCCCGGCGGGGCGATGGAAGCGACGGGAAAACGAGGGTTGCGCCACATTCCCGCATCACACGCCCTTGCCATCCCCCCACCCGTTCGGCTACGGTCCCCCGCCATGGATGCCCGCTTGGCGGAATGGTAGACGCCAGAGACTTAAAATCTCTTGTCCTCCGGGGCGTGCCGGTTCGAGTCCGGCAGCGGGCACCAAATTGATTTTATTGGGTAAATCCATTCTCACCCAGATGAGAACAAAAGTGGATTTACCAACTCGCCCGCCTCGCCCCTTGTCTGCTTTGGCTGAACAACCCGGAAGCGGTGGCATTATTCCAAGCCTAAGGATGATGGCGCCGGCGACGGCGCGAAGGTCAACATCATGGGCCCCGTGGCGGTATCACCATGGTCGGGCCCGGTGGGCCGGCAGACAAAACCCAACAGCATTTCAAACGACCTGACCTGCGGGTAATCTCATCCCCAGGATGTTGTTTTATGAGTTTTATGAAATCTAAAATTTTCTCACAAAACATATTGCAGCTTTTAGCTGCTGGTAATATGATTTTTATCGCTAAGGTGGAAAAAATGGCGGTACGCCACTTCCATGACAAGAGCAGAAAATCCAAAAAGGAGCATGTGAGATGAGCAACACCCTGTTGCCCGGACTGGCAAACCTTGGCCAATCGTACGATGTTTTTGATTTATACGCCAACCCACTAAGTTGCGGACTACAACTTTTTGATTGGAAATTGACGGATAACACAAAAAAATTTACATTTGGAGAAAATGAATATTTATATTCAAATAATTTTGTGGTCGTTGAAATCTTAAATCAAGCATATACAAAATTCTCCTCCGGAAGGAGCGTCAGCTCATATTCAACAAATTTCAGCAGTCAAACAGGACTTTCCGGTGATTACGGATTTTTCTCGGCATCCATATCGGTAAATTTTAGCGAATCCAGCCGAAAAAGTACCGACCAATCCTTTGTCTCTGTGATGTGGGTGAATCCCCTGTGGAAAGTGGGGTTCGATCTACAGACGCCCCCCTTGCGACCGGAATTCGAACAGGACTTAAACGGCCTGCCGCCGGCCAAGCTGTTCAACAAATATGGCACCCATTATTTGAAAAACGTCATCGTCGGCGGCAGGGCGGACGCCTATTCCACTGTACTGAGTACAGCATTCCAGAAGAGCACCGATCTTCAAGTCGCGGCTGAGCTGTCGTATAAATCAATCCGCGGCAGCATTACCGCCAAGGAGAAAGACAGTCATCTTACCCAGCTTGACACCTTCGCCTCCAACAGCAGCACCAACTCTTTCTGCGTCGGCGGTACCAGTTCTCTGTGGGGAACGGTCATGAACGGGCCTACGGCATTCCAGGCCTGGGCAGCAACCATCCCGAAAACTCCTGTCTTGTGCGACTTTGACGGCAACAGCCTCGCCCCGATCTGGGAGCTGTGCACGAATGACAGCCGCCGTGCCGCACTCCAGCAATATTTCACCAATAACTTGAAGTTTCGGCTGGAGTACCGGCGGCTGACCAATCTTGAGGGGTGCGGTTCTGACCAGGGCAGCGGCGCTTCCCGCGATGTCAGTTTTTTCCGGCCCTTGGCGGCGGGGCTGGGTGAGTATAGCTGGGTCGGCCAATCCGCACAGAGCAACTATGGTCAACTGGAAGCGGGAAGTGCTGTCATCATCGTCAGACCGTCGCACCCACAGGCGGTGGCACCGCCGGTGGGGTGGGAGCCGGTCTGGAACGACAAGGGATCCGGGGCGGATCGAGACTACTCGCTTTGGCGCCCCATTGCACCGGTGGGGTATGTCGCCCTGGGCCATCTGGCCCGTTTCGGAGTCGCGGACTATAATCCACCCTCCCCCGAGGAAACGGAGGGGTTCGTCTGCGTGCATGAATCCTTGGTGGTCGATGCCACCTCGGGTTCCCTGGCCTGGAATGACCAGGGCAGCGGGTCGAAGGCGGATGGGGCGATCTGGGATATCGTCCCCGCCAACAAAGGCGATGGGGTTACGGCTGGAACCTTCTTCGCCTGCCAAGGCTATGGCGCCCCACAGACCCCGTTGCTGAACGTCTATTGTCTGTCACGGATGCGTACCAACAATGTCCTTACCTGATCCCACCTGTATCAGGGGGCGGTACCGTCCCCTGGCTTTGCAAAGGAACCACGGCGTGATGCCCCCAATCCCGGTTCGTTTCCTCGCCGGGATTGGGGGCTATTCAAACCGCCCGACATCGAACAGGAAGGGCGTTCCTGCTTCGGCGTCCAGGTTACGCCAGCGGGCGACAAGACCATCGCCGCCTAGCTGTTGCAGCCAGCGCGAATAGGTGCCTTCCAGCACATGGGCCAGCCAGGATGGCATCTCGGCCGGCTGGTCGGGCAGCATCGGCACCGGATAGGCACCATGGGTGATGTGCAGCACATTGCCCGCATCGGTGAATTCCACCCAACCCCAGCCGATTTCCCGCCACAGCACTGATGCCGCCATCTGCACCTCTGACAGGCTGGTGCAGGGCGGCAGCGGCGTGACATCGGCCAGCCGCGTGCCCACCGTGCGGTAAAAGCGCGTCTGCGCCTCTGGCAAGTCCAGCAACAGGGCCACATCCTGGGTCAGTACCGCCAGCAGGGTCCGCCATTGCGGCACACAGGAATGGCTGACGAAGTGTTCCAACGTGCGAACGGTCCCCTCATCCAGCGACGGGGCGGTCGGGCGCTTGTTGAACAGCATCTTCTCAAACATTCCCTGCATCCTCATGTGACCATGGCCGTCAATCCCCGATGGAGGCGCGCAGCCCGACCAGCCCCGCCCCCTCCGTCCAATCGGCGGCCCGGCGCAGCTTCACCGTACCCGTCAGGGCAATGCCCGTGGCCAGACGATATTCCAGCGATCCCTCCAGATTATAGCCGATGCCCGTACTGGACTGGCCGGCATAGCCGGTGGCGAAGGCCGGATCGGTTTTAACCCGGTCCGGCACCAGGGCCAACAGGGCTTTCTGCCGGTTGCTGTCGGTCGGGAACAGTTCCACCCCGTCTTCGCGGAAATAGCGCATCCCGATCCCGGCCCCCAGCCGGTATTTCAGATCGCCTTCCTGCCCGCGATATTCCACCGGGAAGGTGACGGCATAGAATTCCTGCGGACTGAAATAGCCGCCATGGCCAAAGCTGAAATGGCGCAGATTGCGGTCATAGGCCATGCTGGTCAGGTTGGCGCCCAGCGTCAGCTCTGAAGTGGGTGTGCGCATCAGGCGCAGGAAGCCGCCCAGGCTGGCCTCCAGCTTGTCATTGTCGGCGACATTGATGCCCTTCAGACTGGCATAGTTGATATCGGCATAAAAGCCGATCAACCCGGTATCATAGACGGCGCCGATGCTGCCGCCCGTGCTGTCGATGGCGCCCCAGCGTTCCCCTGTCAGCGGGTCGCGCGCGCCACCATAGGAGAGCAGGCTGTCGGTCACCGGACGGCGTTCGGCCTTCAGCCGCAGTTGCAGCGCATCGGTCAGATGCGGCTGCCAGCTGATCCCGCCTTCCAGCCGGGTCTTTTCCAGCCCCAGCGGGGTGGAACCGATATCCAACTGGAAGCTGCCGCGCTGATAAGCCAGATTGAAGGCGACACCCTGATCCTGCTGGTCGGCCGGTTTCAGGGCATTGTCAACATCCCGGAACATTCCGCTGCCGAAAAGACGCCAGGCTTCCGCCCCGTTGCCAAAGCCACCAGCATCCAGCCGCACGGCGGTTGCCTTGGCGGTCAGGCGGTCACCACCGAACAGCGGCAGGGAGGCGCCGGCCGTGGCCGTCATCTCCATCAAGCGGCTGCTGCCGCCGCTGCCGGACCGGGTGCGCAAGCCCCCTTCGGCGAAAAGCTGTGGGGCCAGGGCGGTACGGGTGGCGTCGCGCTCTGCTTCGATGGCCACCAGCAAGCCATCCTCCGGCACGGCGGCCGCCACGGATTCCGCCTTGTTACGGAACGGGTTGTTGGGTGCGCTCTGTGGTGTCGCCCCCGTATCGGTCAAGGTTGCCAGCCGTCCATTACGGGCCCGGTTCAAACTGGCCAGCGCCGCACGGTCATTGCCATCGGCGCGCAGCAACTGGGCCTGACGCAGCATCAAGGCGGCATCATCCGGCGCGCGGCGCAGGGCGGCGGTGACGATGGCCTGGGCGCGGGCCGGCTTGCCCGCAGCCAGCGCCGCGTCGGCGGCGGCCTGGGCGGCATCCACATTATCCGGTTCCCGACGCAGCAGCCCTTCATACAGGGCCAGCGCATCGCCCGGCCGATCGGCACTCTGATACAGCCGGGCCAGGGCCTGGGTCAGCACCGGATCGCTGGGCCGGTCGCGGAACAGCGGGGCCAGCGCATCAAAGGCATCGGCATAGTTGCGCTGCTGGCGCGCCTCGTCGGCGCTGTCCACCGCCATGGCCGTGCGCAGGGCCTCCACCGCCTCCCGCTCGGTGGCGGACAGGTCGGCCCGCATCTCCAGCTGGCGCAGGATGGCGGCAGCATCCGGCCGCTGTTTCGCCTTCAACAGCAGCAGCGCATATTGCACCTGGGCCGCCGGGGAGACCTGGGGCCGCAGCAATTCCGGCCGCAGCAGCGCCAGCCCTTCCGGCATAGCACCGGCATCAGCCAGGGCAGCCGCCAGGGCACCGCGCGTTTCCGGCCCCGTGGCCTGGGCGCGCAGGGCCAGCAGCCGGTCACGGGCCATTGGGCCAAAGCGCTTGGCCTCAGCAATCGCCGCTTCCATCTGGGATCGCTGGCGCAGGTCGCGCAATTCGGGCGTCATTTCACGGGCTGGAATCCGGTCCAGCAGCGGCCCGACGGCAGCCCAGTTGCGCCGCTCGCTCTCAAACAGCGCAACCGCGTGCAGGGCGGCGGCATCAGCGGGCCCGCTTTCCGGCAAGGCCAGCGCCATCAGGTTTTCCGCCATGGCCGCCTCATTCTGGCGCAGCAGCAGGCGGGCATAATCCAGCCGCAGCCAAGCGTCACCCGGCGTGATGGCCAGCGCCTCGGCATAAAGGCTGCGCGCCCCGGCCGCATCACCAGCCGCCGCCTTGGCCATGGCATCGGCGCGGATGATGCCGGCCCGCATCCGTGGATAGCTGGGCAGGCGGGCGGCAACGGCGGGCGACAGGCTGGCCAGCAGGTCGCGCGCCTCCCCGTCCCGCCCTTGCCGCAGCAGGCTGCCGCTCAGCCCGTTCAGCGCATCGGCATTATTGGGATCAGCGGCCAGCACGGTGCGCCAGGCCCGTTCGGCCGCCGATCCGTCGCCGCGCCGTTCCTCAATATCCGCCAGCAGCAGCCAGGCGGCGCGCCCATCAGCACCCCCCTTTGCCGTCAGCGGGCGCACCTTGGCCGCCGCTTCATCCAGCCGGCCGGCATCGCGCTGGCTGCGCGCCTGGGCCATGGCTTGCCAGAATCCGGCGCTGTCCAGCGCCGCGCGCCATTTGGCTGCTGCGGTCGGTTCGGCCTTGGCGGCAGCTTCCAGCAGGTCACGTGCCTCCGCAAAGCGTTCCTGGCGCAGACGCACCAGCCCCAGCCCGGCGCGCGCCTCCGCATCCTTGGCATCCTCGCTCAGCGCGGCGTTGAACTGGCGGTCGGCCGTCGCCAAATCGCCTTTCTCCAGCGCGGCATAGCCGGCGGCGCGCGACCGCCCGGCCACCGAACCCGGTCGCGTCGCCAGGGCCAGCCGGTCGGCCACCGGCTTGTCACCCGGTACCATGGCCAGATAGGCATCATAAAGCGGGCGGTCGCGTTCCTGCGCCTCCAGCCAGATCAGTGCTTCCCGCCAGGCCCCCTTGGCATCGGGCGACAGCGGCCCGTTCTGGGCCAGGGCGGCCAGCCGGGCGATCCCGTCGCGGCGACTGGCCTCGCGGTAGGTCAGCACCTTGGCATAGGCCAGCTTTTCCGGCTGCCCCGCCTTGGGCGCATCGGCCAGACGGGCCAGCCCGTCACGCGCCTGATCCCAGCCGGCCGGGGTGCCGGCCAGGGTCTGGTAATATTCCAGCGCCAGCCCGGCCGGCACCTCCGGCCCGCCAAAGCTTTCCTTGTACTTGGCCACGGCCCCGGCAGCATCGCCGGTGCGGGCCAGCCGCCGCGCCTCCGTCAACAGGGTCTGGCGGTTGCTGGCCAGATTGACGGCCTGGCTGGCGGCCCGCTGCGTCTCCCCACCCGCCGGCTGCTGGCGGGCCAGTTCACCCAGCAACGCGTCGGCACGGGCACGGTTACCCTGGTCAGCCTCCAGCTCTGCCAGCCGGGCCAGCGCCTGCACATTGCCCGGATCGGTGGTCAGGATGGTGTTCAACGCCTCCCGCGCCAGATCGGGCCGGTCGCGGCGCGACCAATATTCGGCCTTCTGCAGCAACAGGCCGATGGCATCATCGGCAGCCAGTACCGGCAGCGGCGCCCCGATCAGCAGCAACGAGAGCAACAGGCCGACAAATAGCTTCTTCATGACTGCTTCTCCCGGGCGGCGAACGCTGCCAGCCGTTGCCGTGCCCGGCGTCGCAACAGCGCCGAAGCGGTCACTGTGAACAGCCCCACCCCCAGCAGACTGGTCAGCAACGCCAGCGGCCAGTGACGCGAGGCGAACCAGAGCGCCTTGGTCCAGGGATCCAGCTGGCCAACCCAATAGCGGGGGCCGAGCTGGAAGCTGCGCAGTTCCCCGCCATTCAGGATCACCAGATCGCCCTGCACCTTTTCCGCCTGGGTGGGCTGGCGCAGCGCCCCCACCAGACGCGGCAGCAGCGCCGGTGACGTGCCGGTGACAGCCACCACCGTGCGCCCCGCCGTCACGGGTGACTGGAAGGACATCAGGATGCCCAGATCACCCGTCTGATCCACCAGCGCGCGTTCGGCCTCCTGCCGCGTGCCGTTGCCGGCCGCGACCGGATCGTCGTTCAGGGCGCTGCTGATCCGTTCCAGCGGGCTGATGGTGTTCAAGGCCACGGCCCCGCCCTGGGGACGCGCCGGCGCCCGGTCGGCCCAGCGCTGCAACAGCGGCTGGCGGGCGAAATCGCCGATCAGCACCAGATCGCGGTCCCGCAGCACAGAATCGCTTACGGTGCCGCGACGGAACTGCACCCGCGTTACCGGATAGCCGGTGGCCGCCCCCGCCAGCCCCAGGAAATCCAGTGCCGCTTCCACATCCGCTGCCTGCGGCTGTTCGGGCAGCAGCAGCAGCGTCTCCCCCAGATCGGCCATGCGGGTATAGGGGAAACCGGCCCCGGCCAGCAGCGACAGGTTGGGCAGGGTGGTGAAATGCGCCACGTTGGAAAGGTCGATCTCCGTATCGGGATCGATGACGGTGCGCAGATTGTCCGGGATGGTCGGCTGGCATTCGCCGCGATTGACCGGATAGAGATTGTAGAACAGCTCCAGCCGGTTACGGCCATAGAACAGGTAGGGCGGCAGCCGCACCGGCCGTTCGCGGCGCTGGTAATCATCCAGCAATTCGGTGCGGAACCAGTCGGTCAGCCGGTCTTCGCGCAGTTTCAGGCTGTCGACATAGACCCCGTTCAGGGAGATATCCAGGCGCGACTGTGCCAGATCCAGCCAATTGCCGCCGGGATAGCGATAGCGCACGGTCAGCGGCACGCCCCGCCCGCGCCAGACGAACAGGTCGGGCGCCATGGCAAAGGAAATCCGCACCGGGCCGGGCCGCAGCCCCTGGCCCTGCAACTGGCTGGGCGTCGCCAGCTCGCTCAGCCGCACGGTGCGGCCGGTGGGAATCCAGCGCGGCGCATCATAGGGTTCACGGGCAGAGGGCACAGGGGCACGCACCGTGGCCCGCTCCCCCGTCAACCCGCCGGCCCCGCCCAGCGCCAGCGCCAGGGCGGCGGCCGTCATTTCCTCCTCCGTGCGGCCCAGCACCAGCAGCAGCCGGTGGTTGGGTGACAGCGGGTTGGGGATGACGGCAATGGTCGGCCCTTCCACCGGGCCGGCATCCAGGCCGGGTGGCAATGTCTGCGGCATGGCGACAATCACGGCATGATCATCGGGCAACTGGTCGCCATAGGCGGGGAAATGGGCCGGGCGGAAATCCGCCGCCGCGCCAAACCAGGACGCCACAATTCCCGCCGCCCGCAACACCGCATCCGAGGGGGTGGCCCCCAGAACGAAGGGCAGGTTCAGGGCCCTTCGATCATGATCATCAAAGAAGGGCCGGGGCAGCAGCGACAGATCGGTGGTCAAGGCCAGCCGCTGCAAGGACAGGCGCAGGGCGGAATTGGCATTGACCATGGCCCAAAGGCTGGAATGCTGGGGATCTTCGCAGCCATTGGTGTAATGGCCGACAAATTCCAGCCCGATGCGGTTTTCCTGGCGCAGCACCATCGGGTCGATGGGGATTTCCACCACCTGCCCTTCCGCCGTCTGGGGGGAGAAGGCGACATTGCCCACCATCTCCCCATTCACCGACACCTGCAGGTGGCTCAAGGGCGACAGCAGGGCCGGGGAATTGCCCAGGCTGAGGCGCAGGGCGGCCGCCGTCACCACCTCATCCCGGCGGATGGTAAAATCCAGCCCGCGCCGGTCCAGCACGCCCCGCAGCGTCAGCGCCCCTTCCGGTGCCATGCTGGACAGGGGCAGCACCTCCTGCCGGCTGTTGGCGGCGGTCAGCGGATCGGCCGCCCCGGCCGCCAGGGCGGCGGGCGGCAGCACCGCCATCAGGGTCAGCAGCCCCAGACCGGCCAGCAGGGCGGCCGAGGCCCGGCCGGCGGGCCGGCGCAGCCAATGCGCGAACAGGTCAATGGCACTGGACAGGATGCGCCGCAGCGACCGCATCGGCCCCGCCTCTTCCACCTGATCCCAATCCAGCCAGGCATCGGCCCGGCCAAAGGTGGCCAGCACCAGCAGACGCAGATGCATTTCATCCAGATCGGCAAAGCGCAGGCGGGTGGCGTTGGTGGCATCGGCCATCACCTGGGCCGGCAACAGCAGCGGACGCCCGCGCAGGTTCAGCTCCACCTTGATCTCCGTGCCGGCAGGGGCCGGTGGCTGTTTCATCGGCAGGCAGAGATTGGCCCCGCCCATGGAAATATCATTGGCCACCCCCTGCACCTGCCGGCCATCGGGCAGATGCAGGGTCAGCGGCAGACGCAGACCAATGCGCACATGCCGGCGGGCCTGGCGCTTTTCCAGGCCGGTGGCCGCCGCTGCCCCCAGGATCATGATATTGAACCAGGCCCAGAACATGTTGATCAGCAGCACGCCCAGTTCGCCCTCCGCCAGCCCGTCGGTGGCGGCGCGGAAAATGCCCCAGCCATAGCCGGCCAGCAGCAGCAGGATGGTGACGATCTGGGGCAGCACGGAGCGGCGGTCGAAAAAGCCGAAACCCAGCAGCCCGCCCTTATCCGTGACGTTGAACCGCCCCTTCTTGGGATTGATCAGGGTCACCAGCGTCGGGATCAGCAGATGGAAGGCCAGGATCGTCTCATAGACCTCGCCCCAGAACAGGCTGCGATAGCGGCCCTGAAGCCGGTGGTTGGTGGCCACCGCCATCAACAGATGCGGGCCGGCATAGCCCACCACCATCACCGCCGAGGCCACCATGACATTGATGTTCAGCACCAGATAGGCCAGCGGCGCCGTCAGCACCACGATGCGCGGCAGGGGGAAGAAGAAATGCAGCATCGCGTTCAGGTAACAGAGGCGCTGCCCCCAGCCGAGGCCCCGGCCGAACAGCGGGTTGTCTGTGCGGAAAATCTGGTTCATGCCGCGCGCCCAGCGCGCCCGCTGGCCCAGATGCGCCGACAGGGTTTCCGTGGCCAGGCCGGCGGCCAGCGGCAGCCGCAGATAGGCACTGGTCCAGCCATGGCGGTGCAGGCGCAGGGCAGTGTGCGCATCCTCCGTCACCGTCTCCACGGCGAAGCCGCCAATATCCACCAGCGCCTCACGCCGCAGCACGGCGCAGGAACCACAGAAAAACGCGCTGTCCCACAGGTCATTGCCATCCTGCACCAGCCCATAGAACAGCAGCCCTTCATTGGCCAGCCGGCGGCCGGGCTTCAGGTTTCGCTGCACCGGATCGGGCGAATAGAAATGGTGGGGCGTCTGTACCAGGGCCAGCCTCTGTTCGTTCAGGAAGCCGCCCATGGTCATCTGCAAGAAGGCCCGGTTGGGCACATGATCGCAGTCGAAAATGGCAATGAAGGGCGCGTCGGTCTGGGCCAGCGCATGGTTGAGATTACCGGCCTTGGCATGGCGATTGTCCGGCCGCGCGATGTAGTTGACGCCACAGCGGGCGGCGAATTCGCGGAATTCCGGCCGGTCGCCATCATCCAGCAGATGCACATGCAGCCGGTCGCGCGGCCAGTCCATATCCAATGCGGCCCAGACCGTGTTGCGCACGATCTCCAGGCTTTCATTATAGGTGGGGATCATCACATCGACATGCGGCCAGGCGGCCAGATCGGCCGGCAGCGGCACCGGCTTGCGCCCCAGCGGCCAGGCGCTTTGTACATAGCCAAGCAGCATCACCACCCAGGCATAAATCTCCGCCAGCAGCAGCCCGAGACCCAGCAGGGTCTGGGTGCCATCCGCCATGCCCATGGTTTCGGTGATGCGCCACCACAGGTATCGGGAGCTGAGCAGGGCAGAGACCGCCATCATCAGCAGGCTCCAGCGCCGGCCGGCCCGGCGCGACAGCAGCAGCAGCAAAGCCACCGCCCCGAAAGAAACCACCATCTGCGCTGGCAACGGCATCGGCACGGCAATCAGCGGGATGGACAGCAGCAAACCCAGCAGCAGCAGCACCCGCAACAATGCCGGCCGGTCGGCCCAGCGTTCGAACAGAAGCGTCATTGCTTTCATGGCACAGGCACCGCCAGGGCAAAATACAGGCTGCCGGCCAGAAACCCCAGGGCCGGTGCAATCTGGGAAGGGATGGGATCAAGCCGATGCCAGGACAGGCCGCCAGCCGGCAGCCCGGTCCCGGCCCAGAAACCTAACGCAGTCGGGCAAACAGGGCCGGCAGCTTCTGATCCGCACCCTCTCCCCCGCCGGTGGCCAGGCGGTGGAACAGGGCATCAATGGGCCGGTCGGCCAGTCGGTCAGCCACTCGGTCAGTCGGTCGGTCCGCGCGGGACGGCTGGGCGCTGCGCCGTGACGTCTCCGTCCGCGCGGCCCCGGGGATGACCGGCCGGATGAATACGGGCCGTTGGGGTGCCGCCACGGGCGGCGGTTCGGGTGCTGGCGGTGCGGTTGCCGGTGTTTCCACCGGTGCCGCCATCGTCTTCAGCTTCTCCTCCAGCTGCAGATCGAAGGCGGAAGCGAAATCCCGATATTCAAATCCGTCAACTTCAGATTGTTCCAGAAGTCGGGCAATATCAGAGCCGGTTCGTCCCATCACCATCCTCCTTCCGTTGTCTGCGTTTACGGTATATTAACAACACGGCACACCAATTCAGGCGTAAATGCGTTATTAATTGATCTATTTCATTTGTTTATACTGAATAAAATCGCACTGTTTTCCATGACGAAGTTGGGAATGAGTGTCATGCGACCGGCGAATGGTATGTTTATGGTTAATTATTCCTTAAAATTCCTTGGCACCCTAGGTAAACTTAACTCGTTTACCCGGACAACAGCGCCAAACGTCATATTTCACCGTTAATTGAAATCATTGTAGTTATTTTCATAGTTTCTGGCAATTAAGTTTTAAAAATAGACCAATCTGTTAATGAATTCATTTGAATGCATTAAATATCTGGAAATTGGATTGATTTTCCAAACAGGACGCAAAACAAGATATATAAAATGTCAATAAAAAGCTTTAGGAAACCCCACCCCCTTATCCAAGGCACAAATATCAACGCGATATATCGAGGGGTCGCTGACCTTTCCGTCATATCATCGACCGGATCGGCATGTTTATAGTCCATCCTGTATCCACCCGCGTTTGGAAACGTCACGGTCATGATCGTCTCCCCTTCCCGCCGTCAGATGCTGACCATGCTTGCCATCCTTGCCCCGGCTGCGCTCACCCCCGGCGGCCCCGGCTGGGCACAACCGGCAGGCGAAGGTGCAAGCGGTGATTTTCCGGCCGCCTGGGCTGTCTATCGTCGCCGCTTCGTGCGCCTGGAAGGGCGGGTGGTGGATAGCGGCAATGGCGGTGTCAGCCATACGGAGGGCCAGGGCTGGGGGATGCTGTTCGCCGAAGCCGCCGGCGACCGGGAAAGTTTCGACAGCCTGTGGAACTGGACGCAGAACAATCTGCGCCGACCAGAAGATGGCTTGTTCAGCTGGCGCTGGCAGCCCGATGCCACCCCGCCCGTGCCTGATCGCAACAATGCCAGCGACGGTGACCTGCTGATCGCCTGGGCGCTGCTGCGTGCCGGTCGCCGCTGGCAGAACAGCGCCTATCAGCAGGCAGCGCTGGAGCTTTCAGCCGCCATTCAGGAGACATCCCTGCTGCGCGATGGCAAGAAGGCGGTGCGCGCCCTGCTGCCGGCCCGGCAAGGGTTCCAGCGCGATGGCGGCACCATCGTCAATCTTTCCTATTTCGTCTTTCCGGCTTTCCGGGAGCTGGCGGCGGCAGAAAAGCAGGCCGGGCGGGCAGAGCGGGCGGCGCTGTGGCAGGCGACCATCCTGGCCGGCCTGTCCCTGCTGCGTCGCGCCCGTTTCGGCACCTATCAATTACCGCCCGACTGGCTGTTTCTGGGGGATGATGGGGAACTGTTTCCGGCCCCGGACTTCCCGCCCCGCTTCGGGTACGAGGCGGTGCGCATCCCGCTCTATCTGGCCTGGGCCGGGCTGCTGGGGGGGGAACTGGCCACCCCCTACCGCACCCTATGGGCCCAGTCGATCCCCGGTTGGGTCAACCTGCACAGCGACGCGCAATCCGATTATCAGGAACATAATGGCTTTCGCGCCGTGGCAGCGCTGGTGCTGCCGGCCGACCATCTGCCGCTGCAAGCACCCGCCGACGGGGTGCCGACGGCAGAGGATAATTACTATTCCGCCAGCCTGCTGCTGCTGGCCGCCCTGGCCCGGCGGGAACAGGGCAAGCCGTAAGCTGGTCAGAGAGCGAGGTCAGACGCCCCAATGGCGGACGCGCCCCGTATCCACATGCACGAAGCTGGACTTGCTGTAGATGCCCACACCGCCCAGCTTCAGATCAACCGCTGCCTGACGGATACGGGCCAACTGGCGGCTGGGCAGATCGATATCGATCGCCTTGCCTTCCATATGCAGGCTCTTGGTCGCCACACCCTCGGTCTTGGCTGCCAGCATGGCGTTGGTCTTGGGGCAGCGATAGCCGGAGATGACCTGGAACGGTTCTTCCGTGCGCAGGCGCTGGCGCAACTGGAACAGCAGGTCCAGCAGCTTGGGGTCCATGCGGCCCTTTTCGCCGGTGCGCCAATCGCGCAGCATCTCATTCACGTCCGCCAGGGCCGTGGGCAGGTAACGCCCGTCAGCGAAATAGGTGACGCGCAGCTTCTCCCTGGTATGGGGAGAGACAAAGGAGACGACGCGCCGGGTGGCGCCCAGCGGGGCGGCGGCGGCGCGGTCGGTGATGATGGTCGGCAGCGCAATGGCGGCACCCGCCGCCATCACAAAGCCACCAAGGGAGCGCAGAAAGCCCCGACGGGAAGCCTCCGGCAAGGGGGAAGAGGTATCACATGAAAGAGACGAATCGCGTCCGACAAGATTATTGACGCCCAGGTCGGTCGTGTTCGGCCGTTCTACCATGCCCCTCGCCCTTTCCCGATCTCTCTGGCCCCCTGCAACCGTGGCGCTGGGGACACTCCCTTGTCACAAACAAAGCGTTTACCCCGCGCCAATCGCGGGGCACGAATGCAGTGATGGCAGATCGAGGCGGGGGAGGCAAGCAACAAATTGCCCCAGGGATTAATCCGTCTGAAACCGGGAACAAAACGTAAAAGCAAGCACAATCAAGGGGTAACGCTACCCATTCCGCTGACGGCGGGTGCCGGGTTCAGACCGGGTGCCGGCGTGGCGGGCGGTGGCGGGGCGGAAGCAGGCGCCGTGCGGGCCTCTGCCTCCACTGCATCCAGCTTCACCCGGCTGGCCCGCATGGCGGCGGCCAGCTTGCGGTCGCGGCCATAGATGTCAGAGCGGAAATCCACCGTGCCATCATCCTCCACAAAGGCGGTGACATAGGTGATGTGGATGGGAATCGGCTGTTTCAGCCGCACGATGGTGCGTTCCCCGGTCTGCAGGGCCGCATCCAGCTTGGCCCGGTCCCAACTGGTGGTGTTGGTCAGGCGCAGGATGGTTTCCGCCACATCGAACGGGTTTTCCACCCGGATGCAGCCATGGCTGAAGCTGCGATTCGCCCGGTTGAACAGGCCCTTGGACGGCGTGTCGTGCAGATAGATGTCGAACTCGTTGGGGAACATCATCTTGATGCGACCCAGGCTGTTCTTGTCGCCCGGCTTCTGCCGCACGCGATAGGGCAGGCCCTTCATATGGGCCCAGTCCAGGGTGGCGGGATCAACCGCGACGGCCCCTTCCGTGCCATTGGCCAGCAATTCGTAATCATGCTTGGCCAGATATGACGGGTCTTTCTTCGCCTTGGGGAAAATCTCATCCCGCACGATCTTGGACGGCACATGCCAATAGGGATTGACCTCCAGATAGCTCATATTGCGGGAAAAGACGGGGGTGCGGGTGCTGGTGGTGCCCACCACCACCCGGGCCGAATGCACCACCTTGTCATGTTCAAAGATGGACAGGCCGAAGGCGGCCAGATTGACCAGGATGTAATTCGGCCCCAGATCGCGCGGCATCCAGCGCCAGCGCTCCAGATTCATCATGATCTGGGCGGCGCGCTGATCGGCCGGCACATTCAGGGTCAGCACCGTCTGCTTGCCCATCACGCCATCGGGTTCCAGCCCGTGGCGGCGCTGGAACAGTTTCAGCGCCTGTACCGTCACCTCGTCGAACAAGGCCGGGTCTTCCGGCACCGGGGCATTGGCCGCCAGCTCCCCGGTGACGCGCAGCCGGTCGCGCAGGGCCGGCAGGCGTTCGGCATCGCTTTCCCCCGGTTTCAGGGAAACCTCCACCATCGGCACCGGTTTCCAGCCGCCGGCGGCGGCCAGGGCGCGATATTGGGCGAGTGCTGTGCGCAGGCGGGCATATTCCGGGCGGGAGGGGGCCAGCGGCAACAGCACGCCCGCCGGATCGGTATTGTCGGCCAGCTTCGTCAGCAGCAACTGGCCGTCAATCTCCCGCTTATCCATATAGAGTTCGGTATCCACCTCGCTCGGCTCCAGCCGGCCGGTGGCCAGATCGCGGCCGAAATCCAGGGCGCCGTGCGACAGCAGCACTTCCAGTTCGGCCTGGGCATCGGGGCTGTCGCCCCGTTCCATCAGGGTCTGGATGCGGGCAACGCCATAATGGCGCGAATCCAGCCCATCGGCATCGGCCCCCTGCAACAGGGCCAGCAAGGCGGAGGCGCGCGGCGTGGGATGGCCATCCACCACCCAGAGGGGGGCCAGCTTGCGCCCTTCATAGAAGCGGCCCAGGATTTGTAAATCCTGGCCGTCACGGTCAGTCTTGGGCGTGCCGACACCACCCACCAGCCGCTGCTGCAGGGCCTGGCCAAAATTCCGCGCCGGGGCAGCAGCCGCATCGGCCAGCGGTGCCAGCAACAGCAGACCTGCGATCAGGCCCGCCCGCATATTGGTGGAAGAAACCAGCACCGCCCCCGCTCCCGTTTGATTGCACATACCCTTATCAACGAAGCTATGCCGCAAAAGGGCAGCGCCGTCGCCCGTTTAAAAGATCAGGACAACATGGCGTTTTGGTGATGGGGGGCCAGATATGCGGGGGCCGCAGGGGATTTGCAGCCGCATCATTTTCATTGCTGAGTATCAGTCTGAAAGATTTTTATTCATTCTCAATACCTTACCGCATCCTCACCGTCACCCCGGCGAAGGCCGGGGTCCAGGGGCCACAGGCGTTTCGCTCTACGATACTGGACCCCGGCCGCAGCATGGGTGACGGTGATACAGAAAGTCCAAACATGTAAAGCATTGAAATAATATAAAATTTTCCGTACAGGCCATTAGTCTACGACCATGATTTCAAACTGAGATATATAATAATAAAAAACCAAAAAACATATAATGAACCCGAGAAAAAACGACAAAACATGCGTCAATATGGATTTTATACTCACACCCTCCTTACGAACAGAGAGAAATGCATTGGCGCTTTATTTTTTATCGAAAGAAGCACCCTGTCTTTTCCACACTCGCCAATGGCGTTCCTTCGTTTCATAGAGCCCGTCCGGAAAGTTTCACATTATCTCAACATCTGACACGTCTTATCTTTAAACGCTACCGTCACCCCGGCGAAGGCCGGGGTCCAGAATCACAGGCGCTTTGCTCTACGAACTGGACCCCGGCCTTCGCCGGGGTGACGGGATTAAAACATTAAAATGTTGATAAAGAAGGAAAATTTTTCAGACGGACTCATGGATGTAATGAAATGAAAATGGCTTTTATATGATGGATAGGGCCACATAGGAGAGGTCCGCAGGGGATTTGCTTCCCCCTGCGGCTACTCAGCGGATCAGAACCGATAGGTGGCGCTGACCGTGTAGTTACGCGGCTTGCCGTAACGATACTGCGAATAGAAACCGGTCTGGCTGTAATAGGTCTTGTCGAACAGATTCTCCACATTGAGCTGAAGCTGCACATCCTCGGTCACGGCATAGCGGGCCATCAGATCGACCAGCACATAGCCATCCTGCTGGAACCGGTACGCCAGACCGGTCACCGGGTTGGTGCCATCGAAATAGACCTTGCTGCGATAATTGACGCCGCCGCCGATGGTCAGCGCCTCCAGCGCGCCTGGCAGCCGGTAGGTGGTGAACAGCTTGAACAGCTTGCGCGGCTGGTTGGTGATGACCGCCGCCCCTTGGGCATTTTCGGCGATGAACTGGCTGTAGCCGACGCTGATATTCCAGCCCTCCAGGGGCTGGCCGGAAGCCTCCAGCTCAAACCCGCGACTGACGGTGCCTTTGGCGGCCCTGTAGGTCTGCTGCGGCAGGCCGCCACCCGGCGGCACCAGCATGATATCGGGCTCGGCCAGATTATCCTGTTCGATGCGGAACAAGGCCACGGAGGTCTGCAGCGCCTCATCCAGGAAGGCGCTTTTCAGGCCGATCTCATAGGATTGGCCCTGCAACGGGTCCAACTGGGCCAGGGTGCGGTCCCGTTCCGGCTGCGGCCGGAAAATTTCCGTGAAGCTGGCATAGACCCGGTGCTGCGGCGTCAGATCATAGAGGGCGCCAGCATAGGGGATGAAAACATTCTTATCGCCATAATCGCTCTGCACCAGATAGCTGACGCCCTTCTTCTTCCAGGTGGACAGGCGGCCGCCACCGATCAGCTTCAGATCATCGCTGATATTCAGGCGCAGCGCCCCGTAATAGCCGGTCTGCTCCGTCTGTTCCTTTACATCCAGGTTGGCGGTATTGCTGAAACCGGGGTCGGGATAGGTCGCCCCGTTCCAATGTTCGAAATCCTTGCCCGGCGGGAAGCTCAGCGCCGCGAAACTATAGGTATGGCGCTTCTGCTGGCTATGCAGCGCGCCCAGCACCAGTTCATGGTCGCGGCCAAACAGGGGCACCTGCCCCTTGAGCTGGGCGTCATAGCTGTTCTGGATGCTCTGCCCGTCATCCTTGTAGGGATAGCTGAACTGGATATCGCCCGTCGCCTTGTCGACCAGACCGGAGAGATAGAGCAGCTTGCTCTTCTCCGCATTGCGCATCCGGTTGTAATTGGCGACCAGGCTCCAGCGGTCACTGAATTCATGCTTCAGGGAGACGAACAGATTCTCGTTCGTCGTGTCCCAATAGCTCCAGCTTGCTGAGGCGCTTTTGGAGCGTGGCCAGTCGGTCAGCGTGCCATCGGCATAGAAGGTGGGCAAAGCGCCCCAGGAGGGAGCGTTTGGCTCCCCTTTCTGGCGGCTGAACCCCACGCGCAGCAGGGTGTCTTCGGTCACATCCACATCGGCCGTGCCATAAAGGGCGAGCTTGCGATTCTCATAGAGATCGACATTGCTCTCCCCTTCCTCGTAGCGGACAACGCCGCGCACCCGCACGCGGCCATTATCGGTGACGGCACCGCCAATATCGCCCGACAGGTTCCAGCTGTTCCAACTGCCATAGCCGGCGGCGGCATAGCCCGTCCAATCCTTGCTGTCGGCATGTTTGCGCACCAGATTGACGGAGGCCGAGGGCTCCCCGGCCCCGGTCAGCAGGCCGGTGGCGCCGCGCACAATCTCCACCCGTTCATAAAGGGAGACGTCGGCCATGGTCTCCCCGGCCCCGCCGCCCAGCGTCCAGGCCAGCGGCACCCCATCGACCTGATAATTCCGGATCTCAAACCCACGGGCGTAGAATTCATTGCGGACATCATCGGTTTCCAGCGCCGAGACGCCGGCCGCCCGGTCGATCACATCGGCGATGCTGACCAGATTCTGGTCCAGGATGCGCTGTGCGGTGATGATGCTGACCGATTGCGGCGTTTCCCGCACGGTCAGCCCCAGGCCGGTGGCCGTGTCGATCTTGTCGGGCATGGTGTAGGTGCCGATGACAACAATCTCTTCCACCTTGTCGCCGTCGCGGGCCTGCTCCGCCCCCGCAACATTGCCATAGGCGGCAAGCGCACCCCCCAGCAGCAACGCGATCTTCCACTTCATCTCCAGCCCCCACAGCGTTCAACATGCCATGGCTGCTGCTGATAATTTAACTAATAATTATTATCAATAGCCTCATGAGAAAGGGCAGAACTGCATTGCCTTGCGCCGCGCAAACGCGCCGCCCCGTTCTGGCAGGGCGGCGCGGAGAGAACCGAACCGTTACCGCGTCGGGCGCGGGGTGGGGCCGGAATAATCATAGAAGCCGCGCCCGACCTTGCGGCCCAGCCAGCCAGCCTCAACATATTTCACCAGCAGCGGGCAAGGGCGGTACTTGCTGTCCGCCAGCCCCTCATACAGCACCTGCATGATGGACAGGCAGGTATCCAGACCGATGAAATCCGCCAGTTCCAGCGGGCCCATCGGGTGGTTGGCGCCAAGCTTCAGGGCGGTGTCGATGGCCTCCACCGAGCCGACGCCCTCATAGAGCGTGTAGACGGCTTCGTTGATCATCGGCAGCAGGATGCGGTTGACGATGAAGGCGGGGAAATCCTCGGCAATGGCCGCTGTCTTGCCCAGCTTCAGCGTCAGCGCCTTGATGGCCTGAAACGTATCATCATCGGTGGCGATGCCGCGGATCAGCTCCACCAGCTGCATCACCGGCACGGGGTTCATGAAATGCATCCCCATGAACTTGCCGGGCCGGTCGGTGGAAGCCGCCAGCCGGGTGATGGAGATGGAAGAGGTGTTGGTGGCGATGATGGCCGACGGCTTCAGGTTCGGCACCAGCATCTTCAGGATCTGGCGCTTCACATCCTCGCTCTCCGTCGCCGCTTCGATCACCAGATCGCAATCGGCGAAGATGGCGTGGCTGGTGCCGGTTTCGATCCGGGCCAGGGCGGCGTCCTTATCCTCGGCCGACAGCTTGCCCTTGGCGACCTGCCGGTCCAGATTCTTGCCGATGCCTGCCACAGCCTTGGCCAGTTGGTCGGCGGAGATATCGGATATCTTTACCGTCAGGCCTGCCACGGCGCAGACCTGCGCAATGCCGCTGCCCATCTGACCCGCACCGATAACGCCAACTTTCTCGATCATCACCTAATCCCCCGCGCCGGGTTGGAAACCTATGCGGCTATTCTGCCACGGATGGGGGCGAATTGGCCCCGCGACAAATGTCCAATATGGAAGTGCGCCGCTGCACCTTGCCCCTTAGGGGCCGGGTGCAGCGGCCACAGCGCTTTACTTTGCCAGAGCGGCGGTCAGTTCGGGGACGATCTTGAACAGATCGCCAACGATGCCGTAATCGGCCACCTGGAACATCGGCGCCTCTTCATCCTTGTTGATGGCGACGATGACCTTGCTGTCCTTCATGCCGGCCAGATGCTGGATGGCGCCGGAGATACCGACGGCGATGTACAGTTCCGGCGCCACGATCTTGCCGGTCTGGCCGACCTGATAATCGTTGGGCACGAAACCGGCATCCACCGCCGCGCGCGATGCGCCCACGGCCGCGCCCAGCTTGTCGGCCAGCGCGTCCAGCAGCGGGAAATTCTCGCCCGACTGCATCCCGCGACCGCCCGAGACAATCACCCGCGCTGCCGTCAGTTCCGGCCGTTCGGACTTGGTCAGCTCGGCGCCGACAAAGCTGGACAGGCCAGCATCGCCCGTGGCGGCCAGGGCCTCCACCGTACCGGCACCGCCCGTTTCCGCCGCGGCCTCAAACGCCGTGCCGCGCACGGTGATCACCTTGATGGCGTCGGCCGACTTCACCGTGGCAATGGCATTGCCGGCATAGATCGGGCGTTCGAACGTGTCGGGCGACACCACGCCGCTGATCTCGCTGATCTGCTGCACATCCAGCAAAGCCGCCACGCGCGGGGCCAGATTCTTGCCGAAGGTGGTGGCCGGGAACAGCACATGGCCATAGCCACCGGCCTTCACGGCGGCCACCACCAGCGGGGCGAAGTTCTCGGCCAGCGGGTTGGCATATTCGGCACTGTCGGCGACCAGCGCCTTGGCCACGCCGGCGGCCTTGGCGGCCGCCGTACCGGCATCGGCCACGCCCTGGCCAGCCACCAGCACATGGGTTTCCCCGCCAATCTTCGCCGCCGCCCCCAGGGCGGTCAGCGTCGGCTTCTTCACAGCGCCGCTCGTGGGTTCGGCGATTACCAGAATGCTCATGATGGGTGTCTCCTCAATCGGGGGAGCGGCTTTGTCGGGGAAGGGAAGGAAGGCACTGTTCATGGCAGCCGACCGGGGAAGGGTTGCCGTTATCACCACCATCGTCTTACCCCTCAACCGTCATTCCCGCGAAGGCGGGAATCCATAACCCGCTCTGTTGCTTGGATTCCCGCCTTCGCGGGAATGACGGTTGAGAAAGTACTGAAATGACAGTGCAAGGGGAAACCGACCGTCAGCGCCTTTGAACCGAGCCCTTATCAAACAGGCCCACAAAGCCGTCAGGCGTTACAGCAGCTCAGATCACACGCGCTTCATCGCGCAGCTTGGCAACCAGCTCGTCCACGCTGGCGACCTTGATGCCGCCCTTGCGCTTGGGCGGTTCGGTCACTTTCAGCGTGGTCAGGCGCGGGGTGATATCCACGCCCAGCGCGTCCGGCGCCAGCACCTCGATCGGCTTCTTCTTCGCCTTCATGATGTTGGGCAGCGAGGCATAGCGCGGCTCGTTCAGGCGCAGGTCGGTGGTCACCACCGCCGGCAGCTTCAGTTCCACCGTTTCCAGACCGCCATCAATCTCGCGCGTCACCGCAACCTTGCCATCGGCCGGCGCCACCTTGGAGGCAAACGTCCCCTGGCCCCAACCCAGCAGCGCCGCCAGCGCCTGACCGGTCTGGTTGGCGTCATCGTCAATGGCCTGCTTGCCCAGGATCACCAGATCGGGCGCTTCCTTGGCCACCACCGCCTTCAGCAGCTTGGCGACGGCCAGCGGCTGCACCTCCGCGTCGGTCTGCACCAGAATGCCCCGGTCGCCACCCATGGCCAGACCGGTGCGGATCGTCTCCTGCGCGCCCGCCGGGCCGATGGAGACAACCACAATCTCTGTCGCCTTGCCAGCTTCCTTCAGGCGCACCGCCTCTTCAACCGCGATCTCGTCGAACGGGTTCATCGACATCTTCACATTCGCAAGCTCGACACCGCTCTCGTCGGGCTTCACGCGGACCTTCACGTTGTAATCAACAACGCGCTTTACGGCGACCAGGAGTTTCATTCGGCGATCCCCTTGCTTCATGTCTGACCGGGAAGGACAGGCATCCCGGCCGCGTATCAGGCATTCAGCCTTATGTTCGGGGGCATAAGATTGGGCATTCGTCGCCTGCCGTCCAGCCCGCATAAACGGGCGGGAAGATAGGATTGCTGCGGCGCACCTGTCAATAGAATGCGCCAGAAACCACCAGATTGAAACTTTATATCCAATCCAGCCGCAAGCACCCCGCCGATACCGGCAACCCTGCCACCTTACGCCCCACCATCATGCTGCATCGCAACATTTCTGATGTTGCATTACGTTTACGTAATAGGAAGATATTAGCCAAATTCGTTTCAGATGCAAGGGTGCAATGCATGGCACACGGGATTGCCGGTGCGGGATCATTCACCGCGCGTCAGCCCCGGCACCCACAGAACATCGGCCGCCCCCTTATCATTCAGGTAGCGACCCAGCACGAACAGATGGTCGGACAGACGGTTGATATATTTCAGGGCTGGGGCGCCCACCGCCTCATGCAAGGCCAGCTCGGTCATCTCCCGCTCAGCCCGGCGCACGATGGTGCGGCCCAGATGCAGGAAGGCGGCAGCCGGGCTACCGCCGGGCAGGATGAAGCTGTTCAGCGGGGAGAGCTCTTCATTCATGCGGTCAATCTCCGCCTCCAGCCGGTCGACCTGCCGGTCGATGATCCGCAGCGGCGGATAGGGCGGATTTTCCTGTTCCGGGGTGCAGAGATCGGCCCCCAGATCGAACAGATCATTCTGGATACGGCCCAGCATGGCATCGGCATCGACCAGCACCGGATCATCGGGCCGGCCACCGGTATGCAGCCGGGCCAGCCCCAGGGCGGCATTGGCCTCATCCACCGTGCCATAAGCGGCAACACGCAGATCATGCTTGGGCACGCGGCTGCCATCGCCCAGGGAGGTCTGGCCCTTGTCCCCGCCACGGGTATAGATGCGCGTCAGCCTGACCATGGAAACCCCGCCTCAATGAACTGGTAATGAACTGCTGCCGCAGGAGATAGAGGGCGGGGCGGCCCCAATCAAGACGCGATGAAGACCAGCGCGAACAGAACCAGCGCCAGCACCTGCAGGCGCACGCGCCACCACATCAGGCGGTTGCCATATTTGGCGTTGAAATCGCCGCCCCGCGCCATGCCAAACAGGCCGACGATCAGAACGGCCAGGGTGGCAATCATGGCCAGGACCATGAGGAAGATCAGTATCGCGCTCATGCGATCTGATATAGCGCGGTGAGAGGCCGGCGCACAGGCCCAAAATCCGAAAAAGCGATGGCTGCGGCGCCGGGCCACCTCTGCTATCAAGGCGCACCCTCGCCCGCCTGGAACGCCCCCATGTCGCACAGCAAGCCCGCCCGTCAGGCCGGCATCCCCTTCATTTTGGTCACCATCTTCCTGGATGTGCTGACCTTTGGTCTGGTCATTCCCGTGGTGCCGTCGCTGGTCCGGCATTTCAGTGCCGATGATGCCCATGCCGCCTGGTGGATGGGGATGATGGTGGCCAGCTTTTCCATCATGCAGTTCGCCTTCGCGCCGGTGCTGGGGGCTTTGTCCGACCGGTTCGGGCGGCGGCCGGTCATCCTGGCCTCTGTCGCCGGGGCCGCCATCGACCAGCTGTTCATGGCCTTCGCCCCTGGCCTGGGCTGGCTGCTTGGGGCGCGGCTGGTGGCCGGGCTGACGGCAGCCAACATCACGGCCGCCAATGCCTATATTGCCGATATCTCCACGGCGGAGAATCGGGCCAAAAATTTCGGGCTGGTCGGGGCCGCCTTCGGACTGGGCTTCATTGCCGGGCCGGCGCTGGGCGGGCTGCTGGGGGAAATCCATCTGCGCCTGCCCTTCATGGTCGCCGCCGGGCTGGCGGGGGTGAATTTCCTCTATGGCCTGTTCGTGCTGCCCGAATCGCTGGCCCCCGCCAACCGCCGGCCCTTCAGCTGGCGCCGGGCCAACCCGGTGGGCAGCCTGACAGCGCTGGCCAAACACCCGGCCGTGCTGGGGCTGGCAGCATCGCGCACCTGTTCGGTGCTGGCCATGGGCGTGCTGCAAACCATCTGGGTGCTTTACACCACCAAGCTGTTCAAATGGGGGGAGCTGGAAAACGGCCTGTCGCTGGCCGCCTTGGGCCTGGCCACGGCCGTGGTGCAGGGCGCTTTGATCAGCCGCATCGTCCGCCGGCTGGGGGAAACCCGCACGGCCCTGCTGGGCCTGACCATCGAGGCATTGGCCTATCTGGGCTATGGCATGGCGGGCAGCGGCGCCCTGTTCGTCGGGGCCATCCTTATCCATGCCCTGGCCGGCATCAGTTCCCCCGCCATCCAGAGCGTGGTGACACGCTCGGTCGGGGCCAATGAACAAGGGTCGGTGCAGGGTGCCTTTGCCAGCGTGCAGAGCCTGACCTTCATCTTCGCCCCCCTGATCGGGGCGGAGCTGTTCGGCCTGTTCACGGCGGGCGAAAGCGCCCACAGCCTGAAAGCTGGCATTCCCTTCCTCTTCGGGGCAGGTTGCCTGCTGTTGGCTGGCCTGATTGCCATCTGGGCCTTGCGGCGGGCCGCCCCCTCCCCCATCATCGCCAGCACCGGCGAAACAGCCTGAGAAAAGCCAGAACCATGCCCAGCGGCTTCCTGCGCCATATCCAACGCTGCAACAGCCACGATATGGCAGGCTTTCGCCCCTTTCGGGTGGAAAATCATCTGGTTGGGTGGATACGCCCGGCATTTCGTGACCGGTTACTGGCCTTCCCCGATGTTTTTCAGCCAGAGGGGGAAGGGGTAAGCTTGTCCCCCGCGCTGGACCAGCCGGACCAGCGCACGGAGGCTGTCGGTTCGGTGCTGGAACATCTGGTGGCAGATGGCGTCATCCCCCGCCTGCGCCGGGAAATGTATGGGGTGCAGACGGCATGGGGGGCGGCCCCCTTGCTGGCCATGGATCGCGCCGCCATCCCGTTTTTCGGCGTCACTGCCTATGGCGTTCATGTTAACGGCTTTGTCCGCCGGGCCGATGGCATTCACCTCTGGGTCGGCAAGCGGGCCATGGATCGCGGCGTGGCCCCCGGCCAATATGATAATCTGGTCGCCGGCGGCCAGCCGCTGGGCCTGAGCTTGCAGGAAAATCTGCTGAAGGAAGCACGAGAGGAAGCCGACCTGCCGCCAGACCTGGCCCTGCAGGCCCGGCCGGTGGGGGCCATTACCTATGTCATGGAACAGAAAAAGGGCCTGAAGCCGGACGTCCTGTTCATCTATGACCTGGAACTGCCCGCCGATTTCATCCCCCGCAATACGGATGGGGAGGTGGAACGGTTCGAACTCTGGCCGCTGGAGAAGGTGGCCGCCGGCATCGCCCAGACGAATGACTGGAAATTCAACGTTAATCTGGTGGTGATCGACTTCCTGATCCGCCATGGCTGGCTGGGGCCGGACCATCCGGAATATCTGGATTTATGCCGGGGTTTGCGGCGGTAAAACCAAGTTGTGATGAGTTCTGGTCATCGCAACTTGGTTACGGCGGCGACTGCCGCCGCGCGGCCCGTGCCGCGTAGCCAAGGGCGCGGAGGCGCCTGCCGGCGATTGAGGGCCATGATAAGAACCGATCGGTTCTTATCATGGCAACAGGGCACAGACCCGTGACCGGTCACGCCTGAGAAGTTAGAACCTTGATCCAGGCCCGGCTGCCGGCTTCCACCAGATCCAGCACCTCCCCGAAATGCCGGCCCTCGCCATAATAGGGGTCGGGCACGTCGCGGTTGGTCAGGGGGGCGGGGGCTTCGGCCATGAACAGGGCCAACCGCGCCCTCGATCCCGGCGGCTGCTTGCGCCGCATGATCTCCAGATGCCCGCGATCCATCGCCAGCAGCAGATCGAACCGGTCATAATCGGCCGGCACCAGCACGCGCGCCCGCAGGTCTGACAGGTCATAGCCACGCCGGGCTGCGGCGGCGATGGAACGGTGATCCGGGCTTTCCCCGACATGATAGGCATGGGTGCCGGCGCTGTCGACCGACAGCCGGTCGGACAGACCTTCCCTGTCCACCAGATGGCGGAACACGCCCTCCGCGGTGGGGGAGCGGCAGATATTACCCGTACAGACAAACAGGATATTGATCATTTTCGTGACCGGTTACGTTATTTCGTCGGGATTTCGTGCGTTTCAGCAGGGTTCAGCATAGCATCGATCCGATCCAGCGCGCCGGCCCCGGCCCCGCTGCTGCTGGCCTCCAGCCCGCGATAAAGCGTGACCAGTTCGCGCCCCCAATCGGTCAGGGCCGTACCGCCGCCGCCGCTGCCCCCGGTTTGCCCGGCGACGGCGGGCTGGGTGAAGGCGCGGTTGATCTCATCCAGCAACAGCCAGGCCCGGCGATAGGACATGCCCAGCGCCCGCCCGGCGGCAGAGATGGAACCATGTTCGTCAATCGCTTCCAGCAGCCGCACCTTGCCGGGGCCCAGCCGGTGACCATTGGCGAAATCCAGACGCAGGGTAAGGCGGATCGGCATGGGGAACCGGCGGTGACGGGGCAAAGAAAAGGGGGCGGCCGAACGCCGCCCCCTTCACATAGCACAGGATAGGCAAAGGGTCAGTGGCCCGCCGCCCCTTCCTTGCGCCGGCGGCGCTTGGAGGCTGCCAGATTGAGCATTTCCACCGCCACCGAGAAGGCAATGGCGAAGTAAAGATAGCCCTTGGGAATGTGGAAATGCAGCCCGTCGGCGATCAGCGCCACCCCGACCAGGATCAGGAAGCTGAGGGCCAGCATCTTCACCGTCGGGTGATTCTGCACGAAACGGCTGGTGGGGCCGGCGGCGAACAGCATGACGGCAACGGCGATGACCACGGCGGTGATCATCACCGGCAACTGGCTGGCCATGCCGACGGCGGTAATCACGCTGTCCAGGGAGAAGACGATATCCAGCACCATGATCTGCATGATCACGCCGCTGAAGGTGGCCGCCGCCCGCGCCGGCCCGCCATCTTCGGCATGGCCTTCCATCGTGTGGTGGATTTCCGCCGTGCCCTTATAGAGCAGGAACAGACCGCCGAAGAGCAGGATCAGGTCACGGACCGAAATCCCCATATCGAAGACGGTAAAGATCGGGTCGGTCAGCTTGACGATCCAGGCGATGGAGGCCAGCAGCGCCAACCGGCTGATCAGCGCCAACGCCAGACCGAACTGGCGCGCCTTGGCCCGCTGATGTTCAGGCAGCCGGTTGGCCATGATGGAGATGAAAATAATATTGTCGATGCCAAGTACGATCTCCAACGCGGTCAGCGTCAACAGGCTGGCCCAGGCGTTGGGGTCGGACAACCATTCGAACATGATGAATCCTGCCAAGGGAGGGAGGGGATTAAGCGGTTGGTTTCGCGGGAGCTTAACATAATGCGCAATTTTGTCGCGGGGTCCGTTGTGCAACGCCGAAAGCGCCGTTTCGGCAACCATATCGTTGCGCAAGGCTACGGTTGCGCTTAGCGTTTCCGGCAACCGCCCCGACCGAGAGGCCATGATGCAGCATTCCGTTTCCCGCCGTTCCTTCCTGGCAAGCAGCGCCCTGACCCTGGCAATGGCCGGCACCATCCCCCCCGTTTTTGCCGCCGATGGCAAGGTGCTGCGCCGGGGCACCGGCCCCGCCCCCGATACGCTGGACCCCGGCAAGGCGGAACTGCATAATTCCTCCCTCGTCATCTACGATCTTTATGAAGGGCTGTTGACACCCGGCCCCGACGGGGAGCCCAAGGCGGGGGCGGCGGAACGCTGGGAGGTCTCACCCGATGGCAAGACCTATATTTTCCATCTGCGCGCCAATGGCAAATGGTCCGATGGCAGTGCCGTGACGGCGGGCGATTTCGTCTATGCCTGGCGTCGGCTGGCCGACCCGAAAACCGCCTCCCCCTATGGCTATTTCGTCTGGGTGCTGGAAAACGGGGCCGATGTGTCCGCCGGGCGCAAGCCGCTGGAGGCGCTGGGCGTCACCGCGCTGGATGACCGCACCTTGAAGGTCAGCCTGAAGGAGCCGGCCGCCTATTTCCTGGGGCAATTGTCGCACCAATCCCTGTCGCCGGTGAAGCCGGGCGCGGAAGGGGCCAAGCCCGTTTCCAACGGTGCCTATCAACTGGCGGAAATGATCCCGCAGACCCATTACAAGCTGGTGCGCAACCCGCATTATTATGATGCGGCCGCCGTGAAGATCGACACCGTCTATCATTTCGTGACCGAGAATCTGGATACGGAGCTGAAACGCTTCCGTGCTGGCGAACTGGACACGACCTATAACCTGCCGGTCACGCAGGTGAACTGGGCGCGCACGGAGGGCAAGGCGGCCTATACGCCGACGCCGACCTATTCCACCTTCTATCTGGCCTTCAATCTGACGCGTGAGCCGTGGAAGTCGAACCCCAAGCTGCGCGCCGCCCTGTCGCTGGCCATTGACCGGGAAGTGATCACCGAAAAGGTGATGAATGGCGATCTGCTGCCCGCCTACAGCTTCACGCCCAGCGGCAAGGTGGCGGGATATGAACCGCCCCAGCCGGATTGGCGCGCCAAAACCCAGGCCGACCGCAATGCTCTGGCCAAGAAGCTGTTTGCGGAAGCCGGCTACGGCCCCGGCGGCAAGGTGCTGCCGGAGATTGAGATCCTGCATTCCACCAGTGAGAATTCCAAGCGCATCATGGTGGCCGTCTCCGCCATGTGGAAGCAGGTGCTGGGTGTGCAGACCAACCTGAACAACCAGGAATTCCGCGTGGTGGCCAGCATCGGCAACCAGAAGAGCTATAAGGATATCATCTATTATGGCTGGGTCGGCGATTTCCCCGACCCGATCAACTTCCTGAAACTGCTGCGCAGCGATGTGGAACAGCAGAATCTGGCGGCCTATAAGAACCCGGCCTTCGACCAGAAGCTGGATGAGGCCAATGCCAGCCTGGACCCGGCCCGCCGCGCCGCCTTGCTGGGCGAGGCGGAGCGGATGTATCAGGCGGACTTCCCGGTCGCCCCCATCATGCATAATAACCGCCGCCGGCTGGTCTCGCCCAAGGTGAAGGGCTGGCGGCCGACCCCGCTGGACCAGAACCCATCGCGCTGGCTGGATATCGGGTGAGTAACTGTCTGGAAACTTTCAATTTACTTCAATGCCTTACGCAGCTTGCCTTTCTCTATCACCGTCACCCCGGCGAAGGCCGGGGTCCAGAATCACAGGTGCCTCGCTCACCGAAACTGGACCCCGGCCTTCGCGGGGTGACGGTGAGGATGCAGTAAGATCTTGATAGCGAATAGAAGCCTTCCAGACAGACACCACCCCCCAACCCCGGCCGGCAAGGCCGGGGAACCATCCCAAAATGACAGCGGCAGTTGTCCCGTCCCCCCAGAAAAACCCTGTCTTTGAGTGATCCATGCCCATGAAACGGACAATTCTTGCCGCTGTCGGTCTGGCCGGCATCCTGCTGACGCAGCCGGCCACCGCAGAGATGATCTATCGCCGTGGCACCGCCGCCGCCCCCGACACGCTGGACCCCACCAAGTCGGAGATTCAGCCCGCCGCCTTCATCATCTATGATCTGTTTGAAGGGCTGTTCACTCTGGATGCCAAGGGCCAACGCCGCAACGCTGTGGCCGCCAGCTATGAGCTGAGCCCCGATGGCAAAATCTATACGTTCAAGCTGCGCGCCGATGCCAAATGGTCCGACGGCAGCCCGGTGACGGCGGCGGATTTCGTCTATGCCTGGCGCCGGCTGGCCAACCCGAAGACGGCGTCGCCCTATGGCTACTTCGTCTGGCCCATGGTGAATGGACAGGAGATCACGAGCGGTAAGAAGCCGCCGGAAAGCCTGGGCGTGGAAGCGTTGGATGATCACACCCTCAAGGTCACCCTGACCAAGCCCACCGGCTATTTCCTGGCCTCGCTGCAGCATGTGGCCCTGTTCCCGCTGCATCGGGCCAGCCTGGAAAAGTACGGGGAGAGTTTCACGGCCCCCGGCCATCTGGTCAGCAATGGCGCCTATATGCTGGCCGAGAATGTGCCGCAGAGCCATATCAAGGAAGTAAAAAATCCCTATTACTACGATGCGGCCAAGGTGAAGATCGACACCGTCTTCTCCTACCCCATCGATAATCAGGAAACGGAATTCAAGAAATTCCGCGCCGGTGAACTGGACAGCACATCCACCCTGCCCAATGCCCAGATCAAATGGGCGCAGGAAAACCTGAAAGATGCCTATATCGCCGGCCCGACCTATTCCACCTATTACCTGTCGTTCAACCTGACGCACGAGCCGTGGAAATCAAACCCCAAGCTGCGCGCCGCCCTGGCGCTGGCCATCGACCGGGAGGTGATTGCCGAAAAGGTGATCGGTGGCGGGGAATTGCCGGCCTGGAGCTTCACGCCCCCCGGCAATGTCGGCGGGTATGAGCCGCCGCGCCTGCCCTGGACCAAGCAGACCCAGGCCGAACGCGACGCCATGGCCAGGAAGCTGCTGGCTGAAGCCGGTTACGGCCCCGGCGGCAAGCCGCTGCCGGAAGTGGAGGTGCTGCATTACACCAGCGACAATGCCCGCAAGGTGAATGTCGCCGTGGCCGCCATGTGGAAGCAGAAGCTGGGCGTGCAGACCAACCTGAACAACCAGGAATTCCGCGTCGTCGCCAATATCGGCAATGAGAAAGCCTATAAGGACGTGCTCTATTACGCCTGGATCGGTGACTATCCGGACGCCAATTCCTTCCTGCAATTGTTCCGCAGCGATGTGGAGCAGCAGAACCTGCCCGGTTACAAGAGTGCCGATTACGACCGGTTGCTGGACGAGGCGAATATCCAGACCGACCCGGCCAAGCGCGCCGAACTGCTGGCCAAGGCGGAAACGCTGGCCCTGGAAAGCAACAGCATCATCACCCTGCACCATAATACCCGCCGCCGGCTGGTCAGCCCCAAGCTGAAAGGCTGGGTGCCCAACCCGACGGACTTTAACCTGTCGCAATATCTGGAACTGACGCCGTAAGGGCGGGGAAAGGTTGACCATTGGGTCAAGGGTTTCGGGATTGTCTCCTTACCCTTGACCCGTTCTGGCCCCATCAGCCTCCACCTTCTACCACCGTCACCCCGGCGCAGGCCGGGGTCCAGTTTCGGTGAGCAAAGCGCCCTTGGCCCCTGGACCCCGGCCTGCGCCGGGGTGACAGTGGTGAAATGAGTCAACCCCGATACTTGGCGCAAAAAACAGCGGCGCCAGTGGAAACCCCACCCCCAACTCCACGTGAAACATTGAACCAAGCCTCAAACCCCCGTCGCCCCCAGCGCCCGGCCCAGCCGTTCCAGCGCCTCGCGCAGTTCCGGGTCTTCCACGCCGGCCGTGCTGTCATGCAGCTTGGCTTCGGCCACCGGGGAAAGCCGGCGGACCGGGGCGATGGTATAGCTTTTGGTCTTGAGAACCGGGGCGCCATGCACCAGTTTCAACCGCGCCACCGCCCGCCAGCCCATGAAGGCGTTGATCTTCTCGATGATCAACGGCTCCTCATGCTGAACCAGCAGGGCGGCGGGGCCGGTGACGCGCAGATGCAGGGTGGCATTGTCCCGCTGTGCCGCCGGGAATGCCAGTTTCAGCGGTGACGTCTGGTCCGCCAGACGGGAACCGACGATGCTGGGCCAATCGGTCAGCAGCGCGCCAAAGGCAAGCCCGTTCTTGCCAAGCGCCTTGCCGGCCACATCTTTCAAGGTGCGGCCCAGCCGCACCGGTGCGTTGCGGTAGGTTTCATTCATGGTTATCGCTTCCAAGCCCAAGGCCTCCATCAAAGCAAAGCCAGCCGCCCTTGACCAGGGGCAAGGTGGGGATGGTGCCCTGCCGCCGCTGCTGCTGGCTTGGTATGACCGGCACCGCCGCGTACTGCCCTGGCGCTTTCTGGCCGGCGAAGTGGCGGACCCGTACCGGGTCTGGCTGTCGGAAATCATGCTGCAACAGACGACGGTGGCCACGGTCGGCCCCTATTTTCAGGATTTCCTGACCCGCTGGCCGCGCGTCACCGATCTGGCCGCCGCCGATCTGGATGATGTGCTGCGCGCCTGGGCCGGGCTTGGCTATTATGCCCGCGCCCGCAACCTGCATAAATGCGCCCAGGTGGTGGCGACGGAGCATGGCGGGCACTTCCCGATGGAGGAGGAGGCGCTGTTGGCCCTGCCGGGCATCGGCGCCTATACCGCCGCCGCCATCCGCGCCATCGCCTTTGACCAGCCGGCCACCGCCATGGATGGCAATGTGGAACGGGTGATGGCACGGCTGTTCGCCGTTACCGATCCGCTGCCGGGATCAAAGCCGATTCTGAAGGCCCATGCCGCTTCCCTGGTGCCCGCCCGGCGACCCGGTGATTATACCCAGGCCCTGTTCGATCTGGGCGCCACCATCTGCACCCCGCGCAAGCCGCGCTGTATCCTCTGCCCCTGGGCGGAACCGTGCCAGGCCCGCGCCCTGGGCATTGCCGATGAACTGCCGGCCAAACAGGCCAAGACCGCCAAACCGGTGCGCCGGGCCGTGGCCTTTGTCCTGAGCGATGCGCAAGGCCATATCGCCCTGCGCCGGCGGGAGGAACGCGGGCTGTTGGGCGGCATGATGGAGGTGCCATCGACCCCGTGGGAGGCCGCCCCCATGCCGGGAAATGCCCAGGCCCTGCCCCATGCCCCGTTGGCGGGGGTGGCATGGCAGCCACTGCCCGGTCTGGTGCGTCATACTTTTACCCATTTCGAGTTCGAGATTGCCGTCATGGCCGGCCGCATCAAGACCAGCCCGCCCGCAACGGATTTGCGCTGGGTCGCGCCCGATGCGCTGGGGGAAGAGGCATTACCGACCGTGATGCGGAAAATTCTGCGCCACGCCCTGGCCAAGGGCGGCGCCTGACCCCAGGGGAAGCCATCTTGGCCCCGACAAGACGTGCGTTTCTGACCTCCCTGGCCCTTGCCCCGGCGGCCCTGTCGCTGGCAGTCCCAGCCCGCGCCCAGGATCGCAGCCTGGGAAGGGTGGATGTGGCGCTGATGCTGGCGGTCGATGCCTCGGCCAGCATCGATCCGCGCCTGCTGGATTTCCAGTTGCGCGGCCATGCCACCGCCTTTCGTGACCCGGCCGTGGCCGGTGCCGTGGGTGATGGGCGCAACCGTGCCATCGGGGTGATGCTGGCCCAGTTCGCCGGGCCGGAATCGCTGACCACCCTGGTGCCCTGGCGTCGCCTGCACAGCCCCCAGGATTGCAGCGATTTCGCCGCCGCCATCGATGCCGTGCCCGGTGTGGCCATGGGCGGCTCCACAGCGCTGGGCGATGCGGTGGTGCAGGCCGTGGCCCTGCTGGACAAGGCACCGTTTGAAACCGAAAAGCGCACGCTGGATATCGTTTCCAACGGTTTCAGCAATGCCGGCATCGATCCGCGCTCGGCCCGTGGCTATGCGGCGGCGGCCAATGTCGGCGTCAATGCGCTGGCCATTCTCAACGAATATGACTGGCTGGAGGATTATTATACCGATCAGCTCATTACCGGTCACGGTGCATTTGTGCGCAGCGCCGATACACTGGACTCCTTCGCCGCCTCTTTCCTGGGCAAGCTGGTGACGGAGATTGCCTGATTACCCCTTGGCATCCCCCAGCAACCCGCGCAGCCGGTAAAGTTCCTCCAGCGCCTGACGCGGCGTCAGCTCGTCCGGGTTCACAGCGCGCAGGGCCTCTTCCACCGCTGACGGTTCGGCCGCAGTGATCACCGGGGCCGGCGCGGGGCGCATGTTGAGGGCGGCGAACAATGGCAGATCGTCGGCCAGCCGGGCGGCGGCACTGGCCTGATCCCCCTTCTCCAGGATTTTCAGCACCTGTTCGGCCCGCTGGATCACCGCCGGGGGCAGGCCGGCCAGCCGGGCGACATGGATGCCATAGGAACGGTCGGCGGCACCGGCCGCCACCTCATGCAGGAACACCACCTCGCCCCGCCATTCCTTGATCCGCATCGTGTGGCAGGAAAGCTCGGCCAGCTTGGCGGCCAGCGCCGTCAATTCGTGATAATGGGTGGCGAACAGGCCCCGGCAGCGCGCCACCTCATGCAGATGTTCCACACAGGCCCAGGCAATGGAAAGCCCGTCAAAGGTGGCTGTGCCGCGCCCGATCTCATCCAAAATCACCAGCGACCGGCGGGTCGCCTGGTTCAGGATGGTGGCCGTCTCCACCATCTCCACCATAAAGGTGGAACGGCCGCGCGCCAGATCGTCCGCCGCCCCCACACGGCTGAACAGCTTGTCCACCACGCCGATATGCGCGCTGGCCGCGGGCACATAGGCCCCCATCTGCGCCAGCACGGCGATCAGCGCATTCTGGCGCAGGAAGGTGGATTTACCGGCCATATTGGGACCGGTCAGCAGCCATAGGCGCTGGCCGGGCGACAGGCCGCAATCATTGGCGACAAAGGCCCCGCCACCCTGTTCGGCCAGCGCCTCTTCCACCACCGGATGCCGGCCGCCCCTGATCTCAAAGGTCAGATCATCGCTCAGCTGCGGGCGGCACCAGTTTCGGTCCACCGCCAGTTCAGCCAGGGCTGCCGTCACATCCAGCGTGGCGAGCGCGCGGGCGGTGGCGGCGATGAAATCGGCCTTGGCCACCACCTCGGCCACCAGCTTGGCGAACAGCTCCAGCTCCAGGGCCAGCGCCCGATCACCGGCCTCCGCCACCTTGCGTTCCAGTTCCGACAGGGCCACGGTGGTGAAGCGTACCGCCCCCGCCATGGTCTGGCGGTGGATGAAATCAGCCCGGTGCTTTTCCGACATCAGCTTGTCGGCATGGGTGGCCGTGACCTCGATATAATAGCCCAGCACGTTATTGTGCCGAATCTTCAGGGACTGGATGCCCGTCTGGTCGGCATATTGCGCCTGCAGCCCGGCAATATGCCGGCGGCTGTCGTCGCGCAGCCCCTTCAATTCATCCAGTGGCGCGGAATATCCCGCCGCGATGAAACCGCCGTCGCGGGCCAGCAGCGGCAGTTCCGGCCCCAATGCCTGGGACAGCAGGTCGATCAGCGCGTCATGATCGGCCCCGGTTCCCCCCAACAGCCCATCGGCGACACGGGACAGACCTTCCGGCAGCGGCCCGGCATCGCCATAGGCCAACCGCCCCCGGATGGCCACGGCGCGGGCCAGACCGTCACGGATATTGGCCAGATCGCGCGGGCTGCCACGATCCAGCGTCAAGCGTGACAGGGCACGCTCCATATCGGGTGTCTGGCCCAGTTCGGCGCGGATATCCAGTCGAAGATGCGATTGTTCGACCAGCAGCGTCACCATGTCCAACCGGCGGGCAATGCGTGCCGGATCGGTCAACGGCGCTGAAAGCCGGGCGGAAAGCAGGCGCGCACCGGAACCGGTCACGGTTCGGTCGATGGCGGCCAGCAGGCTGCCGCGCCGATCGCCCGTCATGGTGCGGGTCAGTTCCAGATTGCGCCGGGTGGCGGGATCAATTTCCAGCACCTGGCCCGCCCCCTGCCGGCGCGGCGTGTCAAAGCGCGGCAGCCTTCCCTTCTGGGTCAGTTCGACATAATCGACCAGGGCGCCGGCCGCCGCCACCTCGGCCCGGGTGAAGGCGCCGAACGCATCCAGCGTGCCGACGCCATAGAGCGATAACAGGCGCTGGCGGCCATTTTCACTGTCGAACCGTGCATTGGGCTGGATGGTCAGCCGGTTGCGCCATTCCGCCCAGACGGGTTCCAGTTCGTCCGCCTGGGACAGCCGTTCGGGCAACAGCACCTCTCCCGGTGCCAGCCTTGCCAGGGCGGCCCCCAGCCCGGCGCGTTCCACCGGGGCCAGGGTCAGTTCCCCCGTGGACAGGTCCAGCCAGGCCAACCCGGCCTCGCCGCCGGCCTCTGCCAATGCCGCCAGATAATTGTTGGACCGGGCATCCAGCAACCCATCCTCGGTGATGGTGCCGGGGGTGACGACGCGCACCACCTCCCGCCGGACGACGGATTTGGAGCCGCGCTTCTTCGCCTCTGCCGGGTCTTCCGTCTGTTCGCAAATGGCGACACGGAAACCCTGGCGGATCAGCCGCAGCAGATATTGTTCATGGGAATGCACCGGCACGCCGCACATGGGGATTTCCTCCCCCTGATGCTGGCCGCGCTTGGTGAGCGTGATGTCGAGCGCCGCCGATGCCTGCACGGCATCGTCAAAGAACAGCTCGTAAAAATCGCCCATGCGATAGAAGAGCAGCGAACCCGGATGCTGCCCCTTGATGTCCAGATACTGGGTCATCATTGGGGAAACGGGGCTGGCGGCGGCGGGGGCGGCTTGGCTGTTCTGTCGCACTTGGGGTCTGGGTCCGTCGGATGCCGGGGCGGAAAGGCGCCAACCTAGCACCGCAGACGGGCCCGCTTCAAACCTCCAGGCGGTGGGCGCTGAATTCCACCAGATTGGGCGCCACGGGGCGGGGCCGCCGCCCTGTACCGGGAAGCGGTAGCCCCCCCAGGGCAACGCAACCGCAGATCAGCTTGTCGATATGGTCGCCATCGCCGGACAAAGGCAGTATCACGCCCTGCATCACCAGCCGGGTGCGCGGTCCGGCCAGCGTGGCCTGCACCAGCATCGGCGCCCGCTGGTCACAGGCATGGCGCAGCCAGGACAGCAGGGTCAGTTCCAGCGGCTGGGTGGAATCATGATCCAGCAGCAGCCCGGTCAAGGGGCGGCCGCAGATAGCCTCCAACCCTGTTCCGGCCAATCTTGTCTGAAAACCGTGATCGGTCACATCCAGAATGGACAGCCATGGCAAAAGCTCCGGAATATCCACCGGGTCCAATGCGGCACGCGGCGGGGCGATCCGGTCACCCCGCCGCACACGCCAATAATCCACGAGCTGGCGCAGCCGGTTGTCCGGCAGGTCGGCCAAGGCCGTATCCGTTCTCTGCACCATTGCCGCCAAACCCAAGATGAAACCCCGCGCCATTGCCGCCCTGCGGCCTTCCTGGGGACAGTCTGGAACGGCATCCGTAAAGAATTGCTTAGCCGACCCTAACCTTTCGCATAATACCGGGCTGTGATGAGTGGATTTCATCGCAGCCCGGTGCGACGGCGACTGCCGCCGCTCCGTTCTCTCCAGCAAGGCGCCGAACTCGATATCTTCGATTCGCCCAACGTGCATCCGTCAGCATCAGGCGTTCCATCCGATGCTTGAACACGCTCTCGCATCCGATGGAAGGTCAAATCTCAACAGGCCCTAAAGCCGGGTACGTTTAACCAGAAACGTACCCGGCTCTAAGTCCTTGTTCAGCGAGCGGATTCACGCTCCAAAGCGATCCCGCATCATTTGGCGCGGGAAACCTTGATCAGCGCCTTGATGCCTTCGACCCGCAGGTTATAGCTGCCCAGGATGGCTTTCTCGACCGTCACCTTGCGACCGGGCTTCACGCCGTAAAGGGTCTGCGTCACCACCTGTTGCCAGACCTGACCATTATCCAGGGTGAAGACCCAGCGGCCGGGGCTGCGTTCATAGGCATCCTTCAGGGTGGCGGTGATGGTTTCCACATCCTCCGCCATGGCGGCCGGCTTGTCTTCTTTGCTCAGCCGCCCGGCCCCGAAACGCTGTTCCGGTGGCACGGGTGGTGCGGCGGGGGTGGGCGGGGCAACCGTGACAGCCTGTGGCGGCAGGGCGCGAAGGCCTGGAACGGTGCGGTCAAAACAGGCCAGTCGGGCGGCATCTTCCTTCACCTCCGTGCATTTCAGCACATCGGCAGGCGTGGCATGAGCGAGGCTGCCCAGCAGCAGCGTGGCAAGCGACAGCGGAGCGATGACGGCAGCGCGCATGAAACCCCATCCTTGTAATGGCAGGCCGGCACCCCGGCATCGGCCCCTTAACCATCGTCTCTACGCTGAAGCGGCCGCTTTCTCAATCTCGTCGGCACTGAAACAGAAAAGGCGCGTCCAGCCGGGCCGGACGCGCCTTGATCCCTTCTTTCCCAACCGGCAGCCGTGCCGGTGGCGGAAATCAGCCAACCAGTTCGATCGAATAATTCTCGATCACGGTGTTGGCCAGCAGCTTGCGGCACATTTCCTCAATCTGGGCCTTGGCCTTGGCCGGGTCGGTCTCCGCCACGTCCAGTTCGATCAGCTTGCCCTGGCGAACTTCGCCCACGCCGTCGAAACCCAGATTGGTCAGCGCATGGCCAATGGCCTTGCCCTGGGGGTCCAGCACGCCGTTCTTCAGGGTGACGATGACTTTGGCCTTCATGGGGGCACCCGCTGTCTTGAGGCAGAAATCGATGGCGGTGGGATAGCAAAAACCGGTCAGCTTGGCGACCTGGAAAGATACCGCCGCAACGCAGGGAAGCCTTGCCCCAGATGGAGAAGGGCCAGTGCCGTGCCGGCGGTATAGATCACCGGGCAGGCGATCTTGACCCCCTCCCCCCAAGGGACGGACAGGCTGATGGCAGCGAAAAAGCCGATGATGGCCAAAACATAGAGCGCCAGAGCCCGCAGGTGCCGCGCCAGATGCCCCTTGGCGCCCGCCGCTGGCCATATCGCCATGGCCAGCCAGCAGAAGGGCAGTGGCACCAGCAGCCAGCCCCGCCCAGCGGTCAGGATATTCAGCGTCCAGTCGGTGGCGGGCAAATGCAAAAGGGCTGGAACGGCAAAAGCCAATTCCAGCCCCAGCATAAGCGCAAAATCAACATAGGCCAGCAACAAGGGCAGGGGCCGCCACCGGTCCATGCCCTGTCACCCGAACCTTACTGCACCAGCTTGGGTGCGGTATGGTCGCCGGGGCCGGCTTCCGGCAGAATGCCCAGACGGCGGGCCACTTCCTGATAGGCCTCGGCAACATTGCCCAGATCCTGGCGGAAACGGTCCTTGTCCAACTTCTCGTTGGTCTTGGCGTCCCACAGACGGCAATTATCCGGGCTGATTTCATCCGCCAGGATGATGCGCATCTCTTCATTCTCAAACAGGCGGCCGAACTCCACCTTGAAATCGACCAGCTTCAGGCCGATGCCCAGGAACAGGCCGTTGAGATAATCATTGATGCGCAGGGCCAGTGACAGCATGTCGTCCAGATCCTGCGGCGCGGCCCAGCCGAAGGCCGTGATATGCTCTTCGGAGACCATCGGGTCGCCCAGCTCGTCGTTTTTGAAGTAATATTCGACGATGGACCGGGGCAGCGGCGTGCCTTCCGGAATGCCGAACCGCTTGGTCAGGCTGCCGGCGGCGATATTGCGGACCACCACCTCGATCGGGATGATCTCCACTTCGCGCACCAGCTGCTCACGCATGTTCAGGCGGCGCACGAAATGGTTGGGGATGCCGATTTCGCCCAACTTCTGCATCAGATACTCGCTGATGCGGTTGTTCAGCACGCCCTTCCCGGTGATCGTGCCCTTCTTCTGGGCATTGAACGCCGTGGCGTCGTCCTTGAAGTACTGGACCAGGGTACCCGGCTCGGGGCCCTCATACAGAATCTTCGCCTTGCCTTCGTAGATGCGCCGGCGTCGGGTCATGGGTTGGTGTCCAGCAATCGTTCCAGCAAAAAGGGGAACGGACCCGTCAGGCGGGTGCCACCGGGTCCGATGTCTTTCCCTATAGCAAGCCGGGGGCTTTTATACAATGCACGCAGCGATGCGGACGGGTCAGTGCAGGGTATCGCCGCCTATAGGGTCAGGGGGGCGAAGGGGGTGCGGTCGGGGCGGCCGGGGGCGAAGCGGAAGACGGGCAGCACGCCCGAACGGCCCATGGCGGGCAGGGCGATGCTGGCCGAACTGCCGGTTTCAAACCCGATGGGCGTCACCACGCACATGGCCCCGCGCGGCCCGCTATCACAATCCCAGATGCGGCTGCCCAGCAATTCCTCCCAGGCTTTCCAGTCGCCTTTCTCCGGATCGGGCGCGGGTGCAGCCTGGAACAGCGGGCGGTAGAATTTCTGCCGGGCGGAGCTGTCATCATTCAGGTCGGACGCTGTCAGCATGGACAGGCCAACCGGAATCGGTTTCACCCGTACCCGCCCACCATCAGCCGGCAGCCACAGCCAGAAGGCATCACGGTTATCGGCAATCACCAGATTGAAGGGGCGGTAAGCCCTGCCATCCAGATCGGCCAGCGCCTCGGCCGCGTCCTTGGCGTCGGCATGGTCCAGCGCATCCAGCACCAGCTCCCCCCGCGACCTTTTGCCCGGGGCGGGGCCCAGCGTGTCCTTGCGGTTCAGGATCACGGCGACGACGCCATGATCATTCAGCCCCAGCCAGGAACCGCCCGCCGTTTCATCCAGCCCGGCCACCACATCGGGCCGGTCAGGCCAATGGCGGGCGGGCGGCTTCCAGGGGCGGTTGACCATCTCATCCCGATTGCCGGCCAGAATCAGCGGCCAGTCATGGCCGGGCCGGCGCAAAAGCACGATGCTGCACATGATCTCTCCCCAGAAAACGTTCCGGCTGCCAAACAAATTTCCCGGCCGCAGTGATGCAGGTCAATGCCTGACCAACCGGTCATGCCGCAACCATGGCGTATGGAACAGGTCCGGTATATAAGCGGATTATCCCAAGGGGGCGTTTACGCCCGGCTTACAGAGGAAGTGGATATGACCACGTTCGATGATCGCGAGCAGGCATTCGAAAACAAGTTCAAGCATGACGAGGAACTGCAGTTCCGCGTCTATGCCCGCCGCGCCAAGCTGATCGGGCTGTGGGCCGCCGAGCAGATGGGCCTGACCGGCGAGGATGCCGTAGCCTATGGCAAGCTGATGGTGAATGTGGATTTCGAGGAGCCGGGCCACAAGGATATCGTCCGCAAGCTGCTGGCCGATTTCAAGGCCAAGGGCGTGGATATCTCCGAACACCGGATCGAAAAGGAAATGGACGTGCTGCTGGAAAAGGCCCGGCAGCAGTTGCAGGCTGAATAAAGCGATTGGGGCCGCCCGTCTGATGTCGGGCGGCCCCTTCCCTTGATTTACTTCTTCAGGCCGATTTCGCGCAGGCGCTGGTCCAGGAATTCACCCGCGGTCAGTTCCGCCGACAGGCGGACATTGGCGCGCGGATGCAGGAACATCGGCATCGAATAGCGCGAGACATTATGTTCCGGCGGCGGGTTCACCACCCGGTGCGGCGTGGCCGGGATGTAATTGCCCGATGCCAGCTTCAGCATGTCACCGCCATTGACGGCGATCATCCCGGCATCGCACGGCACATCATGCCAGTTGCCGGCCGTATCTTGGGCCTGCAGGCCGGGTTCGGAACCGGTCACCAGCAGGGTGATCAGGTTGATATCCTCATGCGCCGCCGCGCGCACGGCCCCCGGCTCATACCCCTCGCCGATCGGCGGGTAATGCAGGATGCGGAACAACGAGCGGTCCGACCCTTGCATCATCTGGGGCAGCGGTTCGAAAAAGCTGTCGCGCACGGCGGCCGGCACCTGATCCTGAATCCAGCCCAGCAGCCGGTCACCCAGGCCCCGCAGATCGTCATACATGCGGTGCGTGGCATCCTCCACCCCCGGCGGCAGCCGGCGGGCGGGGTAGACATGGTAGAATTCTTTCAAATCCTTGACCGCGCTGTCCTTGGCATTTTCCGACTTGAAGGGGAAATAGCCGTCCTGGAACTGCGGGTCGAACGTATATTCGTGCTTGCCATCCCAGGCGAAGAAATCGGCCCAGACCTTGTACAGGTCGCCGATCAGGCCGGTATCGATGGGATGGTTGCGCAGCACGGCGAAGCCGGTTTCATGCATGGAACGCACGAACTGTTCGGCGGCATCGGGTGCCTGAAAATCCACGGTGGCGATGTTGAACATGGGGGTCCGCCCTCGGTGTCCATATTGTCGGGGAAGGTTGGGCGCACTATCACCATGGGGCGGCGGGTGACGTCAATAGATGCCGACCGCCGCCAGGGCGCTGGCCACCGCCACCCGCGATGCGGAGGCCAAAGGGGCCTTGAACCGGGGCTGCCCGGCGCTGGGGGTAAAGCGGCCGGAGGGGTATTGAGCAAACGGTTACCCCAACCGGTTGTCGGGCATGGGACGAACTGAATATTGGGACGTGTGGGCCATCTGGGGTATGAGGAAGCCGTGATGTTCCAGACCGGATGGTTCCATGTCCCGCCGCCTGTTCGTACTGCTGTTCCTGACACTGGCCCTGCCGGTATCGATCTTCATGGCCTGGTCCATGCCACCTTTTTTCAATGTGGATGAGACCAACCATATCATGCGTGCCGAAACCGCGCTGCAAGGCCAGTTTTTCGGCAAGAAGGTTGGTACAGACCAATCCGGCGGCAAGATCGATTCCGCCTTGCTGGGGCTGCTGGACCGGTACTGGCCCATGCTGACCGACCCGCAGAAGCATGTGACGGTCGAGCATATGGCCGCCGCCCGGGAAATCCATTGGGGCGCGAAACAACACTTTGTCCATATCCCCAATACCGCCATCTATCCGCCCAATCTTTATCTGCCCACCATGATCGGGTTGGGGCTGGGCAAGGTTTTTGACCTGCCGGTACAGGACAGTATTCTGCTGGCCCGCTTCTTCAATATCGGCTTTTCCACCGCCCTGATCGCCGCGGCACTCTGGCTGACGGCGTGGGGTCGGGGGGCCATGCTGGCCATCGCGCTCTGGCCGATGAGCGTGGCGCAATATGCCGCCTGCAGCCAGGATGGGCTGTTGATCGCTATGGCAGCGCTTTTCGTGGCGCTGCTGAGCCGCGCCATGGCCGACGGACGGCGATCCACCGGGGCGGAATTTCTGGGCATGGCGCTGCTGGTGGCGCTGATGTCCATGTCGCGGCCGACCAACCTGTTGTTCCTGCTGCCGCTCTGGTGGGTGATGCCGGCCCGGATCGGCCGCTGGCCCGGCTGGGTGGGGCCGGCTGTGGCGGCCCTGCTCACCATCGGCTGGTCGCTGCACGCCGCCCTTTTCGTGCAGGTGATGCAGCATCATGATGGCATCAGCCCCGACATGAAGGCCCAGCTTTCCTATCTGGCGACCCATCCGCTGGCTTTCCCCAAGGCCTTCCTCAACACGCTGGAACATTGGTGGTGGCCCTTCACCGTGGCCATGCTGGGCTGGGTCGGCTGGGCCCATACCAATATCGTGCTGCCTGCGCCGGCTTACGATTTTTATCTGAACAGCTTCGGCCTGCTGCTGCTGCTGATCCTGGTCGATCCGCAGAACCGGCCGGCGCCGCGCCAGAAGCTGACGGTCGGGCTGACCCTGCTGGGATCGGTGCTGGCGATTTTCTTCCTGCAATATCTCACCTTCACCGCCCCCGCTGCCGATATGGTGGGCGGCGTGCAGGGGCGGTATTTCGTCCCGCTGGCCTTCCTGCTCTGCCTGCTGCCGCCGGCCCTTTCCCGCTATCTGCCAGTCCGCCACAGCGTGCCGGCAGCCGCCCTGCTGGTGCTGGCGGTGGGGATCACCACCGCCGTAGCCCTGCCCTATGCCACCATGCTGCAGGTCTATAAAGGGGCAGCGGCGCTGCCCTGATGCCAAGGCCAGGGCTGAAAAGGTTGCGGCGGCAGAAAGAGAACGGTAAGTGTACAAAAGCCGTTACATAAAAATGCGCCGGCCGTGATGCGGACCGGCGTCGCCCGACAAAAGGGGCGGCGGCCTCGCGGATCACGAGGGAGAATGCGACCGTGGAAAAGACTGGTCCCGTCATCAGCCAATTCGGCCTTGATTATCTGGGTTTGGCCCATGTGAAGGCCGCCCATTGGAATCTCAGCGTCGGCGCCCTGTATGAACAGGCGCTGAAGCGCGGTGAGGTTGCCCTGTCCAAGGATGGCGCGCTGGTCGCCATTACCGGCCAGCATACCGGCCGTTCCCCCAACGATAAATTCACCGTGCGGGAGGAAACGACGGAGGCCGATATCTGGTGGGGGCCGAACAAGCCCTTCACGGAAGAGGCGTTCGACCGGCTGCACGCCCGCGTCACCGCCTATCTGCAGGGGCGCGAAGTGTTCGTGCAGGATCTGTGGGCGGGGGCCGATCCGGCCTATCGGCTGCCGGTGCGCATCGTCACCCAGCACGCCTGGCATAATCTGTTCGCCCAGAACATGTTCATCCGCCCGGCCCTGGCCGACCGGCTGGCGTTCGAACCGGGCTTCACTGTGCTGCAGGTGCCGGATTTCCATGCCGTGCCGGAACGGGATGGCACGCGGTCCGACGTGTTCGTCGTCATCAATTTCAAGAAGAAACTGGTGCTGATCGGCGGCACCTCCTATGCCGGGGAGATCAAGAAGTCGATCTTCTCCGTGCTGAATTTCATGCTGCCGGCCCAGGGCGTGCTGCCCATGCATTGTTCGGCCAATATCGGGCCTGCGGGCGATACCGCCATCTTCTTCGGCTTGTCCGGTACGGGTAAGACCACCCTGTCGGCCGACAGCAGCCGCACCTTGATCGGCGATGATGAACATGGCTGGTCGGACAATGGCGTGTTCAATTTCGAAGGCGGCTGCTATGCCAAGGTGATCCGCCTGTCGGCCGAGGCCGAGCCGGAGATTTATGCCACCACCCGGCGCTTCGGCACGGTGCTGGAAAATGTCGTCATGGACCCGGCCACGCGCGACCTGGACCTGGATGATGCCAGGCTGACGGAAAATACCCGCGCCTCCTACCCCATCGATTTCATCCCCAACGCGTCCGACACGGGCCTGGGTGGCCAGCCGCTGAACATCATCATGCTGACGGCGGATGCGTTCGGCGTGCTGCCGCCCATTTCCAAACTGTCGGCCGAACAGGCCATGTACCATTTCCTGTCCGGTTACACCGCACGCGTGGCCGGTACGGAAAAGGGCGTGACGGAGCCGCAGGCCACCTTCAGCACCTGCTTTGGTGCGCCCTTCATGCCCCGCCACCCCACCGCCTATGCCAAGCTGCTGGGGCAGAAGATCCAGGCCCATGGCGCCAATTGCTGGCTGGTGAATACCGGCTGGACGGGCGGTGCCTATGGCACCGGCAGCCGCATGAAGATCGGCCATACCCGCGCCCTGGTGAATGCCGCCCTGTCGGGCAAGCTGGCCGGCGTGGCGCACAAGCCGGAACCGAATTTCGGTCTGGCCGTGCCGGAAGGCTGCGAGGGGGTGCCGGTGGATGTGCTGCTGCCGCGCAATGCCTGGGCGGACAAGAGCGCCTTTGACGCCACCGCGCATGAGGTGGCGCGGCGGTTCGAAGCCAACTTCACCCAATTCCAGGACCAGGTGGACGAGAAGGTTGTGCGCGCCGGTATCCGTACCGCCGCGTAACAATCCAGGCACCACCTGTCCTGGCGCCTCCACGACCGGGGAGGCAACCGGCGGGCCGGAGGGGATATCCCCTCCGGCCCGTTTGGTTTTCAAGGGGGGGGGGCCGGCCCCTTAATAAGGGAAATCGGTAATGCTGGCCGCGAACCGGCGGCGCGCTTCTTTCAGGTCAAGCTGGCCCAGCCCGGCAGCGGCCAGCCGGTCCGCCGCCGCCTTGTTGTCAGCATTGGCGGGCGCGCCGCCATCCGGGTGGCCGGATGCCGCCTTGGCGTCCGCCACGGCCTGGAAGCGCTGCTGAAACCCGGTCTGAATGGCGAGGCCCGTATCCCCCATGGCCGCATTGCTTTGGCGCGCTTTGGCCGAGGCCTGCCGATAGCGGGCCGAGACCTCGTCCAACCGTTCGCGGGCCGCCACCACATCGCCGCTCCCGCTCTCAACGGCCTTGATATATTCTTCGCTGCGCGCCTCATTCTCCCGACTGATAGCGGCGAATTCCTGGAAATCCGCTGCGAAAGCCGCCTGCGAATCGTCGCGCAGCCGGGCCTGATCCGTCTCCTGCGCCGTGGGGGCCACCAGGGTCATGGCCTTGGTGAAGGTCACCTCATCAGCCCAGAATTGCAGGCCCCTCACGGCATCATCGACGGAAACCTTGCCGGATTTGACCAGGGTTTCCAGCGTGCCCCGCTCCTTATCATCCATCTGATTGAAGAAGGCGGCGGCCTGCCCCGTCAGTGCCTGCGCCAAGCCGCTGAGTTCCACCCGGTCGGTCGTCGTACCGGGGCCATTGGTGGATGGTGGGGACGTCGCACCCACCTTTTCCTTGGCGGGCGCAAACAGGCCATCCGGCGCTGCGGCACCAGCCATCTTCCCGACATGCGCAAAGGGGTTCCCCCCGGAGGAGGGGTTGTTACCATGCGCCAGAATAAGGAGATTATTGACGGCCATGTCGTCCCCCTTTGCAGCCCGAACAGACACTAAAATTTTGATAGAAAACGGGAAATTTCAAATCGATACAGAGATCATTATGAATCTATAAACTGTATCACTGGTTATTCATTATGTCGATAATGGTTGTATTTTATAATTCATATAACTCTTAATCGCATCCGAACGTATGCGAATACTGCGTGCATAGCGGAGACACCGACCAGCAGCCAAGCCCTCCCCTGTGCCCCATCAGGTTTTTAATCGGTCAGGTTCACCCCTCCCCACCGCTCAACGCCTCGACAATCCGGCATTCCCGCACAGTGCCGCCATGGCACTGGTTGGCGACATGGGCCAGTTCGGCGCGCAGGCGGGTCAGGTCGGCGATCTTAGCGTCCACCTCCGCCATCTGGGCGCGGGCCAGCTGGTCGATGCTGGCGCAGGGCTGGTCGGGACGGTCCACCATGCCCAGCAGGTCGCGGATCACATCCAGGTGGAAGCCAAGCGCCCGCGCCCGGCGGATGAAACGCAGCCGGTTCAGGTGCGCCTCGCCATAAAGCCGGTAATTGCCCTCCGTGCGCGGCGGTTCCGGCAACAGGCCGATGCGCTCGTAATAGCGGACCGTTTCCACCGCCGTGTCGGTGGCGCGGGCCAGATCGCCGATACGGTAATCCCTGTGCATATCCATTCCCCTTGACCCTGTAGCGGCTACAGGGTCCATCTTTCCGGGCAGCTTCTCCTTCTGACAAGGGAAAATCCCATGTCCGCTTCCTGCTGCCCCACCCCCACCAACGGCCCCACCAGCCCGGCCTATCGCCGGGTGCTCTGGCTGGCGTTGCTGATTAATGGGGGCATGTTTGTCTTCGAAATGCTGGCCGGCCTGCAATCCGGCTCTGTCGCCCTGAAAGCGGATGCCGCCGATTTCCTCTCCGATGCCGCCAATTACGGCATCAGCCTGTTCGTGCTGGGGGCCGCCCTGCATGTGCGGTCCTGGGCGGCCCTGGTGAAGGGGCTTTCCATGGGCGGTATCGGCCTGTTCGTCGCGGTGCAATCGCTGCTGAATGTGCTGGGCGGGCGGGTGCCGACGGCGGAAACCATGGGCTGGGTTGGCGCGCTGGCCCTGGCCGCCAATGTCGGCACTGCCATCATGCTCTATGCCTGGCGGCAGGGGGACGCCAATATGCGCAGCGTCTGGCTCTGCTCCCGCAACGATGCCCTGGGCAATATCGCCGTGATGGTGGCGGCGCTGGGCGTGTTCGGCACCGGCACCGGCTGGCCGGATATTGCCGTGGCCCTGGTGATGGCCTGGCTGGCGCTGAGTGCGGCCTGGCAGATCAGCCGTCAGTCCATCCGCGAGCTGCGCACCGGTCAGGTGGAAGATCACGGCCATGATCATGGTCACGGGCATGGCCATTCACACTGATCTGCCCCCCTGCCCGCCTGTCGGACGGGATGCATAAGGGGGTTGCTGCAGGCGCTTGCCAGCCTTCCCCCACCCTCGACCCTTGTCGGCTTGCCCACTGCATCATTTCGGGCTAAGCACCCGGCCCAGGGTCACCCGCGTCGCGGCCAGTTGAAAGCAAGCCCCCTCGCGGTTGCTCCAGACGAAATTTAATTTCCTGATCCGACCTACTCGAAGGGAATGACCCATGGCACGCAAGAAGATCGCCCTGATCGGCGCCGGCCAAATCGGCGGTACGCTGGCTCTGCTGGCCGGCCAGAAGGAACTGGGCGATATCGTCCTGCTCGACATTCCGGATTTCTCCGGCGTCGCCAAGGGCAAGGCGCTGGATATCGCCGAGCTGTCGCCGGTTGCCGGTTTTGACGCCGGTTACTCGGGCACGTCCGACTATGCCGATATCGCCGGCGCCGATGTGGTGATCATCACCGCCGGCGTGCCGCGCAAGCCGGGCATGAGCCGTGACGATCTGGTTGGCATCAATGCCAAGGTCATCAAGGCCGTGGCCGCCGGCGTCAAGGAACACGCCCCCAACGCCTTCGTCATCGTCATCACCAACCCGCTGGACGCCATGGTCGGCCTGTTCCAGGAAGTCTCCGGCCTGCCGGCGGAGAAGGTGGTCGGCATGGCCGGCGTGCTGGACAGCGCCCGTTTCCGCTGGTTCCTGGCTGAAGAGTTCGGCGTGTCGGTTGAAGACATCACCGCCTTCGTGCTGGGCGGCCATGGCGACACCATGGTCCCGTCGGTCCGTTACTCCACCGTCGCCGGCATCCCGCTGCCCGATCTGGTGAAGATGGGCTGGACCACGCAGGAGAAGCTGGACAAGATCGTGCAGCGCACCCGCGACGGCGGTGCCGAAATCGTAGGATTGCTGAAGACCGGTTCTGCCTTCTATGCTCCAGCCGCTTCCGCCATCGCCATGGCCGAAAGCTACCTGAAGGACAAGAAGCGCGTTCTGCCGGTGGCCGCCAAGCTGACCGGCCAGTATGGCGTTGACGGTCTCTATATCGGCGTGCCGACCGTCATCGGCGCCAAGGGCGTGGAAAAGATCATCGAGATCGAGCTGTCCGCCGAGGAGAAGGCCAATTTCGACAAGTCCGTCGATGCGGTGAAGGTTCTGGTCGACGTGACCAAGAAGGTTTCCGCTGAAGGCTGATAGTGCTCTGGCCCGTCAGGGCCGGTGTCCGATGGAACCCCCGCGCCATATTCTTTGGTGCGGGGGTTTTATTTATCGTGTTAACCATTTCGCAACCGCTACCGCTTAAGTTTTTCGCGTCACTGTTGACGCAATTTGATTGCATTTTAGACAATGCGCATGTTGCATGGCAGCAATGGAAGTGCTGACAATTGACGGTGACGGTCAACCAAAGTATCTCATCGATCGCGCGTCAGAGTAATCAGGCTATTCAATCTTGGTTATTGATGTGGATGCGCAGGTTGTAGCGTATCCATCCGTTGGTGGCGTTTTTATTACACCCGCCCTGGACAAGACGCGACCGAATTGCCGATCGAAATCTTGTATCACCTTATCAAGGACTAACCTTCATGAAGACCGCCGCTCTGCTGATCTCTGCCGCCCTTCTGTCGCTGACCGCTGGCACCGCCTTTGGCGCCGGCTGCGAACAGGGCAACCCGCCGGCTCTGCCCGATGGTGCCACCGCTTCGGCCGACGAAATGGGCGTCGCGATGAAGGCCGTGAAGGCCTATATCACCGCCACCCAGGAATATCAGGCCTGCCTGGAAGCCGCCGGCAAGGGCAAGGTGGATATGAACGCCTATAACAAGTCCACCGAGATGATGGAAAAGCTGGCCGCTGACTTCAACAAGCAGCTGAAGACCTTCAAGTCCCGCGCTGGTTGATTTCCGGCCCTCCGGGTGGCCCTGCCGCCTGGGGTCTGTCTGCAAAAGCCCGCATCCGGTTGCCGGATGCGGGCTTTTCCGTTTTTGTCCTATGACGGCGCAATACTGTGCCAAAGACATATTTTCCCGCGATAGGCTATTGACGCTGCTGCATCGCACAAATACCCTTTTGCCATAGTGGAAGAGAAGGTGGCCGGCTGCCCGATTATCCAGTCATTCCCGGTGGACTGACGCCCGACAGGCGTTCAGTTGCAGGATGGGACTGCCCCCAAGGCGGTCGCCGGTCCTGCTCTGCCGTGGCAAACGGATGGGAGAGGGCAGATGCGTATCGAACTCAAGCATACCGCTATCCAGCGACGTGGCGGCTTTGCCACCCTTGCCATCGCCAGCCTGATTCTGTGCAGCAGCCCGGCCTGGGCCGGCTGTGAGATCGGCGATCCGCCAGCCTTGCCGGACGGTGCCAGCGCCACCGCCGCCGACATGGCGGAGGCGGCCAAGATGGTGAAATCTTACATCGCCGCGACGGATGAATATCAGGCCTGCCTCACCGCAGAAGGAAAGGTACGCGGCCGGATTGATGCCGATTCCTACAACAAATCCACCGAGCGGATGGAAAAGCTGGCCGCCGATTTCAATAAGCGGCTGAAGACGTTCAAATCCCGCGCTGGATGACGATAGCGGGAGATGCAGCGACATAGCGGTGCCCGACCGGCACTGCTATGATCCCGGCAAAACTGCCGGGGAGCCACCATCATGCCGCAGGTGCGGGCCAACGGAATCAACATTGCCTATCAGGACCACGGCAGCGGCCCCGCCCTGCTGCTCTGCCATGGCTGGCCAGAACTGGGCCATAGCTGGCGCCATCAGGTGCCGGCCCTGGTGGGGGCGGGATATCGGGTGATTGTCCCGGACATGCGCGGCTATGGGGACACCGACGCCCCGGATGATGGGGGTGATTACACCATCCTGCATCTGGTGGGTGACCAGGTGGCGCTGCTGGATGCTCTGGGCATCGATCAGTGCGCCATTATCGGCCATGATTGGGGGGCTGCCGTGGCCTGGCACGCGGCTTTGCTGCGGCCGGACCGATTCCGTGCCGTGGCCGGGTTGTCCGTACCCTGGTCGCCCCGCGGTCCCCAGGGCGGCCCGATCAGCATGGCCCGTGCCCAGGGGATGGATCGATTCTACATGGTCTATTTCCAGGAACCCGGCGTGGCGGAGGCCGATCTGGGGGCAGACCCTTATGAAACCCACCGCCGCCTGCTGGTGGGTGCCTCTGCGGCCGGGGTGACGACCAGTGGACGCTGGCCGGCACAGGTGCCGGATGTCGGTCTGGTGCAAGGCTGTGCGCCGGTGGAGGTGCTGCCCGACTGGTTGCCGGAGGCGGATCTGCGTCTCTATGCCGATACGTTCGCCCGCACCGGCTATCGCGGCGGGCTGAACTGGTATCGCAACCTGGATCGCAATTGGGCGCTGATGGCCCCCTGGCATGGCGTGCCGATCAAGGTGCCGGCCTGCTTCATCGCCGGCCAACTCGACGGGGTGCTGCGGATGCCCAGCATGGAAAAGGCGCTGAAGGCCATGGATGGCCAGACCTGCACCGATTATCGCGGTACCATTCTGGTGCCCGATGCCGGCCATTGGGTGCAGCAGGAAGCGCCCGATGCGGTGAATGGGGCGTTGCTCACTTTCCTGCGGGGCCTGTGACAAGGGGGCGGGAAAGCCCGCCCCCCCCTTTCTGCCTGATCAGCCCTTCGGCACAGCCTTCAGGTCGAAATCGACATCCACCTTCAGGGCCACCCATTGGTCGGTGGCCCATTGGCCCTGGCCGACGCCGAAATCACTGCGCAGCAGCGTCACCTTACCCTTGGCGCGGGTGGCGGCACCGTCGGGCGACAGGGTGAAGGGCAGCACCAGCGGGCGGCTGACACCCTTCATGGTCAGGGTGCCCTCGGCCTCATAGGCATTGTCACCGGTGCGGCGGAACTTCGTTGCCGTGAAATTCGCCTGGGCGAACTTGTCGATGGCGAACCAGTCGGCACCCGGCAGGCTGCCATCACGCTGGGCATCGCCGGTCTTGGCGCTGGCCATGTCGATCAGCACCTCCACCTTGCCGCCCGCCTCGGGCTTGGCCGGGTCGAAATCGATCTTGGCGCTGAATTTCTCGAACTTGCCCTGGAAGCTCTGGCCCAGCTGGACGCCGGTAAAGCCCAGGCGGGATTGGGCCCCATCCAACTGCCATTCGCCGGCGGCGGCGGGCAGGGCCAACAGGGCAAGGGTGGAACCCGCCAGCAGCAGGCGTTTCAGTGCGGATATCATGATGATCAACCTTTCCGGGGGGCCAGCCAGCGCGGCAGCATACTGCGCAACACATGGTCATGCAGGATCAGCGCGTGGCGCAGGGCAGCCGCGATGTGCACAAATAACAGCGCCAGCAGCGTCCAACCGCCCAGCCCATGGGCCGTTTCAGACAGGCTGTTCAGGGTCTGGCGCATTTCGGCATCGGCCGGGACCGGCAGATGCGGGATCAGGAAATAGCCGAACCAGCTGGTCGGCAGGTTCAGCGGCGAGACGGAAACCAGCAGCCAGCCGGACAAGGGCAGCCCCAGCAAAAGACCATAGAAGCCCAGATGTGCCAGCCGCGCCCCCAGCTTCTCCAGGGCGGGCATGGCATCGGGCAGGGGCGGCGGCCGGTGCCCCAGCCGCCAGACCAGCCGGATCAGCGTCAGCGCCAGCACGGTGATGCCCAGCGCCTTGTGCCATTGGTAAAGATTGAAGGCCGTCATGCCCGGTGCCATGCGGGTCATGGTCAACCCGCTGGCCAGCATCAGGAAAATGGCGGCGGCCGTCGCCCAATGCAGCGCCATCGCAACCCCGCCATAGCGCGGGTCGTGCTGGCCCTCCTGCGTCACCGTACCCGTCATGTCGTGCCTCTTGTATTTACCCGTGACCTTGTATCTGGACGGTATCGCCGGTTTTGTGGCAGCCCATACCCAGTTGCAGTAAATTCTACTTATCGCAACTGGGTACTACAAAAACAGCGTCAGCACGCCCGTATAGCCATAAAGCTGGGCATTCGAAATCTCCCCGCCGGCGAAATAGCCGGTCAGGGGGAAATCCCCCAGATGCTGGCGGATCAGGCCCAGTTCCACCCCGTCCGTGCCGAACAGGTTGCGGCCCCGCGCCACGCAGCTGATATAGATGCCGGCCTGCACCGGGCCGGACAGGCGGCGTTTCACCTGTTCCAGCATCCGTTCCAGGTCTGCCAGGGCGGCATCCCGGTCGCGGCGGCAGAACAGGATAGGTTGGCCATTATTGAGGTTTTCCCCAATGGCGATCCAGCCACGTTCCAGATCAATGGCGGTCAGATTACGCATCAGATAATCGCCGCGATCAAAGCCCTGGATGGGCAGGCCGGCAAAGACCAATCCGCCCACGCGTCGCAGATCGCCAGCCAGTTCCGGACCGATATCCTGCTTGAACACCTCCAGCGCCGGCCTGCCGTCAATCTCCATCACCACATGCTTTTCGGCCCGCGTGATGGTGTGGATGCCGCCCAGAACAGTTGACCCTTGGGTCAATCCGGTGACCACTGGCACGTCCGCATCGAACAGCACGCCACCCACGCCTTCACCGCTGACCAGCGGGCCGGCGGCCAGCGCCTGTTCCCCCCGTGATGCCGTCAACCCGCCGACCAGGAAACAGCCGGTTCGCCCGGCCAGATCGGTCAGCAGATCGGGCAGGCGGGCATGGCGCGGATCGCCATGCACCAGCCCCAGCAGGGGCGCATGGTCGCGCAGCCAGGGTTCCAGGTTGGACAGCGGCACGGTGGCGTCGGTCAGCGGCGGCAAGGCGGTAAAGCTGCCTCCGTCGAACCGGCCCAGCAGTACCGACACGGCGGGCTGGTCGAACAGTTCCACCGATCCGGCACAGACACCCAGCCCCACCGTGCCCACCCAGTCGCGCACGCCGGTGACACCACGCAGCAGGGTGACGATGCTGGAAAACTGGTCGGCCAGCGCATCGGTGACATAGACGATGCCCAGATTGGCACCGGGTACCAGGGTCAAGCCATCCAGGCAGGCCTTGGCGGCCTGTGACCAGTCCGGCCCGATGCCCAGGCTGCTGGCAAAGCGGGGGGTATCCGCCGGCATTTCCTCCATGATCACTCAACCTGCCTTCTTCATCTTGTCCAGCACAGCGGTGACGCTGGGCAGGATATTGCGCACGATCACCGCCACACCTTCCTGTGTCGGGTGCATCCCGTCTTCCTGGTTCAGTTTCGGGTCCATCGCCACCCCATCCAGGAAGAAGGGATAGAGCGGCACATCATGCTGTTTGGCCAGTTCAGGATAAATGGCATCGAAGCGGCGGGCGTAATCCGCCCCCAGATTGCGCGGTGCCATCATGCCGGCCAAAAGCGCCGACACGCCGCGTTGTTTCAGCTTGCTCAGGATCTTGTCCAGATTTTCCCGCGTGGCGGCGGGGTCGATGCCGCGCAAGCCATCATTGGCGCCCAGTTCCACGATCACCAGATCGGGCTTGTCGGCCAGCAGCCAATCCAGCCGGGCCAGCCCGCCCGCCGTGGTTTCACCCGATACGCCGGTGGGCGGGGCCACCACGTTATAGCCTTTGTCCTTCAAGGCCTTTTCCAGCTGACTGGTGAAGGCGGCTTCACGCGGCAGCTTGTACCCGGCGGAAAGGCTGTCCCCCAGCACAATGATCTTGGTGGGGGCGGCCTGTTGCGCCGGGGCAGGGGCGGCCAATGCGAACAGAATGAACAGAAGCAGCCCGAAGACGGCAATCATCCGGTTGAATAAACCCCCATCGGGGCCATATCGCATCACATTGTCCAACACGCGGGATTCCCTCATGGCGCAGCCCATTTCTCCGGCCGAGTCCGTTGTTGCCCTTCGGCAGGTCCACCTTAAGCTGGAGAGTGAGGCCGGCCCCGTCAACATCCTGAAAGGTATCAATCTGGTAGTGGGGAGGGGTGAACGCGTGGGCGTGGTGGGGCCCAGCGGGTCCGGCAAATCCTCTATGATGATGATTTTGGGCGGTTTGCAGCCGCCCAGCAGCGGGTCGGTGCAGGTGAACGGCCATGAACTGACCCGCATGGGCGAGGATGATCTGGCCCGTTTCCGCCGGGATGAGGTGGGGATCGTTTTCCAGTCCTTCCACCTGATCCCCACCATGACGGCGCTGGAAAATGTCGCCATTCCCCTGGAATTTGCCGGCTTGCCCGATGCGTTCGACCGCGCCCGGCGCGGGCTGGAGGCGGTGGGGCTGGGCCACCGGCTGACCCATTATCCGGGCCAGCTTTCCGGCGGTGAACAGCAGCGCGTGGCCCTGGCCCGCGCCTTCGCCCCGGAACCGGCTTTGCTGTTGGCCGATGAACCGACGGGCAATCTGGATGGCGATACCGGGCGCAAGGTAATTGACCTGATGTTCGGCATGGCCGAACGCCACGGCACCACCATCGTGCTGATCACCCATGATCCGGCCCTGGCCGAAAGCTGCGACCGGGTGATCCGGCTGGTGGATGGGCTGATCGTCGATGACCGGGCGGGGGGGATCGCACCATGAGCGTGACAACCCTGCCAGGGCAGGCGACGGGCGGTCGTCCTGCCGCCGGACCGCTGGGCCAGCTTGCCATGGCGCTGCGCATTGCGCGGCGGGAGTTGCGCGGCGGCCTGTCCGGCTTTCGCATCTTCATCGCCTGTCTGGCTATCGGTGTGGCGGCGATTGCCGCCGTGCAATCCATTTCCGCCGGCATCACCGACAGTTTGCAAAGCGATGGCCGCGCCATCCTGGGCGGCGATGTCTCCGCCCGTATCCTTTACCGCGAAGCCACACCCGAACAGTTGCGCTGGCTGGCCGAGCGGGGGGAGGTGCTGACCAGTGCCGAAATGCGGGCCATGGCGCGCGACCCCGCCGATAGCGGGCAAAGCGCGCTGGTGGAACTGAAATCCGTCGGCCCGGCCTATCCGCTTTACGGGCAATTCCAGATCCAGGGGCCGGATGGAGAGCCGCAGACGGTGGATGTGCAATCCCTGCTGGCGGCGCGTGACGGCACCTTTGGTGCGGTGATTGAGGATACGCTGGCCACCCGGCTGGACCTGAAGACCGGTGCCAAGGTGGCGGTCGGTGAATTGACGCTGGAGGTGCGGGGCATCATCGCGGCCGAACCGGACAAGGCGGGATCGGGCAGCTTCTCCCTTGGCCCCCGCATGATGGTGTCGGAAGCGGCCCTGAAACAGACGGGGCTGATCCAGCAGGGCAGCCTGATCACCTGGTCCTATCAGGTGAAGCTGAATAATGGCGTGACGGTGGATCAGTTCCGCGATCAGGCCAAGGCGGAGATGGCGGACGCCAACTGGCGCCTGCGTGATTACACCAACGCCGCCCCCGGCCTGACCCGTTTCATCGACCGGCTGGCCCTGTTCCTGACCCTGGTGGGGCTGACGGCGTTGCTGGTCGGCGGGGTGGGCGTGGGCAATGCCGTGCGCGCCTATATGGATACCAAGTCCGCCACCATCGCCACGCTGAAATGTCTGGGCGCGCCGGGCGCGCTGATCTTCCAGGTCTATCTGATCCAGATATTGGTCCTGGCATCGGTCGGTATCGTCCTCGGCCTGATCGTGGGGGCCATTGTGCCGTTGCTGACGGGCCAGGCCCTGGCGGGGTTGCTGCCCATCACCGCCCGTATCGGGCTTTATCCGGGGGCGCTGGCCATTGCGGCGGGCTTTGGTTATCTGACGGCCCTCTGCTTCTCGCTCTGGCCGCTGGGCCGGGCGCGGCAGGTGCCGGCGGTGGCCCTGTTCCGCGATCTGGTGCAGAAGGCCCATGGTCGTCCCGGTGCGGCCTATCTGGCCGGCATTGCCCTGTCCGGTCTGGCGCTGGCCGGGCTGGCCGTGGGGACGGCGCGTGAACAATTATTCGCCGCCGGCTTTGTCGTTGGTTCCCTGCTGGTGCTGGCGGCCTTCTGGGGGGCCGGCTGGTTGATCACACGCGGGGCGCGGGCGCTGGGCCGGCCCAAGCGCCCGGTGCTGCGGCTGGCGCTGACCAATATCCACCGGCCCGGCAACCCCACCAGTGCCGTGGTGCTGTCGCTGGGGCTGGGCCTGACCGTGCTGGTGGCCATAGCCCTGATCGAAGGCAATTTCCGCCGCGAGGTGCAGGAGAAGCTGCCCGTCGATGCGCCCTCCTTCTTCTTTGTCGATATCCAGGGCGATCAGGCGGACACCTTCCGCCAGACCGTGCTGTCGGTACCCGGCGCCCATGACCTGAACATGGTGCCCAACCTGCGCGGCCGCATCGTCGCCGTGAATGGGGTGGAAGCCGAAAAGGCCGTGAAGGACAAGGCCAATGCCTGGGTACTGAATGGCGACCGGGGTGTCACCTATCAGGCGGTAGCACCCAAGGATGATGTGGTGCTGGCCGGCCAATGGTGGCCGGCGGATTATCAGGGCCCGCCCAAACTGGCCATTTACAAGGATATCGCCACCACCTTCGGCATCGGCCCCGGCGACCGGATGACGCTGAACATCCTGGGCCGCGATATTGAGGGCGAAGTGGCCGTGGTGCGGGAGATCGACTGGGAGAGCATCGGCATCAATTTCACCCTGATCTTCTCCCCCGGTGTGCTGGAGGCCGCCCCGCAGACCTATCTGGCCACCATCAAGGCCGATCCGGCCTCAGAAGCCACCATCCAGCGGGAGGTGGCGCGGCGCTTCAGCAATATCAGCGCGGTGCGGGTGAAGGATGCGCTGGAAACCATTTCCGGCATCCTGGGCAATGTCGGTGTGGCCGTGCGGCTGACAGCGGCGGTGACGCTGGCGGCCGGTACGCTGGTGCTGGCCGGGGCGATTGCCGCCGGGCACCGCCGCCGTGTCTATGATGCGGTGGTGTTGAAGGTGCTGGGGGCCACGCGCGGCACGGTGCTGCGTGCCTTCCTGCTGGAATATGGCTTGCTGGGGTTGGTGACGTCGGCCTTTGCCGGGCTGCTGGGCACGCTGGTGGCCTGGGCGGTGCTGACCAAAGTGATGGATTTCGGCTTCACCTTCCTGCCGCAGTCGGTGCTGTTCACCACGCTGCTCTGTACCGGCATCACCCTGACCCTGGGCTTCATCGGTACTTGGCGGGCGCTGGGCCAGCCGGCCGCACCGTTGTTGCGCAATGATTGAAACCAAGTTGCGATGAGGTGAACTCATCGCAACTTGGTACGGCGGCGACCGCCGCCGCGCGGCCCGTGCCGCGTGAAGCCAAGCTAACGGATGTTGGCGCCGGCGTTTGAGGGCCATGATCAGAACCTACAGGTTCTGATCATGGCAACTGAGTATGATGCAACCGGTTTTTGCTTGTTTTAACCTTGCCGGCCCATGATGGTGACAGTGCGGTATATTGACAGGAGATACCGCCCACAACCGTGATAGCAAGACAGACCTATCAATAAGCGGGGTTCGGGGATGGAAACGGTGGACGAGGCGCTGAACGCCAAGCTGATCGCCTGCTGGCAGGCAGCGCTGAATACCGATGACCCGGAGGAAAGCCAGCGCTGGGTGGATATGGCGGAATGGTTGAGCCACCGGGGCGACACCCCGCTGCCACCACCTGAACCCGCTGCCGGCCGCCGGCGGGTGAGCGACGAACGCCGCCGCTTCCCCCGCGTGCCCGTGCGCAGCCCCGCCTTGCTGGCCCTGGAAGGCCGGGTGCTGCGCGGGGAAACCCTGAACCTCTCCCGCACCGGCGCCTGTTTCATCTTCACCGATCAGAGCGATCTGGGTGAGGGAGAGAGCGGCAGCTTCACCGTACAAGGCTGGCTGGAAGACCGCCCGGCCCTGGTGGTCGCCGTGGAGCCGGGCATGTTGCGCCTGCGGTTTGATACCAAGGGTCATGGTACATGACCCTTGGAGGCCGGCGACGGCCGGCCCGCCGCTTGGTAGCAGCGTAAGCCAAGCCCGCGGATGCGGGCGCCCGGCGATTGAGGGAGCATACGAATGCCAAGAGCATGATCCATGGCTCTTGGCATGACAGCCGGTAACGCCGTTACGGGGCCGGCGGCTTGGCAAAGCTGGACAGGGTGATATCGGCCGTTACCACCATCTTGTCCTGCACGCCGGCCATCACATCGGCCGCCATGGGGGCGGCGGCCATCTGTATTTTGGCGCTACGGTTGTTCATCACCATCATCTCCGTGCGCTCGGCGAAATTGATCTGGCCGACGCGGTATTCCCGGTTGGGGAAGGCCGTCTTCAGCCGCTTCACCTCATCATTCACCTTGGCATAGATCTGCTCGCGCAGCTTGGCGCGGGCCGCCTCTGTCTCTGCCAGCGTCGGTTCAAAGGCGACATTGCCCACGCGCACCTGCAGGCCGGGGCGGCTGGCCTTCTTGGTGCGGTCGGCCAGGGTGCCCAGCTGGCTTTCCGGCAGGCGGGCTTCCAGCGTCGCCTGCCAGCGTTCCAGCCCGGCGCTGTCCGATTGCTGGTTCATGGCGGTGATGCGCCATTCCGCCTTGTCGGCGATGCCCGCGACGGCCTTCAGGATATCGGCGCGCAGGGTGCCGGAATTTTCCGCCCCGTTGCTGGCCGCATCCACCACCAGGGTGACGCGCGCCGTCTCCGTCTTCACCCATTCCTCCACCGCCAGGTTCAGCGTCACATTATCGGATACGGGTGCCGGGGCCACCACCAGGGGGGCCGACTGCGCCCAGACGGGCGATGCTGCCAGCGGCAGGGCCAGCATGGCGGCGGACAGGGCGAACAGGGCAACGGGGCGGCGCATGGAATTCTCTCCTTATCGTCAGCGGGTTCCATACCCGCTGTTGAGGGGGGAGAGTAGCGCATCCCCGGTGGCGGAAATACGACCGGAAGGGGATAATTCAAGGGTAATAGGCCGGGCCTCCCCCCTCACCACCCGCCCTATTTCGTGCCGAACAGCCGGTCGCCGGCATCGCCCAGGCCGGGCACGATATAGGAATTGGCATCCAGATGGCTGTCCAGGGCGGCGGTGAAGACCGGCACATCCGGGTGGTGCTGGTGGAACACCGCCACCCCCTCCGGGGCCGAGACCAGGGCCATGAAGCGGATCTGGCTGTCGGCCACGCCATGGCGATTCAGCACATCCACGGCATGAACGGCGGAATAGCCGGTGGCCAGCATGGGATCGACCAGGATGAAGATGCGGCCCGCCGGGTCCGGCAGCTTCACCAGATATTCCACCGGGCGCTTGGTGTCATGGTCGCGGTAAAGCCCGATATGGCCTTCGCGCGCCGCCGGCACCAGTTCCAGCAGCCCTTCCGCCATCACCAAGCCTGCGCGCAGGATGGGCACCACGGCCAGCTTGCGCCCTTCGATCACCGGGGCATCCATGGTGGCCAGCGGGGTTTCGATGCGCTCCGTCGTCATCGGCAGGTCGCGCGTGATCTCGTACCCCATCAACAGGGCGATTTCCCGCAGCAACTGGCGGAAGCCCATGGTGGACCGGCCCTTGTCGCGCATATGCGACAGCTTGTGCTGGATCAGCGGATGGGTCAGCACATGAAGATTGGGGAAGTCGCGGGTCATGGCCGGTTCCTGGCAATAAAGGATGATTTTCACTACCATAGAGCGGATCGCCCAAAGGCGGAATCGCCTTTGGGCGTGAATCTGCTCGCGGACAGACAAAGCGAGAGCGGGCTGTGGTTCCTACAAAACGCAGCCCGCTCTCGCCGCCCCGGCCGGCCGCGTCAGCGGTAACGATGCCCCATGCTTTGCCTGGGCGGCTGACGCGCGTGGCGGATGGGCTGTGCCGGGCAGCGATCTCCCCCATATTCAACGCCCCATACCCCCGCCTTTCCAGACCCCCGGTTTCCATGCGCCGTCACGACCGCCCCAATGGCAATTCCGCTGCCGATCGCGCCAACCGCACCCGCCTGACCGATGGGCAGGTGCTGGCCCGCCTGCTGCCCTATCTCTGGCCGGCGGGCCAGCCGGCCATGAAGCTGCGGGTGGTGCTGGCGCTGCTGTTCCTGGCGGTCGCCAAGGGCGCCAATGTCACCGTGCCCATCTGGTACAAGGGCGCGGTGGATGCATTGTCTGGCGAAGGGCTGGCCCAGGCCGTGGCGGCCAACCCGGCGGTTGCCATCCCCATTGGCTTCATCCTGGCCTATGGGCTGGCGCGGGTGTTGAGCCTGGCGTTTGGCGAACTGCGCGACGCGATTTTCGAACGGGTCAGCCAGCGCGCCATGCGGGTGGCGGCCCTGAATGTCTTCCGCCATCTGCACGCCCTGTCGCTGCGCTTCCATCTGGAACGGCAGACGGGCGGGCTGTCGCGCGTGGTGGAACGCGGCACCAAGGCAATTGACAGTCTGCTCAGCACCTCCTTGTTCAATGTGCTGCCGACGCTGCTGGAAATCCTGCTGGTGACGGGCATCCTGTGGAAATTGTTCGATTTCCGCTTCGCTGCCGTCACGTTCGGCACGGTGGCGCTTTATATCGGCTATACCATCACCGTCACCAACTGGCGTACCCGCATCCGCCGGTCGATGCTGGATGCCGATACCAGCGCGAATGCCAAGGCCATCGACACGCTGCTGAATTACGAGACGGTGAAGTATTTCGGCAATGAGGTGTTTGAGGCCAACCGGTATGACAAGGCCCTGCGCGTTTATGAGGATGCGGCGGTCCGCACCCAGGCGTCGTTGTCGCTGCTGAATATCGGCCAGGGCATCATCATCGCCGTGGGCGTGGTGGCGGTGATGTGGATGGCGGCGACCGGCATCATCAACGGCCAGTTGACCATCGGCGATTTCGTGCTGGTGAACACCTATCTGCTGCAGCTTTACCAGCCGCTGAATATTTTCGGCTTCGTCTATCGCGGCATCCGGGAATCGCTGAATGATATGGAGCGGATGTTCGAACTGCTGACCGTGGATCGGGAGGTGGAGGACAAGCCGGGCGCCCCGGCGCTGGTGACGGCAGGGGCCGCCATCCGGTTCCGCGATGTGCATTTCGCCTATGACAAGCGCCGGCCCATCCTGAAGGGCATCGATTTCACCGTGCCGGCCGGGCGCACCGTGGCCGTGGTCGGACCCACCGGGGCCGGCAAATCCACCCTGTCCCGCCTGCTGTATCGCTTCTATGACGTGACCGGTGGCGCGGTGGAGATCGATAACCAGGATGTGCGGCAGGTCACCCAGGCATCGCTGCGCGCCGCCATCGGCATCGTGCCGCAGGATACGGTGCTGTTCAACGACACCATCCGCTACAACATCGCCTATGGCCGCGTCGATGCCAGTGAGGCGGAGCTGGAGCGGGTGGCCGCCGCTGCGCAAATCCTGGATTTCATCAAGGCCCTGCCCGATGGCTGGAACACCATGGTGGGTGAACGCGGCCTGAAACTGTCCGGCGGGGAAAAACAGCGCGTGGCCATCGCCCGCACCCTGCTGAAAGACCCGCCGATCCTGATTCTGGATGAGGCGACCAGCGCGCTAGACACCCATACGGAACGCGAAATCCAGGCTGCATTGACCGATGCGGCGCGCGGGCGCAGCACCCTGGTGATCGCCCATCGCCTGTCCACCGTGGTGGATGCCGATGAAATCATCGTGCTGGATGCCGGCCAGATCGTGGAACGCGGCAACCACGCCGCCTTGCTGGCCCAGGGCGGGGCCTATGCCGCGCTGTGGGCGCGGCAGCAGGAAGGGGTGAACCGCGCAGAGACGAAGCTGGAAGCGTAACCGGTTACGGGTTTTTCACAGAGAAGCGCGACAAAACCTGTTGCGCTTCAATCCCCAGCGCATAGAAGGCGACACCCATCCGGTCGCCCCGCCGCCAGGCAACGATGGCTTCGCCGCTGATCTCCGTCCCGTCCACGGTCAGACGGAAACCGAACCGGTCCTGCTGGTCCAGCAGCCCGCGATATCCGGCCACGCACATGCCACCCAGGCTGAGATCGACCAGTTCCAGCCGCTGCTGGGCCACCGTGACATGCCCATCGGCAAAACCGCGTTTGGGGGCGGACCGGTCACGCCGCAGCAGCCGGCCCAGCCAGGATGGTGGGCGGGGCGGGGCCGGGGCGGTGAAGGGGGAATTGGCCGCAATCTCCATGACTTGGCCTCATCTATCCAAATATATCGAACCGACCCCAGAATCGCACGTGAGCACGGATCGGAAAACCGGACCTTTGGACACATGTACGATGGGCATATCACCTGCCCATCCCCCTACCGATTTGACGATCCGGCGGGCCTGTCGCACTATCCGGGATAGGCCCTGTTCGTCACCGCTGCCGATGGAATGCCCCATGCCGGATGCCCTGCCCCCCACCGATCTTGCCGACCGGCTGCGCCGTGGCGAACGGCGCGCGTTGGCCCAAGCCATCACCCTGGTGGAAAGCACGCGGGCCGATCACCGGGCGCTGGCCGATGATCTGCTGGCCAGCCTGCTGCCCGATACGGGCAATGCGGTGCGGCTGGGCATTACCGGCGTGCCCGGTGTGGGCAAATCCACCTTTATTGAGGCGTTTGGCCTGCATCTGATTGCCCAGGGGCTGAAGGTGGCCGTGCTGGCCATCGACCCCACCAGCCAGCGCACCGGCGGTTCCATCCTGGGCGACAAGACGCGGATGGAATTGCTGTCGCGCGACCCGCAGGCCTTCATCCGCCCGTCGCCGGCCGGCGGCACGCTGGGCGGGGTGGCAAGGCGCACGCGCGAAGCCATGCTGCTGGTGGAGGCCGCCGGTTTTGATGTGGTGATTGTGGAAACCGTGGGGGTGGGCCAGTCGGAAACGGCGGTGGCCGACATGGTGGACCTGTTCCTGCTGCTGCTGCCGCCCGCCGGCGGGGATGAGCTGCAGGGCATCAAGAAGGGTATTGTCGAGTTGGCCGACATGATCGTGGTCAATAAGGCCGATGGTGAGTTGGCCACCGCCGCCCGCCATGCGGAGGCGGAATATCGCCATGCCCTGTCGCTGCTGCGCCCGGTCAACCCGCTCTGGCGGGTGCCGGTGCTGTCCTGCTCCGCCCTGACCGGCAAGGGCATTGATGCGGTCTGGGAGCAGATCACAGACTATCACCGCCTGCTGGGGGCCGACGGGTCCGGCGACATCGCCCGCCGCCGGGCCGAACAGGCCCGCGCCTGGATGTGGAGCGAGATTGAGGAAAGCCTGGCCGATGCCTTCAAGGCGGAACCGGCGGTAAAGCGGGAACTGCCCGCATTGGAACGCGCCACCGCCACCGCCGCCATCACGCCGGGTGCGGCAGCCAAGCGCCTGCTGGCGCTGTTTCGGCGGGGGTAGGGGCTTTTCTGATCCCCCCTGTTCTTTCCTGCAACCTCTCCCCACCGCACAAGCAACGATCTTTCCATCCGGCAAGCCCCCATTTCACGCGCGGGGGCCGGTTCTGCCTTGCAATCAGGTGGGGTGACAGCGGCCGTTGCGCTTGATACGACACCATCATGTCGAACGCGACCGTCACCCCCGCCAGCGCTCCGCGCCGTGCCGTTGTTGAACGCACGACGAAGGAGACCCGTATCCGCGTCGCCGTCAACCTGGACGGCACCGGACAGTACAAGGTTTCCACCGGCATTGGTTTTCTGGACCATATGCTGGAACAGCTCTCCCGCCATTCGTTGATGGATCTGGAGGTGGAGGCCGAGGGCGACCTGCATATCGATTTCCACCACACGACCGAAGATAGCGGCATCGCCATCGGTGAGGCGGTGATGAAGGCGCTGGGCGACCGTAAAGGCATCCAGCGCTATGGCGACGCGCTGATCCCGATGGATGAAACGCTGACCCGCGTGGCCATCGACCTGTCCAACCGGCCCTATCTGATCTGGAAGGTCCATTTCACCCGCGACAAGCTGGGTGACATGGATACCGAACTGTTCAAGGAATGGTTCCAGGCCTTTGCCCAGGCAGCGGGTGCCACGCTGCATGTCGAAAACCTGTATGGTGAGAATAATCACCATATTGTGGAGAGCTGCTACAAGGCGCTGGCGCGTGCCTTCCGTGCTGCGGTCGAGATTGACCCGCGCAAGGCCGATGCCGTTCCCTCCACCAAGGGCGTGCTGGGCGGGTCGCTGTAATCCCGTTCTTAACGCTGGTCATACGAAGGCGTACCCGATGACCGAAACCGTCGCCCTGATCGACTATGGTTCCGGCAACCTGCGTTCCGCCGCCAAGGCGTTGGAACGCGCGGCGGCCGATGCCGGGCTGGATAGCCGCATCCTTGTCACCGCCGATCCCGCCAATGTGGCCAAGGCCGACCGGGTGGTGCTGCCCGGCGTCGGTGCCTTTGGCGATTGCCGCGCCGGGCTGGATGCGGTGCCGGGCATGGTCTCCGCCCTGTATGAGGCGGTGATCGTGCATGGCCGGCCCTTCCTGGGCATCTGTGTCGGGATGCAGTTGCTGGCCCGGCTGGGCCGCGAGCATGGTGACCATGCCGGTCTGGGCTGGCTGGATGCGGAGGTCGGGCCGCTGACGCCTTCCGACCCGGCGCTGAAAATCCCGCATATGGGCTGGAATGAACTGCACCTGCAGGCCCCCGCCCATCCGGTGCTGGCCGGGCTGGCAGAGGGGGTGCACGCCTATTTCGTGCATTCCTATGCCATGCGGGTGGCGGACCCGGCGCAGGTGCTGGCCACCTGTGATTATGGCGGGCCGTTCACCGCCATTGTCGGGCGGGATAATATTGTCGGCACCCAGTTCCACCCGGAAAAAAGCCAGCAGGCCGGCCTGACCCTGATCGCCAATTTCCTGCGTTGGCAGCCATGAGCGACAGCACAGCCCCCAAAACGGCCACCAGCGTCGAACTGGTCACGGAATTCCGCCGCGTCGACCTGATGGACCTGTATGACGCCACCGAAGCCGCCATCCTGGATGGTGGCGGCTTCGGCTGGGTGATGCCGCCGGAACGCGATGTGCAGGAACGCTATTGGAAGGGCGTGCTGGCCGTGCCGGAACGCAGCCTGTTCATCGGCCGGCTGGATGGCATTGTCGCCGGGTCGGCCCAACTGGTACGCCCGACCCGCAATAATGAAGCGCAGAGCTTTGCCTGCAGCCTGACCACCTCCTTCGTGGCTCCCTGGGCGCGCGGCCATGGGCTGGCGCGCAAGCTGACCCAGGCGGTGATCGATCAGGCGACCAAGGAAGGCTTCCGGCTGCTGAACCTGGACGTGCGCGACACCCAGCACAGCGCCATCCGGCTTTATGAGAAGATGGGCTTCATCCGCTGGGGCACGCACCCGCATTATGCCCGCGCCATGGGCCGCGATATCAGCGGCCATTTCTATTACAAAACCTTGGAACAGCAGGGGGACGGGGAAAACCCGTCCGGGGAGCCTTAAGCCATGATCCTTTTTCCCGCCATCGACCTGAAGGACGGCAATGCCGTGCGCCTGCTGCGCGGTGAGATGGAACAGGCCACCATCTTCAATGCCGATCCGGCCGCCCAGGCGGAAAGCTTCGCCGCCCAGGGCTATGAATGGCTGCATCTGGTGGATTTGAACGGCGCTTTCGCCGGCAAGCCGGTCAATGGTGCTGCGGTGGAAGCCATCCTGTCCCGCGTCTCCCTGCCGGCCCAGTTGGGCGGTGGCATCCGCGACATGGAAACCATCGAATACTGGCTGTCGCGCGGCATTGCGCGGGTCATCCTGGGCACCGTGGCGGTGAAGAACCCGGCCCTGGTGAAGGAAGCCTGCAGGGCCTTCCCCGGCAAGGTGGCCGTGGGCATTGATGCCCGCAACGGCTATGTCGCCGTGGAAGGCTGGGCAGAGACCAGCGAGCTGAAGGCGCTGGATCTGGCGCTGAAGTTTGAGGATTGCGGCGTGGCCGCCATCATCTACACCGATATTGACCGCGATGGCGCCATGGGGGGGGTGAATGTGGAATCCACCGCCGATCTGGCCAGCCACCTGACCACGCCGGTCATCGCGTCCGGCGGTGTCTCCTCCATCGCCGATCTGGCGGCGTTGAAGGAGGTGGAGGAGACCGGCATCATCGGCGTGATTTCCGGCCGCGCGCTTTATGATGGCCGCATCGATCCGGCGGCGGCCCTCGCCCTGCTGCGCGGGGAGTAAGGCCGATGCTGAAGGCCCGCATCATCCCCTGTCTGGACGTGAAGGACGGGCGCGTCGTCAAGGGCGTGAATTTCGTCGATCTGATCGATGCCGGCGACCCGGTGGAACAGGCCCGCGCCTATGATGCCGCCGGGGCTGACGAGCTGACCTTCCTGGACATCACCGCCAGTTCCGATAACCGCGACACCATCTATGACGTGGTGCGCCGCACCGCCGAACAGGTCTTCATGCCGCTGACCGTGGGTGGTGGCGTGCGGGTGGTGGAAGATATCCGCAAGCTGCTGCTGGCCGGGGCCGACAAGGTGTCGATCAACACCGCCGCCGTCCACCGCCCGGAATTTGTGCGTGAAGCGGCGCAGAAATTCGGGGCCCAATGCATCGTGGTGGCCATTGATGCCAAATCGGTGGAGCCGGGGCCCAACGGGGAACCGCGCTGGGAGATTTTCACCCATGGCGGGCGCAACCGCACCGGGCTGGATGCGGTGGAATGGGCCCAGCGCATGGCCGAATATGGCGCGGGCGAAATCCTGCTCACCTCCATGGACCGGGATGGCACCAAGCAGGGCTTCAATCTGCCGCTGACGCGGGCGGTGGCCGATGCGGTCAGCATCCCGGTCATCGCATCCGGCGGGGTCGGCAACCTGGACCATCTGGTGGAAGGGGTGAGGCAGGGCCATGCCTCGGCCGTGCTGGCCGCCAGCATCTTCCATTTCGGCACCTATTCGATCCGCCAGGCCAAGGAACATATGGCCGCGGCAGGCATCCCGGTACGGCTGTGAGTAGAACGGAAAACACCATGGCAAGCAGCAAGGATAAGCCGGTGAATGGCGGCGGTGCCGCTGTGCTGGATGAGGTTTATCAGACCATCCTGGAACGCCGGGGCGGCGATCCGGAAAGCTCCCACACCGCGCGCCTGTTCGCGCGTGGCCGCGCCAAGATCGCCCAGAAGGTGGGTGAGGAAGCCGTGGAAGCGGTGATTGAGGCGATGCGCGGTGACAAGGATAAGCTGGCCGACGAATCCGCCGATCTGTTGTACCATTTGCTGGTGCTGTGGGCCGATGCCGGGCTGGAACCGGCGCAGGTCTATGGCATTCTGGAAGGGCGCAAGGGCATCAGCGGCATTGCGGAAAAGAAAAGCCGCAAGCCCGCCTGAGGGGCGGTGACGCCATACCCGGTCTTCGCCATAGTGGGCGGGAATAACAGCGTTTCAGCGGAAGGATATGCCCCTTGATCTATGATCGCAGCAACATCTTCGCCCGCATCCTGCGGGGGGAAATCCCCTGCAAGAAGGTCTATGAAGACCCCTATGCGCTGGCCTTCCACGATATCAACCCGCAGGCCCCCACCCATATTCTGGTGATCCCCAAGGGGCCCTTCTGCTCCTTCGCGGATTTCAGCGCCCAGGCGACGGAACAGGAAATTACCGGCTTCATCCGCGCCGTCGGGTTGGTGGCGCGTCAGGCCGGGCTGGATGACAGCGGCTATCGCCTGCTGGCCAATCACGGGCCGGACAGCCACCAGGAAGTGCCGCATTTCCATGTGCATATCGCCGGCGGCCGCCCGCTGGGCAAGATGCTGGCCTGAGGCAGACCTTTCCGGCGGCTCCGGATACATGCCCGGGCGCCGCCGGCGGTCTTAGAATTACCGACAAAAGCACGCATGATTATTTTCTTTTCGGAATATTTCTGTGAAGCAGATGGCATAAAGAGTTTCATTTTACGCAATATATCAAAATAATTTAAGTAGTTAGCGTTATGCGCTTTGTTTCCATTTAGGAATTTAAAAAATTAACAATAAAAATCTATAAATTTTGTTACAAAACTTCGTTATCTGTTGATTTTATACATTATTCACTCATCATTGAGTTGCCCATTGCATACATGAATAGGGAGCGGAAATGCGTATTTCCCACCGGCTTTTGATTCCGGTTGTTATCCTGTCCCTGGTCACCTTGGCGGTCTTCGCGGTCTCGGCCATAGGCTTCCGGCAGGAAAAACAAGCCAATATCAATATGATCCGGTTGGATCTGATGCGTTACCACGCCGGTGAAATCCGCTCCCTCAGCCGTGCCGTGCAGCGCGATACGCTGAACACCCTTGTTGAGAGGGCCGAGGACCGCAAAGCCTATGCGGATCGGGCAACCAAGCGGATCAAGGAACTGAATGCGCGGGTCGACCTGTTGTCCAGCATCATGGGGGCGGAGACCGCTGCCCTGCAGATGGATGGCTTCGCCCCCACCCAGCGACAGGTCATGTCCAGCCTGACCCGGGTGATTGATACGGCCCTGGCGGGCAATATTTCCGCGGCCCACAGCCTGTTCAACGATGAGACACGGCCAGCGGAACGCGCCGCTTCCAAGGTGACCGACAGCTTTGTCGAGGTGATGGACAAGCGGATCGAGACGGCCACCCAGGAGAGCAAGGCCCTTGCCATCCTGGTAGAGCGGGCACAGATGATCACCGCCGTGGTGGGGATCGTCATTGGGGTTGGTCTGGCCCTGTTGATTACAAGGCGGGGCGTCAGCGAGCCGCTGGCGCGCCTGACGACGGCCACCAGCGCCATTGCCGCCGGCCAACTGGATACCAATATCCCGGCACAGGAACGGCGGGATGAACTGGGGGCGCTGGCACGTGCCCTGCTGATCTTCCGCGATCAGGCGCGCGCCAACCGCGATCTGGAAGAACAGGCGGCCCTGGCCCGTGCGGCTGCCGCCCAGCAGCGACGCCAGGCCCTGCAGGCCATGGCGGATACGGTCGCCAGTGAGACGAACCGCACCGTAGACACGGTCAGCCAATCCACCCGGCTGATGGGCCAGTCGATGCAGCACCTGTCCAGTCTGGCCGCCAGCGTGGCCGATGACAGCGCCGCCGTCGCCTCTGCCAGTGCCCAGGGGCTGGCCAATGCCCAGGCGGTATCCAGCGCCGCGGAGGAGCTTTCAGCTTCCATCCAGGAGATCAGCGGCTCAGTGCAGCGCGCTGCCACTGTCATCGGCACAGCGGTGGCCGGGGGCAACCGGGCGCAGGAGACCATCGCCAGCCTGTCGCAGGCGGTGGAGCGGATTTCGGAAGTAACGGTTCTGATTGGTGAAATCGCACAGCAGACCAATCTGCTGGCATTGAACGCCACGATTGAGGCTGCCCGCGCCGGCGATGCGGGTAAAGGCTTTGCCGTGGTGGCAGGGGAAGTGAAATCGCTGGCGACCCAGACCGCACGGTCCACGGACGATATTACCCGGCAGATCAGCGACATCCAGTCCGCCACCCGCGCCGCGGTAGAGGCCATGGCCAATGTCAGCACCCACATTGAAGAGGTGAATGGCGTTGTCACCATCATCGCCGCCGCGATGGAGGAACAGGGGGCGGCGACGCAGGAAATTGCCCGCAATGTCAGCGAAACCAGCCGGGCCAGCCTGGAAGTGACCGAACGGATCGGCAATGTCAGCCAGGGGGCCGGCGAGGTGGATCAGCGGGCAGGCGACGTCGCCCGTACGATCGCTGTCATTTCCCAGGATATCGGCACCCTGCGGGACACCCTGATCCAGGTGGTGGAAGGGGCCAGCAAGGCAGCATAACCACCGCCCCTGCGGCGGTGGTTATCGGCAGACCAGAGCGAAGGAAAAATATCCGGGATGGCATCGCCATCCCGGTGCAATCACCAAGACTTAAGGCAAAGCCGGTCAAACGACCGGCTGTTCCTGTTCGGCCTCGTTGCCATCAACCTCGTCACCGTCATCGCCCTCTTCACCTTCGAAGGGGCCGCTGCCGGCCGGGCCATTGTCATAGCGCGGGTTATTCTGGCGCTGACGGGCCTCGTGCTCGTTGATCTGGCACATGATGCGGAAATAATGCTCCGCGTGCTGGAGATAATTCTCCGCCGCGATGCGATCGCCAGACGCCTGGGCATCGCGCGCCAGCGCCTGATACTTGTCATAAACCTGGAAAGCATTGCCACGGATGCGCACATCCGGGCCATTGCTGTCGTAATTCTGCTGACGCTGCGGCCCGTTCTGACGGCGATTGCCGCCATTATTATTGCCACCGCCGCCGCCGTTACCACCGTTGCCGCCGCCGCCATTATTACCGCCGCGGCCGCGTGAACGCCGTGTATTCGGTCCTTGTCTCATTCGTTTTGTGCTCTGGCCCCTGGAGTTTCCTGCCCTCGGACTGTCGGCGTTTTGGTCCATGCCTGTTCTTGGCGATTGACCATTTTCAGGGGGCATATTGACCCCATGCCCCCATGGGCACGCCCCAAGCCCTGGTCCCGAGGGCTGTCATGTCGGCAGGCGCCCCACGCGCGGCTGCCGCATAAGCCGGACCCTAGCGGGTGTTGCGACCTATTCCAACAGGTTTTTTTCGCTGGCCGGGGCTGGCCATTCACCAACCGCCACGCGGTCACGCCCGCCCAGATCGCAAATGGTGGCAACCTTGTCCAATCCGGCCGCCTGGAACAGGGCCGCCACCGCTGGCCCCTGCTCCGCCCCATGCTCCATCGCCACCAGCGCAGCAGGGGCCGCCAGCCGCGCCAGATCGGGCAGCAGCAGCCGGTAAGGGCCCAGCCCGTCCGGCCCGCCAGCCAGCGCCCGCCAGGGTTCGAACCGCGCCACCTCCACCTGCAGACCGGCAATATCGGCATCAGGGATATAGGGCGGGTTGGAGACGATGATGTCAAAGCCCCCTCCCCCCAGCGCCGTCGCCCAATCCCCCGCCAGGAATTGCGCGCGCTCCCCCAAGCCCAGCCTGTGGGCATTGCCCCGCGCCACGGCGGCAGCATCGGGCGACAAATCCACCCCCACCCCGAAGGCCGTGCCATATTCAGAGAGCAGCGCCAGCAGGATGGCCCCCGTGCCGGTGCCAAGATCAAGAATACGCCATGACCGGTCACGGCTTGGCCGGTGCTTCAGCACGGTTTCAACCAGGGTTTCCGTATCCGGACGGGGGATCAGGGTTTCCGGCCCCAGCAGCAGTTCCAGGCCCCAGAATTCCCAATTGCCCAGGATGCGCTGCACCGGTTCCCGCGCGGCCCGCCGTTCCACCAGCCCGTCAAAATGCGCCAGCTTGTCCGTTGGCACGCGCAGGCCCTGTGGCCGGCGCAGGCGGCTGGTAGGGATGCCAAAGGCTGCTTCGGCCAGATAGAGCAGGTCCAGCCGCGCCTCCTCCACGCCCAGCGCTGCCAGCCTTGCCTCTGCCGCCGCCAGCAGGGGGGAAAGTTCAACTTCGTCCGACATGCTCATTTCCTTGATCCCGCTTCCCGCAGCCGGGCCAGGGCGGCGAAGGGGTGGTTTTCATCCACCGGCGGGGCATTGCGCTGGCGTTCCGCCTTGGCCTGGGTGGGGCGGCGGCGCACCCAGGCGGGCGGCGATGGTGCCTCCCCCTCTGCCGGGGGCGGCTGGCGGCGTTCACGCCAGCCCAGGGCAGCCAGAATGCCCGGCACTTCCTCATTGGCGCAGGCCGCCAGCGGGGCCAGCCCGGCCAGATCGCTCAAGCGTCCATCGGCACCGCTGCGCCGCGCCAGTTCCGCCTCCAGCCGATCCACCATATCCATGCGGATGGCGCGCGGCCCCACCGGCAGATATCCTGCGGCCAGCAGCAACCCATCGGCCACGTCTGGCCCGCGCGGCACGGAAATCCGCCCCGGCGGCGGCACCGGGGCCGGCAGGGGCGCCCCTTCCCGCACGGACCAGAGCAGGGCCAGCAGGGAGGCCGGGCGCGGCTTGGCGAGTGCGGGCAGGAAGACGCGGCTGAAGCCCAGCCGCACCCCATGATCGTAAAGCTGTTTGCGGGCGGGCTTGTCCAGGCTGTCGATCAGCGGGTCCAGCACCGGGCGGGGCAATTGCCCTGCCGCATCGGCCAATTGATAGGCAATGCCCCGCGCCGGGCCGGACAGATCGGCATCACGCAGCCGCAACAGGGCGGACAGGTCACGCTTTATCCGCTCCTGCACGAAATCCACCAGCCTCTGCCGTGCCCGGTCACGCTGTGTTCCATCCAGTAGATCATCGCGCAACAGGCGCACATCGGGGTGCAGCAGGTCGCGCCCTGTGGCCAGCCGGGCCAGCGGCACATCCTGCCAGCGCAGCACCCCGTCGCTGCCCAGCGCCAGCGTGTCCGGCCCTGCCGCTTCCAGGGCGGCCACCCGGCGCGCCACCTCTTCCCGCAGCACGCGGCGGGCGGCGGTCATCAGGGTGGGGCGGTCATCCTCCCCCACATCGGCTTCCATGGTGAAGGACAAGCCGGTCAGCGCGCCGACCCGGTGGCCTTCCACCATTACCACGCCTGCCGTATCGACATGGCCCAGCAGGTCGCGCCCGTCGCGCAGCACCTTCACCAGCCCGGCCGATCGCTTGTCGACAAAGCGCTGGGTCAGCCGTTCATGCAGCGCGTCGGACAGCTTGTCCTCCACCGCGCGGGTCAGCCCCTGCCAGTGGCGGGCATCCTTCAACCAGTCGGGCCGGTGGGCCACATAGGTCCAGGTGCGCACATGGGCGATGCGGGCCACCAGCGCATCAATATCGCCTTCCACCTTGTCCAGCCGCTGCACCTGGGCGGCGATGAAATCGGTGGGCAGCCGCCCGCCCGGCGCCATCAGATGGTGATAAATCTGGGCCAGCAGCTTGGTATGGGCATCCGTCATGGTCTTGCGGAAATCGGGGATCTGGCAGACCTCCCATAACTGTTTCACCCCGCCAGGCCGGCGGGTCAGGCCCATCAACTCGCCATCCTGGGCCAGGGCCTGCAAGGCCAACTGATCATCCGCCGGGCGGGCCCGCAGCAGCAGGGGCGAGGGGGGCCGCGCCTCAAGCGTGCGAATCAGCCCCTCCACGGAGCGTAAATCCAGGTCAGAATTGCGCCAGGTCAGGTTGGTCAGCGGCTGGAATTCATGGTTTTCCACGGCCTGGATGGTCTGTTCATCCAGCGGCGAACAGTCCCAGGTGGTGCCAAAGGTGCCGTCACTCTGGTGGCGGCCGGCGCGGCCGCCGATCTGCGCCACTTCCGGTGCGGTCAGCCGGCGGGGGCGATGGCCATCGAACTTGGACAGGCGGGCAAACCAGACATGGTCCACATCCATGTTCAGGCCCATGCCGATGGCGTCTGTCGCCACCAGATAATCCACGTCGCCGGCCTGATACATGGCCACCTGGGCATTGCGGGTACGGGGGCTGAGCGCCCCCATCACCACCGCCGTGCCACCACGCGAGCGGCGGACCATTTCGGCCAACTGATACACTTCCGTCACCGAAAAGGCGGTGATGGCGCTGCGCGGCGGCAGCTTGGTCAGCTTCTTGTGCCCGCCATAGGTCAGCTGCGAGAAGCGGGGGCGGGAGATGATCTCCACCTTGGGGATCAGTTTCTGGATCAGCGGGCGCATCATGTCGGAGCCGAGGAACATCGTCTCCTCCCCGCCGCGCGCGTGCAGCAGCCGGTCGGTGAAGATGTGCCCGCGCTCATCATCGGCGCAAAGCTGGATTTCATCCACACACAGGAACTGCACGCTGCGGTCCAGCGGCATACTTTCCACGGTGCAGACCCAGTAACGCGGGGAGGAGGGGATGATCTTCTCCTCCCCTGTCACCAGGGCGACATGCGCCTCCCCTTTCAGCTTCACCAGCTTTTCATAATTTTCACGCGCCAGCAGGCGCAGGGGAAAGCCGATCATCCCCGTGCGATGGGCGGCCATCCGCTCCATCGCCAGATAGGTCTTGCCGGTATTGGTGGGGCCCAGCACGGCGGTCACCCGGCCCTGGATGGTGGCAAGCGGGGGGCCCGCAGGGGCGGATGGCGGATGCGCGTTCATACCCCTATGGATGGGCGGGCCGGCGCGATAATGCAAGAGGCCCCGCGATGGCCCCAGACCCGCCATAGAATCGCCACGCCCGCCCACCATCTCAGGTTCCATGCGACAGATATTCCGCCATATCACCCGCGCCGCCCCCGCCCTGCTGCTGCTGGCCGGGTTGTCATTGCCGGCGCCCCAGGCCCTGGCCCAGGCCACGCCGGCCGGTGCCGCCAATCTGGAACGGCTGATCCAGGACCGGCTGGGGGCTGCCACCAGCAACGAACCGGACCAGTTCCGCCTGGAACGGGTGCCGGAGGTGCAGGTGACGGCCCAGGGCGACATCTATGCCGTCAGCCTGCCCAAGCTGCGGCTGCTGACCGATGGCGGCTGGCTGCTGGAAGCCCCGGTGGTGGAAGCGGAGGTGAAGCCCCTGCCCGATGGCGGCTGGGAGGTGGAGGCCAGCATCCCGCAACCGCTGTCGGTGTTCAGCGAACGCGGCTTCCGCGCCGGTGACCTGACCATCGGTCAGCAGAAACTGCACGCCCGCTGGTCGGCGGACGGCTATCTGCTGAACGCGGCAGACCTGTCCCTGGCCAATGTCGCCTTTCACCCCACCAGCGGCGGTGGCCTGTTCAATCTGGCCAGCCTGACCCTGAAACTGGACCCCGCGCGCGTGACCGGTGACGCCTGGACGGGGATTTTCAATCTGGCCTTGGGTGGGCTGAATTTCCAGGCCCCCACGGGGATGGAGAAGATCGCCCTGCAGAAGCTGCGCCTGCGCGGCGATGCGGCGGGGCTGGATCTGACCAAATTCGCCCAGGCCAGCCGTATCTGGCGGGGGGGCGGCCTGCCCACCGCCAACCAGTTGGAACGGCTGGCCACGGCCCTGAAGCTGGAACTTGATCTGGCCGGTTATCAGCAGGTGCATAATGATGGCCGCCGCACCAAGCTGGACAGCGGCGGCGGCACCCTGGCGCTGGATGGCTTGTCCGGCGACCGGGCGGGAATGCGGCTGGATTGGCGCCATGCCGGGCTGGACCGGCGCGGGGCCGATATCGAGCCCGCCCTGGTGCCCGCCAGCGCCGATATCGCGCTCAATGGCAGCCGGCTGCCGCCGACCCCGCTGCTGGCCTTGCTGGCAACCTATGCCAGTGACACCAGCGACGGGCCGCGCAAGGCCGCGCGTGAGCAACTGTTCACCGCCATGCAGACCGCCGGTTCCAACCTCAATATTGACCGGCTTTCCCTGAAAGGCCCGCAAACAGCGGTCAGCGGTAATGGTGCCTTCAAGTTTGCCAGCCAGAATCCGCGCGGCCTGACCGGCCAGGCCGATCTGTCGATGAGCGGCATTGACCGTCTGATCGCCGCCATCCAGGCCAGTGGCGGGACCAAGGCGGCCGGCACAGCCATAGCACTTTATGCGGTGCAGGGGCTGGGCCAGCCGGAACAGGGGGCCGATGGCATCACCCATCGCTATCAACTGCAAATCCTGCCCGACGGGCGAATCATGTTGAATGGCAATGACATGCAGAATGTGGCCGGCCTGCTGACCCGGTAAGGGGCGGGCAGCAATGAAAAAAACCCCCGCCCGGTGGCTGCCGGGCGGGGGGTTTTCTTTACGGCAGCTCGGGCGAAATTAATCCACCAGACCGCCATCAGCCAGGATCGGGGCCGGATTATAGACCGGAGCCGGCGCCGGGGCCTTGGCGGCGGTGCCGGTCAGCACCTCCACGGTGCCGGAGAGCTGGCCACCATTTTCCACTTCCAGCGTGCCATAGCGGATATTGCCCTGGATCTTACCGGTGGCGCGCACCCGCAAGGTGCCGCGCACAGTGATATCGCCTTCGAAGCGGCCACCAATATCGGCATCGTCGATTTCGACCGAACCCTTGAACAGGCCCGTATCGGCGATTTCCACGATGCGGCCGTCACGCAGCTTGGCTTCCACCGTGCCTTCCACCACCAGCACATCACAGGCGGCGATCTCACCCGACAGGCTGATGTCGCGGCCGACGATCAGCTTGCGCATTTCCGTCGCCGGGGTGGCGCTGTCCGTGCTGGGGGTGGTGCGCTTGGGCGGGGTGCCGGGAATATCCACCACGCGGCGCGGAATATCCGACTTCAGCGCCGCACCGGGAGCCGTGCCGGGGGCGGGACTGGTGGAAAAGGGCGTGTTCATCGATGGCCTCGTGCTGGTTTCGGAACCCGTGCTGGGCGGGGTGGGGCTGACGAAAGGCGAATAGGCGCTGCGCTCCCCGGTTGCCGGGGCTGCCGGCGCCTGTGGGGGAACGGGTGGTTCCGCGGCCGCCGCGAAACCAGGGCCCCCGCCGCTGGCCGGCGCCGGCTCAGGGACAGGCGGCGGTGGCGGTTCCGGCTTGACGGGCATGGAGGGCGGTTTCTGGCGTCGGAACATGGTGGAAAAGTCCCTGGTCTCGCTTCAACGGGCGGTCTTGGCGCCCCGGTGGCCGAACCTGCAAATGGTTATCACATCTCCACCCCCCGTGCAGCCGCCTCCGGCGGCAAAGAACGGCGGATCTGTTCAAAAAGATGCACCATGAAGGCGGCGGCCACGACGGGCACGACAAGATTCACGATCGGCAGTGACGAAATAAAGGCAATAATGATGCCAGCCGCAAAAAGTCTCAGCTTTTCCTGCACGCGCAGCCAGTGCACAGCCGGCTTGTTCAGCCGCCGCACGGCCACCAGTTCATAATATTCCCGCCCGATCAGATAGCCATTGACCAGATAAAAGACGACCAGATTGACCACCGGCACGAAATAGAGCGGCAGCGCCACCAGGTTCAACAACAGCACCAGCCCCAGAAAGCGCAGACTTTCCGCAATGGACCGCCAGAGCGGGATTTCCAGCGCCGGCCCCAGATGCGGGTAATGCCGGCGCTCCACCGCCTCCACAATCCCGTCCAGCATCAGGGAGGAGATGGCCACGGTGACGGCCGGGAACATCATCCAGGCCAGGAACAGCCCGGCCAGGCCGCCCAGCAGATCGATCCCCGTATCCAGCCAGGGAATATCGAAGAAGCTTGTATGGGTCAGCGCCCAGCCGAACCCGGCCAGCAGCAGGGCAAACATCACAAGGCTGCCCAGGATGGACAGGATGATGGTGCGGGTGAACGCCTTGTCCGGCAATTGCAGCACGGCGCGTGTCAGATGGGCAATCATCACGATTTAAGCGTCCCCGTCAGCCATCCATGCGTTCCAAGCGTTCATATGGGTATCAGGCTGCACTTGCCGCAAGGCCCGCCATGTCTATACTCCGCGCCAATTCCCCTATTTGGTTGGAGAGTATTCGTGACGACTGCGTATGATGTCGTGGGTATCGGCAATGCCATCGTGGATGTGATCGCCAAGGCCGATGAGGCTTTCCTGGCCGCCAATGGCATGGCGAAAAGCGGGATGCGTCTGATCGACGCCGCGCAGTCGGAAGATCTCTACAGCAAGATGGGGCCGGGGCTGGAAATGTCCGGCGGGTCGGCCGGTAACACCATGGCCGGCATTGCCGGCCTGGGTGGCAAGGGCGCCTTCATCGGCAAGGTGGCGCATGACCAGCTGGGCAAGGTCTATCGCCACGATATCCGCGCCGTCGGCGTGCGCTTCGATACGCCCGACCTGACCGATGGTACGCCCACCGGCACCTGCCTGATCCTGGTGACGCCGGATGCGCACCGCACCATGAATACCTTCCTGGGCGCCTGCCAGCTGCTGACCCCGGATGATATTGATCCGGCGCTGATCCAGTCGGCCAAGGTGACGTATCTGGAAGGCTATCTGTGGGACCCGCCGGCCGCCAAGGAAGCCTTCCTGAAGGCTGCCAAGCTGGCGCATGAGGCCGGGCGCAAGGTGGCCCTGTCGCTGTCCGATGCCTTCTGTGTGCATCGCCACCATGAAAGCTTCCTGGAACTGGTGCGCGACCATATCGACATCCTGTTCGCCAATGAAAGCGAGATCACGGCCCTGTACGGCGGCGATTTCGAGAGTGCCGCCGCCGCCGCCCAACGCGATGTCGAGGTTGTGGTGCTGACCAAGGGCGAACAGGGCGCCTATGTCTTCACCGGTGGCCAGCGCGTCCATGTGAATGCCGAGCCGGTGGCCCAGGTGGTGGATACGACCGGTGCGGGCGACCTGTTCGCTGCCGGCTTCCTGTTCGGTTATACCAATGGCCGCGACCCGGAAAGCTGCGCCCGTCTGGGCGCCATCTGCGCCGGGGAGATCATCAGCCATTATGGTGCCCGTTCGGAAGCCAATCTGGCCGAACTGGTGAAGGCCAAGGGTCTGTAAGCCAGAGGCTGGCCTTGCCATTGATCAGGGGGGGGGCGGTCCGCCGGGCGGCCCCCTTTTTGCTGGCACGAACAACTTCAAGGCTTGAGTTTAAGAACAAAACAAGAACATAATACGGCATGACAAACCGTGCCGACACCATTGCCGCGCTGCGTGCGCGGCTGTCCGTGATGGACCGCATCCGCGCGCCTGCGGGGCAGGAAGCCCTATCGCTGGGGCTGGTGGCGCTGGATGGCGCGCTGGCCGGGGGCGGGCTGGTGCGCGGCGGCCTGCATGAATTTCTGGGGGAGGCGGCGGATGCCGCCCCGCATGGTTTTGTTGCCAGCCTGCTCGCGCGGCTACCGGTGACGGCGGGGCCGGTGCTGTGGTGCCGCCTGCCCCCACCCGATGCACCCACCGACAGTCCCTATGCGCCGGGGCTGGTCTGTCTGGGGGCTGATCCCGACCGGCTGATCCTGGCCCGCCCCCGGACGCTGGAGGACGCGCTGTGGGTTCTGGAGGAGGCGTTGCGCTGCCCCCGGCTGGGTGCCGTGGTGGGCGATGGCATCACCCCGCCCCCGGTGGCCGGGCGACGGTTGCAACTGGCGGCGGAGGAAGGGGGGATGCTGGGGATGCTGATCCTGCCGCCGCAGGGTCGCCCACCGCCTTCCACCGCGCTGACCCGCTGGCGGGTACGCGCCCTGCCCGACCGGCCGGGTGAGGGGGATTGGGGGCGGCCCTGCTGGCAGGTGGATCTGCTGCGGGCACGCGGCGGCGGCCTGACCGGTACAGCCGCCGATTCGGGCACATGGAAGGTGGTGTGGGATGACGCGGCGTTTCGTCTGCATCTGGTTGAGCCGTTGGCCAACGGACCGGTGGCAGCGGCGGAATAGCCCTGGCGGCACCCATCCCGGCCCGCTGGCCCTGGTGCTGCCCGGCCAGGGCGGCATCCGCCTGCACGCGGTCAACGCCCTGGCCAGTGCCGATGGCCTGTCGGTGGGCATGTTGCTGGCCGATGCCCGCGCCCTTTGCCCCGCCGTGACGGCCCCGCCCGCAGACCCGGCAGGCGACCGGGCGGAGCTGGGCCGGCTGGCCCTGTGGGCCCAGCGCTATACACCGCAGGCCGCCAGCGATGGTGCCGACGGGCTGGTGCTGGATATCACCGGCTGCGCGCACCTTTGGTCTGGGGAAGTGGGCTTGCTGGCCGACCTGTCGCGGCGGCTGCGCCGGGCCGGGTTGACCCACCGGCTGGCCCTGGCCGACAGCCCCGCCGCCGCCTGGGGTTGGGCCCGCCACCGGCCCGCCGGGGCGGGTGAGATTCTGCCGACGGGTCGCGCCGCGTGGGAGGCACTGCTGGCCCTGCCGCTGGCCGCCCTGCGGCTGGATGCAGCGCTGACCGCCGATCTGGCGCGGGTGGGGCTGCAACGGGTGGCCGACCTGCACCGCCTGCCCCGCGCACCCCTGACCGCCCGCTACGGCACCGCCCCCGCCCGCCGGCTGGACCGGCTGCTGGGGCTGGGGGCGGAACCGCTGGCCCCGCAGGCCCGCCCGCCGCAGTGGCAGGCCCGGCTGCCACTGGCCGAACCGATCTTCACCCGCGACGCTATCGATACCGGGCTGGACCGGCTGCTGCGCGACCTGTGCGGGCAATTGGAAGCCAGCGGGCGGGGGGCAAGGCGGCTGGAACTGCTGCTGGTACGCAGCGACGCCAGCCAGCAGACCCTGGCACTGGGAACCGGGCAGCCATTAAGGGATATTTCGACTCTGAAACGATTATTTCGGGAGAAGCTGGATCAGGCTGAACCTGGTTTCGGTATCGAAATGATGTTGTTGACGGCGACGCTGACGGATCGCTTCACCGCCAGCCAGACGGCCCTGGGCAGCGGCGATGCCTTCGCCCTGACCTTTCTGCTGGATCGGCTGTGCAACCGCCTCGGCCCCGATCGCATCGGCCCGCCCTTGGCAGAGGATGAACATCAGCCGGAACGGGCGGTGGGGTTTGCCGGTGGGGGGATGGGGGGACAAAACCTCACTGGCCCGGCAGCGGAAATCTCGAAAGGCGTTACCCCCATCTCTACCGTCACCCCGGCGCAGGCCGGGGTCCAGGGGCCACAGGCGCTTTGCTCTACGAACCTGGACCCCGGCCTGCGCCGGGGTGACGGTGGGGTATGTGAAGTGGGTAATGAGGGAAGGGCGAAAGGAGAGGCCAACACTCCCACCCCCTGGCCCAAGGCCCAGCCGCGTGCCCACAGCCCGCGTCCGCGCACTTGGCAGGTGGAGGCCCCCCGCCCGCTGCTGCTGCTGGACCCGCCGGAACCGGTGGAAAAACCTGAAGCCGCCGCTCTGGTCTGGCGGGGGCGGCGGCATGGGATTGACTGGATGGAAGGGCCGGAGCGCATCCGGCCCGATTGGTGGCGCGCGCGGCCCGGCACCACGCGGGATTATTTCCGCCTGCAACTGGCCGATGGCCGCCGGCTCTGGCTGTTCCGCACGGCGGAGGAGGTGCCGCGCTGGTTCCTGCACGGGCTGTTCCCATGACCCGCCCCACCCCCGCCTATATTGACCTGGAAGTGACCAGCAATTTCAGCTTCCTGCGCGGGGCCTCCCACCCGGCGGAACTGGTGCTGGCCGCCGCCGCCCTGGGGCGCAAGGCCATCGGCATCACCGACCATGACAGTCTGGCGGGGGCCGTGCGCATGATGGCGGCGTGCGAACAGCAACGGATGCGGCTGGTGGTGGGGTGCCGGCTGAACCTGGCCGATGCGCCGCCGGTGCTCTGCTACCCCACCGACCGCGCTGCCTATGGTCGGTTGACCCGGCTGCTGACCCTGGGCAAGCGCCGCATGGGCAAGGGGGAAACCCATCTTTCCCTGGCCGATCTGGCAGCAGCCTGCGAGGGGATGATCCTGGCCGTCCTGGCCCCGCCGGGCCGCCCCCTGCCGGCACGGCTGGCCCGGCTGCAGGCCGATCTACAACGGTTCCAGGCCCTGCCCGCCGCCGGGCTTTATCTGGCAGTCGCCCCGCTTTACCAGGGCTATGACCGGCCCCGGTTGGTGCGGCTGGGGCAATTGGCCGATGGGCTGGGCATCGGGCTGCTGGCCAGCCATGATGTGCGTTACCACAGCCCGGATCGCCAGCGCCTGCATGATGTACTGACCTGCATTCAGCATGGGCGCAGGTTGGCCGATGCCGGGCGCTGCCTGCCGGCCCATGCCGACCATTATCCCAAAACCGATCAGGCCATGGCCCGGCTGTTCGCCGCCCGGCCCGATGCGCTGGCCGCCACGCTGGAACTGGCCGACCGCTGCCATTTCAGCCTGCGCGAACTGCGCTATGACTACCCCATTGATCCCGTCCCCGATGGCCGCACCCCACAGCAGGAGCTGGAACGGCTGGCCCTGATCGGGGCCGACTGGCGCTACCCGGCGGGCGTGCCGGAAAAGGTGCGCCATCTGCTGGATTATGAGTTCAAGCTGATCGCCCAGCTGAACTACGCCCCCTATTTCCTGACCGTGCATGACATTGTGCGCTTTGCCCGGTCGAAGGAAATCCTCTGCCAGGGGCGCGGATCGGCGGCCAATTCCGCCGTCTGTTACTGCCTGGGCATCACCGCCGTCGACCCGGCGGTGAATGAGCTGCTGATCGAACGTTTCATCTCCCCCGACCGGGACGAGCCGCCCGATATCGATGTCGATTTCGAGCATGAGCGGCGGGAGGAGGTGATGCAGTATATCTACAATAAATATGGGCGCGACCATGCCGGGCTGGTCGCCACCGTTATCTGCTACCGCTCCCGCATGGCGATCCGGGAGGTGGGCAAGGTGCTGGGCCTGTCCGATGATGTGATCGGCGCGCTGGTGCGGCTGGGCTGGAACTGGCGCGATGTGCAGCCGGATGAGGCAGCACGGCAGGCCGGGCTGGACCCGGCCGACCCCACCCTGGCGCTGTGCATGGAACTGGCGGCGGAACTGCGCGGCTTTCCCCGCCACCTGTCCCAACATGTCGGCGGCTTCGTCATCGCCCGGTCGCGGCTGGATGAGCTGGTGCCGATCGAGAATGCCGCCATGGCGGATCGCACCGTGGTGGAATGGGACAAGGATGATGTGGAAACGCTGGGCCTGCTGAAGATCGATGTGCTGGCACTGGGCATGTTGAGCTGTCTGCGCCGGGGGTTTGAGCTGCTGGCCCAGCGCCAGGGGCGGCCCTTCGGGCTGGCCGATGTGCCGCCGGAAGATGAAAAAACCTATCAGATGATCCAGCGGGCCGACACGATCGGCGTGTTCCAGATTGAAAGCCGGGCGCAGATGTCCATGCTGCCGCGCCTGCGCCCCAACACCTTCTATGATCTGGTGATCGAGGTTGCCATCGTCCGCCCCGGCCCCATCCAGGGCAATATGGTGCATCCCTATCTGCGCCGCCGCCAGGGGCTGGAACGGGTGGAATATCCCAGCCCGGCGCTGAAGGCCGTGCTGGTGCGCACGCTGGGCGTGCCCTTGTTCCAGGAACAGGCGATGCAGATCGCCATTGTCGGGGCCGGCTTCTCCCCCGCCCGCGCCGACCAGTTGCGCCGCGCCATGGCCACCTTCAAGAAGACGGGCGGGGTGGAGGCGTTCCGCGACGAGTTCATCCGCGGCATGATCGCCAATGGCTATCACGCCGATTTCGCCCAGCGCTGTTTCAGCCAGATCGAAGGGTTCGGCAATTACGGCTTCCCGGAAAGCCATGCCTGTTCCTTCGCGCATCTGGCCTATGCCTCTTCCTGGCTGAAATGCCATCACCCCTCGATCTTCACCTGCGCCCTGCTGAACAGCCAGCCGATGGGCTTTTACAGCCCGGCCCAACTGGTGCGCGATGCGCGCGACCATGGGGTGGAGGTGCGGCCGGTGGATATCAACCGGTCGGAATGGGATTGCACGCTGGAGGAAGGGCGCGGCCCCCATCCGCCGCTGCGCCTGGGCTTCCGGCAGGTGCGCGGCCTGCGGGAAGCCGATGCCCTGGCCATCGCGCAAGGGCGGGGTACGGGCTATCGCACCATCCGCGATGTCTGGAAACGGGCCAGGCTGCGGGTATCGGTGCTGGAACGGCTGGCCGATGCCGATGCCTTTGCCAGCCTGGGCCTGGACCGGCGTCAGGCGCTGTGGCAGGTGAAGCGGCTGGGGGACAAGCCGCTGCCTTTGTTTATGGTTGCGGAGGAAGCCGCCCGATTCGGCGACAACCAGCCCCCCGCCGATCTGGGGGATGAACCGGAAGTGATCCTGCCCCCCATCCCGGTGGGTGAACAGGTCTGGGCCGATTACCGCACCCTGCAACTCACCCTACGGGCCCATCCGATGCAGTTGCTGCGCCCGGCACTCGCCGGGCTGGGGCTGGTGCGGGCGGAAGACCTGCGCACCCTGCCCGATGGGCGGCGGGTGGAACTGGCGGGGCTGGTGCTGGTGCGCCAGCGGCCGGGCACGGCATCGGGCGTCATCTTCGTGACGCTGGAGGATGAGACGGGCACCGCCAATGCCATCGTCTGGACGTCCATCCAGGAACGCTATCGCCGGCCCCTGATGGCCGCCACCCTGATGGCGATCCGGGGGCGTTTGCAGAAGGAGGGGGAGGTGATCCATCTGGTGGCGGAAAAGCTGACCGACCTGTCCTTCCACCTGCATGGCTTGCGTCAGGTGGGGGAGCCACGGCAGGATGCCGCCCCGCCATCCCCCCTGCCCCCACCTTTGCCCGATGCCATGGCCGCCAAGGTGTTCGGCGAAGGGCGCAATTTCCATTGATTGAGGAGCAAACCGACCATGGCCTCACATCTGGGTGCCCTGACCCTGCTGGTCCGCGACTATGACGAGGCCATTGGCTGGTACCGCGACAAGCTGGGCTTCACCCTGCTGGAAGACAGCGATCTGGGCGGCGGCAAGCGCTGGGTGCGCCTGGCCCCGCGCGGCGATAATGCCACCTGCCTGCTGCTGGCCCGCGCGGTGGGGCCCCAGCAGGAAGCCGCCATCGGCAACCAGGCCGGCGGCCGGGTCTTCCTGTTCCTGCACAGCGATGATTTCATCCGCGACCATGCCGCCATGCGGGCCGCTGGGGTGACGTTTCTGGAAGAACCAAGGCACGAGGCCTATGGCAGCGTCGCCGTGTTCCAGGATCTCTATGGCAACAAGTGGGACTTGTTGCAGAAGCGGTAAGTCAGGGGAGCGAGGCGGCACGGAGCCCCAGGGCCGTTGCCGCCCCCACAAGCTTTTGATCCAGGCTGATCAACCGCAGGCCATTTTCACCCGCCACGGCAAGATGCAGGGCATCACCAGCCCGCAACGACAAATCATGTCGATCAGCAAAACGGGCTGCCAAACGGAAATGTTCCGGCCCGATGGGTACAGTCGTGAATGATCGTGAAGCATGACGATTGAACAGAGCCATTGCGTCTGCCCGATGGGGTGCGCTGATCTGACCTGTCCGCAACTTGATCGACAGGGCGGAAGAGAATTCGGTGATGACCCAATCGCTGATGAACAGGCTGCCCAACCAGGCCTGTGCTTTCCCGGTGGCCGCCTCCCGCGTCAATGCGGATACCAGCAACGATGTATCCAGATAGAAGCTCAATAGCGGGCACCATCCCGCATTTGGCGTACAAGGTCTGCTGCGTCCTGAGGGGCTTCCGCCATCTGATCGGTCAGCGCCTTGAAGGCGGCAACATCAACGGCCATACGGGACGGGACGACCGCCACCAGTTCCACCGCTGACCCGTTCTGGGCATTGATGCGAACAGCTTCGCCGCCGGCAGCGCGGGCCACCAACTCATCCAGTTGATCTTTTGCCTGGGCCAGCGTCACCGTGCGCATCGCGGTACCTCCTTGATGTCTGCCTTCAATATAGCATCGATACCCCTTATCCCCAACCTGTCAGAACCCCGTATCCGGGTTCAGATGCGTGACCGTGAAGCCCCGCAGTGCCGCCAGCCGGTTGGCCACCACCAGCCGGTGACAGGTACGGTGGTCGGCTTCAAAACACAGCAGGCAGGATGGGGCGGATGCGGCCAGTTCGCCGGCCAGTGCCAGCTCATATTCCGCCTCCGGCCGGGCCAGCCCCGCATCGACGATTCGCCAGAAATCAGCCATCCGGCCCGCCCGGTTGGCCAGCCGCCCTTCCTTGGGCGTACCCAGCTTCTTCAGGTGCAGATACTCAATGCCATCGGTCTCCAGGCTGGCGCGCAAGGGGGATTTGGAAAAGCCGGCCCGGCGGGACGAGGGCAGTTCGCGCACATCAATCAGCCGCCGTACCCCCGCCGCTTTCAACGCCGCGATCACCGCCCCCTGCGATGCTGCCTCGTACCCGATGGTGAAAATCTCCATGCCTGTTCCTCTCCCGCAATGAATCGGACCCGCCATGCGGGGCGTGCGCGGCTTGGCCCTTGTCAGGGGGCCGCCACTCCACTATACACGACCGCTCTATCGGACGGCGAGGCCGGGCGCGATGCCCGGGGCATGCCCACCGTCCACATAGATTGAAAAGGACCGAAAATGCCCAAGTTGAAGAACCATTCGGGCGCCAAGAAGCGGTTTAAGTTTACCGCTTCCGGCAAGGTGAAGGCCCAGGCCGCTGGCAAGCGCCACGGTATGAGCAAGCGCCCCCTGAAGATGAAGCGTAACGCACGTGGTACGTTCGTTATGTTTAAGGCCGACGGCGAGAAGATCGCCGAGAATTTCCTGCGGGTTAAGTGAGGAGGCTGACTAATGGCACGCGTTAAGCGGGGCGTCACCACCCACGCCCGTCACAAGAAGATCCTGAAGCTCGCCAAGGGCTATCGTGGTCGCGGTTCCAAGTGCTATCGCGTTGCGATTGAAAAGGTCGAAAAGGCGCTTCGTTACGCCTATCGCGACCGTCGCAACAAGAAGCGCGATTTCCGCGGCCTGTGGATTCAGCGTATCAACGCCGGTGCACGTCTGCACGGCCTGAAGTACAGCACGCTGATCCACGGCCTGAAGCGCGCCGGCATCGAGCTGGACCGTAAGGTTCTGTCCGATATCGCCGCCCGCGAGCCGGACACGTTCAAGGATCTGTGCGGCAAGGCCCAGGCCGCGCTGCAGGCCGCCTGATAACCCATCCAAGGGTTTTCAGCGGACAGATTGGGAAAAGGGGCTGGCCCGTTGGGCCGGCCCCTTTTTTCTTGGGATTTCGGTGCCAGCCCTGATTCGTGCTAGAATCACCTGAATGCTGCCCGGTCATGGAGGGATGCCATGGGATCGCTGACCATCCGCAATCTGGATGATAGCCTGTTGCAGGGCCTGACCGCGCGCGCCCGCCTGTCCGGTCGCAGTGTGGAAGAGGTGGCAGCCGACATCCTGGCCAGCGCTGTACAGCCGGTCCCCGGTATGGACCGGGTGGAACTGCTGACACGGATGGATGCTTTCCGGGCGCAGACGGCGGGTACCGAGCAAACCCCCTCCGAAGTTCTGTTGCGCCAGATGCGGGACGAAGGGTGAAGCTGGTTGTTGACAGCAGTGTCGCCATCAAATGGCTGATCACGGAAGCAGATTCCGATCAGGCGGCACCGTTGCGCCTGCATGATCTCTGGGCGCCGGAGCTGTTATGGGCGGAGGTGGCCAGTATTCTGTGGAAGAAGGTGCGGCTGGGCCAATTGACCGGCCCCATGGCCGAAACCGGCCTGCTGTTTCTCCGGGCCATGCCCATCACCAGCGTTCCCCTGGCCGATCTGGCACAGCAGGCATTGAAACTCGGCTATAGTCTTGATCACTCCCCTTACGACATGTTCTTTGTCGCCTTGGCGCTTCGGGAACGGATGCCGCTGGTCACTGCCGATGAACGGCTGATCCGCAGCATCCGGGAAAAACAACCGCTCTGGGCGACCGATATCGTTTCGCTTCGCCAGTTCCAACCGGGCTGATGCCCCTTCATTGTTTTCCAGGACCATCATGGACACGCTCGACACTCTTCAGTCCGAATTGCTGGCCACCATCGCCGGGGCCTCCGACAGCGCTGCGCTGGAGGAGGTGCGCGTGTCGGCCATGGGCAAGAAGGGCCGCATCACGGCGCTGATGGGCGACATGCGCAACCTGACACCGGATGAGCGCAAGACGCGCGGTGCCGCCCTGAACGCCGTGAAGACCGCTGTGGAAACCGCCATCGAGGCGCGCCGCGGCGAACTGAAGACCGCTGAACTGGCCCGGAAGCTGGAGGCGGAGCGCATCGACGTCACCCTGCCGTCCCGCCCGGAAAGCCAGGGCCGGATCCACCCGATCAGCCAGACGGTGGATGAGATCGTGGCCATTTTCGGTGCCATGGGCTTCACCGTCGCCGAAGGGCCGGATATCGAGACGGATTTCCATAATTTCACAGCACTGAACATCCCGCCGGAACACCCCGCCCGGCAGATGCACGATACCTTCTATCTGCCGCCGGCTGCCGATGGGGCGGCGCGCGTGCTGCGCACCCATACCAGCCCGGTGCAGATCCGCACCATGCTGACGGAAAAGCCGCCTATCCGCATCATCGCCCCGGGCCGCACCTATCGCTCCGACTATGACCAGACCCATACGCCGGTGTTCCATCAGGTGGAAGCGCTGGTGATCGGGGAAGATATCCATATGGGCCATCTGAAGGGGACGCTGCTGGAATTCTGCCGCGCCTTCTTCCAGATCGACGATCTGCCCATCCGCTTCCGCCCCAGCTTCTTCCCCTTCACCGAACCGTCGGCGGAGATCGATATCGGCTGCGCGCGCAAGGGCGGGGAACTGAAGCTGGGCAATTTCGGCGACTGGCTGGAAATTGGCGGCAGCGGCATGGTGCACCCCAAGGTGCTGGAAAATTGTGGTATCGACAGCACCAAGTATCAGGGCTTTGCCTTTGGCATGGGGATTGAGCGCATGGCGATGCTGAAATACGGCATCCCCGATCTGCGCACCTTCTTTGAGGCCGATCTGCGCTGGCTGAAGCATTACGGCTTTGTGCCGCTGGACCAGCCCAATCTGGCCCAGGGTCTGGCCCGCTGAGGCGCGGCAGCTGCTGCCAAAGTGGACGTGGTGCAGAAAAGCGCCAGCACCAACCGACACCATCAGCTGGTCCCGCCCCATGGCGGGACCTTGCTTGATCAGGGGCGCCCTGCGCCACATCAGTCCGGGAAAGCACAAGGCTGAGGTCATCCACAGGCGGGGATCACGGAAATCCTTGAAGCCGTGGAATACGCACCCCTGGAATGGGTCGACTGGTTCAACAACCACCGCCTGCCCGAACCCATCGGAAATACCCCGCCTGCCGAGGCCGAACAATGCTATTCCTTGGAGTGAACAGCAAAAACCCCAGCAAGACGTTGATCTTGCTGGGGTTTTTGTATGGATGCGGGGACAGGATTTGAACCTGTGACCTTCAGGTTATGAGCCTGACGAGCTACCGGGCTGCTCCACCCCGCGTCAGAGGGGATTTGTTTCCCCAAACGGTAACGCCGCCTTTATGAGGCGGCGTTGGTGTTTTTGGATTTCGTGACGTGTTGTTACCTGTTACGAGCGGACCTGGCGGTGACCTACTCTCCCGTGCCTTAAGACAAAGTACCATTGGCGCAGAGGGGTTTCACGGCCGAGTTCGGGATGGGATCGGGTGGGGGGCCCTC
>NZ_JANLNL010000013.1:0-174005 GCF_027568365.1 Niveispirillum sp. BGYR6 | reverse complement strand
CTCCTGCTCCCGCAGGATCCCGATGATCTGTTCCTCGCTGGAACGGCTCTTCTTCATCAAATAGCCCTCCTTCGATCGGAGGACTCTACTTTATGCCGGGCACATTTCCAGGGGGCAGGTCAGGTCAACCCGCCTTCCGGCGGGTGGTGGATGTGTTCGAGTTCATGCACGGTCGAACGGTACGGCAGGCCGCTGCCGACGTGCGGGCTGGTGCGGGATATAATACCAAACCGTCGAACGACCCGAAGCCCAGACCCGGCGGCATCGACCCATGAGCAGCAGCATCTATAAGGACATCACCTGCCAGCGTGAAGCCGTCCCGGGAGGGCAGGCCAACCTTGTGCCGCCGGTTGCCGATGGCGAGTATGTGGCCTTCCGCAGCGGCAGCCGGGTGCAGATGGGTTTTGCCCTCTACCGCGCTACCGGCGACATGGACGGCTTCCTTTACCATAACCTTGACAACCTGGCCCTGCGCCGCACCAGCGGAGCCGAGTTCCTGACCTTCACCCATCGCGGCAAAGCCGTCACCATGCAGGGATGTGGCCTGAAAGCGGTGATGCAGGCCATCATGAGCCATACGAACATGACGGCAAGCTGGTGGGGATGGATGTGCCGGTGATTGAGCGGGTAGAGGTGGCCGAAGCAGGCAAAGGCAGAGGGCCGTCTTTGCCGTAGAAAGTTAGGCCACGGCAACAAGCCCGTGGCGAGCTACCAACGACAACAGCTTCAGGGAAGCGCCCTGCGGGTGCTTCTCTCCGCGCTCCCACTGGCTGATAAGGCCAGTCGTTACGTTCAGATACCGGGCAAAAACCGCTTGGCTTGCGCCCTCCCGTTCACGCAGCGCGCGGATTTCTTCGGCGCTGAGGGGGCGTACCGGCGTCAGGCAAGCTTCATCAAACTGCCGCATGGTCTGCTTGTCGAGCAGGCCGGTCGCGTGCAGCCCTTCAGCGGTTTCATGGATGGATGCCATGATGTCACTGCGATATTGCTTCGTCATCGTTCGTTACCTCCACTAAAATCCCAGCGCTGACGGCAGCATCCAGCGCGGTGTCGCTGTACCCCAGCATCTGCTGCGCCAGCATCTTGAATGCGGCCAGTTCATCGGCCCGGATATTGCCCTTTTCGTTCTTGGCAAACCCATGAACGAAAAACGCCCGATCCCCGACCTTGAACAGGATAATCGTGCGGAATCCGCCCGATTTCCCGCCCCCCGGCACGGGCGATGCGTTGTTTCACCACCCCGCCGCCAAGGTCTGCATCCACCAAGCCGCGCTCGGCATCCGCAATCGCATCGCGTAATGCCGCATCCGTGATGCCCGCCTTATTGGCGAAGCGCGTAAACGGTTTGTTCTTAAAGATGCGCACGCGCCCAACCAATCAACATAGTCCCAATTTGTAGCACTAAGTGTTATAAATTGCAAGCCCGCCACCCTGCATCAGCAATGCGGCCTGACTTCAGTGGTGGTGACGGCGGCGGGCCGGGATGCGGCGAAAGGCTGAGGCACGCCTTTACCCTAGAGAAGCCAAACCCCGGTCGCATGCAAAGTCGCATGCAAAGCAGAGGCGAAGCCGGAGCGTACAAGGAACTTCTAACATAGCCGCGCTATCTAACAAGCAAGACGGCCTTACTATATGCGCGCTAAATCCCGCCGTCCGTCGATGACCCGGACAATGGCCACTTGATCGACCATACCCTCGTCTGTGTCAGGTCGTGTTTCGTAGAGAATGAGATACGGCTCCTCGACCAGCACCCGCGTGCTTGTCTGAATATCCGGGCGCGGTTCAGGGGCCAAGCCTTGGGTGCTGGCTGAGTTGGCGCGCACGCATTTCCAACGCATCATAGATACGCTCTGCCGCCACCGGGTTCTCGATGCCGATGACCAAGTAAATATCCAGCAAGTCCGTGCGGGCCTGCGGATACCAAAGTACCTCAACCGGCATGCTCATTTGCCGTGTGTGCTTCGTTCAGGCGCTGCTGTGCTTTCCTGCCGCAGCCTGTCGAAATCCATCGGCACAGGTGCGCCGCTTCACCAGCATCGACGGCAGCGCGCAACGCAGCCACCTGTTCGCCGGTCAGGGCAACGCTTACTTTCTGGACTTCGGGCATACGATCCCTCCTCAATTCATGCCGCAATCTTACTACTAAGCAGCATGAATGTCTATTTTTGGTGTATTTTGCCCTGCTCGCCACAGACAAATAACACTAAATAAACTGTTAAATGTCAGATAAACGTCAGTTATCAGCTTGATAACCACCATGTGCAGCGTCGCGGCAGGCCAGTTGTGGCCTATTCGGTTCGCGGCACGGCCCCTGCCTGCTGTGCCTTTACCAGCGCGATGAAACGCTTGCGGATGTCATCCATCAACGCATGGGGAAGCACGCCATAGGCGATGCTTTCCGCGTCTCCCGCCCGCAGTGGGCGAAGATCGGGGCCGGGCCAGAAGAAGCGGTTTGCTTCCGTCAGCGCCACCCAGGAGCGTTCCCCATCCAGCCCAAGGCGCACTTGGTCATGGTGGGGATTTCGACGGCCAGCCGTGCATCGGAGGGCGGCGTATGGGGATGGGCAGGACGGTAACAACCTGTTCGCCGTCTTCCGTCGTGGTGACGAGGATGACGGCGCAGGGGCGATCCTTGACGCCTTCCTCCTGCCCACGGAGATATTCCCGTCGCCACAGATAGCTGTAGCGGATGACAAGCCCTTGAACGGGTGTGGGGAACGGCACGGCTTACAGCGGCATTTCGGCATTGAACGCGGCGGATTCAGGCGCGGGCTGCGATGCTTCCAGTGCTTCCAGATCGGCGTCGGTGAAATCGGCCAATGCCATCACTTGGCGGTCACGCCGCTTGAGGCGCATATACTCTTCGGACGACAGCAGTAGGAGCTGTCGTTTATTGGGCGTGAGCAGTTCGGGCTATTATGCCTGGAAGCGGTGACAAGCCCAGTCTTCGGCAATATGCGGACATGATACTGTTGGCGCATGTCCGTCAGCACTTTGCACTTTCGCACGAGACTTACGGAAGTCCCCGTATGTATGCAGAGCTGAAGACCGCTGGTCTGTCCTGCGGGCGGCGCCGGATTGCCCGGCTGATGCGGGATAATGGACTGAAAGCGTTGACGAAACGGCGCTATAAGAAGACAACCGACAGTGCCCATGGCGGGCCTGTGGCCGCCAACCTGCTGGATCAGGATTTCAGCGCCGAGGGCCCGAACCAGAAATGGGGCGTCGATATTTCCCACATCTGGACGGCGGAAGGCTGGCTGTATCTGGCCGTGGTCATTGACCTCTACTCCCGCCGGGTGGTCGGCTGGGCGGTCAGTGACCGAATGAAGAAAGATCTGGCGATAACAGCTTTGCAGCGCGCCATCGCCACGCGCAGACCAAAGCCCGACTTGATCCACCATTCGGACAGAGGAAGCCAATATTGTTCTGATGAATATCAGAAAATCCTGAAAATCATGGTCTGCAGATTTCCATGAGCGGCAAAGGAAATTGCTATGATAACGCAGTGTTGGAAACGTTCTTCAAGACGCTGAAATCTGAACTCATCTGAAGAACGGTTTTTCTGTCACGTTGGCAGGCAGAACGTGCCATTGGCACATTCATCGACGGGTTTTATAATCCCATACGGCGACACTCGGCCTTGGGCTACAAAAGCACGATCCTGTTCGAGGCCGCCGCCTGACGGTGAGAAAATGGCTCTCCACTTTGCCAGGGCAAGTCCAGCACGCTGACCCTCTCCGGCTCGCTGGCCGCCATCAACAGCTTCGTCAATGCTGGCAATGTCCGCTTCCAAACCGCCGCCAACAGCACAGCCAGCCAGACGCTCGCCATCACCATCAATGATGGCGGCAATACCGGCACCGGCGGTCCCCTGACTGCCAGCAGCGCCGTGACCATCAATGTCACGTCGGTCAACGATGCGCCGGCCGCTACGGGTGTCGCGATCCCGCTGATCCAGGGGCAGGTCGGTCAGTCCCTCAATGTCACTCTGCCGGCCGGGCTGTTCAGCGATGCGGATGCCAACGACACTCTCACCCTGTCGGTACGCAACCTGCCGGCCGGGTTGAGCTTCGATGCCGCTACCCGGACAATTTCCGGCAGCCCGCTGACCGCAGGTACAGGCATAACCATTACGGTTATCGCCACCGACCGGACGGGGCTGACCGCGGAAGTTACGGCACAGGTACAGATCGCAGCAGAACCGGTGACGATACCGATATCCCCACCGCCACCGCCGCCGCCGCCGCCGCCTCCCCCACCGCCCCCGCCGGCGCCGACGCCGACGCCGACCACCACCGCGCCGACAGTCTCGGTCACACCGACAGTGACGACCAGCCTGCCGACGCCAACAGTCACGCCGACCATCTCGGTGACATCGGTCACGCCCACCATATCGGTGGCACCCGTCACACCGACAGTCACCATCGTCACGCCAACCGGGACGATTGCCGCCACGTCCGGCTTCGTCGCCCCCGCTCAGACGGCGGTTACCAGCACTGCGGTGAACACCGGCGGCGCGATCGTCGCCAGACCGGTCGCCGATGTCTCCCTGTCAACCAGCGCCGGCAGCTCACCCCAGGTCTTCACGCTGCCCCCGGCAACCTTCGTCCTTGCCGATGTCGGCTCGGCGGTGACCGTGCAGGCCACCCTGGCCGACGGCAAACCACTGCCGCCCTGGGTCAAGTTCGATCCCGCCTCCGGCACCTTCACCGTCAATGTGCCCGCAAACTTCAAGGGCACACTGGAAGTGCGGGTGGTCGCCCGCACCGCAGAGGGGGACCAGGCCCAGACCCAGTTCGAACTGAATGTCGGTACACCAGCGCAAGATCAGGCACCGGCCCAGCGCTCCCCCAGCCAGGGCGATGGGCAGAACCAGAACCGTGACCAGAACCAGGACGGAAACAATCAGCAGGCACCCGGTCAGCGCACCGACATCCAGGGCGACGGCACCCGTCGGGCCGCTGCCGATCCGGTCCCAGAAGGCAAGCTGCCGGTGATCCAGCAGATCAAGCTCGCCAGCCGCAGCACCGGCTGGCTGGCCGACAGCCTGTCCTGGCTGGATAGTCTCGCCACCGTCTGGCCGGGCGCGGACAACGCCGATGCCGGCAATGACGAAAACGCCGCCCCACCCAAACCGGCCGAAACCGGGGAACGGGCAGCCTGATCATCCAATAATGCCGGGTGGTGCCAGCGGCACCACCCGGTTCCATCCCATCAAATTCAATTGAGCTTGTTAAAGACAAGCCGCCTTCCGCGGAAACGAAGGGGTCATCATGTGGCACGGTCTTGAAAATTTCTCATCCAGCCTGCCGGTGCGTCGGGCGCGCTTGCTGGGGACATCGGCGATTCTGCTGATCGGTCTCGGGGCTTGCTCGATCAAGCCCCAGCCCGTGGCGCTGAATGAGCAGATTGCCCAGGCCGCCGCTGATCGGGAAGCCATGTTCAACGGGCAGGAAGCCCTGAACGGCCCGGTCACGCTGGAACAGGCTCTGGCACGCGCCATCAAATATAACCTCCAGCACCGCCTGACCATGATGGAAAAGGCGCTGGAGGATCGGTTGCTGGATGTCAGTGCCCATGATCTGCTGCCCAAACTGACTGCCCGGGCTGGCCTGCGCACCCGGTCGAACGAATTGCTGACTGTGTCGGAATCCAGCCGTACCGGCAGCCGCTCCATCGATCCAAGCCGCAGCCAGGACCGCAATGGCGGCAATGCCGACCTGCAGCTGTCCTGGAACGTGCTGGATTTCGGTCTCAGCTATTATGCCGCGCAAAGCCAGGCCAATCGCCTGCTGGCGGCAGAAGAACGCCGGCGCAAGGTGGTGCTGAGCATCACCGAACAGGTCCGCTCCGCCTATTGGGAAGCGGTCAGCGCCCAGCAGTTGAAGGACGAGGTCGCCGGCGCCCTGGCCGATACCCGCAAGGCCCTGGATTATGCCCACCAGACAGAGCAGCAGCGCCTGCTGCCCCCTCTGGAAAGCCTGCGCTTCCAAAAGGCCTTGCTGGAGATCATCCAGCAGCTGGAGGCGCTGGATAGCGAGTTGGCCATTACCCAGGCCACCCTGGCCAGCCTGATGAACCTGCCGCCGGCCACCAGCTTCCGCGTGGCAGCCCCGGATACCACTGCCCTGACCGCGCCCAAAATGCCGCTTTCTGTCGATGATCTGGAAGCAATCGCCATGATCGAACGGCCCGAGGTGCGGGAAGAGGCCTATCTGGCCCGCAATACCGTGCTGGAAACCCGTTCAGCCCTGCTGCGCCTGCTGCCGGGCGCCAATCTTTATGGCGGGTTGAATTATGACAGCAATTCCTACCTGGTGAACCAGAACTGGGCCGATGCTGGCGTCCAGGTTACCTGGAACCTGTTCAACCTGTTGAACTGGTCTGACATCCGGGATGCCGGGGAAGCCCGCAAGCAGGTTGGAGAGGTGCGCCGCACCGCCCTGCGCATGGCCGTACTGACCCAGGTCAACCTCTCCTACCATCGTTTCGAGCGCGCCCGTGGCCTGTTCGACCGAGCCGGCGAACTGGAGAATGTCGAACGCCGCATTCTTGGCAATGTCGCAGCCGCGACACAGAATGACGCCCAGAACGTGCTGGAACTGGTGCGCGCCCGCGCCTCGGCCCTGCTGGCCAGCCGCGCCCGCGGCCGGGCCTATGCCGAACTGCAGAACTCCCTGGGCGCAATCTATGCCTCGGCCGGGCTGGACCCGCTGCCGCGGGAAGTGGCTGCCGACAATGTCGACGCCCTGGCTGCTGGCATTGTCGCTGTTTCCAAGGATCTGGAAGCCGGCAAGGTGACGGTGCCACGCATCGCCCCCGCCACCCCCGAAAACCCCGGCCCGCAAGCAACGGATGCCAGCACCCCGCAGACGGAAAAGGTTGCCGCCGCCCCGGCCGGCACCCTGGACAGGATCGGAACACCCGTGGTAGCGCAGGATCCGGTTCAGATGGCTGTGGCCAGTTCAGCAGCACCCTGATCGTTGCGCCGCTGGCAATCTTGACGCGCCAACCGACCTCTCCTGCCCGGCAGCACGCAGGCCCTGACACACCCTGGTGTCCGGGCCCAGATCAGCCCGCAACGTTATATACCCTGAATCCAGTAGAATTCCCGAGAGGGGTTTGCATGTTTTGTGATTTCTGATTCGCTATGTTTATGAGCGAATTGGTTCTGAGCTAGGCTGACCTGCTCCCTGGAAATGTCTCCGGCATAAAGTAAAGTCCTCCGATCGAAGGAGGGCTCTTCTTCATCAAATAGCCCTCCTCTCGGTAGGACAGGGCCTGTACCACTCACAATTCAAGAATTGGAGGGGGGCACGGTGGATTTCCGTGGTCATGCCGGGCGGCATGGATATGCCAGATAATTATCAATATATTTCAAATAATATCAAAAGGCATATAAATGTAAACTACATGGGTACTTTCCGAGTCTGTCTAATTTTATTGAATCGTTTTAGCTTTCAGCATGTTTGATGGTCCGTTCTCTCTCCGACGATCGGGCAGTCAACATTGTCGGCGCGAACTCCGCATATCCGCAGATGCCGCCTGACACCCCGCCCCACCCCGGGGCAGCAACAAGGAAGACACCGACATGGAAAAGCCCGGCAGCAACCACTCCGCCAAGCCCATCGTCACACCCGTTCACAGCGCCCCCGGCAAGCCGGCCGAGACGCCGCATATCCCGGCCGTTCATGCCGACAAGCATGACGCGGAAGCCGATGCCAAGCAGGCGCAGAAGAAGTAGCCCCGCTTGGATGTGCCGGCACCCTTTTCTTTTCAGCTTCATTGCGAAGGACGCATCATGACACGTCTTCATATTCTTCTGACCGGGCTCGCCGTTGCTGCCCTGTCCCTTGATGAAGGTGCTCTGGCACAGGGCGTCCCACAGACCATCGCGTTGACGCAGGTGGACCCGACCACCCTGGCAACTGGTTACCGTACCTCCAAGGTGGTGGGCAGCACGGTCTACAATGCTGCCGGCGAGACGGTGGGCACCATCGACGATCTGATCGTGACGCCCAACGACAAGGTGCCGTTTGCCGTGTTGTCGGTCGGCGGTTTCCTTGGCATGGGGTCGAAATATGTCGTCGTCTCCTACGCGGCGCTGAACGTGACGGACAAGAAGTTCGTTCTGCACGATGCCACCAAGGAAACGCTGAAAGGTCTGCCGGAATACAAATACACCCGCTGACAGAAAGGGTCGGTCATGAGTCTCGGCACCATTCTGCTGATCATCATCGTTCTGATGTTGATCGCGGCACTGCCACGATGGCCGCACAGCACCGGTTGGGGCTATTACCCAAGCGGTGGCATGGGCCTCATCCTTATCATCGTCCTCATCCTGTTCCTGACGGGCAGGATCTGATGACGCCACAGCTGCAGGAGGTCGAGATGACCGGGAAGACCCTTCCATTCCCCTTGCTGTTCGTGATGCTGTTTACGGCGACACCGCTGCTTAACGCCTGTCACACCATGGCCGGCGCTGGGGAGGATATCTCCAAGACCGGCACGGCCATCGAGAAAAGTGCCGAGAAACACACGCCTTGAGCCGGGTGCAAAGTCGGACGGCATAGCCACAAAACTGATGACGGGGCCGCATCCTTAAAACCGACGCGTTGCAAGGCGCCGGTTGCATGGGATGGGTGCGGCTCTCCGATGGGTTTGGCCAGACTTTTCTGCCGGCATCCGCCCGTTGCAGGGCTTCGGTGCGTCCAGGCGATGAACTTCTTCATCACACGGCTTTCCCCATGGTCTGCCGGATCGCGCGATGAAGATCGTTCGTGCGAAAGGGCCTGCGTAGGACCATCGCCCAGGCCGCAGCGATACGCCAACATCGAACAGGCGCGGTACGAACAAGGCGCGCATGACCGGCGCCGTCGCCGTCAATCTTTCATCGCTCTCAAGATAGGCATCAGCGATGATCAGATCAGATCAGATCAGGCGGGCTGGCAATCCCCAACCTTGCGGCTTGGTCATTCGACAGGGCAATGAACCGGACTTCATGCCCAAGATCGCCAAGCGCTGCGGCCAGCGGCAAAGAAATTAAGGGATCGCCGGCCACGATCAGGATGCGAAGGCTTTGCGTGCGATCAGGCGATTGCAGGGCGCCACCCTCATTGTCCCAACGGGACAGCGCGTCACGCGCTGTCATGGAGGGCAGCTGGTTGGGGGCGTCGCTCATGACAGCACCGCATGGGATTCAATCAACCAGAGTTGCCGGTCCATTCCGCGGCAAACTTCAGTAAACAGGTCGGCGGTGCCCGGATCGCCATGCGCGGTGGAGAGGCCAATAGCCTCGCGAACCGATTGGCCGAAGGCGGAGACCGCCTGGGAAAGGGCGAAAATGTGCTGACGTGATTCAGCCACCCCCAGCGTGTACGGCACCAGGAAGGAACGATCAGCTGCCACCTGGATGGTGCCGTGGGCAGTGCCGCCAAGCGCACCTGCCCGCTCTGCAATCAGGTCGGAATAGGTTTCGACCTCAACGGCGATATTATCGAACAACTCATGCACGGCGCCAAAGCCGCTGCCGCGCACATTCCAATGGGCCTGCTTGATCTGTCCATGCAGATCAATGGCCGCAGCCAGGTGGCGGTTCAACAGTTCGACCGACTGGCCGCGGATATTCTCCGACAAGGTGTTGTGCGTGTGGTGCATGCGATCCTCCACCTGATCTCCACATTTTGCGCCAGTTGTAATTCAGCGAGTGGATGACGCAAAGATTCGGGAAATACTCAAATGCATATGGAGTATTTCGGAAGTTTTATATATTTTATCGTATTGTTGTGTGATTGTGATACACTGGAACTAGGCCAATGGGAAGCTTATTGGCTATTTGAAGGTGATTTTACCATGACGCCCATCCCATCACGGCCCGCCGACGCAGTGTCCGTGGAGCGGGACTTCCCGGTGGTTGGCATCGGGGCGTCTGCCGGCGGGCTTGATGCCGCGAGCCGGCTGGTGGCGGCGTTGGGCGATGGCGGCGGGGCGGCCTTTATCCTGGTGCAGCATCTGGACCCGACCAACCGTGACAGCCTGCTGGTCGATCTTCTGGCCAGCCACACGGTCATGCCGGTATGCGAGGCGATGGACGGCATGGAGGTGCTGCCCGGTCGGGTACATGTCATCCCGCCCGGCACCTATCTGTCGGTGACCAAGGGTCTGTTGCGCCTGTCGCCGCCACGGGCCCGTCATGGTGCCCGCATGCCCTTTGATTTCCTGCTGGCGGCGCTGGCCCGCGAATATGGCGCGCGCGCGATCTGCGTGATTCTGTCAGGAACAGGCGCCGATGGCAGCGTGGGGCTGACGGCGATACGGTCGGCCGGAGGCTTGGTCCTCGTTCAGACGCCGGAGGAGGCCGGATATGACGGCATGCCGCGTAATGCCATTGCCACCGGATTGGTCAGCCAGATATTGCCGGTCGCGTTGATGCCGGCCGCAATCCGCCACCATCCCGGCGCCGCAGTCCAGGGTGGGGCGGTTGCCGTGCCCGACGGGCTGCCGGCCGTGGTCGACCTGCTGCGCAGCCGCACACCCTACGACTTCTCCCTTTATAAGGAAGGCACGCTGCGCCGCCGCATCAATCGGCGCATGGCGATGGCGGGCATCGCCATGGGCGAGACGGATGCCTATCTGGACCTGCTGCGCAATACACCTGGGGAACGCGACAATCTGGCCAAGGATCTGTTGATCAATGTCACGAGTTTCTTCCGTGACGCCCCGGTGTTCGACCTGCTGTCCAGCACGACCATCCCCGACCTGATCCGTGCCCAGGCACATGACAATCACCTGCGTCTCTGGGTGGCGGGATGCAGTACGGGGGAGGAGACCTATTCGCTCGCCATGCTGTTCCTGGAGCAGATGACGACGCTAGGACTGAGCTTGAAGTTGCAGTTCTTCGCGTCGGACGTTGATCCCGACGCCGTGGCGACGGCACGGGAGGGGCTGTATCCCGCCAGCATCGCCGGCGCAGTGTCCCCCGAACGGTTGGCTCGGTTCTTCACAACAGAGGATGGGGGATACCGGGTTACGCCGGAATTGCGGTCTCTGGTGGTGTTCACGGTGCAGGATGTGCTGGCCGACCCGCCTTTTTCCAAGCTGGACTTCATCTCCTGCCGCAACCTGTTGATCTATCTTCTGCCCGAAGCGCAGGCCCGCGTGCTGTCACTGTTCCATTTCGCCCTGCGGGATAATGGTTTCCTGCTGTTGGGCGGATCGGAGACGGTGGCCCCGGTCGGGGATGACCGGTTCGAGCTGGTGTCGAAATCCGCCCGCCTGTACCGGCATGTCGGCCGCAGCAGGCCGGGTGATTTCGCCTTCCTGATGAGCGCCGGCGATGGGGTGCGTGTCCCCACGCGGGTGAATGCAGGGCCGGGGCCATCCCGGCAGGCAGCGCTGGCCGATCTCTGCCAGCGGCTGGTCGCCCGTGATTACGGGCCGGCTGCGGTGTTGATCAACCGGCGGCACGATTGCCTTTATTCGCTCGGCCCGACCGAGCGCTATTTGCGGGTACCGGCGGGCCATCCCACGCAAGACCTGCTGTCGATGGTGCTGCCGGGCCTGTCGGTCAAGCTGCGGGCCGCTATCCAGCGGGCTCGCCAGGGACAGGAAGCGGTCATCATCCCCGGCGGCCGCTCACGTCAGGATGATGACAAACGGTCCTTCGGCATTGCGGTGCAGCCCGTGCGCCATGATGGAGAGGACCTGATGCTGGTCTGCTTCATCGACCCGCCCTTGTTCGACAGACAGGCCGTCGGACAAGGCACGCCGGCGCCAAGCGACGGGGTGAATGCGCTGGAACGTGAGCTGGAGCATACGCGCGCGGAACTTGAGGCTGCCATCCGCAACCTGGAACTGGCCGGCGAAGACCAGAAGGCCATGATCCAGGAGGCCCTGGCCATCAACGAGGAATACCAGTCGGCCAACGAGGAGTTACTGACCTCCAAGGAAGAATTGCAGTCGCTGAACGAGGAGTTGACCGCGCTGAACAGCCAGTTGCATGAGACGTTGGACAGACAGCGCACCACGGCCAACGACCTGCAGAACGTGCTGTTCAGTACCGATGTTGCGACGATCTTCCTTGATCTGGCCCTGGCCATCCGGTTCTTCACCCCGGCCATGCGGTTGCTGTTCAACATCTTACCCACGGATGTCGGCCGCCCCTTGTCGGACCTGAATTCGCTGGTTGCCGATGGGGGCTTGTCGTCGGACGCACAGGCGGTGCTGCGATCGGGCGTACCGTTGGAAAGGGAAATCGAAACGCGGACGGGGGCCTGGTACCTTCGCCGCGTCCTGTCCTATCGCACCCAGGATGGCCGGGTCGAGGGCGTGGTCATCACGTTTACCGACACCACCGAGCGCCGGCATGTCGGTGATGCGCTGGCTGCGGCCAAGCGCGCTGCCGATCTGGCCAATCAGGGTAAATCACGTTTCCTGGCAGCCGCCAGCCATGACCTGCGCCAGCCCTTGCAGACGCTGACCCTGTTGCAGGGCGTGCTGTCGAACATGATGAAGGGCGACCGGGAACGGGAATTGCTGGACCGCTTTGGCGAGACGCTGGGTGCCATGTCCGGCATGCTGAACGCTCTGTTGGACATCAACCAGATAGAGGCTGGCATTGTCACCACCGACATCACCCGCTTCTCCCTGCTTGATCTGCTGACCCGGATGCGTGACGAATTCAGCTATCACGCGCAGGCCCGCGGCCTGAGCCTGCGCGTGGTCATGAGCAATACGCAGATCTTCAGCGACCGGCGGCTGCTGGAACAGATGGTGCGCAACCTTCTGTCTAACGCCTTGAAATATACAAGGAAGGGCAAGGTATTGATCGGCTGCCGACACCGGGCGGGTGGGATCAGCATCGAGATCTGGGACACCGGTATCGGCATTCCCATGGCCGAGCAGCAGGCGATTTTCGAGGAGCATCACCAGATTGCCGGGACGGACGAACCGACCAATACCGGGTTGGGACTGGGCCTGTCGATCGTACGGCGTCTGGGGGGGCTACTGGAGCATCCGGTTCGTGTACGGTCGCAGCTTGGCAAAGGTTCGGTATTTGCCGTTGATATCTTGCCCCGCGCAGGAGAGGTGCCGCCGCCATCGGCGCAGTCCGCCCCGGAAGACGCGATCATCGCCACCGGTGCCATCCTGGTGGTGGAGGATGATCCGGAGGTCAGAGACCTGCTGGGGATGTTGCTTCGCGATGTCGGACATAAGGTGGCGTTGGAGGCCGGCGGGCCATCGGCCCTGCAGCTAGTAGCTACTGGTGATTTCAGGCCCGATGTCTTGTTGGTCGACTTCAACCTGCCGGGGGGCATGAATGGCCTTGATCTGCTTGCGGCCCTGCGCCGGGCATTGCACCGACCGGTTCCGGGGCTGCTGCTGACGGCTGACATCTCAACCGACACGTTGCGCGCCGTCGCCTTGCGCAATGAGGTGCAATTGCACAAGCCGGTGAACCCGGCTGCCTTGTTGAGCGCGATCAGACGTCTGCTATCGACACCGCCCCTGGTCACGCGGGTCGAACGGGATCCCATGGTCGCCGCCGACCGCATCACCACCATCCATATCATTGATGACGATGCCATGCTGCGCGACAGTATTCGTCAATCGCTGGCAGGGCAGGGGCGGCGGGCGGAGGAGCATGCCAATGCCGAGGAGTTTCTCGCCCACTTCCAGACGGGTGGCAATGCCTGCCTGCTGATCGACGCCTATCTTCCGGGAATGAGTGGTCTGGGTCTGTTGCATCGCTTGCGGCAGGCGGGCGACAGTGTGCCGGTGATCATCATGACCGGCAGCAGCGATGTCCCAATGGCGGTTCAGGCCATGCGGGCGGGAGCGGTCGATTTCATCGAGAAGCCGGTCAGCCGCGCCGACCTGCTGGCCAGTATCGACCGCGCGTTGGAGCAGGCCCGCGATGGCAGCAAATTGCTGGCCTGGCGCACGGAGGCGGCGAACCATGTCGCCGGGCTCACGGCACGGCAGCGGCAGATCATGGCCCTGGTCCTTGCCGGCCATCCTAGCAAGAACATCGCCGCCGATCTGGCGATCAGCCAGCGCACCGTGGAAAACCACCGCGCCGCCATCATGCGCAAGACCGGGGCGCGATCGCTGCCAGCCCTGGCTCGGCTGGCCCTGGCAGCGGACTGGACCGAGATGACGGAAAAGGAAAAATTCGGATAGAAATTCTTAATCCGGCATTTGTATAATAAAGGCAAAAGGAAAATTGAGTATTTGCCGACGCTTTTTCTGTGAAATTATTCCATGTATTCTATATTTGAAATGGTTTGGAATCGCAACGATTTCCGAACGCAGGAGAATCCGATATGTTGAGAAATACCGTGATGGGGGCATTGCCTTCGGTATTCTGATGCTGGCCGGTTGCACGGCCACGCCCCATCAAGTCGCGACGCGCAGCGCGCCGGGACACGATGTGGGGGTAACCTCGCCCGGATATGTCGCGCTGAAGTCGGGGGACTATGAAACTTCTACCCGGCTGCTGGAGGCGTCCAACATCAAATGGCCCAATAGCCCCTATGACGAGCTCAATCTCGGGGCGTCCTATCAGGCTCAGGGGCGGATGGATCTGGCGGAACCCTTCCTGCGGCGGGCCATGACCCACGGTCATGGGTTGATGCCTGTTGAGTCCACCCAGGATTGGGCCAAGGGCATGACGGTGGAGGAAGCGGCTTGTCAAAATCTGGCCATCGGTCTGGCCCCGGCGACGGTAGAGGGCACGGCGACACCCTGCCAGACCACCCTGGTCGTGGCGGTCATCGCGGCGCCCGGACCGGTGGCGGCGGTCTATCAGCAGACCATGTACAATACCTATTTTGAGTTCGACAAGGCGACGCTGACCAAGGACGGCGAGATCACTATGCGCGATGCGGCCAGGGAGATCCGCAGCGATCCAGCCCGGCGTATCACCCTGATCGGCAAGGCCTCCAGTCCGGGCACGGACTACTACAACATGGCGCTATCGCAGCAACGCGTTGAAACGGTGCGCAACGCGCTGGTCGCGGCGGGCGTGCCATCGTCGCGCATCGAGGTTCGGTGGGTTGGTGAGCGCGAGTTGCCGGTGCCGCGGCGCGACGGTGCGCGCGAGCCGTTGAACCGCGTGGTGGAGGGTACCGTCAAGTAACCGGCCGTTCCGGCCACCCATGGTTAGGGCCGGTCACAGCCCAGTGACCGGCCGTAATCATGGGTGCCGTCTGACCAAGAGCTGGTCCCCAGTTACCGGACAGTTTGATAAGCTTGGTTCGGCCTTATTGAAGGACGACCGACATGACGGGACAGAGGAAGCGATATTCGGCTGATTTCAAGGCGAAGGTGGCACTTGATGCGATCCGGGGCGAGTTGACGATGGCGCAGCTTGTGTCGAAGCACGGTGTTCACCAGACGATGATCAGCGCTTGGCGTAAGCAGGCGATCGAGGGGATGGCCGCGTCGTTTTCCGGCAAAACCGAGGCCACTCCAGTTGTTGATGCTGCCGAGATCGACCGGCTGCATGCCAAGATCGGTCAGTTGGTGGTGGAGCGGGATTTTTTGCGCAAGGCCTCCGGTCGATGAGCGCCGATCGGAGGCGTGAGATGGTGGATCGGTCACATCCCGGCTTGTCGGTTGTCCAGCAATGCGCGCTGCTGTCGATCAGCCGGTCGCATTATTACGGGCCGGTATGGGGCGAGAGTGCTGAGAACCTGGCGCTGATGCGGGTGATCGATGCCCAGTTCCTGGAGACGCCCTGGTATGGCAGCCGGCAGATGACCCACCATCTGCGGCACCAGGGTCATGTCGTCAATCGCAAGCGGGTGCGCCGGCTGATGGGCCGGATGGGGTTGGCAACCATCTACCAACGGCCAAAGACCAGCCTTCCCCATCCCCAGCACAAGATCTGGCCCTACCTGCTGCGGGATCTGACCATCGACCGGCCGGATCATGTCTGGTGCACGGACATCACCTATATTCCCATGCGACACCGACCAGGGCGGACAATTCACCAGCCCGAGGTTCACCGGCATCTTGACCGATGCCGGTATCAAGGTTTCCATGGATGGAAGGGGCCGCTGGATGGACAATGTGTTCATCGAACGGCTCTGGCGGTCACTGAAATACGAATGCGTCTATCTCCACGCTTTCGAGACCGCCAGCGAGGCCAGGGCCGGGATCGGACGCTGGATCGATTACTACAATACCCAACGCCCGCATTCCGCGCTCGGGGGGCAAACACCCGACCAAGCATACAGGCAAAGGGCGGAAAGACTGTGTTTGGCGGCGTGAACTGAACAGGGCCAAGCTTAACGCCAAACAAAAACTGTCCGGTCACTGGGGACCAGCTCTTTCAGGGGCTTTTGCTATTTGCTTCAACCTGGGTTCATTCTGGGAATTTTTTTGCTTGAGAAATCGGTCGCATTTGGGCTCCGGTCAACGCGTGCGTCAGGATGGCCTGGGCCAATTCCACAAAGCCGAGACCGCCGGCGCTGGGCGTGATCCAGCTTGGTGGGGTGGGGATGTCGGCCAGATGGTCGCGAACCGTGCTGACCCCCACCGTATGACGGAAAAAGCCGAACATTGGCGCATCATTGGCGCTGTCGCCGCTGTAAAGGATGCTTTCGCCGTCCCGATCGATATCCAGGCCCAGATGCCGGGAGAGGAAATGACGGGCCGCCACCAGCTTGTCGTAAGCGCCGATCCAGCCCAGGATCCAGAGATTATTCACCGTCCCCTGTCCCCCCGCCGCGCGGATGGCAGACAGGATGGCGTTATCTGTTGACCGCTGACCTGTGCGGGCAAAGGCGATGGATGTCAGGCGAAAGGGCTGATCATCGGCAAGCCGTGCCGTTGGCACGGTACCACGGACATAGGTTGTGATTGCGGCCAGGGCCTCGGTCAGATCGGCGGACCCGTTCCAGCCATCCCGGATGGCGCCATGGCCGGACGGGGCGCGCTGGATGAACAGGCCGCCATTTTCTGCGATGACCGCATCCACCGGCCACATCCGCGCCATCTGGTCACACCAGCCTGCGGGAGCTGCCGTCACAGGGATCACCCGGATGCCTGCTGCCTGCAGCCGTTCAAGCGCCAGATATGTTGCGGCCGGCAAACGGCCATTGAGTGTCAGCGTCTCATCCATGTCGGTCAGGATGGTGCGAATGCCAGCGAAATGACCGGGGGGAGCCTGTTCCAGCGCCTGCATGATCACCGCCGATGCGCCAGACGCCGCACGGCCCAGTCACCCGCTGCCTGAATGACCTGAACCAGCACAATCAGTACCACAACCGTCGCCAACATTACCTCCGTGTTAAACCTCAAATAGCCGTAGCGAATGGCCAGATCGCCCAGACCGCCGCCGCCCACCACGCCTGCCAGGGCTGAATAGCCAACCAGCATGACCAGCGTCAGGGTGACGCCCGACAGCAGTGCCGGCAGTGCCTCTGGCAACAGGACCATGAAGACCAGATGGCGCAGCGTGCCGCCCATGGCCTGCACAGCCTCAATCCGGCCCTTGTCAACCTCCCGCAAGGCTGCCTCCACCACCCGTGCGAAGAAAGGGATGGAACCCAGTGACAAGGGCACGATGGCGGCCGTGCTGCCCAACGAGGTGCCGGCGATCAGACGTGTCAGGGGGATGACGGCGATCAGCAGCACAACGAAGGGCAGGGAACGACCGATATTGACGATGGTGGACAGCACCCGGTGCAGTCGGGGGCGGGGCAGCGGCCCATCCCCGTCAATCAGGTAGAGGGCCAGGCCGGTGGGCAGGCCGGCCATTAGGGTCACGAACCCGGACAGTGCCACCATATACAGCGTTTCCAAGCTGGCACCCCACAGCAGGTCCAGCAGTTCGGTCAGGGTTTCCGGGTTCATCGCACCATCACCCGCACGTCACGCGTGCCCAGAAAAGCGAACACGGAATCCAGATCGGCATCATGGGGCAGGCGGATCAGCAAGCGCCCCACGCTGGTGCCTGCCACCTGTTCCACCCCGCCGCCCAGCAAGGCAGGGGACTGGCCGAGATGCAAGGTGAGGTCGGAGAGGATAGTATCACCCCCTCTTCCCTCATAACGCAGTTCCAGGTGCCGCCCGTCCGATGGCACCTCGGGCAGTGCAGGCAGCAGCCATTGCCCTAGGCGCGATGAAGGGTCAGTGACCAGATCGCTGAGCGCGCCGCTTTCCACCAGCCGCCCACCTTCCAGCAAGGCCGCACCGTCGCAGATGGATTTCACCAGCGACAATTCATGGGTGATCAGCACGATGGTCACCCCCAGCCGGCGGTTGACATCGCGCAGCAGGTCCAGGATTTGGGCCGTGGTCTCGCTATCCAATGCACTGGTTGCTTCATCCGATAGCAGCACGTCCGGGTCAGCTGCCAGGGCGCGGGCGATGCCCACGCGCTGTTTTTGCCCACCGGAAAGCTGGGATGGATAAGCGTTTCCCCGGTCCGACAGGCCGACCAGATCCAGCAGTTCAGCGACCCGCCGCTTTCGTTGCGGCTTCGGAACGCCGGCGATTTCCAGGGGTGCAGCGATATTGTCCGCCGCGGTGCGCGAATGCAGCAGATGGAAATGCTGGAACACCATGCCGATGCGCCGTCGCTGCCGCCGCAATTCGTCAGGCGGCAGCGATGCCAGATCGACATCACCAACCAGAATGCGCCCAGTGCTGGGTGTTTCCAGCCGATTCAGACAGCGGATCAGCGTGGTCTTTCCAGCACCGGAACGTCCCAGGATGCCAAAGATTGAGCCGCCTTGAATATCCAGGTTGATACCATCCAAGGCGGTCATGCTCTGACCGCCTTGGTTATAATCCTTGCGCAGGCCCTGGATGCGGATCGGTTGCCGAGCCGTCATGAATGGACCGGAATCACGGAACCCTTGTAGCGTTCACGGATGAACGCCGCGACTTCCGGCCCCTCCAGCAAGGCTGACAATCGCTTGATGCGGGGATCATTGGCCTTTGCCGGCACGGTGACCAGCAGATTGGCATAGGGATTGCCCTCTGCCTTCTCCAACGCCAGCGCGTCCCGGGCCGGGATCAGCCCGGCCTGCAGGGCGTAATTGCCGTTGACGACGGCCAGATCGACATCATCCAGTGTCCGTGGCAACTGGGCAGGGTCAACCTCGATCAGTTTGATGTTCTTCGGGTTCTCCGCCACGTCGCGGATCGTCGCCAGGCGGGTCAGGCCGGGGCTCAGCTTGATCAGGCCGGCCTGCTGCAACAGGTGCAGGCCCCGGCTGGTGTTGGTGACACTGTTGGACAGCGTTACCTTGGCACCATTGGGAACGGCATCCAGGCTTTTGATCTTGCGGGAATAGACACCCAGCGGCTCAATATGCACGGTTGCCGTGATGGCGAATTTGGTCTTCAGCGTGGCCTCATCCGTTTCTAGATAGGGCTTGTGCTGGAAGAAATTGGCGTCGACATCGCCCGCCAGCGTCAGGTCGTTGACGCGCAACTCGCCCGTTATTTCAATGATCTTCAGTTTCAGGTCGGGTGCCAGCTTGCGCTGGATGAAGGTCAGAATTTCCGCGTGCGGCACGGCCGATGCCAGCACCTTCAGCGAGGCGTCATCGGCCAGCACCACCCCGAATGGCATGATGCCCAGGGCCAGGGCGGCAGCGGACAAAGGTAGCAGGGAACGGCGGGAAAGCGGGCGGGACATGCGGCCTCTGGATTGCTGTTGTTATCGTGGAAAATGCTCAGGCCCCAGGGGCCAGCAGGTCGGCATGATGGCGCTGCGCCACATCGGGGTGGGAGCGCAGGCGCCCTTTCAGGTAATTGGCGCCGATCCCCCGGAATAACGGGTTCAGCGGATCGGCGCTGACACCGCGCGCCTCTGCCTTCAGGTGCGGTGGCAGGGGCAGCAGTGGCACTTCCGCATCCAGATCGGCGCCTAAGAAAAAGGCGATGGATATTCGGTCCTGCGCGCCTGCGGGGGAGGTGACGCGATGATTGGTGGCGCGGATATAGCCGTCGGTCGCCAGTTCCAACAGCTCCCCGCTATTGACGACAAAGGCACCGGGCAGCGGCGGGGCGGCAATCCAGCCGGTTTCCGTCTCCACCTCCAGCCCGCCCAGGTCCGGCTGATAGACCAGGGTCAGCAGCCCGCTATCCTTGTGCGGGCCCACGCCCTGGCGGTCCTGCCCTGCATCGCGTGCCGGATAGCGGATGATTTTCACATGCTGGCCGGGCCGGGCGGCAAAGATCGGATCCAGTGCATTGGCCGGCTGTTCCAGCGCCAGGGCGAAGGCGCGCAACAGCCGGGTGGCGACAATGGTGGCCGCCTGCTGCCAGGACAGCAGGGCCGGGCGCAGGCTGGGCAGGGCCGCCGGCCACTGGTTGGGGCCGGGCAGGCGGGTCCAGGGCGGGGCATCCTTGCTGACGGTCCGGGGCGGTCGCTCCGACCCGATATCCAACTGTTCACGCCAGTCGGGCCGCCCGCGTGTCAATTCCCCGCCGCTGCGTGTATAGCCCCGGAAATGCGGGGAATTGACCATGGCGATGGCGTCCTTTTCCGCCTGTGGCAGTCGGAAAAAGGCATGGGCCTGCTGGTAGGCATCTTCCAGCACCGCCGGTGCGATGCCATGGCCGATAACGTAATAGAAGCCCACATCCCGCACGGCATGACGCAGATCGGCCAGAAAGGCGGTCTGTTCAGCCGACCCTGCGGCCAGACGGCGGAGATCGAGAACCGGCAGCGTCGTCATCGGGTGTTCCTTCGAATTCGATTTCGGCAAGCACGGGTTCGCCCAAAGCCAACAACCCACCGGGGATGCGGATCAGGCATTCCCGGTGGGTTGACGACCAGCCCGGCGCTGAATTTCCGGGCCGCAGTCGCGTTGAAATGGGTGCTGGTCTGAAAATGTTTTGGCGGGTAAATCCGCTGCGGGCATTGGGGAACCCGCAGCGGATCCCACCCCCCCTGTCGCCCGGCCGGAAGCATCCCGGCAACAGGGGGCGTTTGGCGGAAGCCGGGATCAGAAATCCAGGTCGCCGCCCGGTGCGGCGGGGCCACTGGCCTTCTTTTCCGGCTTGTCGGTGATCAGGGCCTCGGTGGTGATCAGCAGCCCGGCGACAGACGCGGCATCCTGCAAGGCCACCCGTACAACCTTGGCCGGATCGATGATGCCGGCCTTCAGCAGGTCGGTGAATTCGCCCTTCTGCGCGTCATAGCCGTAATTGGTGTCAGTGCTTTCCAGTAGCTTGCCGGCCACCACCGAACCATCGGTGCCGGAATTCTCGGCAATCTGGCGCACGGGGGCCTGCAGGGCCTTGCGGATGATATCGATGCCGGCCTTTTCATCGGCGTTCAGCGGTTCCACCGCCCCCAGCGCGCGGATGGCATAAAGCAGGGCGACACCGCCGCCGGGCACAATGCCTTCTTCAATGGCGGCACGGGTGGCGTGAACAGCATCGTCCACCCGGTCCTTGCGTTCCTTCACCTCAATCTCGGTGGCACCGCCCACGCGGATGACGGCGATGCCGCCGGACAGTTTGGCCAGCCGTTCCTGCAGCTTCTCCCGGTCATAATCGCTGGTCGTCTCGGCGATCTGCGCCTTGATCTGGCTGATGCGGCCTTCGATATCGGCCTTGGCACCGGCACCATCAATGATGGTGGTGTCATCCTTGGTAATGCGCACCCGCCGGGCGGTGCCCAGTTGCGACAGGCCGACATTCTCCAGCTTGATGCCCAGATCCTCCGACACCACCTCCCCGGCGGTGACGATGGCGATATCTTCCAGAATGGCCTTGCGGCGGTCGCCAAAGCCCGGTGCCTTGACGGCGGCGATCTTCAAGCCGCCGCGCAGCTTGTTCACCACCAGCGTGGCCAGCGCCTCGCCCTCCACATCCTCCGCGATGATCAGCAGCGGGCGGGACGATTGCACCACCGCTTCCAGCAGCGGCAGGATCGGCTGCAGGCCCGACAGCTTCTTGTCGAAGATCAGGATATAGGGATTGTCCAGTTCGGCCACCAGCTTGTCGGCATTGGTGACGAAATAGGGGGAGAGATAGCCGCGGTCGAATTGCAGCCCTTCCACCACATCCAGTTCGGTTTCCAGGCTCTTGGCCTCTTCCACCGTGATCACGCCTTCATCGCCCACCTTGGCCACCGCCTTGGCGATGATTTCCCCGATGGCGCGTTCGCCATTGGCGGAAATGGTGGCGACCTGGGCCACCTCCTCATTGGTGGAAACCTTTTTCGACCGGGCCTGCACATCGGCCACCACGGCGGCCACAGCCCGGTCGATGCCACGGCGCAGATCGGTGGGGTTCAGCCCGGCGGCAACCGCCTTGGCCCCTTCACGCGCAATGGCCTGGGCCAGCACGGTGGCGGTGGTGGTGCCATCGCCGGCCAGATCGGCCGTCTTGGTGGCCACTTCCTTTACCAGCTGCGCGCCCAGATTTTCGAACTTGTCGGTCAGTTCAATCTCTTTGGCGACCGACACACCATCCTTGGTGATGCGCGGTGCGCCAAAGCTCTTTTCAATCACGACATTGCGGCCCTTCGGCCCCAGCGTCACCTTGACCGCATTGGCCAGAATATCGACCCCACGCAGCAGGCGTTCACGGGCATCGGTGGAGAATTTCACATCCTTGGCAGCCATGGCACAGGCTCCTTCGTCTCAAATGGTTTCGTATTGGGAAATCAGCCGGTATAGACGCCGATGAGGTCGCTTTCCTTCAGGACCAGCAATTCCTCGCCGTTGATCTTGATCTCGGTGCCCGACCATTTGCCGAACAGCACACGGTCGCCCACCGTCACATCCAGCGGCACCAGCCGGCCCTGATCGTCACGGGCACCGGGGCCGATGGCTACCACCTCGCCCTCCTGGGGCTTTTCCTTGGCGGTGTCGGGGATGATGATGCCGCCCTTGGTCTTCTCTTCCTGGGCCAGACGGCGCAGGACGACACGGTCATGCAGGGGACGGAAGGACATATCCTGATGCTCCTCAATTCCTCAAACCCAATGGCGCCCGCCACGCGGCACGCCGTTGATGTGGATTAGCATAAAACTACATTTCCTATTTACGCAATGGGGATTTTATCACAGAAATTATGTGTTATTATGTGTTGAATCGGCAGGATGGACGGATTTCCCATGTTTTTTATGGCGCCAAGCGTCTTATGAGTTTTTAAAATATATAAGTTGAATATTTTAAATATTTCAGAATATGGTGAATAATTAAGCACGAAAATTATGCAATTGATAAAAACTCAAGCATCAATTCATTGACCAGAACTCTGGAATCATTCTAGCGTTTCTATATCGCACTGCGGCATCGGGCCGATCAATCCTTTGTGCGGGCAATGGATCATCATGACAATGAAATTGACGCGGCGCGATCTGCTGCGCCGGGCTGCCGTCACCGGTGGTTATGGTGCCACCTATATGTTGATGCAGGGTTTGGGGATCATGGCGGCCCCCGCTGCCTATGCGGGGCCGCCCGATCTGCCGGCGGGGCTGGGCGGGGGGCGCCATGTCGCCGTGTTGGGGGCCGGCGTTGCCGGGCTGGTGGCGGCGCATGAGCTGGAAAAGGCCGGCTTCCGCGTCACCCTGCTGGAGGCGCGCCAGCGGCTGGGCGGTCGCACCTGGACCATCCGCGACGGCGACAGGATCGAGCATCTGGGCCATGAATCACAGGTGGCGCGCCTTTCCCCCGGCATCGGCTTCAATGCCGGCCCGGCCCGCATTCCCAGCCATCACGAGGCGCTGCTCTCCTATATCCGCGCCCTGAAGGTACCGCTGGAGGTGGAGGTGAACAGCAGCCGCAGCGCCTGGCACCTTTCCCCCACGGTCAATGGCGGCCAGCCGGTGCGCCAGCGCCAATTGGTCAATGATACGCGCGGCTGGCTGTCGGAATTGCTGGGCAAGGCGACGAAGCGCGGCGCCCTGGATGGGGAATTGACGGCAGAGGACAAGGAAAGGCTGCTGGCCTTCCTGCGCGCCTATGGCGATCTGGATGCCGATGGCGCCTTCAAGGGCACGGAACGGTCAGGCTATCTGCGCACCCCCGGTGCCGCCGACCAGACGGGGCAGGCCGTCGCCCCCTTGCCGTTGCGCGACCTGTTCAGCCCCGACACCCTGCCCAGCCTGCTGTTTGAGGATAATATCCTGATGCAGGCCACCATGTTCCAGCCCACCGGCGGCATGGATCGCATCACGGAGGCGTTGGGCGCCAGCCTGCGCCCTGGCACCATCCGGCGCGGGGCAGTGGTGACATCCATCCGCCGGGCGGGCGACGGGGTGGCCATTACCTGGCGGGACAATGGCACGGGAAAGGAGCAGCGGCTGCTGGTCGATCAGGCCATTGTCACCCTGCCACTGCCTATCCTGGCCCGCACCGACAATGATTTCCCGGCCCCGGTGAAGGCCGCCATCGCCGCTGCCACCTATGACCATGCCAACAAGGTGGCGTTTGAGGCCCCGCGCTTCTGGGAGGCGGAGCAGATTTATGGCGGCATCTCCTTCACCGGGGGGGAGAACAGCCTGATCTGGTATCCGTCCGACCATTTCAACGCGCCCACCGGGTTGCTGGTCGGTGCCTATAATGTCGGGGCCAATGCCGCCGCCTTCCAGGCGCTGCCGCTGGCCGAACAGGTGGCCCGCACCCGGGCGGCGGTGGCCCGGGTGCATCCCGGCAGCGCCCCCCATCTGCAGCGTGGGCTGGCCATCAACTGGCGGCTGATTCCCTTCAACGAGGGGCCGTGGCTGCATTGGGAGGTGGATGGCAATGACCCCGCCGCCTATGCCCTGCTGAACCAGCCCATCGGCCCCATCCATCTGGCCGGCGCGCATCTGAGCCAGCTTCCAAGCTGGCAGGAAGGGGCCGTGCTGTCGGCCCAGCGTGCCGTCACGGCCATTGCCCACCGGACCGCCGCCGGCGGTGCCGACATCAAAACCAGTCTGAAAGGTTGATCCCATGCGCGTTCCGCTTCGTCTGCTGGCCCTGCTGTGGCTGGGTCTTCCGCTCGCTGCCCCGGCCCAGGCCGGGGAGATTGTGCGCACCCCGATCCCCGGATCGGATTTCCCGATTGCCGCCGCCGTCACGGTGCCGCCGGGTGCGACCCTGACCTATCTGTCCGGTGCCTTGCCGGCGGTGGCCAAGCCCGACGCCCCGAAGGGCAGTGTGGAAACCTATGGCGATACAGAAGCCCAGACCCTTTCTGTCCTGTCCAAGCTGGAGGCCGGGTTGAAGGCCCAGGGGCTGGGCTTCGGTGATGTGGTGCAGGCCCATGTCTATCTGGTGGGCGATCCGGGCAAGGGTGGGGAGATTGATTTCGCCGGCCTGCAAAAGGCCTGGAGCCGCCATTTCGGCACCCCGGCCCAGCCCAACAAGCCCGCCCGCAGCACCGTGAAGGTGGCGGGCCTGGTGCTGCCCGGCGCCCTGGTGGAGATCGAGTTCCTCGCCGCCAAGGTACAAAAGTAGGGGCGTTTCCTCTTCGCCGGCATTTCCCGTCATCCCGACCTGAAGCCGGGATGACGGGTCAATAGAAGCCCCCCATCACCCGACCAGCTTTCATGCCGCAACCGGCGCCAACCTGCGCGCCGGAACGGCCCCCCTTGTGCCAAAGCCAACAAAATCAACAGGAAGAGAGCCAAATGTCACGTATTCGCACCGGCGCGCTTGCGCTGCTGACCCTACCCTTGCTGCCCGCCTTCCCCGTGCTGGCCCAGACCACTCAGGTGGCGGAAACGGCTGCGCTGGACGAAATCATCGTCACCGGCACCCGCCGGACCGACCGCACCATTGCCGAAAGCCTGGCCCCCATCGATGTCATCAGCGCCGACGCGCTGGCCGAAACCGGCAAGCCCGGCCTGAATGAGAAGCTGAACAGCCTGCTGCCCAGCTTCAACCTGCCGGCCCGCGTCGGTTCCGATGCCAGCCTGATCATCCGCCCGACCAACCTGCGCGGCCTGTCCGGAGACCAGACGCTGGTGCTGGTCAATGGCAAACGCTGGCACCCCTCCGCCGTGTTGAACATCCTGGGCTATACGACCTACGGCACGCCGGTCGATCTGGACCTGCTGCCGGAAGGGGCGATTGAGCGGATCGAGGTGCTGCGCGATGGTGCCTCGGCGCAATATGGTTCTGATGCCATTGCCGGGGTGATCAATTTCATCCCCAACCGCACCAAGACGGGTGGGCGTGTCACCCTGTCCGGCGGGCGATATTACAAGGGCGACGGCACCACCGGTCAGGTATCCGCCAATCTGGGTTTCAGCGATGATGAGGGCGGCTTCCTGTCGGTGGATGCGGAGGTGCGCTATCATGAACGTTCCAACCGGGCGCAGCAGAATCGCGGTCAGCTTTATCCGCTGCTGGATGCCAATAACAACCCGGTCAGCACCACGGTTGCCCGTTATGATGCGGCCCTGCTGCCGCCGGGTCTGAAATTTGATCCGCGTGAGGCCACCGCCGACCGCCGCTCCATCCTGAATTACGGCGACCCGCAATCCCGCTCGCAGAGCTTCCTTTACAATGGGGAGAAGCCGCTGGGCGAGACGGTGAAGGTTTACTCCTTCGGCAGCTATGCCCACCGCGAAGCGCGCGGCTGGTTCAATTTCCGCAGCCCCAACAGCGTCAACAATATTCCCGCCATCTATCCCAACGGTTTCACCCCCATCATCGAAATCATCTCCGACGATACGCAACTGGTGGCCGGCGCCAAGGGGGAGGGGCTGCTGGGTTTTGACTGGGACATCTCCACCGCCTATGGCCGCAACGAGGCGGCCTATTATGTCCGCAATTCCCTGAATGCCAGCCTGGGGCCGACCAGCCAGCGCGATTTCTATGATGGAAGGCTGATCTTTGATCAGGTGACCAACAATGCTGAACTGACCCGGGCCCTGGATACCGGCCTGTTCGCCAGCCCGCTGACCCTGACTCTGGGCGCGGAATATCGCTGGGAGAAATATGCGATCGAGGCCGGGGAGCTGAATTCCTACATCCTGGGCAGCTATCGCCCCACCAGTGGCCCCAATGCCGGGGCCCAGCCCAGTGGCGGCAGCCAGGTCTTCTCTGGCTTCCGCCCATCGGAGGCCGGGTCGCTGGACCGCGACAGCGTGTCGCTTTATGCCGATCTGGAAGGCGATATCACGAAGGAATGGCAGTTGGGCCTGGCCGGGCGGTGGGAGAAATATTCCGATTTCGGCGATACGCTGAACGGCAAATTGTCCAGCCGCTATGCGTTCAGTGACAAGCTGGCGCTGCGGGGCACGGTCAGCACCGGGTTCCGCGCGCCGGCCCTGGCCCAGTCGCTCTATGCCTCCTCCTCCACCATCTTCCGTTCCAATAATGGTGTGCTGTCACCGCTGGATATCAAGGCATTGCCGGTGGACAGCCCGGCGGCCCGCGCCCTGGGGGCGCAGCCGCTGGACCCGGAAAAATCCGTCAGCCTCAGCGCCGGGCTGGTGGTGACGCCGCTGGACAAGCTGAACATCACCATTGATGCCTATCAGGTGAAAATCGATGACCGCATCGTCTCCACTGGCACCCTGGCGGGCTCGGTGGTCAGCAATATCTTTGCCGCCAATGGCATCGACCCCACCATCGCCGGCGGCAGCTATTACACCAATGCGGTCGATACCCGCACACGCGGGCTGGATCTGGTGGCCGATTACCCGTTCGATCTGGGGAACGGGCAGACATTGCGCACCGGTGTTGCCTTCAACCTCAACCGGACCAAGGTCACCGGGTTGAAGGACACGCCGGCCGCCCTGAAGGCCGCCGGGCTGGTGCTGTTCGATCGGCAGAAGCAGAGCTATCTGACGGAGGCGACGCCGCGCAACAAGCTGATCCTGTCGGCCAATTACAAATGGGAAGGCTTCGGCGCCTCACTGCGGGTGACCCGTTTCGGGCGGGTCTGGCAGCGTGATGCCAGCAACCCGGCCCTGGATGATAGTGTCGATCCGCGTTGGATCACCGATCTCACCCTCTCCCAGCGGATCACCGATAATCTGTCACTGGAGTTGGGGGCGAACAATCTGTTCGACATCTATCCCGACCGGCGGCAGGCCGCCAATATCCCGGTCAACGGGTTCGGCGGCTATAACCAGCTTTCCCCCTGGGGGATCAGTGGTGGTTATTATTATTCCCGCCTGACCTACAGCTTCTGATCGGGGCAGGCACAGGTGATGCGGTGCTTGGGGAGCGCTGAAGCCAAGGATCAAGCGCCGCATCATTCAATCATTTCGAATATTTGATTTTTACGGCCCTGTATTTAGCCAACATTGTCAGTTGGATGATTGGGTCGGGACGGGCGGGATGGACGATATCACCCTGACGGCGGATGTGCTGGTGCTGGGCGGTGGCATGGCCGGGGCCTGGGCCGCCGCTGCCGCAGCACAGGCCGGTGCCCGCGTCGTGCTGGCTGATAAGGGCTATTGCGGGACCAGCGGGGTGACGGCAACCGCTGGTCCCGGCCATTGGTGGGTGCCGCCCGATCCGGAAAAACGGGCCACTGCCATTGCCGCGCGGGCTGAACGGGGGCAGGGTCTGGCCGATCCCGCCTGGATGGCGCGGGTGGTTGAGGAAACCTGGCAGACCCTTCCCACCCTTGCCCGCTATTATGCCTTTCCTCGTGACGAGAAGGGGGAGGTGCGATATAGGGCCTTGCGCGGGCCGGAATATATGCGGGCCTTGCGGCAGCAGATTGTCGATCTGGGGGTGGTGATCCTGGACCAGAGCCCCGCGCTGGAGTTGTTGCGCCATGGCGATGGCGCGATAGCCGGTGCCCGTGGCTGGCGCCGGCAGGAAGGGCGTTATTGGCAGGTACGGGCGGGGGGCACGGTGTTGGCCACCGGCGGCTGTGCTTTTCTCTCGGGCCTGCTGGGGGCGCACACCAACACGGGCGACGGGCTGTTGATGGCGGCGGAGGCGGGGGCCGATTTCAGTGGCATGGAATTTTCCACCTATCACACGGTTGCTCCGGCTTTTTCAAATATGACCCGATCCATGTCCTATGCCTTTGCCCGCTATTTTGACGGGGCAGGGCGCGAACTGGATATCAATCCGATGGAGTCCACACGCCCCCTGGCCTTGGCGCTGATGCAGGGGCCCGTCACATGCTGCCTGGACCGGATGCCCCAGCATTTCCGGGATGAACTGCACCTGATCTCCCCGAACGTCATGTTGCCCTTTGTACGCAAAGGGATCGATCCCTACCGGCAGCGTTTCCCCATCACCCTTCATGGAGAAGGAACAATCCGGGGTGTGGGTGGAGTACGGCTGACGGGGCCGGATTGTGCCACTGCCGTGCCCGGGCTTTTTGCTGCAGGTGATGCCGCCACCCGGGAAAATGTGGCCGGTGCCACATCCGGTGGCGGGGCCCAGAATTCGGCCTGGGCGCTTTCGTCGGGTCGTTGGGCGGGGCAGGCGGCCGCAGAACGGGCTCGCCGATCCGGTGTCCGGGTGGGGGAAAAGGTGGAGGCGCTGGGCCGCACCGGTCTGCGGCCTCGTACCCCCCACCGCGCACCCGACCGTGCCACCACCATTGCCGCTGTTCAGGGCGAAATGCTGCCCTATGACAAGATACTGTTTCGGCGCGGGGCTGTTCTGGATCGGTCGCTCGCCCTGTTGGATGGATTGTGGGATGAACTGGGTGGTCAGCCCGCCGAACCTGATCCCGCCCGCAGCCGGGAAGCCGCAGCCCTGGTAGCGGTGGCACGCTGGTGTAACCAGGCAGCCCTGGCCCGGCGGGAAAGCCGTGGCCTGCATGAAAGACAGGATTACCCGAACCCCCACCCGCAATATGCAAGCCGCTTGGCGGTTGGGGGCTTGGGGCGTCTTTGGGTGGGCTGGCAACAGGACGGGCAAAGGGATATTCTCAAATGATCGAACTGCTGGTCATTGATCGCTGCACCGGCTGCAATGAATGTGTCCGTGTCTGTCCCACCAATGTGTTTCAGGCAGTATCAGCCGCCCCTCCCATCATTGCCCGGCAGGATGATTGCCAGACCTGTTTCATGTGCGAGCTTTATTGTCGTGCCGATGCCCTTTATGTCGGGCCTGATTTTTATCAGCAGGAACCGGTGACGGCTGATCAGGTGATCCAAGCCGGTCATCTCGGCCAGTTCCGCAGACATTCCGGTTGGCATGAATGGGAAGGGCATTATCATAACCGCCATTGGCGGATGGATGCCGTTTTCATGGAGGCAAGGAAAATCAAAAATCAATGATACCAGCGGCACGAAAGCTTGACCATATCTGCGCAGATTGATGAAATTTAACCACTCGATTGTTCTAAAATCATCAACAGTGCCGCATGCGGAAACCCATCCGTTTTGCACACCATGATGTGGCATGTTTGTTGCTTAATTCCCATCAAAAATATGGGGATTGTTATGCCGATAGAGTTTTTCTCGCGACTGCCCCTGCATGGGGAGACCCAGTACATTCCGGGTGACAACCGCAACCGTGGTGACTGGAACCGGTTACCAGCAGAAAGCACGGGGGCTGTTTCCAATTTCCGGATTGGGGATGACTTCACCTATATTGACTATCTGTCCCAGGTCGCGCGGGCGGCGGAACTGAACGGGTTCGCCGGTGCCTTGCTGGTGAACGCGCCGTTCGGGGACGAGCCGTGGATCATTTCTGCCATCCTGGCGCGGGAAACGAAGCGGCTGCGGTTCGTCGATGCTTTTCACCCGTTTCATTTCAGCCCCTGGCAGGCCACCCAGATGGCGGCCAGCTTCCAGCGTGCCAGCGGCGGTCGGCTGGTCTGGAACATCATCCAGGGCGGGTCGGATGCTGTGCAGCGGGCGCTGGGCGATCCGCTGGCCCATGATGACCGCTATGAGCGGGCCATCGAGTTCCTGGACGTGGTCAAGGGCTTCTGGGCGCAGGAAAGTTTCCAGTACCAAGGCAAATATTATCAGGCGAACGGGCTGGGTCTGCGCGGGCCGCTGCGGCGGTCGCCCCTTCCCATTATCTGCTCAGCCGGCACCTCGCCCGCAGCCAAACGGCTGGCGGCCCGGCATGCGAATTATTATCTGGTGCTGGCAGAGCGTCCGGACATCGTCGCCGGCCATATCGCCGATGTGAAGGCGCTGGCCCGTGAATATGGGCGGACAGATGAGATCCGTTTCGGCCTGTCCGTCGACGTCATCGTGCGGGAGACGGATGAGGAGGCATTCAAGGAGGCCAAGCGTTTCTTCGATGAAGGCGTGAAGGCCGGAATCGTGCAGGCCACGGCGCAACGATCCGAACAATTGTCGGATGCCAACAAGGCCCGGTACAAGCGGTACAACGAGAAGGAGGTGAACGGGTTCGCGGATCTGTTCATCGAGCCGCACCTGTGGGGTGGCTTCGGCTATGTCGGCATTCCGCCGGGCTTCGCCTTTGTCGGCTCCTATGATGCGGTGGAAGCGAAGATCCGCCAGTTTGCCGATCCCATCATGCCCCCCAGCGCAACCGCGGCACCAACCGTGCTGTGCTGACGCGGCCTCAGATATTGCATGCTGCCATTGACACCGGTATTGCGCGCGGTGCGCTGGACGCCGCCATCGATTATCTGCGCCATCATTCCCGTGCCTGGATCGAAGGTGGCGTCGACCATATCACCCAGGAACCGCATGTCATCAAGCAGATCGGGGAGTTCACGTCCGCCGTCTATGCTGCGGAAATCCTGCTGCGCAATGCGGCGGAAATCTATGACCGGGCGCTGGCTGAACCGGCCGATGAAGCCTTGACGACCGACGCCATCCTGGCCGTCGCCCATGCCCGCGTCGCTTCCGATCACGCCTCGTTGAAGGTCGGCGGGGGCCTGTTTGACCTGCTGGGGGCCAGCGCGGTGCAGGAAAAATTCAACCTGGACCGGTTCTGGCGTAATGCCCGCACCCACACCACGCATGATCCTATCCGCAGCACCGACGATTATGTGAAATATGCCCCCGGCATCACGCGCGGCGGCGGCCAGGGCAACAGCGCCGCCCCCACCCTGCGCGGGCTGGCGTCGGAAGTGTTCCAGAATGGTCAGCGCATTTATAAGGACGGCAATGACCATCCGTTGAACCTGAACGCGTTCGAGGGGGCGGATATTGTCGCCGGCCCGTCATCGGTGATCTTCGGCCCGTCGAATGCCACGGGCGGCTATGTCAATTATCTGACCAAGAAGCCCTATTTCGACAAGCAGCGCAGCTTCGTCAATACCGAGCTGGGCACCTGGGTGTCGGGCACGAAGGAAACCTATCCCGACTTCGCCATCACGGCCGACACGGGCGGGCCCATCGACGAGACGCTGGCCTATCGCATCAGTGTGAAGGGCAAGCGCGGCGGCACCTATTACGACAATGTCGAGAATAATTACGACAGCACCTATGCCGCCCTGTCCTGGAAGCCGCGTCCTGGAAGCCGCGGGAGCGGTTGACGGTCGACTGGAACGGCTCCTACGACAATTATTATGATTTCAACATCACCCGCGGCTGGAACCGGCCGACCCAGGAACTGGTCGATCATTTCGGCTCCTACTATGCCGGCCGGGCCACGCCGCTGATCCGGCTGACCGACGGGCGGATCATCTCCCCCGTCTTCACCTCCGCCAACCCCACGGCGGCACCGGTCGGGTATCAGCTGCGCACGCGCAATGCCCAGGCCCAGTATATTGCCGGCCCACCATCCTGGGCGCGCTGCCCAACAGCAGCGCCGGTGCGGCGGGCAGCATCGTCGGTTGGGTCTATGACCCGACCATTCCCGGCAACGGCCTGACCAAGATCGAGGGCTCGACCGGTTCCGGCCGGCCGGAGGACAAGAATACGGCCAAGCGGTATATCAGCCAGTTGCAGATCGGCTATGAACTGTCGGCCAACTGGGATTTCCTGTCCTCCACCTATTACCAGCGCTCCATCAACAATAATGACAGCGTCGGCTCCTTCATCTACCAGAACCGCAGCACCCTGTGGGATCAGCGGCTGGAAGCGCGCGGCAAGTATGATTTCAATCTGGGTGGACTGGCCGTCGACTGGCAGAGCAATACGGGCGGCGCCTATCGCAACCTGCGTTACCGGGCGCTCTCGGCCAATAACAATTTCAACTACAATCCCTATGACCTGACGCAGGACCCGTCGACCATCACGCCGGCGGCCTTATATGGGCTGAAGCAGGCCAACGAGGCGTCGGGATCTTGGATCGGGGCCGCCGGCGTGCCGCAGCCGTCGCCCTATTTCGGCTATCTGAACCTGCCGGTCATGGTGCCGGTCAATGACGGCTATTATTCGGAACTGGGCGGCTTTCCGCCGGCGGGCGCCGTCTACACCTCCAACGGCTATATCCGGCAGATCAGCGGCTTCACCCAGCAGAATTTCCGCTTCGCCGATGTGGTCGGCCTGAATCTGGGTGTCAATGTCTCCCGCATCACTGCCTATATCCACAATCCCGTCTTCCGCACAACGGCACAGGAATATAGAGACAAGGACAGCTACACGCTGCCCAGCTATCAGGCCAGCTTGTTCGTGAAGCCGGTGGCCGACACCACCTTCTACGCCACCTATGACCGGTCCAAGGCCGTCAATACCGGTGTCTTCGGCAATTTCCTGACCTGGGGTGCCGGCAACAAGCTGAACCCGCTGGCGTTCAAAAGCCTGTCGGAACTGTATGAGGGCGGCGTGAAATGGGACGCCATTCCCGGCAAGCTGTTCGCATCGGCCGATGGCTTTGTGCAGTATCGCGACCTGTCACCCGATACCAGCGGCAACATGGCGCGCGTCCGCATCAAAGGGATCGAGGCGGCGGTTCGCTATGAACATTCCGACAATCTGTCGGGTGGGCTGAATTTCACCAAGCTGAATGCCGTTAATACCTTCATCATCCCCGGCGGGTTCAGCCCGTTCGGCTTTGTGGCGGACAATGCCACCGTGTTCGGCGACAGCAACCGCCTGATCGGGCGCACGGGTGGGCGCTATGCCCTGCCGGGCGTGCCGAAATATTCGCTGAACGGCTTTGTCGATTACCATCTGGATAACGGTTTCGGCGGCGAACTGGCCGTCTGGTACACGGGCAAATTCTACACGAACCTGAGCCAGAGCGTGACCGTCCCCGACGGATACCAGGCCAACCTGACGCTTTATTACCGGCAGCCTTCCTATGATCTGTCGGTCCGCGTCATCAACCTGACCAACCAGCATAATTTCTTGAACGCGCTGACCGGGGGCGAATTCCTGCAGCCGCTGGCCCCGCGTTCGTTCCAGGCGACGTTCACCGTCCGCTTCTGATCCCGTCCGAGAAGAGGAACCCCATCATGGCGGTTAAGATCCTTTGGTACCTCACGGCCCCTGACGGCCCGTTTCCCTGGGAACCGCAGGGGCGGTGGAACACCGATTTCCGGCACATGCAGCAACTGGCCGTGACCATCGACCGGTTGGGCTATTATGGCGCGCTGCTGGGGACGGGCCTGGGGGACGAGGTGCTGACGGTGTCATCCGCCATGATCGGGGTGACCAAGCGCATGCGCTTTCTGGCCGCCATCCATCCGGGGCTGCTGTCGCCGGTGAAGCTGGCCCAGATCGCGCTGACCCAGGACCGGTTCTCCGGCGGGCGCATGGCCTATAATGTCGTGAATGGCAATGACACGGTGCTGCCCGTGTTCGGCGTCAATTACGAACATGACGAGCGCTATGATTTCAGCTTTGAATATTGGGACGCCTTTCAGCGTTTCTATAAGGGCCAGCGCGACGGCTATGCTGGCAAATATGTGAAGCTGGCCGCGGCCCCGCCTGAATATGGGCTGGGCCGGCGCGGGGTGCGGGAGGCGCCCCTGCGCGCCATCCAGCCCGACGGCGTGCCGCTGTGGGGCGCGGGCACGTCGTCTGCTGGCGTCGCCCATTCGGTGAAGCTGCTGGACACCTATCTCAGCTTCGCCGACACGCCGCCGAAGCTGGGCGACAAGTTCCGCCGCGTGGCGGCAGAGGCATCGAAGATCGACCGCACCCTGAATTACGGCACCCGCCTGCAGGTCATCGTGCGGGAGACGGAGGAGGAGGCCTGGGACTACGCGCAGCGGCTGCTCGACCATACCCATATCGACTATGCCCGCCAGTCGATCGAGATGCAGTTGCCGCGCGGTCAGACCCTGGAAAGTTATGTCAGCCCGGATCCCCGCGTGCAGCATAATCTGGACCTAGTGCGCCAGGGCAAGCTGCCGCGTGCCAAGGACCTGGAAATCTATCCCAATGTCTGGGTTGGCCCGTCGTTATTCGGCTTCAACATCGTGTCGCCGCATCCAAAAGAAAACCCCAGCAAGATCAATGTCTTGCTGGGGTTTTTGCTGTCCGGCGAATCGGTGCCTGAATTCTGTGTCCGGAAGGTGTCCGTATCAAAGGTGGTGGCCGGTGCCGCCGAATAGAGGACGATGCCCCTTGCGGCGGGGGGGGCGGGCCGGAACACCAGAACACCGGGAACACGTCCTGCAAGGCAGTGCCTTCACGCGAGCGGCTCGCCGGGATGCGGCGAGACGATGGTACGGGTGCTGCCGTCCTCGAATATGTACGTCCAGCGCCGCTCACCCTCGTCCTTCCACTCGGCAACGGCCTTGAAAACGTTGACGAAGATGAGGCGCTCGCCGATGTAGCCGCGGATCGTCGTCACCAGTCCAGTGCGCTCGTGTGTGTAGCGTTCCGGCTGGACTGGCGGATGGGACGGCCAAGGGTCATTCGTCACCGTCGTGAGACATGTAGACAAAGGCATCCAGCAGGGCGGCCCGCATCGTCCACATGAGCTTTTCTTCTGGATCTTCCGGTTCCGGCACATCGAACCAGGGCTGGTCGGCAACCCAGTTGAGGAGACGTTCATAATTCCTTGGCGTTCCAAGCGTCGTCTTCGGCAGGCCGCTGAGCGCGGCCAACCCCTTTATCGACTGGCTGTTCACCGACACGGCGGCATCCGGCCGCATCAGCGTGATTAGCCTCGTGGCGACGCCGTGGTTGAAGCGGTTGATATCGCTGATGGTGGCGAGCGCCTGCGCGGCGTCAGCTGGCAGGTTTTTCGATGTTTCCAGCGGCAGGATCGCATTCTGGATGATCGACCTTACCGTGTCGTCCTTTCTGAAGCTGCTCATGGCTTTCGCCGCGCCCTTCATGGAGCCAAGCAACCCATAGCCGGTCAGTCCTTCAGGGTCATTGTCGCCCATGATGATGGAGATTTCCTGTTCGGAAAATCTTTGCCAGTTCCGGCTTTTAACAACCATGTTTCCGGCGGCAATCGTGTCGGTGTAGCTTCTGACCTCTCCGAACACGGAGAAGTGCCATTCACGGTCGAGCCAGTAGGCGTCGCATGCCCTTAGCGCCGTGACGTAACCCGGCCAATCCCGCACCCGTCCATTCGCGAGAAGGTGGAACGGGTGATCGGACGGCGCCTTGACCGTCGGCGCCTGATGTCCCCAATCAGGCTCGGCCGGGTTCCACGACTCAATGTAATCCTCCATGTCCGACGACGTGTCGTCGGGCAAGGATTTCCATAGCGCGTCGAACCAAGATTTGGCGCTGCCGTCGTCGATGAACTCATGAACGGCCTCGTCATTCAGGCTAAAACCTCGCGCCGTCAGGTTTGCGCTGCCGATCCAGCAGATCGAGCGATCGCCGTTCACGAACCGATAGAACTTGGGGTGAAAGATTCCTCGCTCTCCCCTGGTGACTTTGAGGTGGCAGGACTCTGATAACTGACGCAACGCAGCCGGGTTCGTGACATTGCCCGAGATCCCGACGATGACGCGCGGCTTTTCCTTTGCCGTTCTGGCGAACTTCAGCACGTCGGTCAGGGCAGGCGACGGCTTTGCCCAGGCCACGGCGATGTCCAGGCTTTGAGCCAACGCCAGATGCCGCCGTAAGCGCGTCAGCAGATCACGTTTCCCGAGAATCATTCCATCACCTCCCAAAGCATCGTTTGAATTCGGCCAATCACCCCCTTCAGGTCAGCATCGATTTCCTTCAGTGGACGATGTGCGCCGGACGGTGACGTGGGTGACGGAGAGTACGGGGAGGTATTGGGGAATGGCAAGAATGTCTTACCGCTACAGGTAGTCAGCATAGCGGGCATGCCTCGCTGAAGGCGATCTTCCCTGGTTCCCAGACGCGCCTACGGCCGCCACGGCGCGCCACGTGAGCGGGCGAAATCGACCGTTTCCGCAAGGCCGCAAAACCGACGGCGGTGTGCGGGTCCGTGCCTTGCAAAACCCTGTCGCACAATTGCGGAGGGGCGCGAGCCTTTTTGCAAGGAGAAGCGACATGAAGCTGGACCTTCTCACGCAAGGCCAAACGGCGGATGACATTCAAAAGTCCCATGTCGATCACTCCAGTGCCCCCCGTCGCTCAACGCGCAGGGGGAACGGTCACATGGGGCAATTCTCAATGCAAATAAGCCGCCTTCCGGGTCAGTTCCGCGTGGAAATCACCAAAATGGCCTTTGTCTTGTGGCAATTGGGTGCTGCCGCCCCCTGAATGGCGGTGCGACGGGCCGTGAAAAGAGGGCTGCCGGCCCTGAACCTGCCCGTCTTGCGCTCTGGAGCAATCAGGCGGGCTTCAGAGGGCAAGAGATCAGCGGTCGAATGCCCTAAACCCATTCAAAGCGGCTCCACGGGGCAAGTGCGCAGCACCTTGCTCGGCTTCCTGCATTGCGTCCCGTCATCAAGGCGCATGTCACGGTTGATGCCAAGAGTACCTGCCATTTTCGGAGATGATCGAGGGGTAGAATATCAAAAATGGTCAATCATCGCGGACAGACCGATCCGGGGGATGCCGGTTCCAATCTGCTGACAAGCGCACAGCATATGGCCGATGTCGCGCAGTCAGTGATTTCACATGCCCGCACCATGGGGGTAGCCGATATTCTGTGTGCTGTTGAGGAAATGGCGGGCGGCACTGTCAGGGTGGTGAACCGGTCGCTGGACAGCGCCGTGCGCGATGGCAGCTATTCGCTGTCCGTCACTATTTATGACCGTGGCAGAACCGGCCAGGCCCATTCGCAATCCCTGGCGGCTGAGGATGTTCGCCGGACCGTGGACCATGCGCGCGCCATTGCCGCCCAGGTTGAACCCGACGAGGCGGCCGGGTTGGCCGCCCCGGCCCTGATGGCCTTTGACACGCCCGATATTCCCCTGTTTGCCCCTTCTGCAATGGGGATGGACGGGCTGGAGGATCGGGCGCTGCAGGCCGAAGAATCCGCCCTGGAGACGGGTAACGGGGCCTTACGGGTGCTGGAGGCCGGCATGGCCAGCCACGACCGGCGCTGGGCCCTGGCCACCAGCCAGGGTTTCCTGCGCACCGGTAGCAGTTCCTTTCACCAGTCCTGGTGTGTGGCCCTGGCTGGCAATGATGGGGCCATGGTGCGGGATGCCTGGCAGTCGCAGGACCGCCACTTCCAGGCGCTGCTGTCGCCAGAGGCGTTGGGGGCGCTGGCGGCACGGCGGACCCTGGATAAGCGGAATGCCCGGCCCGTGCCGGCCTGGAACGGGCCGGTGCTGATTGATGCCACGGTTGCGTCCAGTCTGGTGGGGGAGTTGTGCGCCGCCCTGGGTGGGCGGGCGCAGCACCAGCGCGCCACCTTCCTGCCCGACGCGTTGGGCCAGACGGTGCTGCCGGACGATATCGATCTGATCGAGGAGCCGCTGGAGCCCTTCGGCCTCGCCAGCCGAGCCTATGATGGGGAAGGTGTGGCGGGCCGAACCCGTGCCATTGTGGAAGGGGGTGTTGTATCGGGACTTTTCCTGAGTTCGGCCTCTGCCCGCAAGCTGGGAATGCAATCGACCGGCAGCGCTGACGGTTACGGCAATCTGACCCTGAGCAGCCGTCAGCCCGGTGGCGATCAACGGCAGATGCTGACCCGCCTGCAGCGGGGCCTGTGGCTGACCGAATTTCTGGGTGGCAATGTCAACCCGGTGACGGGTGCCTATTCCAAGGCGGCGGCCGGTTTCTGGGTGGAACAGGGGCAGGTGGCCTATCCGGTTCACAATCTGATGGTTTCCGGGAACATCCGCGACATTCTGCGCGGCGTCGTCACCATTGGCAGCGATACGCACCGCGCCGGCGCGGTGCGCACCGGTTCCATCCTGATTGAAACCCTGCAGGTCACGGGGGGCTGAAAACCATGCTGATATCTTCGTGCAACGATGTGATCGCCCACGCCCGGCAAGTGCTGCTGACCCCGGAGGGGCTGGATCTGGATAGCCTGGGCCGGACGCTGGAAGCGATGAGCGGCAAAGGCATCGATCACGCCGATCTTTATTTTGAAAGCGGCAGCCAGGAGGATTGGATGCTGCAGGAGGGCCGCGTCACCCGTGGCGCCTTCTCCATCACCCGAGGGGTTGGGGCCCGGACCATTGCCGGGGAGAAGGTGGGGTTCGCCTATGCCAGCGACCTGACACCCCGTGCCTTGCAGGCCCTGGTGGAGGCCAATCGCAGCATGATCCGCCTGGGCCGGGATGCGTCTGAGGCCGGTGGTGTCGATCTTTCCGCCGGCCCCCGGGGCGGGGGCGCGGCCTATCCGCCCGTGGCGGCAGGGGGCGGGCTGGAATCACCTGCGCGCATCGCCTTGTTGCGCCGTCTGGATGGGCTGGCGCGGGCGGCCGATCCGCGTATCCGCCAGGTGATGGCACGGCTGAGCGTCACCGACACGCTGGTGCTGATTGCAGCCAGCGACGGGACCCTGGCCGCCGACATCCGCCCCCTGATTGAAATCAACATGTCGGTCCTGGCCGAGGCCGGCGGCCGTCGGGCCAATGGCTCGGCCAGTTTGGGCGGGCGTATGGCCCTGTCCGCCGTGACAGAGGAAAATCTGTCCGCCATGGCTGACCGGGCCACCCGCATGGCGCTGACATTGCTGGATGCGCGCCCGGCTCCGGCGGGTGAAATGCCGGTGGTGCTGGGCCCCGGTTTCCCCGGTGTGCTGTTGCATGAGGCCGTCGGGCACGGGCTGGAAGGGGATGCGCACCGTAAACGCTCCTCCGTCTTCGCCAGCATGATGGGGGAGATGATCGCCCATCCCAGTGTCACCGTCATGGATGATGCCACGGTGGCAGGCGCGCGCGGCGCGCTCAACATTGATGATGAAGGCACGCCGGGTGCGCGCAACCTGCTGATCGACAAGGGGCGTCTGGTTGGGCTGATGCAGGACCGGATGAATGCCCGGCTGTTGGGCGTGGGGGTGACGGGGAATGGCCGCCGGCAATCCTATGCCGATCTGCCCATGCCGCGCATGACCAATACCTATCTTCAGGCCGGGCAACATGACCCGCAGGAGATCATCGCCAGTGTGGGCAACGGGCTTTATGCCGTCTCTTTCGGCGGGGGGACTGTGGATATCACCAGCGGTCAATTCAACTTCACCGCCACCGAAGCCTATCTGATCGAAGATGGCAAGGTCACAGCCCCGGTGATGGGGGCGACCCTAATCGGCATGGGACATGAGGCGCTGCGCCATGTCTCCATGACCGGCCATGACCTGGCCCTGGATGCGGGCATCTGCATCAAGGCCGGCCAGCAATTGCCGGTCTGTGTTGGCCAGCCGACGGTGCGGATCGACCGGATGCTGGTCGGCGGGGCCCGCTGAACCTGGCTTGCCCCACAGCGCATTCCCCTTATCTGGTCGATATGGGAATGCGCCGTAATTATGGCGGTATCAGACTGGAAAGAGGGTAGGTGGTGGGCACCTGCGGCTTTCCATCTGGTGCCCGTTGATTTGCCTGAGAGTGCATCCGTTATAATTTACGCTTCCTTTCCCCCTCTGCCCATGGCGCATTGACGGATCGGCGCAAACCCATGCCAGCAAGGGGCGTTGGCGACGATTTCAAGCATCGGGGCAGGTGATGACGATGTCGGCGGAGATGGATGTCAGGTGGGAGGAAATGCAGGCGGCATTCGGCGCCATGGCATCTTCCTCCACGCTGCCGCAGGAATGGCAGTTGATCACTATTCCCACCGAACTGGCCCTGATCCACAAGATCAGCGCCGATGCCTTCCAGTTCAATGGCCAGCGCGTGGGCATGGCCAACCCCAATGATCTGAAATGCCGTCTGGTGCTGGTCGAAAAAGGTTCGCTTTCTGTCATGCAGTGGAGTGGCCATCGCCGTTTAGGGCCTGGGGAGGCGGTGCTGTTGACGGATGTGAATGGCAATGAGCTTCACGCTTCAGGGCCGATCGAACTCATCATTCTTGCTTTGCCGATCTGGTGGTGCCTGCGGGAACTTGCCGAAGCCACCCGGGTCATTACCGAGACGTTCATTCCGGCCGGCTTCATCGGTGCCAGTGCGCTGGCGCAGTTGGTCCGGGCCATGGCGGAAAAGGGCAATGGGGTCTGGGTGGCGTCAGCAGGGCGCCTGCTGTCTGCCTTGCTGAAAGAAGCCTTGCTGGCGCAGGTGAATGAACATGAGTCCGCGCGACAGGGGGCCGTGTTCACCGAACGGCGGATGCAGGAGATTTTTGCCTTCATCTGCCTGAATTATGGCCAGGAAGGCTTGAGCGCCCGTGATGCGGCTGCGGCATTGGGCTATTCACTGCGAACCGTGCATAAGACCTGCGCCGCGCGGGGCACCAGCTTTACCACGCTGTTGATGGAAACCCGGCTCTCCGCTGCCGCCTATCAGCTATCCCTGGGGACGGAACGGATATCCGAAATCGCCTATGAAGCGGGCTTCAGCAGCCTTTCCCATTTTTGCCGGTTATTCCGCCAGCGCTTCGGTCTGTCGGCGGGTGAATATCGCCGGGGGGTTGCTTTGCCCCTGGTGGGATCGGCGGATGACGACTATGGCGATGACCAGCCAGCTCCCACGGCTTCCCCCACGGACCCGTGATGGCAGGGCACTCCCAGGCAATGACTTACGCACGCTGAGGCAAGACATAAAACTGTCAATTACTAAGATGTTTGCCGTGGCAAATCGGTGAAATAAAATATGCACATTATGAAAATGTGAAATATTCACTGTCACCTTGCGTGGTGAGAACCGGGGGAAAGCCCGTCGCCGTTTGCCTGCGTCATCTCAGAACGTTGGGGGTCTTCCGTGAGAACCGTGTTTTCCAGCCTTGTCGGTGGCAGCCTTGTTGCCTCGGCCATCCTGTCCCCGGCAGCCATGGCGGCGCCGATCAGCGAAAGTTATAATTTCGATGTCGCCGACGGCCGCTTGTTGGATGTGGTTGGTGTCATCACCGAACAGGCCCGCGCCACCAGCGCCATCAACCTGCCGGACGGGGCGAATGTGCCGGTCAAGGGGGTCCGGGGCCGCTACACGCTGAAAGAAGCGTTGATTCAGGTTCTGAAGGGCACGCCTTTTGATGTGGATATTTCCGCTGAAGGCAAGGTCAGTGTGGTGCGCCGGGAAGATGCCGTGGAAATCCTGGTCGTGGCGACGCGCCGGCGTGATTTCGTGCTGGACAGCAGCAGTATGCTGACGCGTACCGACACCCCGGCCCGGGAGATTCCGGCGACAGTGGATTCCGTGACGGAAGAGGTGCTGGAAAGCCAGAACGCCCTGTCGGTGGGGGAGGCGCTGCGCAATATCCCCGGCGTCAGCTATGCGGTCGGTATCGCCACAACCCCGAAGATCGGGCAATTCTCTACCCAGAATGTCAATTTTGTCAACGGGTTGCGGGCATCTGCCCTTTCCGTCAATTCCCCGATCAGCGATGTGGAATCCGTTCAGGTCCTGAAAGGGCCGGCGGCCATCCTGACCGGATCGGAAGTGGCGGGCGGCGTGATCAATCTGGTGCCCAAGCGTGCGACGGGGCGGCGGATCAGTGACGTGACCCTGGGGGGCGGCAGCAATGGCCAGTATATTCTGGGTGCTGACGTTGGCCGGACCTTGCTGGAAGATGAGGGGCTGGCCGGCCGTCTGGTTCTGCTGCGTCAGGCAGCCGACCGGCAGCCGGGTGGTGGGCGTGATCCGTCACAAACGGTGGTCAATCCCATTTTCGGCCTGCGCCGCGATGATCTGAAGATCGATGCCAGCCTGCAATGGTACCGCAATGACACGCCGCTGCTGGACACCTATTTCTGTGATCCGGCCAATGGCAGCTTTACGCCCTATGGCAACAATATTTCCGACAAGGCGCATCGCCAGGTCGAATCCACCCGTTTGTCCTACAGTATCGAAGACAAGATCGCCGATCTGGGAACGGATGGCTCGCTGACCCTGCGTTATCGTGGGCTGTTGCAGCGGGCCACGGGCGAGACGCAGATGCAATCGCCCCTGTTCATGCTGCCAGGGATGGGGGCCTATATTCAGAATGTTGCCTCTTATGACCGGCAGCGCCAGATCAGCCAATATGCCGATCTCTATGCCAAGTTCTCCACCGGGCGGTTGCAGCATCAGCTGATTGCTGGTTTCAACTATTCTGAAACGAAGACGAGAACAGCGGATACCGACGTGCCGCCGGGCATTCTGCCGCCGGGAACGCCCTTGCTGTCCGTCCCGAAAGACCAGCCCCGCGCCCCGATACGGGCCGAGCAATACAGCTTCGTGCTGCAGGACCAGATTACCTGGGATGCCTTCCATCTGCTGCTGGGGGCCAACCAAACACATTATGAGGACAAGGCCAGACGCTATAGCGGCGGTGTGTTGACCCCGACGGTCAGGGCGGAGTTCAACCGGTTCCTGCCCAATGTCGGTGTGGTCTATGATGTGGCGGATTGGGTATCCGCCTATTACAGCTATGCCAATGCGTTGATCCCCGTCTCCTCGCTCAATCGCAGCTTTGACGGCGCGACCCTGCGCCCGACCTTGCGCAAGCAGCATGAGGTGGGCGCGAAGGGGGCTTTCCTGGATGACAAGTTGACGGTCAACCTTTCCGCCAGCAAGGTCAGCACGGATTATGAAACCCGCGATGACCCCCTGCATCCCGGCTATTATCGCTCGGTGCCGGGGCTGGATGCCTGGAATTACGAAGTGTCACTGGCGGGCACGATCACGCCCAGCCTCCGCCTGCTGGCGGGCTATGTCTATTCGAAATCCAAATATAAGCCGGATGACCAGATCGGTAATATCCGCCGGACCAATGTCGGCTTCCCCCAGCATTCCGCCAACCTCTGGGCGATTCAGACCTTCACCCTGGGTGAAGAGGAACAGCTGGATGTGGGCTTGGGCGGGAATTACAGCGCCCGGTTCCAGACGGCTGATCTGCTGACGGGGCGCTATCTGCAGGTGAACCGTTCGTCCCTGTCTGTGAATGGCAGCTTGGCCTACGCGGTCAATGGCAACAAGATCAACCTGACGGTGGACAATATCTTCGATCGGCAGAATTTCCAGCCCTTCGAGACGACTTCGCAAATCACCTCGGCCCCGCCGCGCACCTTCCGTGTGACTTTCACCAAGTCGTTCTGAAACCCAGTTGCCCTGATCAGAACCTGACGGTTCTGATCAGGGTCCTCTATCGCCGGCGCCAACATCCGTTGGCTTGGCTTCACGCGGCACGGGCCGCGCGGCGGCGGTCGCTGCCGTACCAGGCTTGCGATAAGTTCCATTCATCACAGCTTGGTATAAGACGGGGAATCCTGAAAAATGCAATCGACACAGCCGCTGGTCGATCCGGTGGTGACTGAAGTCGTCTCCTCCGATCTGCCACCTGAGTCCCGTTCAGAGGGGTTGCGGGCCGATATCGCTTATGGCGCGCGGCTGATTGCCAGCTATCTGCGCAGTGATCTTGTTATCGGTGTGGCGTTGCTGGCCATGAAGTTCGGGCTGGAAGCGGGAAGCAGCATGGTCATGCTGAAAGCCCAGCTCCAACTGGCCGAGGTGACCAATGCTCTGGTGGAGCGCAAGACAGACATCGTTCCGCCCCTGTTATCGGTCATTCTTCTGCTGGGCGTCTGCGTGATCGCCTTCTCGCTATTGCGCGATTTTTCCAGCTACACCCTGCGGATGCGGGCGCGGCAGCACCTGACCGACCGCATTACCGACCGCTGGATGGCAAAGGATCGCTTCTATCATCTGGAGCGCTACCGCAAGGTCGATCACCCAGAGCAGCGGATACAGGAAGATATCTACGCCTTTGTCGAAAATGTGCTGTCGATGGGGCCGACCATCTTCGGGGCTGTCTTCTCCATCACGCTCTATGCCCGTGAGCTCTGGCGGTTGTCGCCCCCGTTGACCGTCTCCCTGTTCGGGACGGAGCTGGTTGTGCATGGCTCCTTCTTCTTTGCCGTCTGCGCCTTTGCCTTCGGCTGGACCTTGGTGACCCATTGGCTGGGGCGGGGGCTGACGCGGGCTGAGATCGTGCGGCAGCGGCTGGAGGCCCAGTTCCGTGAGGATATGGCCGGCATCCGGGAAAATGGCGAGGCCATCGCCTTTGAAAAGGGAACCCGGATCGAATGCCAGCGCCTGAACGGGACGTTTGGTCTGATCCGCCGCAACTGGTTGCTTTATACCATTGCCAATATGCGGGTGACCCTCGCTTCCAGTGTACCGACGGTGGTTTTGCTGGCAGCACCGATGCTGATGTGCGCGCCCTATATCATGAAGGGGCAGATGCAGATGGGTGACCTGCAGATGGTTACCGGGTCGATGATGATGGTCTATAACTCCGCCGGCATCTTCATCATTCTCTATCGCGGTCTGGCGATGCTGCGTTCGGCCGTCTCGCGTCTGCATTTTTTCGACCGTCAGCTCGACAGTCTGCCAGCCCCCTCCATCCAGGTTACGCCAGCCGATGGCGGTACCATCCGCACCCGCGATCTGGCCCTGGCCTATCCGGATGGGCGGCCGATGCTGCGGGTTGCGGATCTTGCTATTGCCCCCGGGGACCGGCTGTTGATCAAGGGGCCTTCCGGTGCCGGGAAGAGCACGTTGCTGCGGGCCTTGTCGGGCCTGTGGCCGCATGGTGGCGGACAGGTGCAGGCACCGGACCATGTTCGTTGCTGTTTCCTGCCCCAGCGCAGCTATATGCCGGATGGCACTCTGGCCTCGCTCATCGCCTATCCGGCGGCACCGGACAGCATTCCCGATGCTGTCTATGCTGAAATTCTGGGCCGGTTGAACCTGGCCGCCCTGGTGCCGAGACTGCACGAATTTGCACCCTGGCGGCGTATTCTCTCACCCGGTGAACAGCAGCGCATCGCCTGTGCGCGTGCCATTCTCAGCGGGGCGGACTTTGTTTTCCTGGATGAGTCCACCAGTGCGCTGGATATGCACGCTGAGACAAGTTTTTACACGCTTCTGGATGAGCGGCTTCCCAAAGCAGCGATTATATCCGTTGCACACCGGTCGACCGTTGAACGGTTCCACAACCAGATCGCCGAAGTGACTGCGGGGCAGCTTGTCCTTCAGCCGTCACCCCCGTCTGTCGATCCGGCATCCCGACCCAGCCAAGAGGGTATCACCCATGTCATTGATCGCTGAGATATCCGAGGCGGCGTTCGCCACGGAAGTGTTGCAGGCCGGCCAGCCCGTCCTGGTTGATTTCCACGCCCAATGGTGCGGCCCCTGCAAGGCCATGGCACCGGCGCTGGAGGATGTGGCCCGTGAATATGAGGGGCTGGCCCGCATCGTGAAGGTGGATATTGACGCCCAGCCGGGCCTTGCCCAGACCTATAGCATCCGGGGCGTGCCGACGCTTCTGCTGGTCGCGGGCGGCGAGGTGAAGGAACGCTATACCGGCGGCCTGGGGCGCGGCAAGCTGTCGGAAATCCTGGAACGCCATCTGGAGCCGGGCCAATGAGCGCCTTGAAAAGCGAGGCCTTCTATGGCGCGGAGTTTGTCCGCACCGAGGTGCTGGACGGGTTGCAGGGGGGGGAACGGGCCGGGACGCTGATGCGCCTGTGGCTGGCCGGCCGTTCCCACGAAGCACGCTACGACGTGATCGCGGCAGAGTTCGGCCTGGATGCGTCCCTGGTGCGGCTGGTGTCGGCGCTGGGCGGCGATCCGCTGGACAGCGATGTGCAGCGCTTTGTCTTTGATCTGATCAAGGCGGTGCCGACCGGGGCACCGATTGACAATGTTGTGTCCGACTGGATGATCTGGACCTGGGATCACGGGTTCGTCAGCCTGCGGGAGCGGCTGCGGGGCAGCGAGGCCGAAGCGCCGGCCCAGGCAATCATCGACCTGATCCGGACCAACAGGATCGATCCGGTGGATGCCGGTCTGTTCCGTCAGGCCCGCAATGCGGCGCGGCGGGCCACCGCCGCGAGCCCGACCCTGTCTTCCTATGGCGAGGTTCTGCAGGCCATGGCCTGGGACAGCAAACGTCTGCCGGGGGTGATCCAGGACGTGGTGTCCGCCTGGACCCAGGCATTGCGCCAGGAAAGCCTGCGGAACAGCGGTTGGACAGAGGAGATGGAGCGCGAGTTGGACGCGCTGCGTACCGGCATTTTCGATGCCGCTGCTGCAGAGGTCAAGGCTGCTGGTTTGACCGAGAGGGAGGAGATGATCCGCCTTCTGCGCAAACTGGAGGCGGAGGGCTGGGAACGTTCCGGCAAGGAGGCCTTGCGTGACCAAAACCAGTCATGCCGGTTTGTCGCCAACGCCCATATTGCCCAATGGGTCGAAAGCGCGCGCCTGGCCCTGATCGAACAGGTCAAAGCGGCCGGGTGACCCGCTGCTGAAACCAATCTGCCTTGATCGGTGATGATCAAGGCAGATTGACCATCACCATCCCGGCCCTGGACCGGTGCTTGAAGTCATGGGCCAGGCGCAGGGACCGGGTACAGATGAGGGAACGCGAAATCTCCCTTGATCGGTCACGGGTCATGGGAGATTGGGCCTTATCCGGCCAGGGCCTTCAGTTGCGGGGTCACGCGCTCCAGCGCGGTGACGTAGCGTTCCACGGCCTCTTCTAGTTCCGCTTCCCCGATGATCAGGGGCGGGGAGAAGGAATTGACGGGCAGATAGGGCAGGGCGCGGGCCAGCACCCCCTGTTCGGTGGCTTCCCGCGCAACGATCCGGTGCGGGGCCGCCTGGGGGGCGAAGGCGCGGCGGGTGGCCCGGTCGGCGATAAGCTCCACGCCCACCATCAGGCCGCTGCCCCGGATGTCGCCAACAAACGGATGGCCCCCCAGCCGTGCGCGCAGCCGTTCCAGCAGCAGGTCTCCTTGCTGGTTGGCGCGGGCGACCAACTGTTCCTGTTCCAGGATATCCAGGTTCGCCAGGGCCACCGCGCATCCGACCGGATGGCCGGAATAGGTGAAGCCGTGCATGAAGGTGCCGGTCTTGGGGGATGCCTGGGCCAGGGCCTGCCAGAGCCGGTTGGAAATAATGGTGGCCGATAAGGGGAAATAGGCGCTGGTCACGCCCTTGGCCAGGGAGACGATATCCGGCTTCAGCCCGTATTTGCCCGATCCGAACCAATGGCCGGTACGCCCGAACCCGGTGATCACCTCATCCACGATCAGCAGGATATCATGCTGCGCCAGCAGCTTCTGAAGCCCTTCAAAATAGCCGGCCGGTGGCAGCAGCACGCCGCCTGTTCCCATCACGGGTTCGGCGATGAAGGCCCCGATGGTCTCCGGCCCTTCGCGTTCGATCAGCGCCGCCACCTCGGCGATCATGCGGGCGCTGAAATCCGCCTCGCTTTCCCCGTCATGGGCGAAGCGGTAATGATGCGGGCAGGAGGTGTGCAGCACATCGGCGACCGGCTGATCGAACATCTGGTGATAGGAGCTGATGCCGGTCAGGCTGCCACTGGCATAGGAAACACCGTGATAGGCACCTTGCCGCGAGATGATCTTCTTCTTGGCCGGCTTGCCGATCAGGTTGTGATAATAGCGCACCAGCTTGAAGGCCGTGTCATTGGCGTCCGATCCGGATGTCCCGAAGAACACGCGCGCCATATCCTGTGAAACCGTGTCCCGGAACAGGGTCAGCAGGCGGTCGGCCAGCCGGATGGCGGGTTCCGATGCGGCCCCCCCGAACAGGTGCTGGTAACTGAGCCGACGCATGGCGTCGGCGGCCGCATCTGCCAGTTCTGCCCGGCCATAGCCGACATTGACGCACCAGAGCCCGGCCCCCATGTCGATCAGGGTCCGGCCCTTATGGTCGGTGACCTGCACACCCTGGGCGCTGTCAATGATGTAGGGGCCGTTCTGCTGCTGGTCGGCGATGGAACTCACCGGATGGAACAGGCTGGCCTGATCGATGGCTTCCAGGGAAGCGGGGGTGAAAGGGCTCGACATGGGGGAACCTCTGGTCAGACTTTTTCGAAAGGAAGGCAGCGGCGGCGCAGCGCTTCCACGGCAGCGACGGGGGTGCTGAGCACCGGGACATTCAGGCGGGATTGCAGCAGCGATTGCGCCCGCGCCAGGGAGAACTGGCCCAGAATGATGATGTCGGCTGCCCTCAGGCTTTTGGCGGCGTGCAGGACGATCCTGTCATGTGCGGCCGTATCACCGGCCTTCAGCGCCGCCAGCGCCCCTTCGGCAACGGCGATATCGGCCTGCACCGTCTGTCCCCGATCGGCGGCCATGGAAAGCAATTCGCGGTGTAAAGCCGGGGCTGATGGCCCGAAGCTGACCACAAGCCCGATCCGGCCCCCCTTGTCCAAGGCGGCATCGAAGGCTGATTCATTGGGGCGCAGGACGGGAATGGTCAGGCGCTGCTTGACCTGATCAATCGCCGGTCCGAAGGCCGAACAGGTGAACAGGATGCCGGCGGTGGACCCCGCCTTTCCCACGGTCCCGGCGGCATAATCGGCCAGGGTCTGGAAGCGCACCATCATGGGGTCGTCCAGACGGCCGCTTTCGGCCAGATCGACCGCCAGTGAGCTATCCAGAAGATCGAAAGGATATGCTGCCGGCCAATGGTCGCGGAAAGCGGCCTGGGCAGGGGTGACGGATTCCGCCAGGGCGTGGATCAGGGCGATCCGGGGGGCTGGCTGTTCAAACGGCATGGTCATCCCCCGCTGAGAGCTGTTGCCGGGCGGTCAAGGCTGCGATTAGACCCTGGTCGCGTTGTTGCTCCAGCGTGGCGATGGAACGCCCGGCCGCTTCCTGCGCGATCCCCTCGACAAGCTGCTGGCAGATTTCCGGCGTCAGCCGGGGCTGACCCAGGCTGGCCCAGCGGCGTTCCTGACTGGGGCCGAGATGCTGCAGGTAATGGCCGATGCCGCCCGCGCCTCCGCCCAGATGATAGGCCAGATGCGCGCCGATCACCGACCAGCGCAGCCCCGGCCCATGCACCAGCGCACGGTCGACATCGGCCACATCGGCGATGCCCGCCGCCACGATATGCACGGCTTCGCGCCAAAGGGCAGAGGCGAGCCGATTGGCGATATGGCCGGTCGCCTCCTTCTTCAACACCACCGTTTCCCGCCCCAGCGCCTGATAGAAGCGCACGGCCCGGTCAACCACCGCCGCTTCCGTCCCGTAGATTTCCACCAGGGGCATCAGGTGTGGCGGGTTGAACGGATGGGCCGTCACCAGCCGGCCGGGCCGGGCCATGCCGGTGGCCAGCGCTGACCAGGTCAGTGACGATGTGCTGCTGGCAATCACGGCATCTGCGGGGGCGGCCGCTTGCACCTGTGCATAAAGGCGCTGTTTCAGCGCCACGTTCTCCGGCGCATTTTCCTGCACCCAGTCTGCATCGGCCACAGCGGCTTCCACCGTGGCGGCCAGACGGATCTGCCCCGGTTCGGCTGCGGCCACACCCAGGGCACGCAACTGATCCAGCATGGGCAAGACATGGCGGGGCAGCGCCGCCAGGGCATCGCCGTCGGGGTCCCAGGCGCTGACATTGATGCCGTGTGCCAGTAACAGGGCGGCCCAGCTTTGTCCGATCAAACCACAGCCCAACAGGGCAACATCCCGTTCTGGCATTCATCGGGCTCCATTCAGGGGAACCGGTGCCGCCCCAGCGGCGCCTGACTTTTTCTATTTGAGGGACGGGCAGGGCGGATGCAAGATGAATCGTGATCTGCGATCGCATTTTTGTCGTGGCTGAAAATGGAGCAGGGATGGCATATTGCTGAAACACAGCCTTGTTTGGCGTGATGGAGCCGTTACCATGGGCCGCTGTGAATTGCAGGGGGAGTGACGTGAGCCTGATATCGCCGATTGGTCTGGAAGCGATCGAAACCGTACCGCTTCATGAACTGGTCTATAAGCGGCTGACCCATGCCTTGATGTCTGGCCAGATTGAGCCGGGCCGAAAGCTCACATCACGTAAACTGGCGGCGGAACTGGGCACCAGCGACATGCCCGTCCGGGCGGCCCTGCTGCGGCTTCAGGCTTTGAAGGTGCTGACGCCCCTGCCCACAAATGGCACCCTGACCCTGCCGCCGATGACGCGCGAGCGATTCCTGGATCTGATGAAGACCCGACAGGTCTGTGAGGGGGCGGCCACGGAAATGGCAGCACAGCACCTGACCCGCGCCCAGATACGTGCCTTGAAACTGGCCGGTGCCGGCCTGACTCAGGCGGCCCGCGATCAGGATATCGCCCGTTATCTGCTGTGCAATTACGAGTTCAAATTCACCGTGTACCGCATGTGCGGGTCGGAATCGCTGTTGTTTCTGATTGAAACCCTGTGGCTGCAGGTCGGGCCGTTTCTGCGTCAGTTCGCCGGAAAGTTCGGGGGTGATCTTTCCGGGATTCTGACCCTGGATCATCATCCGGCCGTCATTGACGCCTTGGAACGCCGCGACGGGCCGGCGGCGGCGGCGGCCATGCGGGCGGACATTGCCGATGGTGCGCATTTCCTGAACGAGCACGCGGAATTTTTCTGAGGCCGGCGGCTCATGGTCAGCGAAGGAACGCCCTGACCATGGGCCGCGTACGAATTGCCCCTTGATTTTTGCGATCGCAAATCTAAGATCGCAGTAATCATCAAACATATCCATAACGGGTACAGGGGAATCTGGGAACATGTCGATCTTTGGCAAGACGGGCATCGTTACCGGTGCCACATCGGGGATCGGGCGGGCCATCGCCCTGGAACTGGCGGCACAAGGGGTAAGTCTGCTGCTGGTGGGACGGGATGCCGTCCGCGGTGCAGCGGTCAGGGACGCGGTGGCCACCCAGGGGGTGCAGGCGCATTTCCTGGCGGCCGATCTTTCCGATCGGTCGGCGCCCGATCGGATCGTCCAGGCTGCTCTGGACGCGTTCGGGCGCATCGACCTGCTGGTCAACAATGCCGGCATGATGGTGACGGGAACCGCGCAGAACACCACGGATGAGCAGTGGGACCGGGTATTGGATGTCAACCTGTCCACAGCCTTCCGTCTGTCGCGCGCTGTGCTGGCCCCGATGCTGGCCCGGCAATCGGGGGCCATCGTCAATATCGCCTCTGACTGGGCACTGATGGGCGCGCGCGGGGCTGTGGGCTATGCCGTGTCGAAGGCGGCCCTGGCGCAGTTGACCCGCTGCATGGCCCTGGACCATGCCCGCGACGGCATTCGCGTCAATGCCGTCTGCCCCGGCGATACGGATACGCCCATGCTGGACGGGGCCATTCCCGGTCTTGAACGTGGCGAGATGCTGTCCACGATCGGGCAGGGCGTTCCGCTGGGCCGCGTGGGTCGGCCGGAGGAAGTGGCACGCGTCGTGGCGTTCCTGGCCTCTGATGCCGCCACCTTCATGACGGGCGCGCTGGTGCCGGTGGATGGCGGCAATTCCGCCCAGTGACGGCCTGCCCGCCGCCCGGTTCCCCATTCCGTGATCGGCCCCCCCGATGGCGGGTGCCCCCAGATGTTTCAGGAGATTGAGATGCCTGCCTCTGCCTCTCAAAATGTTGATGTCGCCATTATCGGGGCCGGTTTCGCCGGCCTCAGCGCTGCCCGCCGGATACAGGATGCCGGATATTCCGTGGTTGTTCTGGAAGCCCGTGACCGTGTGGGCGGACGCATCCATACCCGCCGCACCCCCGATGGGCTCCCCGTTGATGTGGGCGGCCAGTGGATCGGGCCGGGCCAGGACCGGGTGTTGGCCCTGACCGCCGAACTGGGCGTGGAAACCTTTTCCACCCATGAAGCGGGCGACAATCTGTTCTGCAACCAGGGAAAAATCATCCGTTTCGCCGATATGGTGCCCCCCTATGACGCGGCGGAGGAAGCGGAAATCCATGCCGCCTTCGCCACGCTGGACAGGCTGGCCGCCACCATTGATCCCCAGGCTCCCTGGTTGGCACCGGACGCCGAAGCGCTGGATAGCCAGAGCTATGCGGCCTGGATTGACCGCACCGTCAGCGGCGCGCCGGCGCGGTTCTGGCTGCGCTTTCTGGGCCATTCCATCTTTGCGGCCGATGCGCGCGAACTCTCCTTGCTGCATGTGCTGTTCTATATCCGCGCCGGGGGCAGCCTGGATGGGCTGATCCGCATCGGCGGTGGGGCGCAGGAATGGCGCTTTACCAAGGGGGCACAGCATCTGGCGGAACGGCTGGCCGATCTTCTGCGGCCGGCGATACGCTTCAACCATGTCGTCCGGGCCATCACCCAGGATGAACAGGGCGTCACGCTGGATCATGGTGATGGTACCGTGCGTGCGCGCCGGGTGATTGTCACGCTGCCCCCTGCTTTGGCCGGGCGTCTGACCTATAGCCCCGCCCTGCCGGGGCGGCGCGATCACCTGACCCAGCGGATGCCGATGGGGGCCTGCATCAAGATACAATGTGTCTATGATCGCCCCTTCTGGCGGCAGCAGGGGCTGTCGGGTGTGTCGGTCAGCGATCAGGGGCCGATCAGCCTGACCTATGACAATTCCCCGGCCTCTGCTGCCGTGGGCGTCATTGTTGGTTTCATCGAAGGGGATGACGCCAAGGAATGGACGGGGCGCAGCGTGGCGGAGCGGCGGCAAGCCGTTCTGGATACGCTGGCCCATCGTTTCGGACCTGATGCCGCCCGTCCGCGCCATTACGAGGAACAATCCTGGCTGGAGGAGGAATTCTCCCGTGGCGGCTATGCCGGTTTCATGGTGCCCGGCGCCTGGACCAGCCTGGGGCCCGCCCTGCGGGAGCCGGTGGGGCATATCCATTGGGCCGGCACCGAAACCTCCTGGGCTTGGTGTGGCTTCATGGAAGGCGCCATCCGGTCTGGCGAACGGGCCGCCGAAGAGGTGGTGGCATTGCTTTAATCGTAATCCGCCTTGATCATAATCGATCAAGGCGGATTTCATGCGCCCCTCCCGCGTCGGGCCCCCGCATCCCGTGGACCTGGCCCCATGGCGACGGCACCAATGGTCAGGAATCCTGGCTGTTGGTGCCGTTTGATTCTGCCCGCACCGCATCGGCGGCGGCCCCCAGAAACTGCCTTGACAGGTCGTCGTCATTGACGGACCGGGCAAGGAGGACGGCGCCAACCATGGTTGCCAGCGTGGTCATGGCCTGCTTGCGCGTTTTATCGTCCTGAGGGTCGCCCAGCCACGCTTCAAGCAGATCAAGCTGTGACCGGATGCCGTCTTCAAAGGATGCCTTGACGCCATCGCCCTGTCGGGCCGCGTCCGCACCCAGGGCGACAATCGGGCACCCAAGCTGCCATTCATCCCGATGCTCTGGGCTGAGATATAGGGTCAGCATCGCGGCCAGCGGATCAGCGGGGTTTTGTTCGGCAGCCTTTGTCCAGCGCTGGAAAACATTTTCGAACGCGCGCCGGGACGCCTGGGCGGCCAAATCCTCCTTTGATGAAAACTGCTTATAGAAGGCGCCCTGCGTCAGCCCGGCCCCTTCCATCAAATCCTTCAGACCGATCCCGTCAAAGCCGTGCTCCCGAAACAGGCGGCTTGCCACGGTGATGACGTGCTCCCGGTTCTCGGTCGCCTGGGTGCGGCTTACACGCATCAGCCCTCTCCTTTTTGGATTGCGAACGTAATCTATGTAGTCTATATAGAGTTCGAACGCAATCTAATCTGTGGCCCGGCATCGGGATTTAATGTCGCGCCCTTCGGCGCGGCCCTGGCCGCTGCTTCAACGAACCATCCTAACCCCTCTTATGACGGAGTAGAACACACATGCTCTCCGCGTCTCCCGGCGCAGTTCATCCGGGGCGATCTGGCGGGCGGGTATCCACCTCGGCTTTGGCAGCAGTTCTGCTTCTGGGTGGATGCGCCGTAGGCCCGGATTACCGCCCCCCCTCGGCTGCGCTCACCGGCTTCCACGGCCCGGCTTCCCAGGCATCCGGGCCCAACATGGTTGCGGCCCCCCGGCTTGAAAACTGGTGGGAAGATTTCAACGATCCAGACCTGACCCGTATTGTCCGACGGGCGCTTGATCAGAATCTTGATCTGACCGCCGCCCTGGCCCGGGTTCAGCAGGCACGGGCGGCCGCCCGTGGGGCCGGTGCCCGGCTATTGCCGAGTGTCGATCTGTCTGCCCAGGCCAGCCGGCAACGCCAGTCGCTTGAAAGCCCTGCCGGCGCCATCGCCCGCAATCTTCCCGGCTATGACCGCAATCAATCCCTTTACGATGTTGGTGCCGGGGCCAGCTGGGAGCTTGACCTTTTCGGTGGTCTCCGCCGGGCAGCCGAGGCCGAAACCGCGCTGGCGGAGGCCGCCGAAGCGGCCCATGCGGGAACACGGATATCCATCGCTGCGGATGCGGCGGATACCTATCTCCGCATCCGGGGTGATCAGGCGCGTATCAACGCGGTCACCGATCAGATTGCCACCAATGTTGAGCTGCTGGCCCTGGTGCAGCAGCGGTTTGCGCAAGGTCTGGGCTCTGACCGGGAGGTGGCCCAGGCTGAAGCCTTGCTGGCCGGCGCCCGGGCCGCGCTGCAGCCGCTGCAAATTGACGTGCAGGCGCAGTTGAACCGTCTGGATGTGCTGATGGGCGTCCAGCCGGGTACCTATGCTGCGGAACTGGGCGCGCTGAAGACCATTCCCGCACCGCCCGCCCTTGTCGGGGCCGATCCCGCCGATCTGTTGCGCCGTCGCCCGGATATCATTGCGGCAGAACGTCTGCTGGCGGCGTCCAATGCACGGATCGGCGTGGCCATTTCCGATTACTATCCGAAATTCTCGCTGTCGGGCCTGTTGGGTTTTGAAAGCGCGGCTTCCGGCAATCTGTTGCGCGCCAGCACATTCCAGCCACAGGGCGTTCTCGGGCTGCGCTGGCGGCTGTTCGATTTTGGCAAGGTTGATGCGCAGGTCGCCGCCGCCAAGGGGGCGGAAGCCGAAGCATTGGCCCGGTACCGTCAGTCGGTTCTACGTGCCGCAGAGGATGTCGAGAATGCCTTCACGGCCCTCGCCCTGCTGGATGTTTACGTACAGGAGATGGAGCGCGAGGTGAACGCCCTGGAGCGTGCCCGTAGCCTCTCCCAAACAGCCTACAAGCAGGGTGTGGTCTCCCTGACCGACGCCCTTGATGCCAACCGTCAGAAGCTGGCGGCGCAGGATGCCCTGGCCAGTGCGCGGGCTGATCTGGCGCGCGCTGCCGTTTCCGCGTTCCGAGCGCTCGGGGGTGGCTGGTCTTCACAGATGTCGCAGCGTGCGGAGGTCGCAGATGCCCCGAATGAGTAAAATATTTCTGACGCTTGGTGTCGCCGGCGCCGTCATCAGCCTGACGGGCTGTGGCGCGCCTGCCTCATCCGGGGAGGATCCCCGTCAACAGGCCCCGCTGGTCCGCATCGCGGTGGCAGAGCCCGCCGCCGGCATCCAGCGCGGTTACACCGGCATTGTCGCCGCACGGGTGCAGAGCAACCTGACCTTCCGTGTGGCCGGCAAGGTCACGGCGCGGCTGGTCGACACCGGGCAGCGCGTTCACGCGGGCCAGCCGTTGATGCGGCTTGACCGTACCGATTATGAACATGCGGTTTCCGCCCAACGCGGTACGGTCGCCGCCGCCAAGGCGCGCATGGTGCAGGCCGTGGCGGATGAAACGCGCTATCAGGTCCTGGTCGCATCGGGCGCCGTTTCCCGATCGGCCTATGATCAGGCGAAGGCTGCGGCCGACAGTGCCCGCGCGCTGTTCGCGGCCGCAGAAGCCCAGTTGAAGGTGGCGGAAAACGAAGGCCAATATTCCACCCTGCTGGCGGATGCCGACGGGGTGATCATGGAAACGCTGGCCGAACCCGGCCAGGTCGTGGCCGCCGGGCAGCCTGTCATGCGGCTGGCCCAGGCCGGCCCGCGGGAAGCCGTCATCCATCTGCCCGAAACCGTGCGACCGGCCGTCGGATCGGTTGCCCAGGCCAGCCTTTATGGCAGCACCGGGCAGGGGGTGGCAAAATTGCGCCAGCTTTCAGAGATGGCCGATCCCGTGACCCGGACCTTTGAAGCACGCTATGTGCTGGAGGGGGCGGCCGCTGCCGCCCCGCTGGGCGCGACGGTGACCGTACGGCTGACAGGCCAGGACAGCCAGCCGGATGTGCAGGTGCCGCTGGGCGCCCTGTTGGATGATGGTGGCAAAACCGGCGTCTGGACACTGGACCGCAGCAACTCCACCGTCCGGTTCCAACCGGTCAAGCTCATTCGCTTGACCAGTGAAACCGCCCTGGTCTCGGGCCTGAATCCAGGGGAGCCGGTTGTTTCGCTGGGCGCCCATCTGTTGCAGGAGGGGGGCCGGGTCAGGACCGGTGCCGAAGGCGGGGACAAAAGATGAGCCTTAATCTTTCCGCAATCGCCGTCCGTGAACGGGCGGTGACCTTGTTCTTCATCTTGCTGCTGGTGGCGGCGGGTGCCTTTGCCTTCTTCAAGCTGGGGCGGGCAGAAGACCCCAGCTTCACCATCAAGACGCTGACCGTCACCACGGCATGGCCCGGCGCGACGGCGCGCGAGATGCAGAATCTGGTGGCTGAACCGCTGGAAAAGCGGCTTCAGGAACTGACCTGGTATGACCGGGTGGAAACGACAGCGCGGCCGGGCTTCGCCTATATGACGGTGACGCTGAAGGACAGCACCCCGCCCGCCACCGTGAAAGAGGAATTCTATCAGGCGCGCAAGAAGCTGGGGGATGAGGCCCGCAACCTGCCGCCCGGCGTCTATGGCCCCTTCGTCAATGATGAATATTCGGATGTCAGCTTCGCCCTCTATGCGCTGAAGGCCAAGGGGATGCCGATGCGGGAGCTGGTGCGCCGGGCCGAACAGATCCGCGAGGATCTGCTGCATGTGCCCGGCGTGAAGAAGATCAACATTCTGGGGGAACAGCCGGAGCAGATATTCGTCGAATTCTCCCACGCCAGGCTCGCCACGCTGGGTTTGTCGGCCCGGGACATCCTTGCCACCTTGCAGCGGCAGAATGTCGTCACACCGGCCGGTTCGGTGGATACGCAGGGCCCGCGGGTCTTTATCCGGGTGGATGGCGCCTATGACAGCGTGCAGGCCATTGCCGATACGCCCATTGCCGCCGCCGGGCGGACGCTGAAGCTCTCTGACATCGCGGAGATCCGGCGTGGGTATGAGGATCCTTCCACCTATCTCATCCGCCGTCAGGGCGAACCGACCCTTCTGCTTGGCGCCGTCATGCAGGAAGGATGGGATGGCCTAGCCCTTGGCAAGGCGCTGGAAGAGAAGACTGCCGCCATCGCGCAGGCGATGCCGCTGGGCATGAGTTTCGACAAGGTCAGTGACCAAGCCGTCAATATCACCTCGGCCGTTGACGAATTCATGATGAAATTCGCCATGGCCCTGGGGGTTGTGCTGCTGGTCAGCCTGATCAGCCTGGGCTGGCGGGTCGGCATCGTCGTGGCCGCCGCCGTTCCCCTGACCCTGGCGGTGGTCTTTCTGATCATGCTGGAAACCGGCCGCTTCTTCGACCGTATCACGCTGGGGGCGCTGATCCTGGCCCTCGGTCTGCTGGTCGATGATGCCATCATCGCCATCGAGGTGATGGTGGTGAAGATGGAAGAGGGGATGGACCGCCTCAAGGCGGCGGCCTATGCCTGGAGCCACACCGCCGCCCCGATGCTTTCCGGCACCCTGGTCACCATTGCCGGCTTCCTGCCGGTGGGGTTCGCCAGTTCCAGTGCGGGTGAATATGCCGGCAACATCTTCTGGGTGGTCGGCTTCGCCCTGATTGTCTCCTGGGTCGTCGCGGTGATCTTCACACCCTATCTCGGCGTCAAGATGCTGCCGGCGATCAAGCCGGTTGCGGGTGGCCATCACGCCATCTATAGCACGCCGGGATATCAACGCCTGCGCCGGCTCATCACCTTTGCCGTGCGGCACAGGGTGATGACCTGTGCCATCGTCGCCCTTGCCTTTACCCTGTCTGGTGTCGGCATGGGGGCGTTGAAGCAGCAATTCTTCCCCACCTCTGATCGGCCGGAAGTGCTGGTGGAGGTGCGTCTGCCGCAAGGCACCAGCATTGAGACCACAGTGGCGGCGGTCGCCAAGATCGAACAATGGCTGGACAAGCAGCCGGAAACCCGGATCGTCACCAGCTATGTCGGGCAGGGGGCGCCGCGCTTCTTCTTCGCCATGTCGCCGGAACTGCCGGACCCGGCCTTCGCCAAGATCGTTGTTCTGACGGGCGGGGCCGAGGCGCGCGAGGCGCTGAAACACCGGCTGCGGGATGCTGTGACGCAGGGACTGGCGCCGGAGGCCCATGTCCGCGTGACCCAGCTTGTCTTCGGTCCATATACGCCTTTCCCGGTGGAATTCCGGGTTATGGGGCCGGACCCGGCGCAACTCTACGCCATCTCCGAAAAGGCCCTGGCGCTCATGCGTACGGTGCCGGATGTCCGGCAAGCCAACCGCGATTGGGGCAACCGCACCCCGGTGCTGCGTTTTGTGCCCGACCAGGATCGGCTGAACCTGATCGGCCTGTCCCCGGCAGAGGCGGCCCAGCAGCTTCAGCTTCTCCTCAGCGGTATTCCTGTCACCCAGGTGCGTGAAGATATCCGCAACGTTGCCGTGGTGGCCCGCACGGCCGGTGGTGAGCGGCTGGACCCGACGCGGCTGGCTGATTTTTCCCTGATCAGCCGGGACGGGCGGGCAATCCCGCTGGACCAGATCGGCCGGGCGGAGATCAGCCTTGAAGAGCCGGTGCTGAAACGGCGTGACCGCATCCCTGTCATCACCATCCGCGCCGATATCAACGAGGCAACCCAGCCGCCCGAAGTGTCCAAACAGGTTCTCGCCGCCCTGCAGCCGCTGATCGCTTCGCTTCCCGCCGGCTATCGGATCGACATGGGTGGTTCGATCGAGGAGTCGGCCAAGGCCAATCTGGCATTGGCCAAAATCTTCCCGGCCATGATCGCCGCGACCTTGATTGTCATCATGCTTCAGGTGCGATCCTTCTCGACCATGACCATGGTGATGCTGACCGCCCCGCTGGGCTTGGTCGGGGTGGTGCCGGCCCTGCTGCTGTTCCACCAGCCCTTCGGCTTCAACGCCATTCTGGGCCTGATCGGGCTGGCTGGCATCCTGATGCGCAACACCCTGATCCTGACGGAACAGATCAAGGAGAACCGGGCCGCCGGGCTTGACGATTACCATGCGGTCATTGAGGCAACGGTACAGCGTACCCGGCCTGTCATCCTGACGGCACTGGCCGCCGTTCTGGCCTTCATCCCGCTCACACACTCGGTGTTCTGGGGTTCCATGGCCTATACGCTGATTGGCGGTACGGCGGTCGGCACCGCCTTGATCCTGCTGTTCCTACCAGCACTCTATGCCGCATGGTTCCGTATCAAGCCAGTAGAAGGGACGCATTGAGCGTGCCACAGGTGTGCCACGCTGCCGGCCGCGCATCGGGACTTCCTGCGCGGTACAAGCGTGGCACACCGGATTGGCGCGTCATTTTGTATCCCGCATGGAAAAGTGGCTCTGACGGAATTTTGGTGACGGGCCTCTCTCCCCATCACCAATGACGTGAGGGTATGGCTGGTCGTGTTTTCCACGGCCGGATATCTGGCGCCTTCTGATCCAACCGCTGACGGCAGTGAAGTCATCTCGTGCGAAGAACAACCGGTCTCCGTCCGTTTCCTGGCGAAGGCCTTTACACAGCACCCTCTCGCCCCTTTGCATTATAGTCATAATGCGATAAGTCATAGCCATCATCCTGTGAGGGGAAGCGGAACCAATGGGCCGTTTGCACATATCGCGCACAGAAGGCGGGGTCAGCGTCGATGGAGCGGATCCGTCGCCGCGCCCGCGCCCGGAACGTTCCCTTCTTGATGGCTCCGTACTTCGGTCGCTGATCGGTCTGGCATTGCCGACCATGACCGTGATCCTTGCCCAGATTGGCGTCGGTGTGGCGGAGATTTTCTATATTGGCCGCCTGGGAACCAGCGCGCTGGCCGGCGCGTCACTCGTCTTTCCCTTTTACATGCTCATGACGACAATGTCGGCAGGCGGCCTTGGCAGCGGTATCGCCTCGGCCGTCGCCCGCGCCATCGGGGCGGGCCGTACAGAACAGGTGCAACGCATCTTCGCCCATGCCGTGCTGACGGCACTGGCGGTGGGGCTGGCTTTCACAATCATCATGATCGCGGCGGCGTCTTGGCTCTACGCATCGCTTGGCGGCGAAGGGGCGGTGCACGATGCAGCACTGACTTATTCGAACATTGTCTTTGCCGGCGTGACCTTCCTTTGGATCAGCAATCTGCTTGGGGCAGCCTTTCGCGGTATGGGCAATGCCATGCTGCCGGCCCGCATTGCGCTGATCGGTGCTGCCTTCCTGATCCCCGTCTCCCCTGCATTGATCTTCGGGTTCGGCCCCATTCCGGCCATGGGGATCGGTGGTGCGGGCCTGGCAATCATCCTCTATCAGGCGGGGGCGACCCTCGCCCTGCTGGTTTTCTGGCGCAAGACACAGGCAGCGGCCGGTAGCATCGACTTTCGGCCGGACCGCGCAATTTTCGCGGATATCTTGCGGGTCGGGGTGCCCAGTTCGCTCAACGCATTGCAGGCGAGCCTGATGTCAGTCGTCCTGACCGGTCTTGCCGCGCGGTTTGGCGACGATGCGCTGGCCGCCTATGGGATCGCCTCCCGCCTCGATTCAATGATGGTACCGGTACTGTTCGGGCTGGCATCTGCGGTGCTAACCATGGTGGGGATGAATGCGGGAGCGGGCAATATTGCCCGCGCCGGCCGGATCGCCTGGACTGGTGCGGCGGCCGGCATGGTGGTGACCGGGCTGCCCGGTATCCTGTTCGCCATCTGGCCCCAGCTGTGGCTGGGCCTCTTTTCGGCAGACCCGGCCGTTCTGGCCGAAGGCAGCGCCTATCTGCATATCACCGGCCCCTTCTATCCGGCGATGGCGCTGGGCTTCATCCTCAGTTTTGCCGCACAGGGCGCCGGCCACTCCTTCTGGCCGACGGTGGCGGTGACCGCCCGGCTGCTGTGTGCGGTGGGGTTGGGCTGGATTGCCATCGTGACGCTTGGCTTGGGCTTTGCTGCGCTTGGAGTGGCGACGGCCACCGGCGTCGTGGCCTATGGCATCATCTGCGCGCTGGCGATGCGCAGCGGCGCGGTGTGGCACGGGCAGCCCCGTCGCCAGGGTCGATCAAGATAGCGCCCCGGCACCCTATCGGGTCGCATCGCGGCCCAAAGCGAACAGCATGGCCATCTTGAAGCTGCCGTCCAATATCTCTTTGGAGAAGGCGGGATCGCTGACCGCGCGGGCTGACTGGATGCTGCCGCATATCATGGACAGCAGGGCAATCGCGGCTGACCGCCGCTGATCCGGAGCGAACCGTTCCAGACGGGCGGCGAGCGCTTCGATCAAGTCGGCGGTGCCTTGGGTATAGGCCGAACGCACCTTATCGCTTTCCCGCGCGATCTCCCCGACGATGCTTGCATTAAGGCAACCCGCTGAAAATGTATCGCGGTGGCTTTCGCTTAAAAAAGATCGAAGAAATGTCTCCAGCCCGTTGGGCTGTGCCAACGTCGTGCCGATCGTCTCGACCCGCTCTCGGTTAAGTTCCGCCACTGTCGCCGCGACCAGATCGTCCTTGGACTTGAAATGGGTATAGAATGTTCCGTGCGTCAGACCGGCCTCCTGCATCAGGGGCGCAACCCCCACCGAATTGATGCCGTCCTTGCGAAACCGAAAGGACGCGATCTGCAGGATGCGTTTGCGGATCTCTTCATTATGTTCCGGGCTGTATCGCATACTCGTTTCCTGGTTTGCGCTCGCACCCAGGCGAGCCGTTGCACAATGCTGACAGGCACTTAAACCCAACCGCCCGGCAACGCCAAGTGCGCGAACGACGCCTCCTTCCAACGCGGACGCCCCGGCCCGACCCTGAGGCATGAAAGCCGCACTATCGGCCCCGGAATCTTTTATCCCCACTCAATCAATAGACATACTGCAGTTATAGGCATTATGATCATAATGCTAAGTCCTTTCCTGGACAGAGGTGTAGGCAAGAAGCCCCGCATAATCTGCGGATAACCGGGGATTTCGTGCCGAACCACCCTGCCGCTGATCCGGCACCCCACGCGCCCAGACATGCGATATCCGTCCAGACAGTCTATTATTCCCACTTGGGTGGTAGACATAATAAGGGCCTTTGCATTATAGTCATAATGCAAAGGCCCTTCGGGGACTGAGAACACACAAGCGACCTTGAATACCCCCGAGGGAACCATGGCTTTTCACGCAAAACCGTTTCGCCGCCGATATGGCATCCTGCTTGCCCTGTCGGCAGCTTGGCCGTCCGTAGGCTGGAGCGCGGCCCATGCCGTCGAGGCGAGGGATGAGGCGCAGGCCCTGCAGCTGGACGAAATCATCGTCACGGGCACGCGCCGGTCTGACCAAAAGGCATCCGATTCGCTTTCTCCGATCGATCTGATCGGGTCGAAATATCTGGAAACGGTGCCGTCATCGGACCTCAATGACAAGCTGGCGCGGCTTGTTCCTTCCTATCAGGTCCAGCGCAATACCGTTGCAGACGGCAATATCTTCTTCCGTGCCGCAACGCTGCGTAATCTCTCGCCCGACCAGACACTGGTTCTGGTCAATGGCAAGCGCCGCCACCGCTCCGCCTTCATCGATGTCACGCAACTGGGGGCCCAGGCGGTGGATGTGGCCCAGATCCCGTCGGTCGCGCTGAAGCAGGTGGAGGTTCTGCGTGACGGTGCCTCCGCGCAATATGGATCGGATGCTATTGCGGGCGTCATTAACTTCATTCTCGAAGATCGGCCCGGCATCCGCGCCTATACCCAGGTCGGTCAATATTATGCGGGCGATGGCACGAACTATCAGGCCGGGGTGAACGCTGGGCTTCCCCTGACGGACCGTGGCCAGATCAATCTCAGTTTCGAATATACCAACAGCGATCGCACCGCCCGGAACGACCAGAACCCCGCCGCCCGGGCGCTGGCCACCAATGGTGGCCAGTACGGGAATGCGGCCTTCTACAACGGCGCTCTGCGTGACCCGGTACAACGGATCGGCCAGCCCGAACAGGAGAATTACCGCAGCTTCGTCAACGCCTCGTTCGACCTGGCCGACAATCTCAACCTCTATTCCTTCGCAAGCCACAGCAGCAGCAAGGGCGAAAGCGATTTCGTCTGGCGCAACCCGGAAACGACCGGTTTCTTCAACCCGCTGCCGGTCTGGGGCAACTGGACCTTGCGCTCCGTCTATCCGGGTGGGTTCACCCCGAATTTCCGGGCCAGCAGCAAGGATACCGATGTCGTCACGGGTCTGAAGGGTGAGCTTGCTGACGATCTGGCATGGGATCTGAGCGTCCGATATGGCCGTAACGAGATCCGTTACAACATAGACAACACGGTCAACGCCTCGCTCGGGCCCGCATCTCCGACGCGTTTCTACGCGGGGAGCAGGACGCAATCCGAATATGGCACGAACCTTGATCTGACCTGGCGTCCAGAGGTTGGGCTGGCGGAACCGCTGACCGTGGCCTTTGGCGGGGAGTACCGGCACGAACAATATCGCGTCGGAACCGGCGAAACGGCGGCCTATGCATTGGGGCCGGGCGCGGCCTTCGGCTATCCGGGCGGTTCGAATGGCTTTTTCGGTACCGACCCGACCCAGGCCGGAAAGTTTGGCCGCCACAGTGTCGCTGCCTATGTTGATGTTGATGCGCAGATCAGCGACGCACTGGAAATCGATGCGGCGGGCCGGTTCGAGGATTATGCCGATGCGGGCTCCGCCGCAACCGGCAAGATCGCGGGGCGTTACCGGCTGACGAACCAGCTGGCGCTGCGCGGAACGCTCAGCACCGGTTTTCGCGCACCGACGCCTGGACAGGCCAACCTGACCAATACCAGCCAGCAACCCTCGCCCAGCGGCACGACGATCCTGACCCGGGGCACCATTCCGTCGATCAATCCGGTGGCCGTCCTGCGCGGTGGAACCCCGCTGGAACCGGAACGCTCGCTCAATCTCAGCGGCGGGCTGACCTATGCGCTGTCGTCGCAGGCAAACCTGACATTTGATTACTACAATATCCGCGTGAAGGACCGGCTCGGCCTGTCGGGAAACTACACGCTGAGCGCCGCCGAACGGGCCAATCTGCTGGCATCGGGCGTCACGCTGGCACAGGGGCTGGATACGTTCAACTTCTATGTCAATGGTTTCACCACCCGCACCCAGGGTGTGGATGCGGTCTTTTCGTACCAATTGCCGATTGATGCCGATACCACCATCAACGCAACCGCATTGTACAATTATAATCAAACAGAGATTACCAAGTCCAAGCCTGGTGTGATCTCGCCGTTGCGGCAGCAGGCGCTGGAAGATCGGCTGCCACGACACAAGGCATCACTGACGATCGACGCATCGTACCGTCAGCTCCAGGCGACCCTGCGTGGCACCTAGTATAGCGCATGGTCCTGGAAGCCCAGAAGCGCTGGCAGCGCCATCTTGCCAGCCATCCGCAGGACAGCAACCGCACCGACCTGCTGGAACAGGTGCGGGCCCGTGTGGCCACACTGATCAACGCCGACGCCGACGAGATCGCGCTCACCCGCAGCACGACCGAGGGTATCAACCTGCTGACCCAGGGCATGGATTGGCAGGAAGGCGATGAGATTATCCTGGACCGCTATGATCACTTCACCGCGTTCCAGTCCTTCCTTAATCTCACCCGGCGCCATGGCGTGAAGCTGGTCTTCGTCGATCTGAGCGCCGAGCCGGGATCCGACGCGGACATCATTGCCAAATATGCGGCCGCAATCACGCCCCGGACGCGCATCCTGTTCCTCAATTGGGTGAACTACCGGGCCGGTTTCCGGATGCCGGTGAAGGCGCTGGCCGAACTGGGGCATCGTCACGGGCTGATCGTGTCGGTGGATGCCGCACAGGCCTTCGGTGCCCTGCCGATCGACATTGCCGATACCGGCATCGACCACCTTGCCGCCCCCAGCCACAAATGGATTTTGGGCGGTTCGGGTGCCGGGTTCGCCTATTTCAGCAAGCGTATCCTCGACCGTGTCTGGCCGATTGCAGGGCCCGCCCATGTGCCCGGCACGCCGGTGGCATGGCAGGACACTGCCCGCAAGCTGGACAATCACCGGCCCAAGAACCTCGCATCGGAAATGGGCTTTCTCGAAGCGATTGAATTCTACGAAACGATCGGCGAAACGGTGTTCCACGAGCGGCTGGACACGCTCTCCCGCCTGCTGCGCGACAGCCTGGATCAGGTTGGCTGGGGGCGGGTGCTGACACCGCGGGCGCCCGGTCGTGCCGCCGCGATCACCTCCTTCCATGTCGGCGAGGATCGATCGGCCGACGATATCGCCCGGCGCCTGTGGGAACAGTTCCAGATCAAGGTGAACTCCTCGGCGTTCGCCAAGCTCAACGCGCTGCGCATCTCGCCCCATATCTACAACAGCGAAGCCCAGATACGCTTTCTCGTGGAGGCGCTGGTTACCTTCCGTAATCGTGATAAAGGAGAGTCCTCCTGACCGAGTAGGCCTATTTGATGGAGAAGAGCCGTTTCAGCGAGGAACAGATCATCGGGATCCTGCGGGATCAGAGCTGGTCCCCCGTGACCGGACAGTTTGATGAGCTTGGTTCGGCCTTTTTGAAGGACGAGCGACATGGCGGGACAGAGGAAGCGATATTCAGCGGATTTCAAGCCGAAGGTGGCGCTGGAGGCGATCTGTGGCGAGTTGGCGATGAGCGCCGGTCGGAGGCAGGAGATGGTGGATTGGCCGCATCCCGGCTTGTCGGTTGTGCGGCAATGCGCGCTGTTGTCGATCAGCCGGTCACATTATTACGGGCCGGTACGGGGCAAGAGCGCTGAGAACCTAGCGCTGATACGGCTGATTGATGCCCAGTTCCTGGAGACACCCTGGTATGGCAGCCGGCAGATGACCCACCATCTGCGGCGTCAGGGTCATGTCGTCAATCGCAAGCGGGTGCGCCGGCTGATGGGCCGGATGGGGTTGGCAGCCATCTACCAACGGCCGAAGACCAGCGCTCCCCATCCCGAGCATAAGATCTGCCCCTACCTGCTGCGGGATCTGACCATGACCGGCCGGATCATGCTCAAGAGTTGGAGCCTCCGGCAAACTCAGAGTGGTTCACCAGCTCTGTTCCGTATCCGGTTGGTCAATCCTGTGGTGATGCAGCGTCGAACTTTTCGCGTGCCGCGATGACGGATTGCCGGTTTCGGACCGCCCACATGCCAAGAGCGGCCACGGGCTCTTCCAGGGATCTGCCGAGATCTGTGAGGGCGTAATCGACGTGAAGCAGACCTTCATGGACCACGGTCCGCCTGACCAGGCCATCACGCTCCAGCCCACGCAGGGTACGGGTAAGCATGCGCTGGGAGATGCCGGCGATCATGCGTCTGAGTTCGTTGAAATGGCGTGGCCGGTCCCGAAGTCCTATCACAACTTGCACCGACCATTTGTCACCGATCCGTGACAAGACTTCAGTCACCGTACTGCAGGAATTAATATCATGCGCACTAGGAACATGAATGTTCCTAGTGGACAAAATAGTGCCTTCTTGCGAGTTCTGCATGTCTCTCATCATATGTACCCGGTTACCCTTTGGTACCGGAGATGCTACATGAAGATCCTGCACATTGATAGCTCCACCACCGGTGGACAGTCTGTCACCCGAGAGCTGACAAAAGCCATCGTCGACCATTTCCTTGCCCAACATCCCGATGCGGCGGTAACAACGCTGGACTTGGTTTTGCGGCCCCTGCCGCATCTTGATCCCGTCTCCACCGCGGCCCTTCGCCTGCCTCCCGAGGCGCAGGATGAGGCCATGAAGGTGGCCTATCCCGTCGAACGGGCTGTGTTCGACCAATTCGTTTCCTCTGACATCGTCGTGATTGGCGCGCCGATGTATAATTTCACCATCCCCTCCCAGCTCAAAGTCTGGCTCGACCGGCTTGCCCTGCCTGGCGTCGCCTTCAGCTATTCGGCGGCAGGGCCCAAGGGGCTGGCCGGTGGACGGCGCGTCATTATCGCCTCATCACAGGGCGGAATGTACGGTGACGGCGATCCTTCTGAACATCAGGAAAGTTTGCTCAGGGCCTTTTTCGGGCTGATCGGTATTCCCGATCTCGAAATCATCCGGGCCGATAAAATTGGCTTCGGACCGGAGGCACGCGCGGCTTCCATCAGCCAGGCGAAAGCTGAGATCGCCAAGCTCTGACCCGCACCGGATAAGAACCCGCGATCTGCCCCCCCCTGCGGATCGCGTGGTCGGGGCACAACCTCTATCCGGCACGGCGCGCGCCAGACCAGTCTGGTCGCCCGAAATGTACGGCAGTCAAACCTTTCCCGCCGCTTCCATTTCCAGAGGTGTTGCCATGGCCCTGCATGAAAGCGTTGCCGAACCACAGATCGTCAGGGGGGAGGAGTCCTGGCCACGTCGCAGGGCGGCTTGGTGGGCGCTGGCACTGGTTGTGCTGGCCACAGGGCTGAATTTCCTCGGCGTGACGGTCTTTGGCATGCTGGTCGAGCGGATTAAGCTCGATCTCACCTTGACCGATGAGCAGCTTGGCTGGCTCATCGGACCTGCCAGCATTCTTTTCTACATGTTGATCGGCATCCCGATGGCCAGGCTGGTCGATCGCTATCCCCGGCGGGTGGTGCTGGCGCTGGGCTTGTTGTTCACCAGTGCCAGCACTGCCCTGGGGGGGCTAGCGCAGAGTTTCGGGCAGCTATTTGGTACCCGTATGCTGGTCGGTGCGGGAAGTTCGACCCACGCGCCGGGCTGCTACTCGCTGATTGCCGACCTTTTTCCGCCGCACCGGCTGCCCCGTGCCATCGCCGTCTTCCAGCTTGGCTATATCATAGGCACCACCCTCGGCGTCTTTGCCGGTGGCCATTTGCTCGATATCACCTCGGCTTGGGGGACGACGCAATGGCTGGGCCTTACCTTCTATAGCTGGCAATGGGCGTTGCTGATTGTCGGGGCGCCCGGCTTGGTGGTCGCCGTCGGGCTGCTGTTCATTGTGGAGCCGGCCCGGCGCGGCGTACTCCACCAGGGTAAGTCGCTGCCCCTGCGCGAGATCATCCATGAAGTCCGACTGCGCAAAGCGGCCTATATCCCGCTATTTGTTGGTGTGGTTTTCTGTGCCATCGAATCGCTCAGTTTGCAGTCTTGGCGTACCCCGTTCATGATCCGGACCTATGGCTGGACCGAGACGGAAATCGGCAATCTGATGGCGCCGCTGCTCTTCGTTTCCTCGGTAGCCGGGCTGTTTATCGGCACAGCCCTCACCGAATGGCTGGGCAAACGCCATAAGGATGCCCATGTTCGCGCCATGGGCATTCTGTTTGCTTTCGCAGCCCTGTGCGCCATTGCCTATCCCCTGATGCCGACCGGCGAGCTTTCCCTGATTTTGCTTGCTCTCAGCAGCATGTTCGGGCTGGCCGTCGCCGTCCCCCAAAACGCCGCTATCCAGCGCATCACCCCTAACAACATGCGCGGACAGGTCACTGCCATCTACGTCTTTATCTTCACCCTTTCCGGTGCCCTCGGCAGCCTCCTCATTGCCCTGATCACCCGTTACATCGTTGGCGACGAACACCAACTCTGGAAGGCCCTCGTCATCACCGGTGCACTTCTGGTCCCGCTCGCGGTCTATTCCGCTGTCCGCGGGCTGCGTCCCTATCGCAAAGAGGTCGAACGGCTGGAAAGCATCGTCGGCGACGGCGATAACAACACAGAGTTCAACCGCACCCTTCGTTAGCGTCTGCCAGGTTTACCAAGAAGGGACAAGGCCGCTAATTCTGCGCAAGCGCGCAGGATATCTCTGGATTTATTAAAGGCGGAACTCGCTGCTCGACCAGATCTTCCATCTGGTCGCGCCCGCAATCTGCCACAGGCCCTCGCTCTTCCATTACCCGCGGTACGAACCATGAACACTGGCCGGCGTGCGGCAACGCTGGATCTGGACGTACATTGTCGTCGGCATGGGCCTGCTGGTTCGTAGCACGAGATCACCAGTCATTGTTCTCAATTATCAACGAACATGTCCACTCAAACATATTTGTTGCGTCTTTTTGGGCAATAGTTATCATTGCTAACTATTGAGCCGCAGCTAAAAGGCCAGCCTTCAGCAAGCCGGAAGCGCCAGCTTTCAGCAAGCTGACGCATTGCTCAATCACAAAATGTCATCACAAAACGTCAGGGAGTCAGATGAATGGGAAAGGACTCTACCATTGTCAAACCGACGCGTCGGCTCCGTCCGATAAGTTGGGCGATCATCGGAACCGGGCTGTGCAGCCTCTATGCAACCACACCGGGCTATGCACAGCAAACAGCGACCAACCCCGCCCCGGCTCAGGAGCGGCAAGCCGCATCGGCGAATGAAAATGCCGCCCTCGCCGAGATTGTTGTCACCGCGACCTTGCGCCGGGAACGTCTGCAAGATACCCCGATCGCCATTACAGCGATCACGGGTGATATGCTGGCCGAACGGAGTCAGACGAGTGTTTTCGAGGTTGCTCGTCAATCCCCGAACGTCACCCTCGCACCCCAGGGCCAGGGCTATGGTTCAACAATGCTGGCCTTTATCCGCGGGGTGGGGCAGAGCGACTTCATTCTTGCCCTTGAACCCGGCGTCGGCATCTATGTTGATGATGTCTATTACTCGACCCTGACGGGGTCGCTTGTGGACCTTCTTGACATTGACCGGGTCGAAGTTCTGCGCGGTCCGCAGGGAACATTGGCGGGGCGCAACTCCATCGGCGGCTCAGTCAAACTCTATTCCAAAAAGCCGGAAGGCGACGGGTCTGGTTCAGTTTCCGTCACCTATGGTTCGTTCGACCGGCTGGATGCACGTGGTGTCGCAGATTTCAGCATCATTCCCGATAAGCTCTTCGCCCGTGTGTCCGGCATTTCCAAGAATCGGGATGGCTATATCGAGCGCATGGATTATGGCTGCACCCATCCGCGGTCCGGGGTTCCGTCGGCGCCTAATCTCAATGACGATTGTAAGTTGGGCACGCTTGGTGGTCAGTCTTTGACGGCCGGGCGGCTGTATTTGCGGGCACTGCCTTCAGAAGAACTCGAAGTCGAACTGATCGGTGATGTGACGCGGGACAAATCAGAGGCCGGCGGTGACGTCCTTCGCTACGCCAACAATCCGCGCCTGACCATTGATGACGGCAATCCGGCGACGCCTGCCGTACCTTATGACTGTCGTTTCGTTCCCTATGGTCCGAATTCTTGCGACAGCGCCGGTCGGCATCGTTACTGGACCTATTCGACGTTCCTGGACCCGCGGGCACCGTCGTCTCAGGATCCCTATACGCCGGTAAGCCTTCCGATTATTTCGCACATGGACCAGGTGGGTTTCTCGGGCGCCGTCAACTGGTCGTTGGCTGAGAACATTCAGCTAAAGTCGATCACGGCTTACCGTGAGCTCAAGGCAACCTTTGCCGAGGATGCAGATGGTTCGCCGATCCAGAACCAGCTCGCGATGCAGATCGTCAAGAACCAGCAGTTCAGCCAGGAATTGCGCATCAATGCCAGCATGTTGGACAGTAAGCTCAATGTCGTGGCTGGCGGCTACTACTTTGACGGGGAGGGCGAGTTTCGTGCCAGGCTTGACCTCAGCTACATCGGCTTGAACTTCCTCCAGGGGCCCGAAAAGACTCCCAGCCGTTCAAAGGCAGCGTTCGTGAATGGCGATTATGCTTTGACGGATGATCTGCGCCTGTCCCTGGGGGTTCGGCAGTCCTGGGACAAGAAGGATCAGGAATATTTCCGACATAATCCTGATGGAACAGTCCCGGTGACCCCGTGCCTTCCCGGCGCGGCCCCCTTCGATCCGGCCAACGCCCCCAACTGTGCGCTTATCGGGCTGAATGGTTTGAAGGACGGCTTCAAGAGCGACAGGCTCGATTGGCGTACGGCGCTTGACTACCGTTTCTCTCCCGCCGTGCTTGCCTATGGTCAGATTTCGACCGGCTATCGCGGTGGTGGCGTCAATCCGCGGCCTTTCTTCGGGCCGGGCACGATCCTTCCCGTCTTTCAGGGGCAGATCAACCCGGTCAAGGGCGTGCCGACCGATGTCAACCAGCTCAGCACCTTCCAGCCTGAAACCATTACGTCCTACGAGATCGGTGCCAAGACCGATCTGTTCCACAAAACGCTGCGCGTCAACGTGGCAGCTTTCAGTAACGACTATCGCAACATCATCCTTAACCGGCTGTCGTGCCCCATTTCGCCTTGCTTCCAGCCGAACAATGTTGGCAAGGCCACGGTCAGGGGCGCTGAAATCGAGGTTTTCGCCTATCCGACCGACCGGTTGTCGCTGGATTTCTCGGGCAGCTATCTTGATTTCAAGTATGACAAGACCGACCAGGCCACGACCGGCATCACGCTTGGCATGGTGACGCCGTTCAGTCCAAAGTGGAAGGCCAGTGGCGGTATCCAGTATGACGCCTATAAGGGGGATCTCGGGGAGCTGACGGTTCGGCTGGATGGCTCTTACCAGAGCAAGGCATTCAGCGAGGCTGTCAATGGGCCCAGCAACAAGCTCGACGGCTATTTCCTTTCGAATGCCCGACTGGTTTGGAGCCCAGCAGATCGCAACTGGAAGGCTGCGTTGGAGGTGACCAACCTTACCAACAAATATTATGAGCTGACTCGTTTCGATCAGTCGGCCCAGTCAGGTACAACCTCGGTGTCACCGGGAGGGCCGCGTATGTGGGCTCTGACGCTCACCCGGTCGTTCTAAAGAGGGATGGCAGCCCGTCAGCAAGGCGGGCTGCCTTTTCTACCCCGGTGTTGGCCCCCCAAATCGGTGATGCGCGGCGGGTATCCGCGGGTGCCGCTGGTCAGAAGCAGCCTGTTAAAGTTGCTTTCCGGCCCGGCGACGCTTCGGCACAGCACCTTCTGCACCCAATGTCGGGTTGATCGACCGGGAGCTTTCCAGTTTCTGCCTCAATCCATCAATGATGATGTTCAGTGCAAAATCGAATGCAGCGCGATGATCATAAACCTCTTTTGCCCGATCTGTACGATAGAGTTCATTTGCCTCATGTAACTGCCAGCCGACCATGAATCGGATGAACAGCTTGGATGCATAGAGGGCATCTTCATCTGCAAATCCGGCATCCCTCAGCGGCTTTGATAGAAGGTCAAGCGGCTCCGTCGGGAGAGAATTGGCAACTAGCTTCGCCCCATCGCGATGGCGCATGACTTCTGCAATCGAAACGCGCGCAATGGAGACCAGCCAATCGTCCCATTGTTGACCGGGACGCGGAGGGCGGAGAACGGGCAGCAGGATCGCCGCGACCATATGATCGAACAGCTCGGCCTTACTCTTGAAATGCCGATAAAAGGCGGGTCCTTCGACACCAAGCTCCTGGCCCAGACGTCGGGTCGAAAGATTGTCGAGGCCAATTTCGTTCAGCAACTTCAAGGCGGTCTGAACGATCAATTCCTGGGTTAATGCCATTCTATACTCCGTCACGCAAAACCAATCACCTTGCCGCGCCGACGGTCCAGGTCCGGTTACCGGTGATAACAATGTTTCTTGATCAGCGCTATAGGGAAATCACTGCCTTCGTCACGATGTGGACGAGGGGGGGGCTCTACCGCCTCGAAGAGTTGGCTATCTGCCAATCCGAGCGAATAGCGCAGCAGGTGGAAAATGGGTGTTTGCGAGCAAATAGATGAAACTATAAAATACAAATAGAGATAATTGAAGGAAAAATTCTCATAATTTGATGATATTTAAGATAGATATAGGATTTTTATTTTGAAATATGCGTGTTCCGAATAGATTAAATTGGAGATGGGAGGGTTTTGTTCAACGGTGGCCGGGGAATGATTGGTTGCACCCGGCCGTTGGCGCATATGGTCCGGCGGCGAGGGGGCGTCGATTCAGATCGGCCGCTTATCCACAATCGACAACCCATATCCATCAAGAGCAACGAGCTGGTGGTGTGAATTGGTCAGCAGGATCATATCATGCACACTGAGTTCCGCGAGAATCTGGGCGCCGGCCCCATAGTCGCGCAGTTCGACCATCTCCGGAATATCATTAGGGTGCCGTCCCGATTCATGGCCCGCCATCATCCGGCTGAGCGCACCGCCGGTCAGGGGCCGGTTAAGCACCACCACCACGCCAGTGCCCTCGGCCGCGATCATTTCCATAGCCCTGGCCAGGAGCCCGGCCCTATCGCTCGTTTCACCGAAGATATCAGCAAAGATGGACATCACATGCATGCGTACCAATGTCGGCTTTGCCGGATTGATCTGCCCTTTGACCAATGCGATCTGTTCGTCGCCGGTTGCCTTGTTATAGAAGGTCATGGCGGTCCAATCGCCACCATATTTGCTGTTGAAGGGCCGCTTTGTCCGTAACTCCAGCAAATGATCGTACCGGCGGCGGTAGGCGATGAGATCCCGGATCGTGCCCAGCTTCAGCCCATGGCGCTTGGCAAAGACAGCCAGATCGTTAAGGCGTGCCATGGTGCCGTCATCGTTCATGATCTCGCAGATCACGCCAGCGGGATTCAAACCCGCAAGCCGCGCCACATCCACCGCCGCTTCGGTATGGCCGGCACGCACCAATACCCCGCCGGGACGCGCCACCAGGGGGAAGACATGGCCCGGTGATACGATATGCGCCGGCCCCATCGCCGGGTTGATCGCGACGGCAATGGTGTGCGCACGATCAGCGGCTGAGATGCCAGTGGTTACCCCATCATGCGCTTCGATCGAGGACGTAAAGGCGGTCATATGCCGAGTGCCGTTGCGACGGCTCATCAGATTGAGACCGAGCTGATCAACCCGCTCTTGCGTCAGCGCGAGGCAGATAAGGCCGCGCCCATACTTTGCCATGAAGTTGATGGCCTCGGGTGTCGCCATCTGCGCCGGGATAACGAGGTCGCCTTCATTTTCCCGATCCTCATCATCGACCAGAATGAACATTCGGCCATTGCGCGCTTCTTCAATAATTTCCTCAGCGGTGGACAGAACAGGATGATGGGCGAGTGTCGCCGGAGAAATGTTGGTCAGCATAGCGAACCTGTTTTATTGGATCATGAGCCACTGACGGCTGACAGGCGCGTGCCGACAGGTCCGTCGTGATGAAGGATCTGCTGTGAGGCGCATTTCCGCTGCGCCCATGGCACGCGGTTGCAGCCGGTCCCCAGTCGACAGCCAGGCTGTCCCAAGCGATGACGTGTCCGCAGGCGGACTGAATGATGCTGGCACCCTTGCCCAGTAGATTGACAAGGGTGCCAGCATGACTACCGATTCTCCCCTATCCTTGTGGTCGTAAGCGATCACAAGGCAGTCGCCGCCGTCCCAATTCTTGATGAGTCCGGCTTATCAGGAATTGGTATTCGTCGGCCACGGGACGGGGAGCCGTCATGCCTTACCTTGCCATGCCGAATTTCACCTTGCCGGTGGTCAATGCCAGCGGTTCCAGCTGCAGCACGGCATGTGTCTTCAGGACGCCGAAATTCCTCAGCATCCGTTCCAGCGGGTGGCCTTCTCGCGTCGCTGTCGATGTGCCGCCGGCATGGAAGACCAGTTCAAAGGCCTCCCAGGCAAGTTGCGCACACTGCAACGACACTGACCGGAGGCGCAACTCACGTTCGTCGTCGAACGGGATGCCCTTCTCCTTGGCCTCATATGCATATTGCATGAAATCGTGACCGGCGCCGATAAGGGCAGCTTCGGCCGTGGCGACCAGCCGCAAGGCTGTCCCGTAGTTACGCTGGGCAATCGGGTCGTGATACTTTTCCTGGTAGGGCGGGTAGGCAGACTTCTTGGTCCAGAGGATCTCTTCATAATGATCCAGTGCCGCCCATGCGGTACCAACGGCAACGGCGGCGGGCTGGCTGATCAGGAACGGGGATACCAGCGTCGAATAAACCGGGTTGTCGCAGGTCGCGCAGTGCATGTTCAGCGGTTCCGCGCCCCGGTTCATGCCGGCGCACGGCATCAGGCGATAGGATGGAATGAACACGTCCTCCGCAACAACCCGCTTGGAACCTGTGCCCCGCATACCGATGACGTTCCAATCGTCCACGATCGTGTATTGGTCGCGGTCGAGCAGGACCTGCGCGGGAGACGGGCCACCGGGGCCCTGGACGAGAACCAGTGGAATAAAATGGGTAGATATATCGCATCCCGAGCCATTCTGCCATTTGCCAGAGACGCGATACCCGCCCTCGACCGGTATCGCGGTGCCCGGTGGCGCAAAGGAACCGGCGGATCGGAACTCGCCTGTGGTGCCATAGGCGTGGAACTGTGCCTGGTCGGGAAACTTTGCCAACATCAGGGGATTGCCTGAAACCAGGGCCAGAACCCAGCCAGTCTCGGTACAGCCCCGCGAAATCTCGATCATCACCCGGTAGAAGGTGGGAATATCGAATTCATAGCCACCAAAGCGGCGCGGCTGGACGATGCGATAGAAACCGGCTGCATCAAGCGCGTCATTAATTTCTTGGGATACGCGGCCAAGCCGCTGGCACTCTTCCTGGGCGGCCCGAAGGCGTGGACGCAGGGCCACCGCGCGGCGCAGCATCTCATCTGGTGTGAGGGATGGTTCAGGCGGGGCAATCACGGCCGGATGTGCAGCATTTGGTTGAAAAGTGGCGGTATCCATTGTTCAGCCCTCCCCACAGAGCAAAAGCGGGCGAAAGCCGCCCGTGTGCCGGTTTCTGAATGAGAATTGTCCGTCTCGACAGTTACGCATGCCTTCTGTTCCTCCTGATTTAGGGGGGTGCTCAACATCGCGCGTGGCTGATCGCCCGGACGAACCGGCAGCCGGGCTGACCCGGACAGAGGGCTTCAGCTCGTTGGCAGTTCTGTCCCCTGATCAACAGTTATCACTGATAACGACATTGGTCAATTAGTGTAAGCGGGTATTTTGTCAGGGGCCCAATCGCCGCTTCTGCGCGTACTGGAAGAAGAAGCGGGCGGGGTATCCATACTGGGGCCCATCATCGGTATCGGGTTACGTTAGAATAAAATCAATTTAAACAGTGACTTATCATAATTCCGGCCTGAGGGGAGCCCCATTGCCTAGACAAGTCCGGTCTTGGGAGCGGAAGCGGCGGCTTTTGGGCGGGCGCAATCGTCGCCATCTATGACGGGCATATCTCCGTCAGGAGACATGCCAACTTCGGTTACAAAAGAATGAAGTTGGGCTTGTCGACCTCAGTTACCTGTGCTAACAATGGTTAGCAGTGGTAACAAGGAAGCGACCGAACGGGAATGCTTTCGTGCGGCCCGGCAACGTTCGGGCAAGGTGCCGGCAATTTTCCTGTTTCAAAGTTCGTGGTTAACGGATCGGACCCGCATTTGCGCGTTACCGGTCAACTGCAATCCCGGAACAATCACCGGCATGGGTGACAGACCGCAAGGGGGCGAGCTGTGGAACCGCTTTCACATCGATGGGCAACGCCCCGTCTGTTCCTGTCAAAGCAAGGGACGGCGACCGGGCGGCGTCCGAACAGCCATACATTCGATGCCTGGCGTGGGAGACTTTGATGGTGCGCGACGATAGGTCCGAACTGCCGGGTTCGCCGGAAGAAATCGCTTTACTGCCTGCCTGTGATCTTATGGCCCTGCTTCGCCAGCGGGCGATCGGGTCGGAAGAACTGTTGAATCTATACTTGGACCGGCTTGATCGCATAAACCCTGAGATCAATGCCGTCGTCGTCCTGGATGTTGACCGCGCCCGCCGGGCCGCAAGGGACGCCGACCAGAAGATCGCCAGCGGTGACAGTGCGGGTGCGCTCCTTGGGCTGCCGATGACGGTCAAGGAGACCTATGAGGTCGAAGGTCTGAAAACGACATGCGGCCTGCCGATGTTGGCCAATCACACATCCGGCCGCGATGCGGTGGCGGTTGCCCGCCTGCGCGCCCAGGGCGCCGTCATTTTTGGCAAAACCAATGTGCCCACCGGCGGGGCAGACCACCAGACAAGTAACCCGATTTATGGCCTGACGCGCAATCCCTGGGCTCTTGATCGCACGCCAGGGGGGTCTTCCGGTGGGTCTGCTGCTGCCCTGGCGGCTGGCCTGTCGGGGCTTGAACTCGGCAGTGACATTGGCGGGTCCATCCGCATCCCGGCCCATTTCTGCGGTGTTTTCGGCCATAAGGCCAGCTATGGGGCAATCTCAACCCTGGGGCACATTCCGCCGATGCCCGGTACACTGCACGAGCCGCAACTCGCGGTTGCTGGACCGCTGGCGCGCTCGGCCCGGGATCTGGATCTCATGATGACCCTGCTGACGGACCCCTCACCTGACAAGCTGTCCGCTGCATCCGTCATCCTTCCCCCGAGCCGCTGCGAAACGCTCCGAGACTTTCGGGTCGCAGTCTGGACCCGCGATTTGCCTTATGCAACCAGCGCGGAAACCGTGGTGGCATTGCAGAATCTGGCGGACGACCTGCACCGCGCCGGAGCGAAAATCAGCGAAACGGCGCGGCCGGCGATGGATCCCCATCAATCGTTCGACATTTATCTGCGTACATTGTTCGCCATCGTTCTGGGCGGGCATCCGTTCGGCCTCGACCCGGCGCAGAAAAGCGCGCTACCTGCCGATGCCCTGCGGTTCAACCGCATCTTTGAGGAAAGCTCCCGCCTGAGCCCTGCCGGATGGCAAAGCCTGGATCAGGCACGGGCGGGCCTGCGTGCCCTGTGGCAGGATTTCTTCCAGCATTGGGATGTGCTGATTGTACCGGTCTTCCCAACCACGGCCTTTGCCCACGATCTGAGTGGTGAGGGTATCGAGGCGCAACTTTATCGCCGACGTCAGGTGGATGACCGTGATGTCGTCTATCTGGAACAACTGGCTTGGCCGAGCCTGGCGACGGTTTCCAATCTGCCGGCGACCGTGGTTCCGACGCCGCGCAGGGCTGGCGCCCTTCCACTAGGCCTGCAATTGATCGGCCCCCATCGCGGCGACCGCACCGTGATCCGGCTGGCGGAACTGCTGGAGCGGGAACTCGGCTATGTGGCAGTGCCGCCCCCATCGGCGAGGGCGGCACACGGTGCGCCTCAGTCGGCGCCCATGCCCGCCTGACCATCTCTAAAGAAATCTGATTCTGAAATGAACCGGCGTTTCGGGGAGACCGGGAAACCCCTGGAGAGCGCCGCGGCATAAAAGGAGGTTTGAACGTGCCAACCATCACTTCTGCAAAATCCACGGCATCGATCGCCCCGCCGGAACCTTTCCTGACGCCGGTCGAGCTGCTGCGACGTGCCCGTGCGCTGCGGCCGCTGCTCCGCGCCAGCCAGGCCGACTGCGAAGCCGAGGGGCGGGTGTCGGCAGCCATCAATGACCGGCTTGTTTCGGAAGGATTTTATCGCATCGTCCAGCCGCGCCGTTTCGGCGGGTATGAGTTCGATATTGCGACCTTCTACAAGGTTATCATGGAGGTGTCGCGCGGTTGCACCGAGACGGGCTGGGTATTGTCGCTGGTCGGCGGTCATCCGGTCTTGGTGTCGCGCTATCCTTTGGAGACACAGATCGAACTCTATGGCGATACGGGTGAGCTTCGGTGCCCAGGTGCGCTGACGCCGCCGGGGCGGGCCGTCCCGGTGGAAGGCGGATATCGCGTCAGCGGCAAATGGGTTTCCTCTTCCGGTATCGATATCGGAACGCACTTCATGGGCCTTGCCAACATCGTGTCCGAGGGAGAGCCGACGCATCTGCAGGTCATTCTCGATATCGATCAATGCACCATCGTTGATGACTGGACTGTCATGGGGATGCGGGGCACCGGCTCCAAGCGCGTTGATGTCGAGGACCTGTTCGTGCCGCACGGGCGGGTGCTTCAGGTTTCCGGCATGGCGCGGGGGGCGGAGCCCACCGGTCAGGACGGTGTTCTTTTCGACAATCCCATGTATTCGGGCCGCATGTCGCCATTCCTGATCGGCGAAACGGCGGCGGTCGCGGTCGGCGCGGCGCGCGGCGCACTCGATCATTATGAAGAGCTGCTGCGCACGAAAAAGACACCCTATCCCCCCTACCAGGAGAAGTATCTGGATGGGATTTCGCAGCATCAGTATGGCACCGCGCTGGCGATGATCTCGACAGCGGAGGCTGCTCTGGTCCGCTCTGGCGAGGAGTATATGGAATATGCGCGCGCCTGGAAGGAAGACGGCATTCCATTCGATGACAATCACGAACTCCGCCTGATCCTGATCACACAGCGCTGCATCGAGCTTGCCTGGGATGCGATTGAGCTGATCTACCGGACGGCGGGCACGTCGGCTTCCGCCAAGGTTGGCATGCCGATCGGCCGCATCCTTCGCAACGTCGCGGTGCTGCGGACGCATCCTGTTCTTCAGCATGATCAGACCGTGGTCCGGGCCGCCCGCAGCAGTTTTGGTCTTTGATGGCAATGCGGGCAGCCCCGTTGCGCCGATGCTAGGGGCTGCACCGTCATTCCCGCGCAGGCGGGAATTCATACGACAGTGCGGATTCTGGATTCCCGCCTTGGCAGGAATGACGGTTAAGTGGCTGGAAATATTAAGAAGTTTCTGGGTGGACACTTAGCGCCTTTTGGGGGGAATGATGGCCAAGACAATTCTTGTGACCGGGGCTTCGTCCGGGTTCGGTAAGGCAACCGCGCAACGGTTTCTTGACGAAGGCTGGAATGTCCTGGCGACGATGCGTCGCCCCGACGCTGCATTGTTCCAGCCGCAGCAGAATCTGCGCGTGCTGGCCCTCGATGTAACGGATCGTGACAGCATCGACAGGGCGGTTGCCGATGGTCTGGCGGCGTTCGGGCGGATTGACGTGCTGGTCAACAATGCCGGCATTGGGGTGATGTCGGCGATTGAGTTCACGCCTGACACCATCATCCGCGAAGTCTTTGAAACGAACCTGTTCGGGATGATCGCGATGAGCCGGGCGGTGATCCCGTACATGCGGGAACGCGGCGAGGGCGTGATCATCAATGTCACGTCGAGCATGGCGGCATCACCGATGCCGCTGACCTCGATCTACTCATCCACAAAATGGGCGATTGAAGGGTTTTCGGAATCGATATCGCATGAACTGCGGCATTTCGGCGTCAAGGTCCGACTGGTGCAGCCCGGTCTGGCCTTGTCGACCAATTTCGGTGCCAGTTCACAGGATCGCACTTCCGGCCTGATGCCATCGCCCTATGATGCCTTTGCTGCCGCTTACCGCGACAATCTGATGAGAAACTATCCGGCCGACCGGACGACTGAGGAGGGCGTGGCGGAAGTGATCCTCAGCGCGGCGACGGATCAGGGGGACCGGCTTCGATATCCCGCGGGGGCCGATGCTGAAATGCTGATCGACCTGCGGCGGAACAGGACGGAGGCGGAGTTTCTAACCTGGCTGCGTCAATCCTTCCTGCCCGTGCCCCAAGTGCGCTGAACCGGTGATAGCGCGCACGGGCTGCCGCCGACTTCCTGCGCCCCACCGTCTCCCTTTACCGGCCTTGCCCTTCACGCAGCAAACAAGCGAGCCCCGTTATGTTTGGCGAACCCAGCACTCCTCTTCTACCCGATCTCACGGCGACGCTGCCCGGCGATATGCCGATGCCCGTGGGGGCACAGGCCGCCGAGGGGATTCTCCGCGCCCATTATGGTATCGAGGGCGAGGCTGTCGCCATGACGGGCGAGAGGGACGAGAATTTCTGTATCCGAAAGGACGGCGTGGCGACCTATGTCCTCAAGGTGCCGGGCGCCGGGCAGCCGCAGGCTGACGCCGACCTGTTCGTTTCCGTCCTGCGCCATCTGGAACGCGAAGCACCGCTGCTTCCGGTTCCACGGCTTGTCTGCGGCCGATCGGGTGAGGATGTTACGGCCTTCACCGATGCCGGGGGCGGGCGGCGACGCGCGTTGCTTTACAGTTTTCTGCCCGGCACGCCGCTCATCGATGCACCGCGCGTTGCGGCGCAGCGCAAACAATGCGGCCAGTTACTGGCGAAGACGGCCATCGCCCTGAAGAACTTCTCCCATCCGGCCATGCACCGGACCCTGGTCTGGGACCTGCGGCAGATCCCCGCCTTTGCGGCATTACTGCCGCGGCTCGATGATCTGCCGGCGCCGGAATTCATCACCGGGTTCATCGATAAATTTGCCAGCGTGGTCAAGCCTCGGCTTGATCTGCTGCCACGCCAGTTCGTCCATAATGACTTCAATGCCCGCAATATCATTGTCGATCAGCAGGATGCATCACGGGTGGTGGGTGTCATCGACTTTGGTGACGCTGTCCACACGGCGCGGGCCGCCGATGTTGCCATCGGGGTCATCGGACAATTGTCGAGCGCGGATACCGCCGAACTGGCCATGGGCGAGTTCATTGATGCCTACCAATCCGTGACACCCCTCAACGCCGAAGAATGCACCTTGCTGAACTGGCTGGTCGCCGGCCGCATTGTCCAGAATGTGGTGATGACCACCTGGTATCGAACCCATGGCCCGAACCGGGAGCATTTTGCCGCCTTCGGGAAGGACTTCTTCGCATGGCGACTTGAGTTCGCGCAACGGCTGGTCAGTGACCGCGCGCTTGAAAGGGGCTGAAGCCCGTCAACCCGATCAACCTACCCGAATATGACAGCAGGAGCGTAGAATGTCGGCCGACATCAATCAAAGCCAGGATCTGCTGACACGGCGACAAAAGGTCATGGCGCCGAGCTACCGACTCTTTTACGAAGAACCGGTGGAGGTTGTGCGCGCCGAGGGCGTATGGCTTTATGGGCCGCAGGGCGAGCGCTATCTCGACTTTTATAACAATGTTCCAGTCGTTGGCCACAGCCATCCCTATGTCGTGGAGAGGCTGCACGCCCAGGCGCTCACTCTCAACACCCATACCCGCTACCTTACCGCCCCGCCGGTCGAACTGGCCGAGCGCCTGCTGGCAACCATGCCATCGGCGCTGGGATCAGTGATCTTCACCTGTACCGGCAGTGAGGCCAATGACCTTGCCATCCGGATGAGCCGGTTCGCCACGGGCCGCCGGGGCGTCATTGTTACCGACGCCGCTTATCACGGCACATCGGACCTTCTGTCCGGAATGTCACCGGTTACAGGCCTTCCGACTGGGCCGGACGTCTACACGATCCACATGCCCGAGGCGTTTGATCGGCCGGAACAGTTCGGTGACCTCGTCCAAGGGGCGATTGCCCGGATGAAGGCGGACGGGGTCGCGCCGGCCGCCCTGCTTGTCGATACAATTTTTGGCAGCGACGGGGTGGTGGCGGACCCCGCCGGTTTCTTGGCGTCTGGCGTTGCCGCCATCCACGCGGCGGGCGGCTTGTTCATCGCCGACGAGGTGCAGCCCGGTTTCGGGCGTACCGGCGAGGGTATGTGGGGCTTCCAGCGTCACGGCGTCGTGCCCGATATCGTCACCATGGGCAAGCCGATGGGCAATGGCCATCCCGTCGCATCGCTCGTCACCAAACGGGAGATCGCCGACGAGTTCGTCCGATATCAACGTTATTTCAATACATTTGGCGGCAACACCGTCTCTTGCGCGGTGGCCCTGGCCGTGCTGGATGTGATCGAGCGTGAGCAGTTGATTGCCCATGCGGCTGAGGTCGGCGCGCAGCTGAAAGCCGGGTTGCAGGCGCTGGCCCAGCGCCACCCGATCATGCAAAATGTCCGCGGTGCCGGCCTGTTCATGAGTGCGACCATGGCCTCTGGATCGGTTGCGGGCCGTGTACTGAATAGTCTGCGTCGGAAGGGGGTCCTGATCGGCCTGGCTGGGCGCGGCAATGTCTCGCTCAAAATCCGGCCGCCGCTGGTCATCACAAAGGATGAGGTGACCTATCTCCTCGATGCGCTGGACCAGGTGCTGGCAACAGAAGCCTGATCCCGCGTGGCGATCCACCGGGGAGGCTGCCAGGCCAGGATTGAGCTGGAGAGATCACGCCCCTGGCGGTGCTGTAGGAGCGTCTGGTTCAGGCCCTCGGCGCTGAAATCCTGATCCAGCAGGTTGGGGGCCACAGGCCCGCCATGGGCACTGTCGATTGTCTTCTTGTAGCGCCGTTTCGTCAACGCTTTCAGTCCATTATCCCGCATAACCGTGGAAGAAAACGCCCCGCTGATGGCCATGCGTTTCGATATCCGTCGCGTCGATGTCCAGGATGATCCGCTCCGGCGCTGTCGCGTAACTGCCGGTGAACAGCTCGACATACAGATCCTGCAGGGTCTGGCAAGGTGACGGAGCAAGAGTCTTTCAAATGCATACTAATCTCCCTTGCCCATCTTCGAGCAAGGGAGATTTCGTGTTTCCTCAGTCGCCGCCTTCGCTTACGCCTACATGGCTGTGCTTGGCATCACGCCGCGAAATGCGCCAGCTTCACCGGGGCCTTCGGTGCCGGCAGGCCGGTTTCGGCCAGGCTGTTGGCGCGCAGCGTGTCGATGTCGGGGCCGAAATTGAACACTTCCGTCACCGGACCGCGTTCCGCCCGCATCTTGGCCCGCAGCGCTTCCGTCGCGGCTTCATCGACCTTGCCGTCGACCAGCACGACGCCATAACGCTTGGCGCCTTCGGCCGTGACCAGACCGCGCTCCAGTTCGACCTCCAGCAGCTTCGGCTCGCGCAGCAGCGGGTCGCCCCAGCCGCCACCACCCCAGGTGATGAAGTGCAGGATGTCGCCTTCTTCCACCGTCAGGTTTTCCAGCTTGTTGCCGACCACGGTCTGGGTGCCGTCGGGCTTCTCCAGGATCTTGCGGGCGCGCGCACCGGGCTCACCACCGTTCACGCCCCAGGGCGGGGTGAACCAGCGGTCATCATGGATGGCGATGGTGCCGGCAGCCAGGAAGCGATAGGACATGATGATGCCGTTGCCGCCGCGATGCAGCCCGGCCCCGCCACTGTCGGCCACCGTCTCGTACCGTTCGATGACCAGCGGGAAATACCGCTCCAGGAACTCGTTGGGCACGTTGGTGAAGCCGGGGAACAGCGAATGCCCGTCCGGCCCATCGCCCAGCGGACGACCGGGGATGCCGCCGAAGCCGATCTGGAACAGCTGGAACCAGCGGCCCTTGGCGTCATAACCCGAATAGAACAGGTGCGGGGAGGAGGAGAAGCCGGCCGCGTTGAGGAATTCCGGCGTCTTCTGGCCCAGCAACCCGCCCATGATGTCGAACAGCCGGCCCAGCGCATGGGTACGGCCCGAGAGGGCTGCCGGGAATTTCGGCTTCAGCAGGGAGCCTTCGGGGATCTTCACCCGGATCAGGTCGTAATAGCCGTCATTGAACAGCACCTGCGGGTCGAAGACCATGATCATGTAAATGCCGAAGAACATCTTCAGCATGTTTTCATTCAGGAAGAAATTGATCGAGGCCTGGCTCTGCGGGTCGGTGCCATCAAAATCCAGCACCACGATTTCACCTTCGCGGTGCATGGTGCAGCGGATCTTGTAGGGGCCATAGCCCATACCGTCATCGCAGATATAATCTTCGAAGCTGACCTTCTCCTCGCTGATGGAGCTGGCGATCAGCTGCTTCATGGCGCGGTAATTGCGGGCCAGCAGCTCGTCGGTGGCGGCGGCGAAGACATCGTCGCCAAACCGCTCGCACATCTCCACCACGCGGCGGGCGGCCACGCGGCAGGACGCGATCAGGGCGTTCAGATCGGCCGTGCACCAGTCCGGCTTGCGGGTCTGGGCCATGATCAGCTTGATCACGTCGGCATTATAGACGCCCTTGGAATAGATCTTCACGGGCGGGATGCGCACGCCTTCCTCGAAGATCGAGGTGGCGTCGATGGGCATGGAGCCCACGACCTTACCGCCGATGTCGGACTGGTGCCCGAACATGGAGGTATAGGCGATCAGGCGGCCATCCTTGAACACGGGCAACAGCACCAGCCAGTCATTCAGATGGCTGATGGCGCCGCCGACCGAATAGGGGTCGGACAGCAGGATCATGTCGCCTTCTTCGACCGTGCCGTCGAACCCGTCCAGGAAGGGGCCGATATAGGAGCCGAACTGCCCCACCACCATCTGGCCGGTACGGTCGGCGATCAGGGGGAAAGCGTCGCCCTGTTCACGGATGCCGGGCGACATGGCCGTGCGCACCAGCGTCGCATCCATCTCGATACGGGCATTGCGCAGGGCGTTTTCGATGACTTCCAGCGTCACCGGGTCGATGCTGACCTTGTTGAAGGGAGCGTCATTGGTCTGGATGATCTGTGCGGTCATGGATCACACTCCCCTTCAGCGCGGGTTGATCAGGATATTGCCGACGCGGTCGACCAGGCCGTCACAGCCGGCCTCGATCAGCGTCGTGCTGTCCATTTCGATGACGATGGCGGGACCTGGGATCAGGTCGCAGGCCTTCAGCTTGGCACGGTCGTAAATGACGGCCGGCACCATCTTGCCATCCATCCACAGCTCATGGTCGCGGAGCTTGGCGGCCGACGGGTCACCATTGCCACGCGGCAGATCGGCCGCCGGCAGGTCCAGCACGGGGCCCAGCGCCACGGCGCGCAGGTTCACCAGCTCATGCGGGGAGGGCATGTTGAAGGTGAACAGGCGCTGATGTTCATCATCAAAGCGGCGGGTCACCCCGGCCAGACCGTCGCGACGCAGGGTTTCCGGATCGATCGACAGCGGCACCTCGAAGGCCTGGCCTTCATAGCGCACGTCAATTTCGAACAGGCTGGTGATGTCGGCGTCCTTGATGCCCTCGGCCTTCAGCTCGTCGCGGGTCTGCGCGGCCATGGATTCCAGCAGCGCAATCACCTCCGCCTCGTCCGTCTCGTCAAAGCGGCGGGAGAAGGACCGGGCCGTTTCCGTGCGCATACGCGTCGTGGCATCGCCAAGCGCACACAGCACACCGGGGGACACGGGCGAGACGGCGGGCCAGGAGCCCATCAGACGGGCCACGGCATTGACATGCAGCGGGCCGGCACCGCCAAAGCCCATGACGGCGAAGTCACGCGGATCATAGCCCTGCTGGACGGAGATCATGCGCAGCGCGCCGAACATGTTCTCATTCACGATATCGATGATGCCGCGGGCAGCGGCATAAAGATCAATGCCCAGCGTGTCGGCGATGGTCTGCACCGCCTTCTTGGCCCCTTCGCGGTCCAGCTTGAAGGTGCCGCCCAGCAGTGCTTCGGGCAGATAGCCCAGCACGACATTGGCGTCGGTCACGGTCGGCAACGTGCCACCCTTGCCATAGGCGACGGGGCCGGGCACAGCACCAGCCGATTGCGGGCCGACGCGCAGTGCCTTGGTCAGTTCCGGCACATAGGCGATGGAACCGCCGCCCGCACCCACCGTCTTCACATCCAGCGAGGAGGCGCGGACGGCCAGATGGCCCACTTCGGTGGTGCGCACGCGGCGCGGGTCCAGATTTTCGATCAGGGCCACGTCGGTCGACGTACCGCCCACATCCAGGGTCAGGATGTTGCGGATGCCGGAATTTGCCCCCACCCACAGCGCACCCGTCACACCGCCAGCCGGACCAGACATCAGCAGGGAGACCGGATGTTCCTCGGACTTTTCCGACGACATCAGGCCGCCATCGGAACGCAGCAGCGACAGCGAGCCAGCAAACCCGCTCGACTTCAGCTTTTCACGCAGGTTGCGGACATAACGGCCAACGATGGGACGGACCGACGCATTGGCCACCGTGGTCAGCGTGCGTTCATATTCCTGCATTTCCGGCAGGACTTCATGGGACAGCGACACGGGCACGCCGGGCAGAATCTCCGTCGCCAACTCACCCACGCGCTTTTCATGCGCGCCATTCAGATAGGCGTTGATCAGGGAGACGGTGACCGCCTCCACGCCCTTTTCCTTCAGTTTCAGCAGGGCGGCGCGGATATTGTCGTCATCGACCGGGCGCAGCTCGTTGCCCTGGGCGTTCATGCGGCCCTTGATCTCAAACGTGTTTTCCAGCCGGGCCAGCGGTTCCGGCTTCGGCCAGACGATCCAGCCGGCCAAACCGCCCGGCACGAAGGAGCGCGCGATCTGCATGATCTGACGGTACCCTTCCGTCACAATCAGGCCGACCTTGGCACCCTTGCCTTCCAGCACGGCGTTGGTGGCAACCGTGGTGCCGTGCAGGAAGAATTCCACATCGGCCGGCGTGATCCCCGCCTTCTCACAGATTGCAGTGACGCCATTCAGGATGCCGACGGAACTATCGGCCGGGGTGGACGGGGTTTTGTGCCGCCAGAAGGCGCCCGTCGTATCGTTAAACAGCAGCAGGTCGGTGAAGGTACCCCCCACATCGACGCCCAAGCGATAACCCATCGCATCCCCCTTGTTCTGGAAGCGGTCAAATATTGATCCCAGCAGTACCGGAATGGCGGACGGCGACCATAGTCCGCTTCCCCATTTGACCGCTGTGTGGATGTCGATCTTCTGGGCGGTTCCTGCAGGCAGGGAAGAAGGTTCACAGCCCGCGTTACTGGCGGGCCGCGTACTCACCCCAACGGTCATCATTCATGACCGTTGGTAATGCTGCGACTGCCGCCGCGCCGCTCATGCGGCGTAGCCAAGTCAGCGGAGGCTGGCGCCAGCGATTGAGACGCACGAAAGCGTGACCATCGGTCATGATTTCGTGCTGCTGCTATCAGGTCAGGTAGAATTATCCGGGGTGGTTTTCTCACCCTCTCCAGCCTTCCGGCTTGCAAGGGTGAGGGGCAAACGCGAAAAGGCCACCGACCCCTTTTTCGCGCTTCAAAATGGTGATTACGGCGACGACCGAAGCCCAGCGGAAAGGTGCCGAAGAGGCCCCTTCGGTGAACATCAGATCCTTTCCAGGATCTCCATGGCAGCGGCCTCACCCGTTTCCATGGCGCTTTCCATGCCATGTTCCAGGCGGCGCAGATGTTCGCCGGCGAAATGGATGCGGCCGGTGGGCTTGCCCATGTCGGCGGCGAAACGCTTGACCTGACCAGGGGCATAGAAATGCTTGTTGCCGCCCACATACTGGTTGCGGCCCCAGCTATACCCGACCTTGTATTCCAGCGCGCCGGCCATGCTGGGCCGGATGCGGGCCAGTTCGGCCAGTACCAGTTCCACCTGTTTGCCCGTGTCGCGGTCGTCCCAGCGCGTGGCGCCGTCGCCATTGACCCAGACGATCATGGTGTCGATGGCGCCGGTCTTGGCGTTCTTCAGGGCGAAGGCGCGCTCGAAGGAACAGTTGCTCCAGATCGACGGCGGCAGCCCGTCCTTTTCCCAATAGGGCTTCTTGATCGTGAAATGGAACTGCGTCGTGGCGGAATAGCGCGCACCGGCCACGGCATCGGCCTGGGCGTCGGGCAGGCCCGGCGTGAAGCGGATGCGCGACACGGCGCTGAACGGGGCGGCCATGACCAGGAAGCGGCTGGTCAGCACCTCGCCATTGGCCAGCGTCACCTTGACCTTGTCGCCGGTCTGATCGACGGCGATGACGGGGCTGTTCAGGCGCACGGGATTCTTCAAGGCGGCGGCCATGGCCTTGGGCAGCATGTCCGACCCGCCGACAATATAGGAGCGGTCGGCGACCAGGGTCGCGCCGCCATATTGCGGCTTGTTGGGGTCCTTGAAGCCTTCGATCTGGGCACGGGCCATGTCGCGGAAGATGGACAGGGCCGACACGCCTTCCAGGCTGGCGCCGTTCAGATCGATATCCGCCAGCCGGATGGCGGCTTCCGACACGCCCTTGGACCGCATCAGCTCGGCCGCCGACACGTCATAGATCATGTTTTCGGGCTGCAGCCAGGCATTGGTCTGGTTGAAGGGCAGCCAGTCATGCATCAGGCGGTTCTGCAGGATATAGGGCAGGAAGTCGCGTTCCTTGCCGCGCGTCTGGTTGGCCGCGGATTTCGACCAGTCGGCCGGCAGCACCGTGTTGCCATCGACATGGATGACGAAATCCGTGCCCTTGGCGCCGTCGGTGGTCAGGCCGACATTCAGGCGCCCGCAGGCATCGCGCACGCGGCCATACAGCGCCCCCACCTCGCTGGCGCCCAGTTCGGCCTGATAGCCCTCGGCCCGGCCCGTGCGCAGGCGTCCGCCCACCCGGTCAGAGGCTTCGACGACCTGCACGGTCAGCCCCTGGCCTTCCAGGATGGAGGCGGCGTTCAGCCCGGCCAGGCCCGCGCCCACGACCAGGATATCGACCTCGGTCGGGCCGGCGGCCCAGCCGCGCGAACCGATGACAAGCGGGGCGGCGGCCATCAGGCCCCCTACCACGGCGCGACGGGACAGGAGCGGCGAAGTGAATGTGCTGGTCATGGGGCCGATCTTCCAACGTTGCAAATGCAAATTCCCCCCGGATGGAAGCCGGGGGGAATGGTGACACACAAGATCAGAACTTGGCAGAAGCCGTGACGCCGAAGCGGCGGCCCTCACCCTGATACACTTCCATGATGCGCTGGGTGCCGACGGAGTAATTACGGGGCTGCTGGATGATGTTGGCGTTGTACTTCTCGTCCGTCAGGTTGGTGGCCCAGGCGGCAATCGAGTAGGTTTCGTTTTCCAGGGCCAGACGCAGGTTGGTCAGCGTGCGTTCCCCGAAGGAGGTGACGTTCAGGCTGTTGGTATAGGTCGGGCCCGTATAGTTCACGTCCACGCGGCCGGACAGGGTCCAGTCGGTGGAGACGGGAATGGTGGCCGTGGCATGCAGGTTGTACTGCAATTTGACCGACCGGGCGGGGCGGTGATCCTCGATCGAGGCCTGGATGCCGCGGCCGGGGATGGTGACCAGGGTACAGACCGTGGACGGGTTGCCGCACTGCGAGGAATAGGCCGGGTCATAAGCGCCGCTGCCGAACTTCGGATCGGAATAGGTGACCGAACCGCCGACGGAAATGATGTCGGTGGCCTTCACTTCCGTCTGCACCTCAAAGCCGTTCGTCTTCATGTCGCCGGCATTCATGATGATGGCCTGGGCAACCGTGGCGTTGGGCGAGAAGGTGGAGAGCTGCAGGTTCGTCCAGTTCACGCGGAAAGCCGAGGCGTTCAGCATGACCCGGCGGTCGAACAGCCAGGACTTCACACCGGCTTCATAGGTCCAGTTCTCTTCCTCGTCGAAGGTCTTCTCCGCGTCGGTCAGACCGGCCAGCGAGTTGAAGCCGCCCGAGCGCACGCCCTTGGCGGCCGAGGCGAACAGGAAGATGTCGTCCGACGCCTTGTAATCGACCGTGAAGCGCGGGGTGAAGCTCTTGAACTCGCCCCGGAACGGCTGACCGGCCACGCAGGGGCCGAAAGCGTTGAAATAGGTGATGACGCAACGGTCGGTCTTGTTGTCGATATTGTAGCGACCTTCAGCCGACACGCGCAGACCGTCAATGACCTCATACCCGACCGAGCCAAACACCGAACGGGTGATGTTCTGCTTGTAATTCAGGTTGGCCAGACGGGCGACAACCGTGGGGTCCAGGACCAGGGCCGGATTGGCCAGCGAGGCCAGCGGGCCGGTGCCGACCGGGTTGCCCGGCAGGATCTGGACCAGGCGGTCATTGGCGCCCAGACCCGGCGCCGTCGTGGCGGCCCAGGCCTTGGAATCGACGTTCGACTGGAAGAAGAACAGACCGCCCAGCCATTGCAGCCGGTCACCATCGGGCGACTGGATGCGGATTTCCTGGCTCTTGGTCACGACCTGATCATTGCTGATCAGCAGGGAATTGGCATTGACCGTGCGGCTATAGGTGCCGGTGGCGGCGCCGCAGGTGGAACCGACGGTGCAGACGCCATAAAGGGCGCCATTGCCGTACAGGTCGGCATCATTGCCGGCATAGACCTCGGACGCGGAAATGCCCGACACGCTGACGATGGAGAAATCCTCGAACTTATATTCCAGTTCCAGGGCGCCCTGGCGGGCCTTCGACGTGCTGAGCGGCAGCGTCGAGGTCACGTCGATCGGCAGGTTGGTCGGGGCCTTGCCGCAATAGAGCATATAGGCCTTGGTCGGGGCGTTATAGGCGCCGCAATTATGGCTGGTCAGCGGCAGCAGGGCCAGACCCGGCATCTCCGACGTCGATTTCAGGGCGAAGCCGGTGAAGGTGGCCGTGAAATTCTCGGTCGGGGTGAAGACCAGCGACCCGGACACACCCCGCTTCTCATACCCGCCCAGCTTGTTGGACGGATCGAAATTATTTTCAAATTCACCGGTATATTTGGAATAGCTGGCGGAGATGGAGGCGGCCAGCTTGTCCTCGATGATCGGCTTGGACAGCGAGACCTTGCCGCGATAATCGCCATTATTGCCAATGGTGGCCGAGACCTTGCCTTCAGGCTTGTCGCCGGCGCGGGCCGAGGTGAAGCCGACGGCGCCGGCGAAGGTGGAGCGGCCATAGAGCGCGCTCTGCGGACCCTTCACGACATCGACCTGCGCGACGTCCACGACCGACAGGATGTCGGCGGCGTTGCGGCTGGTCTGATAGATGCCGTCGATGAACAGGCCGACATTGGCCTCGACATTCAGGTCCTGCGAGGAATTGGCGGGGGCTAGACCACGGACATAGATGTTGGTGAAGGTGCCGCCGGTGATGTTGGTCACCGTGATGCCGGGCGTGGTGTTGCCCAGGTCGGTCAGGCTGGTGATGTTCTTTTCGGCCAGATCATCGGCCGTCAGCGCCTGGATGGCGATCGGCACCGTCTGGATATCTTCCTTGCGCTTACGCGCGGTCACGATGATCTCGTCCAGCATCGGTTCACCTTCGGCGGCGTGGACGAGCATGGGAAGGGCAGCGGAGAGCGCGAGGGAGCCAACCACAGCCGAGGTGGTCAGCGCAATAACCTTGGAACGGTACATGAAGCCCCCTTAAATTTTTCCATCGTTTCGAATGGCTTACTTCCCGGTGCCAATTTCCCGTCTATTGGCGGCTAACCGTTATTTGGTCTAGCGAAATCACCCACTTCCCCGATCTGGGGGACGTGTCCGCTTAAAGCCTGTGAACCGGACGTTTGCCTGTATGGAGGCTAATTCCTTGAACGAACCTTCTTCAATTAAGACCGGTCATAATGGCCACCTGTCGGATACGCAGGGGCCGCCGGTATGGATGTCGCGGCGGGATGTCGCCTCCTAAATATGAATCAGAATTCTTCCAGCAGGCGACCAAAGCCGTTTTCTTCACCCCGCCATAGGCGGCGATCGCGGCAGCCAGGGATTCCGAACCCGTGGAGAGATAGAGGCCGCCAGATCTCCCGGATCTGGCGGCGGAACTTCGCCGCCCCTTCCGCCCCCCGTAGAAGGTGATGGCGGACATACCCATCACCAGATACTCGGGATCGCACGTCATGACCGACTTCACGGCGTCCATGGTATTGTCGGCGATCTCCTGCGCGCCGGCCAGAAACGTCTCGTTACTGATCGCCTGGGCGTTCGACACGATGATCCGGCTATAGTGATTGGTCACGCCGGCGGGGCGCATGTCGTCGAAATCGGGCTGCACAATGGTGTTTGTGCTGGGCCCCAGCACGCCGAACACCTTACGCCAGCCACGGCTGTCCTTGCCTTCACCCTGCATCTCATATCCCCTGTTCTGGATGGGTGGTCATGTCATGACAGCGATGTCAGCCTGACGCTTTTCCCGCGCGCAAGCGTGGCTTTCCTTCATGATTTCCATGGTTTGACTGGTCTGTGCCTGCACAAAACAGCGCGCCGCACTGCGTGTTTATTTGGGTGCAGACCGCCCAGCGCGTCGATGCAACCGTCCCCGACCGGACACAGGGTAGATAAGCTCGGCAGTTTCCTGTGTATCCAACCCCTGGATTTCGTGCGAACGGCTGGCCCATGCCGCTGCCAGCAGGGGACTGGGCGCCACGCTGCGTGGGATTAAGCAGTCACTTGATACCGGCATCGGTCAAGATGCCGGTGAACCTCGGGCTGGTGAATTGTCCGCCCTGGTCGGTGTTGAAGATTTCGGGCTTGCCGTGGCCGGCCATGGCCTCCTGCGGGGCCTCCAGGCAGAAATCGATATCCATGCAATTGGACAGTTTCCAGGCCAGCACCTTACGCGATGCCCAGTCCATCACGGCGATCAGGTACAGGAAGCCCCGTCGCATGGGAATATAGGTGATGTCCGTGCACCAGACATGATCCGGCCGGTCGATGGTCAGATCCCGCAGCAGGTAGGGCCAGATCTTGTGCTGGGGATGGGGAAGGCTGGTCTTTGGCCGTTGGTAGATGGTTGCCAACCCCATCCGGCCCATCAGCCGGCGCACCCGTTTGCGATTGACGACATGACCCTGGTGCCGCAGATGGTGGGTCATCTGCCGGCTGCCATACCAGGGCGTCTCCAGGAACTGGGCATCGATCACCCGCATCAGCGCCAGGTTCTCAGCACTCTCGCCCGGTACCGGCCCGTAATAATGCGACCGGCTGATCGACAGCAGCGCGCATTGCCAGACAACCGACAAGCCGGGATGTGACCGATCCAGCATCTCCCGCCTCCGATCGGCGCTCATCGACCGGAGGCCTTGCGCAAAAAATCCCGCTCCACCACCAACTGACCGATCTTGGCATGCAGCCGGTCGATCTCGGCAGCATCAACAACTGGAGCGGCCTCGGTTTTGCCGGAAAACGACGCGGCCATCCCCTCGATCGCCTGCTTACGCCAAGCGCTGATCATCGTCTGGTGAACACCGTGCTTCGACACAAGCTGCGCCATCGTCAACTCGCCCCGGATCGCATCAAGTGCCACCTTCGCCTTGAAATCAGCCGAATATCGCTTCCTCTGTCCCGTCATGTCGGTCGTCCTTCAATAAGGCCGAACCAAGCTTATCAAACTGTCCGGTAACTGGGGACCAGCTCTGAACTGACCGGTCCCAATGCGGATTTGCCGACAATCCTCGCCCAGTCCCATTTCCTGATCCTTCCCCAGGGGCAGACAAGTTTTGCCACGGCCAATGGCACGGGGCCGTTCCGTCTGGTCGAATTTCAACCCGGCATTCGCACCATCGTCCGACGGAACCCCAATTTCTGGAAACCCGGCAAACCGTATCTGGAGGCGATTGAGCTGATCGGCATCCCGGATGAGATGAGCCGGGTCAATGCCCTGCTGTCGGGCGATGTGCAGATCATCAATGCCGTCAATCCGCGTTCGGCCAAACGCATCCGGGGGGAACCGGGATATGACCTGCTGGAGACGCGATCAGGCCTCTATACCAACCTTATCATGCGGCAGGATCACCAGCCGACCGCCAGCCCCGACTTCACAGCCGCCATCAAGTACCTGCTGGATCGGCCGCTGATCAACCGGGCGCTGTTCCGGAATTACGGGACCATCGCCAACGATCATCCGATACCGCTCTTCCATCCCTATTACCGCGATGACCTGCCGCAGACGAGCCTCGATCTGGATCGGGCCAAATGGCATGTGCAGCGGGGCGGCCTGTTCGGCATGCGCTTGCCCATGTATGCCGCACCGGCTGCCGAAGGGTCGGTCGAGATAGCATCCGTTCTTCAGGAATATGCAGCGCGTGTCGGCCTGAAGCTGGCAGTCAACCGCATGACGTCCGATGGATATTGGTCGACCCATTGGATGAAGCACCCGCTGAGCTTCGGCAACACCAACCCGCGCCCGACGGCGGACATGATCTTCAGTCTTTTCTACAAGTCTGACGCGACATGGAACGAAACGGGTTGGCGAAATCCCCGGTTCGACGGGCTGCTGCTGGAAGCCCGCGCCGAGCCGGACACGGCGCGGCGCAAACAGCTCTATGGCGAGATGCAGGGGCTTGTGCGGGACCATTGCGGCAACGCCATCCCCGTCTTCATGAGTGTTCTGGACGGTTATGATCGCCGCGTGAAGGGCCTGTATCCTGTCCCGCTGGGCGGGTTCATGGGCTACACCTTCGCCGAACATGTGTGGTGGGATGCCTGAGGTATTAAGTTCAGGCTTATCTGTTCATGCAGAAATCGTTAATTGTCTCGCTCCCGCTGCGGGGGCAAAAAAGATCACCTTATTTGCGAGGATACCTCTGTGACATATGCGGAATTCCAGACCAAGCCAGAGCCGGAGCCGCTGCGTCTGGCCGATCTTGAAACCCCCTGCCTGCTTCTGGATGCCGATCGCATGGACCGCAACATTGCGCGGTTGCGGCAGCGGCTTGATGCTCTGGGGGTGTCGCTGCGCCCGCATCTGAAGACCGCGAAGTCGGTTGATGTGGCCCGTCGCGTGATGAGTTCGGCCGCAGGCCCGGCCACGGTCTCGACCCTGAAGGAGGCGGAGTATTTTGCCGCAGCCGGCGTCCGCGACATGATCTATGCCGTCGGCATTGCCCCCGGCAAACTCGACAAGGTGCTGCGGCTCCGCCAGAAGGATGTCGATATTGCCGTCGTTCTGGATACGGTGGAACAGGCGCAAGCCGTTGCCGCCGCATCGCGGGCAGCTGGCCAGGCGATCCCAGCCCTGATTGAGATTGATTGCGATGGCCATCGCTCAGGCGTTCTTCCCGGCGATGCCGCCTCTCTGCTGGCGATTGGCCAAGCCCTCACCGATGGTGCCGAGCTTCGCGGCGTGCTGACCCATGCCGGTGCCAGCTATGGCGCGCGGACCGAACAGGCGCTGATCGACGCGGCGGAACAGGAACGCCGGGCCGTTGTCCAGGCGGCGGAAACGCTGCGGGGGGCCGGCCATGCCTGCCCCGTGGTCAGTCTGGGCTCCACCCCCACCGCCCATTTTGCCACCGACCTGACCGGTGTCAGCGAAGTGCGAGCCGGTGTGTTCGTCTTTTTCGATCTGGTGATGACGGGCATTGGTGTCTGCACGGTTGATGATATCGCCTTGTCGGTCCTGGCCACGGTGATCGGGCATCAGCGGGAAAAGGGCTGGATTCTGGTCGATGCCGGCTGGATGGCCATGTCGCAGGATCGCGGCACTGCCAAACAGCCGGTCAGTCAGGGTTACGGACTGGTCTGCGACAGCACGGGTACACCCTATGCCGATATCATCCTGGCCGATGCCAATCAGGAACATGGGATCGTAACGGTTCGGCCTGGTTCCGGGGCGACGTTGCCCGATCTGAAGATCGGTGATCGCGTGCGTATCCTGCCCAACCATGCCTGTGCCACGGGCGCGCAGCATGGCAGCTACCGCGTCGTTCGCGGGACATCCGATAGTGTGGAGGCCAACTGGCAGCGGTTCGGGGGCTGGTCATGAACAGCATCGAACCGGTATTCACCGACGCCGCACCGGCGCCCGCGGGCCACTATGTGCAGGGGATGCGAGCGGGTGACACGCTTTATATTTCCGGCCAACTGCCCATCCGGCCGGATCGGCAGCCTCTGTCCGATCCCGGCTTTGACGCACAGGCCCGGCAGGCCATCGCCAATATGCTGGCGATCCTTGACGCCGCCGGGGGCACGCCGGCAAATCTGGTCCGGGTGACGGCCTACATTGTCGGCGTTGCGAACTGGCCGGAATTTAACCGCCTCTATGCGGAGATGCTGCCCGATGCGCGGCCGGCGCGGACGGTGGTGCCGGTGCCAGAGCTTCATTATGGTTTCCTGGTGGAAATTGACGCCGTGGCGCATCTGCCGACGGCCTGACTTATCCGCTCTTGAGGTTTCACCATGGTTCCCGTTGTTCGATCCGTTGCCAGTGACGAAGCGCTTCCCCAGTCAGCCGATGTCGTGGTGATCGGCGGGGGTATCGTTGGCACGGCCTCGGCCTATTATCTGGCCAAGCGCGGCTTGTCCGTTGCTCTGCTGGAGAAAGGCCATATCGCCTGCGAGCAGTCGAGCCGGACCTGGGGCTGGTGCCGGCAGCAGAACCGCGATCCGCGCGAAATGCCCTTGTCGCTGCTGTCAATGTCGCTCTGGGACGGTTTGGCGGGGGGGATCGGCCAGGATCTGGGCTTTCGCCGCACCGGCCTGGTCTATGCGACCGACGATGCCGCCATGCTGGCTTCCTGGGAAGCCTGGGGCAAGACGACAGCAAAGGAGTTCGGGGTCGAAACCTACATGCTGAACGCGGCGCAGGCGGCGCAGCGCATCCCGGAAACCCGCCGGAAATGGCTGGGCGGCCTGCATTCCGTCACGGACGGCAAGGCCGAGCCCGCCTGGGCGGCACCGGCGCTGGCCGAAGGGGCGCGCGCCCTGGGTGCCACCATCCATCAGAACTGTGCCGTGCGTGGCCTGGACATCACCAATGGCCGGGTTACCGGTGTCCGGACCGAAAAGGGCATGATCAGGGTGAATGCGGTTCTGTGCGCGGCGGGCGCCTGGGCATCCACCTTCCTGGCGCGCCATGGCGTGGTGTTCCCCCAGGCCAGCGTGCGCCAGACGGCGGTCAGGACCAAGCCGACCCGGAATGTCGGCGAGGTGATCTATTGCCCCGATCTGGCGATGACTCGGCGTCTGGATGGCAGTTACACCCTGGCCATCAGCGGGCGTGCGACGCTGGAACTGACCGCACAGGGTATGCGGTTCGCCCGCGGTTTCCTGCCACAATTCCTGAAGCGGCTGAAGGCGGTGCAGATCGGGGTCGGGGAATCCCTGTTTGCGGGCCCTGAATCCCTTTCATCCTGGCTGGGCCGTGATGAAAACATGTTCGAACGCCATCGCGTTCTGGACCCGGCCCCCAACCGGCGGTTGGTTCAGGCCATCCTGGATAATGTCAGGGGCACATTCCCCGAACTGGCGGGGATGGAAATCGACAGCACCTGGGGGGCCTATGTCGACTGCACGCCGGATGCCGTGCCGGTTATCTCCGGTTTTGATACGGTGGGCGGGCTGTTCCTGGCGGCGGGCTGTTCGGGGCATGGATTTGGCCTTGGACCGGGCATCGGCTATCTGGCGGCGCAACTGGTCACCAACGAAAAGCCGGTGATCGATCCGACCCATTTCAACCTGTCACGGCTGGTTGACGGGTCCGCCATCAAGGTCGGCGCGCTGTAGGGACGCGTAAGTCCAGGGAAGTTCAGAGGTCCAGGGGGAACGGATGAGCACGATCACAGCGATGGCTTCCGGGCAATACCGGCCCGGCGCGACTTCATCGCTTTGCCGTTCGGTCTGGTGGCGAAAATCAGCTATCCGGTGCTGGCCTGGATCGGGGTGATCCTGCTGGGCTTCGGGATCGGCCCCTGGTTTCTGCCGCATGTGTCGCCCGAGGCCCGGCAGCGTCGGCTACTGCTGCTGGGCGGCATGATCGCTCTGTTCATCGGCCTGCGGCTGCTGAACATCTATGGCGACAAGCCCTGGTTCATTGTCGAGAGCGACCCGGCGCGCTCCGCGATGAGCTTCATGTCATTGACCAAATATCCGCCCTCGCTGGATTTCCTGTTGTTCACCCTGGGGGCCGGATCGCTGTTGCTGGCCTTCTTTGATCGTATCCGCGAGGCCGGCATCACCAGCGCCCTGGTGGTGTTCGGCGGTGCACCGATGTTCTTCTACATCTTTCATCTGGCCATGCTGCGTGTGCTGTACCACACGGCTTTCGCCATCTGGGGGCCAACCCAGGGTGAACCGCGCCGGGATTGTCGGCGGCAAAGCCTGGTCCGAAATCGATGCCATTAGCTTTGTAGGTGCGGTTCAGCGGGTTCTTGACCAAAGGTTCATTTCCCCCTTGGTGCCACCAATCTCCACTTCCGACAAGATCAGGTTGGCGTTCATCACGGCATAGCCGCTCACTGCTGTATCCTCGGCCAACTGGCCCGATCCGATACCGTCGGGTTTGATGGCATAAGGGAATGTGTAGTGGCGGAGACATTTCCAGGGCAAGTCCACTCACGATCTTTTACTGCCAAAAATCTCTGTGCGGTTCACCACCTCGGCGGATGTCATCTCGGTCAAGAATTCATGCACTTGGCATAAGCCGGGCCAGTACACCATCGATTTCACTTACCAGCCGGGTGCGGGTCCGCTCATGAAGTTTGATGGCCTTGCCGTCTTTCACGAGCACGAGATGGGGGATGCCTTGAACCCCATATTTTTCGGCCAACTGCGGACATTCATCGACATTGACCTTCACCACCTTCAGCTCTCCATCGTACACCGACGTCAATCCTTCGATGGTGGGAAGAAGGGCCATACAGGGCCCACACCAGGGTGCCCAGAAATCGATCAGGACTGGATGCTCGCTCTGTTCAATTTCCACATTATAAGTTTCATCCGATACTGAAATTACTTCTGAATTCATCATGATCGATCCTTCATCCTATTAGAAACAAACGGCATTCGGCAGAGTCGCTTCAACTCTCTGGCAGGGAGGCGTTTTCATGCCGCTTGGATGGAGCGAAGCACGGTGTCCATCAGGCCACGGATAACCCGTTCTTTCGCAGGGCGGGCGGCCTCTCTCACCGCCATCATCCGTTCCATCGTGCTGGTGATGTGTTCCATGGACATCACGCGCTGCGCTTCGGGCAGAAGCTCCAGCGGGTCGCCGTCGATATTCCCCGCCTCATCACGGGGCGCGATGGCCAGGGCCCGCCAGCCGATGAGCATATGCTCACGGTCGCGGCACTCCTGCTCGGTCATGTGCGCCGTTTCAAGGAACATCAGCCAGTTGAACAGAAAAGCGGCGAAGACGGTGACAAACTCACCGGCAATGGACCGCAGGGGCCAGGCGACCACCTCCAATAGCGTTGCAACACGATAGCCCCAGACGGGGGTCTCGCTGGCGTTGGCCGCCAGGGCCGCCTTGCGGACCCGGCGCCACTCGGCCGGCGCTATCGTTTCGCCGGCCAGTTCACGATCCCACAATGCTGCGATCTGGCATCCCACCGCGCGGAATTCCGCGCTGATATAGGGTGCCAAGGCAAAATCGGGCTGCAGTAACACTTCCAGGCAGTGGCGGGCAAATCGGGGCACCACCATGCCCAGGTCTGCACCGGGCTGGATGGCCTCCAGCCATTCGATCCCGAAGGCAAGTACCGGCGCTGCCCCGCCAACAGAATCCTCTGGGGCCACTGTCTTGAAAGCAGGGGCGAGGAGCGTTTCGCACAGCAGGGCCAGATCGACGGGAATGCCGGTTCGCTCCGTGAACACCGTGCGATCCTGGGTCTCCCCCAACGTGCCACTCAACGAATCCGGCGTTCCATCGCGCTTCCAGTTCAGGCTGGCATCCGGCACCAGGGTGCGCGCGGCCCAGGGGGCACGCACGCGTTCCAGCAGTCGGGCCTTCACCGCCGGATCGCCGCCAAAGGCTTGCATTCCGTCAGCACCGCTCATGGAAGAAGCTCCTCAAGTTCGGCTGCCAGATGCGTGCGGGTGCGCCCGGCGAGGCGGGCAAGCGGATTGCCGGCATTCGTCAGGTAAAGCTGCGGGATCGACTGGATATCGTACCGGGCCTTCAGGGCCGGGTTCTCATCGATATCGATCTTCACCACCTTCAAACTATCCGCATAGAGCGGTGCCAAGGCCTCAAGCGCCGGCAGAAGGGCACGGCAGGGGCCGCACCAGGGGGCCCAGAAATCGATGAGCACGGGTAGCGTGCTCTCGACGACCTCTGCCTGGAAATTGGCCTCGTCCACAGCCTTGATGATCTCGCTCATATGCTTCCCATCCCGAAAGAGGCGATGTTGAACAATGCTGATACGGGCATCACGGTGCCCGGCCACCGACGACCGGGCGCCGTCTCCCTTTTAAAAATGCTTGCGCAGGGTCAGCGTGAAGCGTTGCATACGCGGATCGCCGAAGGTGGAATATCCCGTCTGGTCCACGCCAGAGGCCACCGTCGGCGGCCGCTGATTGAAGATATTCTGGATACCCAGCTTGATTTCGGAATCCGCCAGCAAGCCTTCCTCGAACCCATAGTTCACATAGATGTCGCTGTAATTCTGGCTGCGCACCTTGGCGGCACCTTGCCAGGCTTCCGACTGCGCACAGGTAAAGGCGGTCTGGACCGACATACAGACGCGATAGCTGCCATAGATCTGCGTGTTCCAGCCGGCACCCCAGGGGCCGTTCTGCCAATCGACGCCAAGGTTGGCGCGCCATTTCAGCGGCCCTTCAAAGAAGCCGGCCCGGTCGACGGAGGCCTGCCCCGGCGCCGCCCTGGAGCTGAGTTCGAACGTGTGAGTGGCGGCGGCGTAAACGCGGAAGGAACCCAGGTCGGAATCCTTGAAATTGTAATCGGCCTTGATGTCGATGGCCTTCATCCGGGAGCTGGCGAGGTTGATTGCCGATGTATCCACCGCGGTGATCGGGCCGGGCGTGCCGGGGGCATCACCCGGCAGATTGGCACCGCGAATGATCCGCCCCGGCACCACCGCCTCATTGGCCAGGAAGAAGGAAACCGGAAGGTTCTGCACCTCGTTGGTTTTGCGGATGGAGGTCAGGTCAACCGAGGCCCGGAAACCGGATAGAAAACGCGGCGTCAGCACGACGCCTGCCGAGAAGCTCTCGGACTCTTCCGGTTGAAGGTTCGGGTTTCCACCACCCAGCACCGTCAGCGGCCCCGGAAGAAGCGCATTGCCACGGGCCGGGTCGCGCAGGTTGAGGAAAGAAATCAACGGGCCGCTCAATACCGACGGCGCCTCTGCACGGATATTGCCCAGCTTTGGCGCCAGGAAACCGTTACCCCAGCTGGCACGCACCGCAATGTCAGCGATCGGCGCATATTTGGCGCCTACCGTATAGTTGGTGGAGGACAGATCGGTCTTGACCCCCGGCTGGTCCGGGAACGGTCCTGTCGGGCTGGCGATGGGGATGGAATAGCCGGCATAGCGCGTCTGATAATTATCGTGACGCACCGAGCCCATCAGCTGGAGGTCGCGCACGAACGGCACCTCGCTGGAGGGGCTGACGATCGGCGCATTCAGTTCCAGATAGCCCGATTTGACATTCTGCCGCGCTTCGGGCGACCAAGTATAGCGAGGTGCCCCACCGACGGATGAAGAATTGATCTTGTCGTCGGTGGACTCCCAGCGCTGTTCCAGCAAGGTGGTCGCCGTCAGATCGCCACCCGGCAGCCGGATGATGGGGCCACCCAGACGCAGGGAGGCGGTGTGAAGCGTTGCCGCGTCACGCCCCGAAGAGCTGAAAATATTGAAGAGAGAGGCCGGGTCCGCAATCGGATTGGCCCTAAGATCGCTGAACACCGCCGCCTGCAGCCGCTCTTCCGCCGCATCCGACGCGGGCCCCAGCACCACATTGCTCAGGCTGCGGCCCGTGTTCCGCAGCCAGCCATATTCGACCGCCGCACTCCAGCGATAGGGCAGGCGGATGATCCCACCAACATTGACGCGCGTGTTCTCTGTCTTCTGGCTCTGCATCAGGGCATGGGGGAAATTCAGTGAGGCCAGCACATCCTGCTGGAAGGGATTGGCCGCCGCACTTTCGGGGATATACAGCGAATATTGGATCGGCGTGATGTTCTTGCTGCTGGATTCATCACGAGAGAAATCGGTGAATAGCTCGATGCTCTCGCCAAATTCGCGCCGGACATTGAGATTGTAGGTGGTGATATCGGGCCCGGTCCAGATCGGCAAATCTGCGCGATTATAGATCAGCTTGCCCGCCTGCGCCGCCAGGGCGGCCGGGTTGCCGGCATAGCCATCGGGAATGCTGGTCACGGCGGAATTGAGCGTAGCACCGCTTTTCAGCGCCAGCGCGTCCGTCGCGCAGTCAAAGCCGTCAAGCGTGGCACAGATATTCGGCCCGCCAACCAGGATGGTGGAATTCACAGGATCATTGCGAAACTGCAATTCCGCACCGCGACGGAAGAAGCTCCGGTCGCTGGCGGTCAAGGTTCTGGATTGGGAGCGGGAGACCGCGCCCATGATCCGGGTGCGGCCATCTTCCAGCGTCGTGCCGCCATTGACGGCGAAATAGCTCTGGCCGGCCGCGAAATCCAGCGCGTTATTATAACGGGCTTCGATATCCAGTCCGGAATAGTTGCGCTTCAGGATGACATTGATTACGCCGCCCGTGGCGCCACCACCATAAATCCCGCTGGCCGTGGTGGGCAGCACCTCGATCCGCTCAATCTGGGAAATCGGGATACCATTAATGTTCGGCTGGCCGAAGCTGTCCCCGGTCGGGATGCTGGGAAGCCGGCGGCCATCCACCAGCACCAGCGTTTCATCAGCCCCCAAGCCGCGCAAATCCAGGCGACCAGCGGCAGAGGTAGGCGGACCCGCCTGCGACTGGGTGGATTGCGCGGTATTCATCGGCAGCCGCGATTGCAGAAAATCCTCGACATTCTGCGCGCCACTCTGGGCCAACTCTTCCGAGCCGAAAACGACATAGGGCTGAATGTCGTCTTCACTGCGGCGGATATCCGTGTTCAAGGTCCGGCGCGCAGTCACCAGGATTTCGGCCAGACCTTCGAACTGTTCCTCCGACGCCTTTCCGGCTTTGGTGTCAGCGTGCGCTGTTTGTGCCGCAAGGGCCATTCCCAGTGCGAAAGCGCTCACGCCAAACCAAGGTTTCATACGCCAGTACCCATTCTTGATACCCATAGAGCTCCCCGTTTTCTGCAAGACAATGCGCTCCCTGATGGAAGGTAGACGCATGATCGCTGCCATTCCCTCATCGGAAATGTCACAAAACTTCATCCGGGGTGCTGATTGCGGTTTGTTTCATGTTTTCCGCCGGCGTGCGGGGGGCGCCACCAGGGGCGGCCCCCACATCCTGTTCAGGCCGTACCGTGGTGGAGCGGCTTCACCGTCGCCACGCCATTTTCGATGATCAGGCTGCGGTCATGATAAACGGCCACACTTTGCCGGTGGGCGACGGAGATGATTGCCGCCCCCGGCAGCCGTTCGACCAGAACCTTGTAAAGCTTCTCTTCCAATTGGGCGTCGAGCGCGCTGGTCGCTTCGTCGACAAAAAGAAAATCCGGTCGGGCCAGAATGGCCCGCGCTGCCGCCACGCGCTGCTGCTCCCCCGGCGACAGGATACGGCTCCACGGCTGATAGGAGTGCAGCTGCGGCGCCAGCCGTCCCAACCCGAATTCCCCCAGCAAGGCGACATAATCGTCATCGCCATGCGCCTCCGGTGCGTCCGGATAGGACATCAGGCTGGCCAGCGTGCCATCGGGCATGTAGTTGCGCTGCGGCAGGAAGGCGATCTTCGCCTTGGTCGGCACCTGCACATCGCCAGCACCGTAAGGCCAAAGGCCGGCAATACTGCGCAGCAAGGTGCTCTTCCCCGCCCCGGATTTGCCCTGAACCAGCAAGCGCTGCCCCGGCGCAATCTCCAGCCTGTCCAGGGAAACCATCGGTTCGCCATTGGGATAGGCAACCTTCAGCCCCTGAACGCCAACCCGCTCGTCGGCAATCTCCTCAACATGGATGCCGCTATCCAGCGGCATTGTCAGCAATTGATCGAACAGATGCAGACGGGCGACGGCAGACCGCAGAATGGCCAGCTCGCTATACTGCGTCACGATAGCGCTGATGCCCATATAGACGGCGGTGAACGACGCCATCACGATCTGAATATCGCCGATCTGCATCTTATCTTCGAGCACGAAGGGAATGCAGATCAGATAGGGGAACAGGAACATGAAGGTCTCAGGCAACCCGGTTACCAGCGTGATCCGCATGTTGGCGAGCGTGTAGGAGCGCCAATTGAGGATGATGAGCTGGAACGTGTTGGCCAGCCGCTTGCGTTCAATCCCGCCGGCACGGGCGAAGGCAATGGATTCGCCGTTGCCCCGGATCGACTGCATTTCCAGGCGGAACTGCGCCTCAAGCCGCTGGCGGACGACTTCCGCCCGCGTCAGCAACCGCCCGACCCAGTGGACAAGAAACGTCATCCCAATGGCCAGGGCGAAGGCCACGTAAACAAGCAGACCGGGAATGGGCTCGGTCAAACCCACCTGGTCGAAAACCAGGGGCGGGGACAGTCGCCAAAGCTCCGACGTATAGAGAAAGACGCCGAAGACGGAGGCAACGACCGACACGCCGATGATCGTCACCTTCTCGACAAAGGTGTAGACATCTTCCTGGATACGCTGTTCCGGGTAATCGATTTCGGTGCGGCGTTCCAGATGGAAAAAGCGATTGCCCGCCATCCAGCCATCCAGCAGGCGGGTCGTTAGCACCTTGCGCATCCGCATCCGCAGCGCCAGACGCGTCCAGGCGCCGATGACGTTGAGCAGCGCCAGCCCGAAGCCATAGAGAAGAATTTCCAAGACAATCCCGGAAATGACAGCCCCGTTCTTGGCGGCCAGCGCGTTGACGATGGCCGAAAATCCCAGCTGCATCTTCAACAGCACCGTCACCGTGGCGGTGCTTTGGAAGAACTGATAGGCAATCAACGGGATGCCCAGCAGCGGGTCCGCCTTGATGTACCGCCAGATCATGGCGGCGCCGTATTTTACATGCAGCCAGACCGTACCGGGGGGCACTTCGGGCGGCTTTTCCGTTATCACGGCATCTTGCGCGGATGGATCGGTCACATAGGTATCGGTCATCTGGCGTACCGTCTCAGCGTGAGTTTGAATGCTTTATGGTGACTGGCGCGCATCATGGCGAGACAGGTCTATCGGACGTCTGGCGCAGCAGGTTCAGCAGCGCGTCCATCTGTTGCAGCAAGAAGGGCAGCAGGGCTGAGCGGGCCTTCTGCTTGGCCGCATCCATCCGGGCCGCCGCCGCTGGCTGCTGGGGGGCCAGCATTGCCTGTTTGATTTCCGGGTGCCGATCCAGCAGTTCCTCATCCGACAGATCGGCATCGGGCGCCTCACTTCGGATGCGGCGCAGTTCCCGCTGTGCGGCCTGGCCTTTGGCCCAATCAATCTGATCCTGCGGGGGCAGGAACGGGGCTGCCAGCACCTGCAGGCAGGACTGCAGGAATTTCTGAGATATGACAGGTCCTTCCACCGCAATGCCGGCACAGGGCCATGCCAGAGATTCAACAAGGTCCGCCGCCGCATAGCCTGCGGGATCGCTGCTTCCTTCCGACACAAGCACAGCATTGGCACGAATGGTGCGCCATGCCTTGGACGGCACCGGCTCGCCCCGGCGCTCGCGTTCCCAAAGCTGGAGGATGTCGCGGGCAACCGACTTCACGGCGGGATCGATAGCGGCTGACAGGGGAAATTCATCCGACAGGATATGTGTCAGAAAAACGGGCAGAAAACGGGCGACGATATCGCTCACATCGGCATCGACGGCAATGGCCTCCAGCCATTCCAACCCGAATGACCATATCCGCTCATCGGCGGACATGGTGAAGCCGCGCGGTGCCGTCTCATCATCCTGAAAGGTGATCCCGGTATTGACCAGCATCTCACACAGCAAGGCCAGCTCCAGCGGCAGGCCGGTGCGGGCCACGAACAGGGCCGGATCTTGCGTCTGGGCAATGGTACCCGCCAGCGAAGCGACCCCCGCACCGTTTGACCATTTCAGATAGATCAAGGGGATGATCTGCCGCGCGTCCCAAGCCTGACGGACACGGTTCAGCGTCTCAGCCTTCAGGGCTGGATCACCAAGAAACGCTCTAAGGGACACTGCGGCCTCTCCTTCGCAAATCACCGGGGGCGTCGCGCGAACAGCCATTCCCCCCGAAACCGGATACACAGATTGCCTTCCAACCGATGGTGCGAAGGCCCTAAGAGGGGAGACGCGCGGCCGCAGCACTTTCCCCATCCAATTCCGTGGTTTTCAGGGGAACCAATGGAAGCCCGCCTGAAACAACAGCGATTGTCATAGGCTGGATTTAAGGAAAGGGGCGATGGCGGTACCCGCCCATCCCGGTGCACACCATTACGGGAACCGTCAAAAAAACGGCCTATTCCTGATCCGGATCGGTGAAGAAATCCCGGCCGAGCGCCTGTGCCTTTGCCATTTGCAGCGATACGGCCCAGGCCCTGGCAAAGGCACCTTGGCGGCGAATATCCGCCGCCAGCCACGCGTCCAGCTCGCTGTCTTCCTCAGCGGAAAGCGGGCGCGCCTCCAGGCGGGCAACCCACAGGGCGGCTACATCGTCAATCCGGGCACTGCTTTCGCGGTCTTCCATCTGCGCCAATGTTTTTTTCATCACCTCTATTAGACGCACAGGGTGACGATATTCCGGAAAGCGCGATTGTGTCCATAAACAGGCGGATGCCCTTGGCCATGTTTTTTTCCACCGAGCTTTCAGAAATATTGAGCCGTTGTGCCGTGTCGCGCTGGCTCAGCCCCTCAATGCGCCGAAGGATGAAAACGGCGGCAACCTGCTTGGGAAAGCCGGCGACAATGTCGCCGATCCGTCGGAGTTCATCACGGTCGCAAACGGTGCTCTCCGGTGAGGCATCTTCACATTCGAAGCGCGAAAGTTCGGTATCGTCCACCGCCCGGATGGAGACGACCTGCGCGCGGCGCAGATGCGTGCAGATGATGGAATGGGCTGTCTGCAGAAAATAGGCGCGCGGGTTGCGCACGCCTTCCACGCTATCCATGGAGGCAAGCCGCGCATAGGCTTCCTGCACGATATCGTCGATCTCCAGTTCTGCGACACGACGACGGGCCAGCCAGGCCCGCAGACAGGGTTCATGCGGCAGGATATGCTGCGCCAGCCACAATGCCCGTTCGTTTCCGACGCGTGCCATCTCTCAATCACCCAGCGTAGACAAAGGCCAACCCAGCCGGCAGACGCACCTGCCGGGTTGGCCAATGCGGAAGAAATCGGCGGCGGAGGCGTTGCGCGCCCGGACTGCCGGCCATGCCTGGTTCCGTGCCATCCCATCCGACTGTTTCGATTGTTGGCGCGTTTCGTGTGTCACAGCGCCTCTCAATGCGGGAGATAGGTACGGCGCCCCTGCCGCATCGCCTTGGCAGAGACGCCAAAGCGGGCACGGAACAGGTGCGCGAAATGGGACAGGCTGGCAAAGCCAACGCCGTAGGCAATTTCCGAGACGCGATCATTGGTGCTCATAAGCTGGTACTGGGCCGTCACCAGTCTGATCTCGTTCAGAAAGGCGTTGAAGCTGGTGCCATGGGCGGCACAGGTCTTGTAAATCGTCCGGACCGAGCATTTCAGGCTGGCAGCGGCGTCATGCGCCGAAAGCCCCGGTGTATCGAGGTTGCGCATCAGGAATTCGAGGATTTGTCCGAAGCGTCCCTGCCAGCGCGGTACGGCTTTATCGGCATCGACGCAGGCGGTCAGGGCTGTGCGCATCAGGTCGGCGACCATCGTCAGCCCCTGGGTGGCGAATGCCGGAACGCTGGTCGGCAGGTCGAAGAGAGCGCCGGCTAAGCTGGCGATGATCGGGGCGGCAAAATAATCCTTGCCGATATGGAGGTCGGGCAGGATGGAGAACCCGTCAAGAAGGCGTCCCATGGCCCACCAGGCGGGCAGGGTAATGATCAGGGCATCGAGATCGTCTGTCCCTTCCAGCGTCATCGGCCGCCAGGCACAGACGGTAAAGATATCTCCCGGCATCAGCGTGCGGCTGTGGCCGGTCTGAACCACGCTGAGCTGGCCGGCGCGCAGAAAGATGATATGCGCACAGAATCCCGGCCCATCGAATGCCTTCGCCCCTTCCAGGGAAAAGGCGAAGGCATCGCTGGTCAGATGATGGATTGTCGCGATGTCGCGCTGCACACTGTCAACGTGCCAAGCCGTTGCGCCGCGCAATCCGTAGAGCGGATTGGCGGCGAAGACGGAAGCAATCTGCGCGCGGATCGTTGCCATCAGACCCTTTGTCAGGTGAGAGAGTGCACCGGCTGCACCCCGGACAGGGACGCATTGGGGGACCGGAAAGCAGCGGTGGCGAGGTCGAGAACCTGTTGCTGAATGGCGGCGCGCCATGCGGCCATCTTGGCGTTTGAACGGGTGCGCCGCGCCATCGACCGCTGCTTGAGCGCGTGGCGCGCCGGGTCTGCCGCCCAAAGACGTTCAACCTCGGCCAGGAATTCCTCAACGCCGATGCTGTCGAGCGACTGCTTTTCAGACAGGGCTTCCATCGCCTCTTCGTTGATCTTGTTCATCTCTGTCTGAAAGGTTTCATTCTCCGCGTCGGAGAAGCAATCCTCGTCAGAGGCGTCGGCTTCGATATTGATCGCCGCCGACCAGGCCGTGATCACGTCATGGGCCGCACCGGGGGCCTGTTCCAGATCCCAGGCCAGCGACATCACCAGATCGACCGCCCGGTCAGCACTCGTATCTTCACTGTGTGCCGTCGCCAGGGCGGTGCGCGCCGCGCGCCAGGCCTTCTTGTCGACAGGCTGGTCAATCGACCGGGTCACCAAGGCGATGACCCCTTCGCACGCGGCCCGCAGCGGCCCCGGCTTGATGATGTTGGCACGGCCATAAACCGGATCGTTCCAGGCCAGCAGCAGGCTCTGCCGCGCCAACGCCCCGGTTTCCGCCCCAACGGGGATGGCGTTGAGCAGGCTTTCATAAAAGCCGGCGGCATCTTCTGCTTCCCCGAAGGCGCCCAGTGCGGGCAACAGCCGCGCCAGGGCCGGGTGCAGGCAATATTCATCGGACAGGGTCGAGATATCGCCTTCCACCGATGCGCGGGTCAGCCACGCCTGATAGATCGGCCCTTTGCCGCGAATATCGGCGATCAGGGCGGTGCGCTTGGCCGCGTCACCAAAGGCCCGATACGTGCTCATTCCCCGGCCCCCGCAAAGGGTTCCAGCACGGTGGCCAGCTTGCCGCGCGACACCATGCCCTGAAAACGTTCCACCGGCTGACCATCCTTGATGATGATGAAGGTCGGCACGCCTTGGACGTCATATTTCTGGGCCAAAGCCGGCTCCTGATCGACATCCACCTTGACGAAGGCGATCTCCCCGTCAAATTCGCGGGCCGCATCTTCCAGCGCCGGGGCCGACGCCTTGCAGGGGCCACACCAGACGGCGTGGAAATCGACCAGAACCGGAATGGGCGATTGCAAGACTTCCGCCGCGAAGGCTTCAGTCGTGACATCCTTGAGCTTGGACATGGGGGCGTTCCATTGTGGCGGCGCCGGTTTGGCCGGTGCCGATATTGTGGATATCCGTCAGGCGGAAACGGTTTCAACCAGAACCGCCTTGGCAGCCTGATCGATGAGATAGCGTTCGGCTTCCAGGGCCGCCATGCAGCCCATGCCGGCCGAGACCACGGCTTGGCGGAAATGCTTGTCCTGCACGTCGCCGGCGGCGAAGACGCCGGGCACGCTGGTGGCCGTAGAACCCGGCGTCACCAGGATATAGCCATCCGGGTCCATGGCCAGTTGATCCTTGAACAGGCTGGTCGCCGGATCATGACCGATGGCGACGAACAGCCCGTCAATGGTCAGGGTGGATTGTTCGCCGGTCAGCGGGTGGTTGAGCTGCACGCCTGTGACCTTGCTGCCATTGCCCAGCACCTCCGCCACCTCGGCATTCCAGATCACCTTGATCTTGGGATGGGCGAACAGCCGGGCCTGGTTGGTCTTGTCGGCGCGTAGGCTGTCACGGCGATGGATCAGATAGACCGCGCTGGCGAAATTGGCCAGATGCAGCGCATCCTCCACCGCCGTATTGCCGCCGCCGACCACCGCGCAGACGCGTCCCCGGAAGAAAAAGCCGTCGCAGGTGGCGCAGGCCGACACGCCTTGCCCGCGATAGCGGGTTTCGCTTTCCAGGCCCAGCCAGCGCGCATTGGCCCCAGTGGCGATGATCAGGCTGTCGGCCGTATAGCGGTCGCCCATATCGCCGGTGGCCACAAAGGGCCGCTGCGTCAGATCGACATCGACGATATAGTCGGCGATGATCTCCGCCCCGACATGCCTTGCATGGTTGCCCATGCGCAACATCAGGTCCGGGCCCTGCACGCTGGCATCACCCGGCCAATTCTCGACCTCGGTGGTGATGGTCAGCTGACCGCCGGGCTGCGGCCCTTCGATCAGCACAGGGTTCAGGGCGCTGCGGGAGGCATAGATCGCCGCCGTGTAACCGGCAGGGCCCGATCCGATGATCAGCAGCTTGCTGTGCTTCGGAGCCGTCTTGGTCTGTGTGGCTCGCATCATCAGGCTCCCGCACCACCGACAACAACCTTGTCCATACGGATCGTCGGCTGGCCCACACAGACCGGCACGGTCTGGCCGGCCTTGCCGCAGAAGCCGATCCCCAGCTCCAGGTCATTGCCGATCATGGCAATATGTTTCAGCGCTTCATTGCCGACGCCGATCAGCGTCGCACCCTCAATCGGCGCGGTCACCTTGCCATCCTCAATCAGGAAGGCCTTCTCGGCAGAGAAGTTGAACTGTCCTGAGGTGATATCGACCGTTCCGCCACTGAATTCCACGGCATAGATGCCGTTCTTGACCGAGGCGATGATCTCTTCCGGATCGTAGGGGCCGCGTTCCAAAAACGTGTTTGTCATGCGGGTCATGGGCAGGTCGGCATAGGATTGCCGGCGGCCATTGCCCGTCATTTTGTCCTTCATGATCCGGGCGCTGGTCTTGTCCTGCATCAGGCCGACCAGACGGCCATCCTCGATCAGCAGCGTGCGCTGTCCGGCGACACCCTCATCATCGACATTCAGCGAACCGCGCGCATCCGGCACGGTCGCATCGTCATAGACATTGACGCCGGGGGCGGCGATGCGCTGCCCCATCATGCCGTTGAACACGGATTCCCGCTTACGGTGGAAATCGCCTTCCAGCCCGTGGCCCACCGCTTCATGCAGCAGCACGCCGGGGAAGCCATTGCCCAGCACCACCGTCATTTCCCCGGCGGGCGACGGAATGGCCTCCAGGTTCGTCAACGCGATGGAGGTTGCCTTGCGGACCATCTTCTCCAGCCGGGCCTCATTGAATTCGCCCAGGGTGAAACGGCCGCCATCCCCGGCCGAGCCGGCGGCACGGCGGGTATTCCCCTCCGCCACGACAGAAAGATTGACGCGCACCTGCGGGCGGATATCGCCGGCCAGGGTGCCATCGGTGGCGCCGACCAGGATCGTTGCATCCTCGACGGCCAGTTGGGCATTGACCTCGGTGATACGCGGATCGACCGCACGCGCCAGATCATCCAGTCTGCGCAGCAGCGCGACCTTCTGGATCGTATCAATGCCGCCAGCGGCTTCCAGCGTCGAATAGGCCTGGGAATCCTGGCTCAGCCCTTTGATTTCCACGCCCCGGCCGGTCTCGCCAGCGTCCTGACCATGGGACTGCATGGCGCGGGCGGCGGCGGTCACGGCATCGATGGCCTTGCCGCTGATATCGCTGGAATAGGCGAAAGCCGTATTTTCGCCGGTAACGGTGCGGGCACCGATGCCCTGCGAGATGCCAAAGGCGGCACGGGCCACCTTGCCGCGTTCCAACGACCAAGTATCGCGCGTCGTCATCTCAAAATACAGGTCGCCATAATCGGCGCCCCGCCCCCAAAGGTTGGCGAGGCCGTTTTGCAGCTTGTTGATGTCAAGATCGTTGGCCGCAAGAAGCTGCGTTTGCGCGCGCGCCAGACGATCGGCAGCGGTGAGAGACATTTGCATCAATTCCTTCGTCTTGACGGCACGATCACCGGCCGGCGATCTGCATGTCGGGAAGCAGGATCGAACCGGCCCGGATGGCACCCTCGCGGTAAATATCGGCACCAACCGCGACAATCGCCTTGAACATGTCCTGAAGATTGCCGGCGACGGTGAAGCCGTGGACGGCCTGCACCACCTGGCCATTTTCCACCCAGAAGCCGGCGGCGGCGCGGGAATAGACCCCGGTGGCAGGGTTGGAACCGCCGCCCATGAAGCGGGTCAGCCACAGGCCGGTGCCCATCTTGCGCAGCATGGCAGTCAGATCGTCGGTGGGGGCGGTCAGGCCGCTGATCAGCGCAAGGTTGCGCATACCGCCGGCATTGCCGGTGGAGGGGCGGCCCAGCTTGCGCCCCATGCGGGTATCGAGAAACAGCCCCTTCACCACGCCGTCGCGGATGATATCGCGGCGCGTGCCGGCCACCCCCTCACTGTCAAAGGCGGCACTGGCCAGACCGAACGGCTCGAACGGGTCTTCCGTAACGCTGAGATGTGTGGCCGTCAGCACCTGCCCCATGGCGTCGGGCAGGAAGGTCATGCGCTGATACTGCGCGCCACCGCTCAACTGCCCGCACATTTCCCGCACCAGACTGGCGGCGACGGTGGCATCGATGAGGACGGGCGCGCGGCGCGTCGTCAGACCCTCCGCCCCCAGCATGTCCAGGGCCCGCTTGGCGGCGAGTTTACCGACCAGCTCGCCACTCTCCAGCTCCTCAATCCGGCGCACACTGGATCCCCAGTGGCCCTGCTTCATCTCATCGCCACGCTGGGCGATGGTCTGGCACCAGCGGTGCTGCATGGAACTGCTGCCGGTCCGGCAGAAGCCCTGGCTGGTGGCCAGGGCAAAGCGGGCGTCCTGGCTGGCCGCCCCCGCTTCCGACACCCGCACTTTGTCGGCGGTGGCGGTTGCCTTCACCGCCGCCTCAATGGCCATGGCGGCTTCCGTCAGCTCAACGGCATTATGGCAGGACGGGGCGAACAGCGGCACCGAGGGGCTGTCCCAGGCCAGGGTCTCACGATCCGCCAGCCCTGCCTCTTCATCGGGTTCAAGCTGACGGGCCATGCTGATGGCCTGTTCAACCACGCGGTCAATGGCATTGCGGCTCAGCGACTCTGTCGAGGCCATGCCGGTGCGCCCCTCCAGGAACACCGTGATCTGAAGGCTTTGATTGCCATCGCGGACAGCGTTTTCAACCTCGCCATTGGCGACGCTGATGCTGATCCCGCCCCCTTCATTGACACGCGCAATGGCCCCCCCGGCCCCCAGCGCGGTGCTGCGCTCCACCGCGTAGGTCACGGCCTTGGCAAGATCAGCCTCGCTCTGCAGCAGATAGCCATCAGCCCCATCGCGGGGGCCGCCCTCAACGGGCCGGGAAAGGGTGCCAATGCTCATGTGAGCTCCTTCATGAATTCCGACGGCATTTGCCGGAGCCGGGGCGCAAAAGCGGCCCAGGCTCACCGGGCGGCCACACTCTGGATCATAAGCTGGGCATGAAGGGGAGTTTGCGTGTCACGTCACTGCTTGTTGTCTGACAGTGCATAGGCGGGGGCACGACCGCCGACAGAAATGCTTTGACCCTGCCGGGCTATTCCCGACCAGCCATCTTTCTGTCGGTCAAGGCGGATGAAATCCGCCTCGGACGCCAACCAGAAGCGCAAAGACGACCATAAGAGCCCGTCCGGAAAGTTTCACGCGATCTCAACGTCTTACACGTCTTATCTTTAAACGCTCCCGTCACCCATGCTGCGGCCGGGGTCCAGAATCACAAGCGTTTTGCTCTACGAACTGGACCCCGGCCTTCGCCGGGGTGACGGGATTAAGACATTAACATGTTGAGAAAGAAGGAAAACTTTTCAGACGGCTATAAGAGAAGCCAGCGCACAGTAATATGATTTGACTCTACATAAGCGTGTATATAAATTTGGAAAAATCAATTTAAAGGTGCTTTTCCGGGGTCGGATCAGCGAAGGCGTGTCAAAACACTCAGCAAAGGAGTTTTGCATCAATGAGCCGCGTCTTGCCGCAAATCGAACATGTTGTTTTTCTGATGCTGGAAAACCGTTCCTTCGACAACCTGCTGGGCTGGCTGTATGAAGGGGAGGATCGTCCCAAGCACATCATCGCCTCGCCCAAGCAAAAGGACGAGCCGTTTCATGGGCTGGAACATAATAAATATTTCAATCTGCGTCCCGGTGATCCTCCTTCCCTGCATTATGTCCGGTACGGGGCGAGCCATTACAACTCACCCAGCACCGATCCCCATGAACCCCACCAGCACGTCACCGTTCAATTGTTCGACCTGCCGCATGATTACCAGGGGCAGCCCAAACATGGGGAACCCGCGACCATGGGCGGGTTCCTGAACGATTATTATTATTCCCATATCGGCCATCTGGCCCCCGCCTGTGACGAGCCCGACCCGGTCGGCAGCTTGGCCAGGGCCTTGAGCAAAAAGATGACGCCAGAGCTGTCATTGGAGATTATGGATGCCTTTACGCCGCAGCAATTACCGGTGATCAATGGGCTGGCCAAGGCCTATGCCGTTTCCGACCAATGGTTCAGTTCAGTGCCGACCCAGACCATGGCGAACCGGGCCTATTCCATCTGCGGATCGTCACTGGCAAAACTGAACGGTGAGTTGGTCGAGCTGGTGGACAATCATGGTCTGCTGTTTGGCGTGGTGCCGGGAAAATATCATGCGAAATCGATCTGGGAGACATTGCATGAACATGGGCACAGAGACACCAAAGATTGGATGATTTATTATCAGACGAAGGAAATGAATGGTTTCTGCCTGACCAGAAATGCATTCAAGATTCCCGATGCGGACAAACATGTTACCCATATTGACGAGTTCTTCCGCGCCGTTGAACGGGATGAATTGCCGTCTTTTTCATATCTGGAACCGAACTGGTACAACGTGTTGCCACCTTACCAGAACGGCAATTCCTATCACCCGCCATCGAATGTGCTGCCGGGCGAAGTGTTCCTGAAGGAGCTGTATGACGCCCTGACCCGCAACACCAAACTGTGGCAGAAGACGCTGCTGATCATCACCTTTGACGAACATGGCGGCACTTATGACCATTTCCCCCCGCCCTGGGGAGCAATCCCGCCTTGGGGCACCGGCCGGGCACCCCATAAATGTGAGCAGGATTTTGGCTTTGACCGCTTCGGGGTTCGGGTGCCGACCCTGCTGATTTCGCCTTGGATTGATGAGGCGACGGTGTTCCGGTCCACCACCGATGTGCCGTATGATCATACATCCCTGATCGCCACTATCCTGAAATGGAAAGGGATTCCCAAGGATAAATGGGACATGGGGGAGCGGGTCTACCACGCCCCAACCTTCGAAGGGGTGCTCACCCGCGCCACGCCGCGCCGCGATCTGCCGAAAATCGAGGTGTCGGAAGATGAATGGGCGCATCTTGCCGCGTTGGAGGCAAGTACCCATTGCCCTGTAACGCCAATGCAGCTGAAATTTTTGCCCTTCGTGCTGCGCCATCTCTGCGATGACACCCTGGACGAAGCCGGTCTTCTCCAGGCCCTGGCGGATATCCTGAAAGACGCGGAATGTGCGGCTGACCTGAATGCCAGGGTTAAGGATTTCGGCGCCCGTTACGGCAAAGTGTGAGGCCCTGTCCCGGTGATCGGCAGTGATCGCCGGGACCCTTTGAATCTGTTCAGCCGGCGGTTCTGGCGGCATTGCAGCGCCTTCAGCACGAAGGCTGCCAGAACCCCATGCCCGCCCCGCCGATACGGGTGGAAATCTGGGCAAAGGGCATCAACCCCACGCTGCGTAATCAGGCGGCGGTCACCGCCTTCACCAGACTGTCGGCTGAAATCTCGGCGATGGAGCGGGCACCGGTCAGCGTCATCGCCACCTGCATTTCCTTGGCGAACAGATCCAGCAGGTTTTCGACACCGGCGGCACCGGCCGCCGCCAGCGCGTAAACAAAGGCACGGCCGATCATGACGCCATCAGCACCTTGTGCCAGCATCCGCACCACATCGAGCCCGGATTGGAAACCACAATGCCGTCAGCACCGAAGCGAACGGCGTCGCGGGCACCGTCGGGGTCCAGAATGCCCTTGATGATCATCGGGCCTTTCCAGAAGTCACGAATCCATTCCAGATCCTGCCAGCCGATGGAAGGGTCAAAATTCTGGCCGCGCCACCCGACATAGTCGGCCAGATTGGTCTTCTGCTGCCGATAGGCGGAAACATTGCCCAGATCATGCGGCCGGCCCAGCAGCCCGACATCAATCGCCCAGGCGGGATGCATCACCGCCTGAACCATGCGCCGCAAGGGGGCATTGGGGCCCGACATGCCGGAATGGGCATCGCGGTAGCGGCTGCCGGGCACCGGGCGGATTTCCATGACATCCTGCCAATAGCCGCCCTCTGCCTGGGCAAGCGGCTGCCGGGGTTGCATCGCCTGTTCCAAGGCTCGTTCGGCACTGCCGGGGGCGACGGAATTCCCGCCGCCCCGGCGGCTGGCGATCAGGCCGAGGCTGATCAGTTGCTGCATCGCCTCCCGCAGCCATGAGCGGGATACGCCCAGCTCCGCCCCCAGCGTCCGTTCTGGCGGCAATCACGGCCTTGATCTGATCTGTCAATGGGGACATGGATGCTTTTCTTGATATTGGTCATACCAAAACCAGGAGAACTTGCAATATCCTTCACGTATCTAGCCAAATACCGCCGATTCTTCGCAATGGGTTGATATTTGGTGGGACCAATTTTGTTTAGGGTGGCATTCCTTATATTCTGCCACCATGATCAAAATAGCCCAAGGCAGAGGCAGCAACACCCCGCCCTCAAAAGGCCGTGTTCGCCCCTTGATCTGCCCAATGGGCGGCCTTGCTTGTCTGCCCGATGCCGGGGTTAAGGCAGTTGCAAGGATCCAGCGCCTTGTAGAACGCCCGCAGGGCGGGCTTTGCCTGATAGAGATGCCCGACATTGTGCTCTGCGGGGTATTCGGCCCGCCGGGCATCCAGCAATGTCCACATCTGATGTTCAATGGCCAACGGATCACATCCCGGTGCCACAATATAATCCTGGTGAAAGACGTGGCAGAGGAAATGCCCGTAATAGAGTTTGACCGGCAGCAGCCGATCCAGCTCGGCGGGCAATTGTTCTACCCAGTCCGGATCATTTCGGCGCAGCGCCACATCCAGCGCCACCAGGCCCCCCGTGCTGCTGGCATGGACAGCGCAGTAACGTATGGCCGCCCCGGCGGCGGCAAAGCGATGCAGAAAGGCCTTCGCCCCTTCTTCTGCCGTGCATTCGAAATACGCACCCTCGGCCGACTGGAAAAATTCCTTCAGGAAGGCCGCTGTTTCCGCGATGCCGGGGCCGGCCACTTTCAAGATCAGATGATGTTCGTACCGGTCGCGGAATTCGGCCATCCGCCGGGGCAGATGCGGGGGAAACAGCTGGCTGATCGCCTGCAGCACCCGGTCACTGAGATGGGCGGGCAGGAAACCCAGCCGGTCGGCCAGGGCATCGAAACGGCTTTTCAGGCCGAACAGGAGTGGCATCCGCGCGGTGCCGAAATGATTGATGGCCAGGAAAGTATCCTTGCCATACCGTTCCGCGATGTCATAGGCATCGCGGTGCATATATTCACCTGCCACCGGCATATGCTTGAAAGCGGAGAGAATGTGGCGGCGGATGCCGGTCAGCGTTTGGGGCTGGTTGCTGCCAATATAGAAAACCCTGGTTTCCGGTTCGGCCGGAAACGTATCCAGCCGCACGGCGAACATCAGCAACTTGCCGGCGCAACCCGCCACTTCCCGCAATCGCGACGGATCGGCATTGAAACGGGCCGGGCTGTCGGCATCAATATCGCGCACATGGTCCTTGTAGAAGCGGTCTGACGCGGCCCCGGCATCGGGATCAATATCGGACGGCGCATAGGCACCCGCCTCCAGCCGGGCCAGCATCTGTTCCGGATCATCGGGCAGCGTCACCCCCAGATGATTGACCAGCCGCAGCACCCCATCCGCCCCGACCTGACCGAACAGCGACAGTTCGGTATAGGCCGGACCACGCTGAACCAGGGAACCGCCGGAATTATTGGCAATACCGCCAAAGACCGAAGCGCCGATGCAGGAAGAGCCGATGACGGAATGGGGTTCACGCCCCAGGGGTTTCAGCAGCTTCTCCAACTGGTCCAATGTCGTGCCCGGCAGGCAGATGACCTGCCGGCCGTCCTGGATCAACTGCACCTTCCGCAGGCGCAGGCAATTGATCAGAATAATGTCGCGGTCATAATCATCGCCGTCAGGGGTGGAGCCGCCTGTCAGGCCGGTATTGGCCGCCTGCATGATGATAATCTTGCCGGCGGCCACGGCGGCCTGGGCGACCCGCCATTGCTCCACCAGACTGCCGGGCCGGACAACAGCCAGCACCCGCCCCCCACCGAACCGATAGCCCATGCGGTAACGCCGGGTGGCGGCATCATCGGTCAGCACATGCCGGCGCCCGACAATGCCCCGCAGCAGCGCCAGGAAAGCGCCAGCATCGGGTGAGGCGGGCAGGAGGGATGACGTCTTGTTGGTCGATGGCGCCAGTGACATCAGGTTTCTCCATGCCGCGTTGCTATAAGCGAAAGCTATGCAGTTGCGAAATCAGCGTTCAACCGGCAAATACGCCAAAGAAGCCGGCAAACCTATCCAGGTGCTATATCGCTTTCCATTGATATTCATCAGGCCTTTGCAGCCCATGCAGCATACGGCCCAAGGATAACATCCTTCGGCCGTCCGGCAACCGAATGAACTCTGATCTCTGTCAGTAAAGGATCAGGACGTGAAGTCGATGCGCAACATCGCCGCACGCGGGACGCTGTAGGCACGGATCGTCATCTTCTGGCGGTGGCCCCGGTGAGACATTCTCACCGGGGCCGGACAGTCAACCGGCCTGCTGCCACTGGCGTAAGGCTGGCAGCACGTGGCGGCCGAACAGGTCGCATTCGGCCGCGTGCGGATAACCGGACAGCACAAAGGCTTCCAGCCCCAGCGCGTGATAGGCTTTCAGCTTGGCCAGCACCTGATCGGGGTCGCCGACAATGGCCGCCCCACAGCCCGAGCGGGCGCGGCCGATACCGGTCCAGAGATTTTCCTCGATATAGCCATCCTGCTGGCTGGCGGCCTCGCGCAACTCCGCCTGGCGGCGCACACCGTAAGACTGGGCGTCCAGCGACTTGGCCCGGATGGCCGCCCCGGTATCCGCATCCAGCTTGGAGAGCAGCCGGTCGGCGGCGGCGCGGGCCTCCGCCTCGGTTTCCCGCACCACCACATGCACGCGATAGCCGAACCGCAAGGTCCGGCCGTGCTGGCTGGCACGCGCCCGCAAATCGCTGATGATGCCGGCGATGCCGTCCAGCGTGTCGGGCCACATCAGATAGACATCGGCCGCCTTGGCCGCGGCCTCCCGCGCCTCCGTCGACAGGCCGCCGAAATAAAGCGGCGGGCAGCGGCCGGAAACGGTGCGGACGCGGGGCGGCTCCAGCGTCAGCTTATAGAATTCCCCCTGATGATCCAGCGGCTGGCCATTCAGCAGCGTGCGCAGGATGTTCATCACCTCCACCGTGCGGTCATAGCGGGGGCCGGCCGGCAGGCTCTCCCCCGGCAGGTCGCTGGAGATGATGTTGACGGTCAGCCGCCCGCCCAGCATCTGGTCGAGCGTGGCCACCTGCCGGGCGATCTGCGGCGGCCAGAACTCCCCGCAGCGGATGGCCAGCAGCAGCTTGATCTGTTTCAGCAAGGGCGCGATGCCGCCGGCAAAGGCGACATTGTCGATGCCAAGCTGATAGCCGGACGGCAGCAGCAGATTATCATAGCCCAGCTTGTCCGCCGTCTGGGCGATGGTGCGGCAATGGTCGAAGCTGGATTGCAGGGACGGGTCGGGCTGACCCAGGAACTCAAAATCATCGTCGCACAGGGCGGAGAACCAGGCGACTTCAAGCGGGCGGCTGGACATGCGGGCGGACCTTTCGCAAAGGGTGCGTATCGGGCGGTCGGGCTGGATCAGGGCAACGGCCCGCCCATGGCCGCCTGCAGCACGGCGTACCAGTCGGCATCGGTGAACTGCACCTTGAAGGCGTCCGTGGCCTCCCGAATGCGGGCCGGGGTCTGGCTGCCGATCAGCGGAATGGGCCGCGACGGGTGGGCCAAAATCCAGGCATAGGCAACCGCCGACCGGCCCACGCCATTGGCGGCGGCGATCCGGTCCAGTTCGGCGATGACGGCCAGGGTGCGCGCGTCATCCGTCGCACCCAGCAGGCGGCCACCGGCCAGCGGCGACCAGGCCAGTACGGCCAGATCGCGTTCCATCGCCTGATCCAGCACCCCGTCAAACAGGATATCCACGGCGCGGGGGGAGAATTCCGGCTGGATGGACACCAGCTTGAACGGCAGATGCGCCTGCAGCGCCGCCACCTGGGCCGGGCTGTGGTTGGAAACACCGGCGGCCTTGATCTTGCCGTCCTGGCGCAGCTTGTCCAGCGCAGCCGCCACTTCCGCCGGGTGGGCCAGCAGGTCGGGGCGATGCACCTGATAAAGGTCGATCACATCCGTTTGCAGCCTAGCCAGCGAGGCCTCTGCCGCGCGGATCAGGTAATCACCGCGCGAGATATAGGGGATGCCGGGGATGATGCCGCCCTTGGTGGCCAGCACGATCTTGTCACGCAGCCCCGGCGTGGTCTTCAGCACCTGACCGAACAGGGCCTCTGCCGCGCCAAAGGTTTCCAGATTATCCGGGCCATAGACATCGGCGGTGTCGAATAAAGTAATGCCGCTTTCCAATGCCGCTACAGCAAGATCGCGCGCAGAGTCAATATTCGTTCCACGAAAGCGCCACATTCCCCAGCCAAATGGAGAAATGGACGGTGCATTTTCAATAATGGGGCGATATTCTTGATGGACAATGATCTTATTCACTGGTAGTTCTCCTTCATATCCATTCGGATGGCTGTGCATCTCTCGATGGGAATTGGGTGACTTGATGTCTAAGTTGCGGTTCGCGCTGATCGGTACCGGCATGATGGGTGTCGAACATCTGACCAATCTGGCCTTGTTCGCGGAGGCTGAACTGGTGGCGCTGGTGGACCCGGAACCGTCCTCCCTGCGCTATGCGGCGGCGGCGCTGGGGGAACGGGCGGCGGGCGTGGCGCAGTTCGCCAATGTGCCGGACCTGCTGGCGGCGGGGCTGAATCTCGATGCCGTCATCATTTCTTCCCCCAACCATACGCATCATGATGTGCTGGGGCCGCTGTTCGGCACCGACCTGCATATCCTGTGCGAAAAGCCGCTCTGTTCCGATCTCGACGATGCCAAGCGGGTGGCCGACCGGGCAGCCGCGCACCGGGGTGTGTTTTGGGTCGGTATGGAATACCGCTTCATGCCGCCGGCGGCGGAGTTCATCCGCCAGATCCATGATGGCAAGGTCGGCCGGCTGGTGATGCTGGCCATGCGCGAACACCGGTTCCCCTTTCTGCAGAAGGTGGGCGACTGGAACCGGTTCAGCCGCAATACCGGTGGCACCATGGTGGAGAAATGCTGCCATTTCTTCGACCTGATGCGCCTGATTGTGCGGGCGGAACCGGTGCGCATCCATTGTTCGGGGGCCATGGACGTCAACCATCTGGACGAACGCTATGGCGGCGAACGGCCGGATATCATCGATAACAGCTACACCATCGTTGATTTCGACAATGGTGTGCGCGCCATGCTGGACCTCTGCATGTTCGCCGATGGGGCGGAGCAGCAGGAGGAGATTGCCGCCACCGGCGACAAGGCCAAGCTGGAAGTCTTCGTGCCGTCCGGCGAACTGGTCTTCAGCCCGCGCGTCGGTTTCCGCCAGCCCAAGCGGGTGGAGCGGAACATCATCGGCGTGGATGAAACGGTGCTGGCCGCCGGTTCCCACCATGGCGCCACCTACTTCCAGCAGCGCGCCTTCATCGATGCCATCCAGAAGGGCGCGCCGGTACAGGTGACGGCGCGCGACGGGCTGCGCGCGGTCGCCATCGGCACGGCGGCGGAGATCAGTGCGCGGGAAAAGCGCGTGGTGGAATTCGCCGAACTGAATGTGGGGTGAGCCTTCACGCATGGCGTCAGCGGGCTTCCGCTGACGCCGGCGCATCCAGCAGCCGTTCCAGGATCGCCCCTTCCAGGGCGGCGAAGGCGGCATCGCCCCGGCGGCGGGGGCGGGGCAGGTCGATGGGTTGGTCAAGCGCCACCCGCCCCGCATCGATCAGCAGCACGCGGTCGGCCAGGGCCACCGCCTCGCCCACATCATGGGTGACCAGCAGGGCGGTGAAGCCCTGCGCCTGCCAGACATTTTCCAGCAGGGACTGCATTTCGATCCGGGTCAGCGCGTCCAAGGCACCCAACGGCTCATCCAGCGCCAGCAGGGTCGGGTGGCTGACCAGGGCGCGGGCCAGCGCTACGCGCTGACGCTGACCGCCCGACAGGGTGCTGGGCCATTCATCGGCCTTGGTGGCCAACCCGACATCGGCCAGGGCCTCGCGCGCGGCGGCGGTTCCTTCCGGCCCGTCGCCGCGGTCGCCCAGCCCCACCGCCACATTGGCGGCAACACTGGCCCAGGGCAGCAGGCGCGGTTCCTGGAACACCAGCCGCGCATGGGCGGCGTCGCTGTCGCTGCTCACCGTGCCCGTGCTGGCCGGTTCCAGGCCCAGGATCACCCGCAGCAGCGTGCTTTTCCCGCAGCCGCTTTTGCCGATGATGGCAACGAAGCTGCCCGGTTCGATGGACAGCTCGATGCCATGCAGTACGTCCGTATCCCCAAACCGCTTGCTCACCTGGGAGAGGGTCAGGGCGGCACCCTTATGCTTGCTCATCATCCCCTCCATCACCGGCGATAGGCCGGGTTCCAGCGCAGGAAGCGCCGTTCCAGCGCCTTGGTGGCGCTGTCCGCCAGCTTGCCCAACAGGGCGTAGATCAGGATCGACAGCACCACCACGTCCGTGCGCATGAATTCCCGCGCTGCCATAGCCATATGGCCGATGCCGGATTTGGCGGCGATGGTTTCCGCCACAATCAGCGTCAGCCACATGATGCCCAGCGCATAGCGCAAGCCCACCAGGATGGAGGGCAGGGCACCCGGCAGGATGACGCGGCGGAACAGCCGGCGGGGCGACATGCCATAGACCCGCCCCATCTCAATCAATTGAGGGTCAACATTGCGGATGCCGTGCAGCGTGTTCAGATAGATGGGGAAGAACACCCCCAGCGCCACCAGGAACAGCCGCGCCTCCTCCTCGATCCCGAACCAGATGATGACCATGGGGATGAGCGCCAGATGCGGCACATTGCGCACCATCTGCAAGGTGGGGTCCAGCAACCGCTCACTGAGGCGGGACAGGCCGGTCAGCAGGCCGAGGCCAAAACCGATACCCCCGCCGATCACCAGCCCGGCCAGCGCCCGCAAGGTGCTGACGCCCAGATTGGCCGGCAGGGTGCCATCCAGGGTTAAGGCCCAGCCGGCGGCCAGCACCGCAGACGGGGCGGGCAGGATATTGGCCGGCAGCCAGCCCAGGCTGGCGCTGACCTGCCACAGAAACAGCAAAACCCCCGGCACAATCCAGGCCAGGGGGAAGCGTTCCTTGCGATCTTGAAAACGGCTCATGCGCCTTTCCATCCCGTCCAGGCGGCATCAGCGATTTTCACGGGCACAGGGATGATGCCCAGCCGGTGGAACCGGTCGGCCACCGTCTGTTGGGCGGCAATCACTTCCGCCGTGATCGGCGTATAGGCGAAATCAGCCCGTTCCACGGTATCGCGCAGCAGCTCAAGCGACAGGCCGGTCTCCCTGGCCATCAGCTCCGCCATCGCGCCGCGGTTCTGTTCGGCCCAATGGCCATCGGCGGCCAGGGCGTCGAGCGCTGCCGCCAGCAGGGCAGGGCGCTTGGCGGCGAAATCCCGGTGGGCCAGGGCATAGGCGGCCCCACCGGTGCCCGATGCCCCGCCCGGCAACAGGATGCGGGCATTATTCTGCTGCTGCGCCAGCGTGTAATAGGGGTCCCAGATCACCCAGCCATCAATCCCGCCCTGGGCGAAGGCCGCCGCCGCATCCGCCGGCCCCAGATTGACCACCTGCACATCATCCAGCGTCAGCCCGGCACTTTCCAGCACCACGACTGCGATATTATGGGCCGATGAACCGCGCGTGAAGGCCAGCTTGCGCCCCTTCAGGTCGGCGATGCTGTTGATGCCGGAATTGGCCTGGGTGAGGATGCCCCCCGCCTTGCCGGACAGTTTCTGCACAGCGGCATAGAGCAGCGGTGCACCGGCCGCCTGGGCGAAGATGGGCGGGGTGTCGCCCGTCCCGCCCAGATCGATCCCGCCCACGGCCAGGGCTTCCAACAGCGGCGGGCCGGCGGCGAATTCCAGCCATTCCACCTTGGCGGCACCCGCCCGCAGCAGCGCCTTGTCGAATTCACCGCGCTGCTTGGCCAGCAGAAACACACCATTTTTCTGATAGCCGACACGGACCACCGCCGCCCCGTCATCCCCCTTGCCGCAGCCGGCCAACAGGGCCAGCCCGCCAAGCCCGGCGGCGGACAAAAGGGAACGTCGGGAAAGTCTGTTGGAAGCCTGCACCATATTAATCCCCAAACTTCACGCGCAAGGAAACGCCGGCATAGCGATCCGCCTCACGCGGGATAACGTAACGCAGGGCCCCGCCCGGACCACCGGTGACAATCTGCAGCGGGAAGCTCTGGTCGAACAGGTTATTCACGAACAGCGACAGCCGATAGCGGTCCGTCTTGTCCGAAATGGCGATGCCGACATTCACCAGATCATAGGCATGGATATGCAGCAGCGGGTTGTTGCCCAGGTCAGAGGTCTGGCCGCTGGTATAGCTGTAGCTGCCGGTCAGGTGGAAATCGACGGGCAGATTGTCAGGCGCGATGGTGTAATCGCCGCTGACCGACAGCTTCCATTTCGGGGCCAGCGGCAGCGGTTCGCCCTTGCGGGCATTGCTGAGCACGCCGCTGGCATCGCGGAACTTGTCGATCTGCGCGTCGGTATAGGCGACACCGGCCGACAGGTTGAAATCCTGCGTCACGCGGAACTGGCTGTCCAGCTCGATCCCCTTGGTGGAAACCTCGCCGGCATTGGTCAGGCGGGTGATGACGATACCGTTCAGCGTGTCGAAATTATTGGCCTGGAAATTATCATATTTCGACCAGAAGCCGGCAATGTTCACCAGGGCGCGGCGGCCGAACAGTTCCGATTTCAGCCCGACCTCATAGGCATCCACGGTTTCCGCCTCGATCAGGTTGCGCTGATTGGCGGCCTGATTGAAGAAGACGTTGAAGGCTGGGCCCTTATAGCCCCGGCTGTAGGTGGCATAGGTCGATACCGCCTCGCTCACCTGATAGGCAAGGCCGGCCTTGCCGGAAATATTGTCCTTCGACGCCTCGTCCTGCCAGCCGGACAGGTCGCGGCGGATACCCGGCAGATCGATCGGCGCCCTGGATGGGATGCGGTTGTGATAGGTTTCCAGCTTGTCATGCGTCAGCCGCAGGCCGGCGATGGCCGAAAGCTGGTCCGTCAGGCGCAGCGTGCCCTGGGCAAAGCCGGCCACGCTCTCGCTCTTTGATCCGAAGGTGGCGGTGGAGGTGCCGGCCACATAGGTGGAGGCACCGGGCAGGCAGGGGCGCAGCCCCGTGGCATCCACCGCCAGGGTGGTGGCGGTGCAGACGGTGGTATCGCGGGTGAAGGTACGGTCGGCCTTGGCATTGGCGTAATAGACGCCGGCCACATATTCCAGCGTCTGGCCGGAGGGGGAGGCCAGCCGCAGTTCCTGGCTGAAGGTGCGGCTGTCCTGCGGGCCGTAATCATGCAACTGGGCAAAGGCATTGCCGACATAGGCGGCGGTGCGGTCCAGCCAATCGCCTTCGCGCTGGCCCCAGATATCCCATTCGCGCCAGGCGGTGATGGAGGTGATGGTATGGTCACCCAGCGTATAATCGGCCTGGGCGGAGAAGCCCCAGCCTTCTTCCTGCGACAGGCTGGCCTCATTATGGCGGACCTGCCGGGTCTTGTCGCCGCGCAGATCAACGCCGGACAGCAGCGACAGCAAGGCCGCCTGGTTGGGGCCGGCCGTGGGGCTGCTGCCGATCACCTCCGCCAGGCTGTCATCATCGGCCTTGCGGTAATCGCCGATGAAGGTCCATTTCAGGTTTTCCGTGGCATCCCATTCCACCACGCCGCGCACGCCCTTGCGGTCATAGCCATTGACCTTGGACTTCTTGGCGGCCGGATCGGCGGTATAGAGGTTGGTGATATTGCCATCATAGGTGCCGGTGAAACCGGTCAGCCGGGCGCGCACCGTTTCGGACAAGGGCAGGTCGACGGCGACCTTGCCCTTATATTCCCGGCCCTGCGCGGCGGTCAGTTCGACCGTGCCGCCGAATTTATCGCCCGGCCGCTTCGTCACCAGATTGACCACGCCGGCAGAGGCATTCTTGCCGAACAAAGTGCCCTGGGGACCGCGCAGCACCTCGATCCGCTCCACATCATACAGGTCGCCGAAGGCTTCGCCGGCGCGGGCCAGCACCACCCCATCCAGCACGAAGGCGACGCTGCTTTCCGCCGCGATGGCGAAATTGATGGTGCCGACCCCGCGCAGGAACAGCGAGCTGTCCAGCGCCGTGCCGCCCTTGCGGAAATTCAGCGACGGGATCAGCGTCTGCAACCCTTCGATATTGGTGCCTGGCCGGTTGTCCAGCACGCTGGCCGGGACAACGGCGACGGAGGCCGGAACGTCCTGCAGGTTCTGGGTCCGCTTCTGCGCGGTGACGATGATCTCTTCCAGCACAAGGGGGGCATCGCCGCTGGCCTGGGCCAGGGCGGGCAGCGGGGCCAGCGCGGTGGCGCCCATCAGCAGCGAACCGGTAAGGGCGCGGTGGGTCCAGAGCGTCAAGGTCTTTTGTGTCATTTCTTTTCAGGCTCCCCAGAATTCACACAAGCATCGTGTGACGTGGCCGGGATCGTGCCGTTTCATTCCTATATCGTCAATAGGAATTAAATGGAAAAAATGTGGAATGCAAATAATTACAAAATTTTTGGTGTTGTATTTTAAAATGCCAAACACCCGGTCATGAAATTCATGCCGGGGGTGAAGGGAAATGGGCATCCGGAAGGGATGCGCGGGGCTGGATTGATTGGGATGGATCATCATTCTTGGCCGCCCACCGGTCAGATAACCTGCGGATGCCCTTTCATCTCCTTGCTCTTATAGTGAAACCTGCTCAGCCGAAGGTCACCTGCCGCCCGCTGCGCAGCAGCGGGATGGCGTCGCGGCGCAATTGTCGGGTGCCCGGGTTCAGGATGACTTCCGGGCTGTATTGCGCCAGATAGACGCGCCGCATCTGGTCGCTGTGGTTCGGGCCGGAGGCGTGCAGCAACCGGGAGGAAAAGGCGACGACGCTGCCGGCCTTGGCCTCAATCACCACACCCTGATCATCCCCGGCCCAGCCGACCAGATCGTTGGTTCCCGGCTGGCGCACATGGGGGACGATGCCGTCGCGGCTGGCCGGCACGCGGCTGAAGGGCAGCAGGCGGATGGTGCCATTTTCCACTGTCGCATCATCCAGCGGGCACCAGCAGGTGAGATAGGGGGCGTGATCCGCCGGCCCGCCATTGCCAACGACATAGCCGCTATCCTGGTGCCAGGCGAAGGCCATGCCGCCGCCGGACCCCTTCACCACATATTGGTCATAGAAGAAATAGGCCTCATCCCCCAGGGTGGTGCGGCAGATATCGGCCATCACTGGGGCAAACAGCATCCGGCGTAGGGCCGGCTGCACCCGCTGGCACTCCCCGGCGAAATAGCGATTGCCCCGGTGGGTGATCCCGTCGCTATCCACCCCCAGCGCATCCAGATGCGCATCGGCGCGGGCCACCATCTCCGCACATTGGCTGCGCAGGATATCCAGCAATTCGCCCGTCAGCACCCGTTCGAACACGGCATAGCCTTCCTGGCGGAACTGTTCGCGCTGTGCTTCGAAACCCATATTCACACTTCATGAAGTGTTGTTATTGAAAATATCCTCTTACAAAATGGGGTATTCGCTCCAATCCAATTGCTTTGGTCGCCCATACGTGAATACTATGGGTGCATGAGAATGCGACAGATTGAGGCGTTTCGGGCAGTGATGATGAGCGGCGGGGTAACCGCCGCGGCCGCCATGCTGTCCATTTCCCAGCCATCGGTCAGCCGACTGATCGCCGATCTGGAACATGCGGTGGGCTTTCAGCTTTTTGACCGGCGGGGCAGCCGGATGCATCCGACCAAACAGGCCGAAACCCTGTTTGAGGCGGTGCAGCGTTCCTTCACTGGGCTGGATATGCTGGCCCAGGCCGCCCGTCGCATCCGGGCGCATCCGGTGGGCACCGTGCGGCTGGCTGTCTTGCCGACCTTCGCCATCACGGTTCTGCCGCCGGTCCTGGCGGATTTCCAGGCGCTTTACCCCGATGTGAAGGTGACGGTGGAGGTGTTGGGCCATCGCGGTGTTGAAGATCGCCTTTTTCTGGGACAGGCTGATCTGGGAATCGGCGTCACCGCCCCGCCGCGCGATGGCATCCGTACCGAGCTTCTGGCCCGTGCCCATTATCTTTGCGCCCTGCCGCCCGCCCATCGCCTGACGGCACAGGAAGTGGTGCGCATCACCGACCTTGCGGGGGAGCGGTTCATCGGCCCGATGCATGAGGCCGATGCCTTGTGGAACGGTATTGATGCCGCCCTGCTGGCTGCGGGGGTGGAGCCGGTGCGGATGCTGGAATGCCAGCAATCCATGCCGATGTATGCCTATGTCGCGGCGGGTCTGGGGCTGTCGATCGTGGAGCCGTTTTCGGCCCGGCTTTATCGCCGGCTGGGGGTGGTGACCCGCCCGGTGGCACCCGTCATCAGCCTGGATTTCACCTTCCTGGAACCCGATATCGGCCCCACCCCGCCACCCATCCAATGGCTGCGGGATGCCATCCGCCGGGAAGCGGCTGCGGCTATGCTGGAAACCTGAACCGCACGGCCCTTATCGGCGGTTTACCATGAAACCCGCAGGGAAAATTCTACGGCCCGACCGGGCAGGGTACGGGCCGTGATCAGGTTGCCATTGCGTCTGGCCAGAATTTCCCCGCTGTTCGCATCACCCTGCATCACGGCCAGCGCATTGGTCAGGTTACTGCCCCGCAGGGAGAGTTCCACCCCCTCCGCAGGGCGAACGACAAGCCCGGCCCCCAGCAATCGTGCCGATGGCAGGGGCAGGCTGTTGGCATCGTCCCCATAGCGGCGACCGAGATAGCGCCAGTCTGCCTGTACCGTCAGCATCCCATCAAGGAACAGCCATTGCGGGCGGATACCCATCATGGCGCGGGGGATGCGGCGGGGCAGGTTGCCATTGTAATTTTGAAGCCGAAATCCACCCTCCGCCAATGACTGGCGGAACAGATAGTGGCGGAACCGGGCATCCTGGAGCGTGACATCGGCGGCCAGATCAAACCAAGGCGCGGGCTGCCAGTCGGCCTCCAGTTCCAGCCCGACGGTGCGGGCCTTGGCGTTCAAGGTGCGGCGCACCAGTCGGCCCGCTTCATCATCATATTGATCGCTGAAGGCGATGTTGCGGAAATCATTCCAGAACAGGGTCGCATTCAGGCGCAGCTGTCCCGCCGCCGGCAGCCGCTCGCGATGGTTAAGCCCCACTTCGCCTTGCCAGACATGCTGCACCCCCAATCCCGGCGGATTGGTATCATTGCGAAAATTACCCGGTCCCGGCATCCGGAATGTATAGGTTCCGCGTGCGAACAGGCCGGTATCGGGCGACAGTCGATGCATCAGCCCGACCGAAAGCGCGGTGGCGGCAAAATGCCGGCCAAACCCCTTTTCCTCCCCGGTGCCCTGGGCGACCGCGTCATCGGCCAGGGTGGCGGCGTCACCAAGATCAACCAGGGTCCATGGCTCGACAGTGCCATTGAAGCCCAATCTTTCATGTCGCACCCCGCTATCCAGGCGCCAGCCGGGGGCAACGCGCCATTCATCGGCCAGATAGAGTGCCAGGGTGCCGCTTTCCCCGGTTGTATGTTCGTAGGTGGCCAGCGGGTTCAGCACACCGCCATCCGTCGCCCGACCCAGGATGCGGCCGTCACCCGCCAGGGCCAGCACGTCCAGCAGGCGCGGTGATTCCCGCATCTCCACCAGGGCACTGGCGATGCGGCGGCGATAATTGAACCGCGTGCCGGCGGCATAAAGGCCGGCGGTAAAATCATGTCCGCGATCCCCGTCCCCGGTGCGCTGGCCCACAGACAGGTCCAGCACAGCCTCGCGGATGCTGATGCTGGCCAGGGTCGGGCTGACACGGGCCACCAGCCGGCCGGGGGCGGCCGCCGATCCATCATCGCTATAGGCCAGGGTCCAGGCTGTCTGACCGGCAAAGCGGGGGGAGAGGCCGGAAAGTAAATCCACGCCGGTCAAGGGCGGGCCAGCCGAGGCGATGGAATAACGGTCGGTATCCGACTGGCGCAGACGCGCCTTCACCGACATTCTGGTACCCCCGCTCAGGGACTGATCCCAGAGCAGGGTGCCGGCGGTCAGCCGGTTGACATTGTTGCGCCCGAAGGGAACCGCCTGGCCCTGATCTGCCCAACCTTTCAGGCGGAGATGGGAGAGGTCTGGCCCGAACCAGCTGCCATAGAGCGGGTCGAACCCCGCCAGTGCCGAGACCTCTCCGCCCTCCAGCCGCAGCGGGAAGGAGGAGGTGTTGAAGGTCCGGTCATCCAGCCGGCGGAGATTGAGGCGTAATGCCCCGCCTTCCAGCGGATGGGCCAGGGAAAGCCGGACCTGTCCGCCCTGCAACGGTGCCACATGGTCGCGCACCCCGGCATCGCGCGCCCAGAAACCGCCCAATGCCGCCGACCAGCCCTCTTCCCCCTCGCTTGCTGACAGGGGGCCGGCAATCTGCGCATCCAGCCGGCGCAGCTGCCGGTCTGACAGGGTGATGGCGGCACTGCCGCCCGCCTGCTCCGCCGGGCGGGTGGTCAGGTTCAAAGTACCGCCCAGGGCACCGCTGGCGAACAGGGAGGCGGGTCCGCCCCGCACATAGTCGCTGCGGATGATCGTATCATCCAGGCGGAAGAACTGGTCGACATCGGCCCAGGGCAGGCTGACATCCTGCTGTACCGGCAACCCATCTTCCAGCACGGCGATGCCGCTGTAGCCATCCAGCGGAATGCCGCGCGCCCGGATGGTGTTGGCGGCCACCCCAGCGGATGTGTCGGCCCAGATGCCGGGAATGCCCACCAGCAGGGCCGATCCCCCGGCCGAGCGGGGGATGCCGGCCAACTCTTCCAGCCCGCGTGACGACAGGGAATAAGAAAGGTCCAGCCGGTCCAGGGGGGTGATGCCCCGCCGGCCGGTCACCACCAGTTCCTCCATCGGCTCCGCCGGGGTGGATGGGAAAGGGGGGAGGGCGGCGGCCTTGCGGGGGGCGGGGGCTGCCGGCAATACCAGGATGCCGCCCGCTTCCAGTACACAGGACAGGCCGGCCGGCGCGCAGACCCGGGCCAAAGCCTCCCCCAGCGACAGGGATGTCGGCAAGGCCGGGGCCTGCCGCCCGGCCATATCGGCTGGCCGCATCACCAGCGCCAGACCGCTGGCGGCGGCCAGCTGGTCCAGGGTGCGTTCCAGCGGGCCGGCCGGCATGGCGGGTATCTGGGGTTCTGCCGCGCGCACGGGCGAACAGGCCAGCGCCAGGGTCAAACCCAGGCAGAGGCGAACCCGTGAAATGGCGACCCGTTGGGGCATGGGTGGCAGACAATCGGCTGGTCAAAGGCCAGCGACTATAGGGGCGCATACATGACAGTTCCGTGGCGCTGCCCCTGCGACAGGGGCAGCCCGGGGCTGCCTTCGGGTGCCACCTCATTAGAGCGGATCGGTCAGGGATCGGGCTGCGTATATTGCCGACGGGATTCCACGAACCACGCAGGAAAAGCTATCAGCACATCCTCTGTTTCCGGTAAACCCTCTGAAATCGTGGATGCGATACGGACAGTTTCAATCGAATACTCAGCCTCGATTGAATAAATAATTTCCTTTACAGAAGAAAGAGTAATTTCCATTCCGCTGGCTTGAATTCCAGCCAATGACTCCGAAATCCCGTTGATCAAGATAACGGGCGTCCACAAACTGTCGCGAAACATCGTGCGGATAATCCGCAGCTCTTCCAGTAATGGGTAAGGCGTGGAACCTGCCAGAAGCTGCCCGTCCGGAAGACGGAATGGCCGGGCATCAAGCCAGAAAACAATCATGCCACTTATGGCATCAACCATCCCAGCTTTGACCGATGCGCAGATCGCTGGCAGCGATGTTACCGAATCGCCCTGATAAAGCATGATGCGGCTCGGCGTAGGCGAAATACTGGCCGCCTGTTGTATTCTTCCATGGGCGACAGAAAAGACATCATGAAATAACTCAATACTATGAATAGCAGGAAAACCCAGGCGCATCGCCTCTATGACGCGATCCCCCAGACCCGTTCCGGTTTCAACAAGCACACCGAGCTGGAATTCAGCTAGATCAATAACACGCGTCATAAGCTCTGGCTTTCATCATCTGTCAAAAGGCGGTTTGCCTTGGTATGCTCGCGGAGAATTAAGCTGCGTAACCGACCCACCCAGTCCCAGTATCGCTGACTGCGGCGGAAATTATCACGCATTGCATCCATCCGACGCCAATAGTCAGCGGGGGAAAGATTGTTAATTATTTCCACAGCATGTGCATGGGAATCAGCAACAATAATGCCATCCATATTAAAATATTTACTTATATTCGGACAGCCATAATATATGGGTATTGTATACGTGGCAAAACAGTCGCATAGCTTCTCAGTGAAGTAATTTTCATGTCGTGTGTTTTCGATGCAAACATGAAACATGGATTCGAAGAGCTGGTCTTTGCGATCCCCCTCCAGATGCGGCAGATGATCTGCCACCCCTGGCGGAACCCGCCGGCTACGATAGAAGCGTTTGGGAATATTGATTTTATCGGCATTCTCCATAACGCCTGTGCGCTCTGCATAACCGTTGACCTGAATGCCAATCAGGCCAAGGCTATAAAGAAAACTCACCGAAAAGCTCTTCAGCTGCGGCAGGGATTTGACCCATATGCCGCCATAAACATCAAATACGGAATTTGAAAAATTCAAATGTTGTGGATGGCAACTGATTATAAGGTCAAAATATTTATGAGACTCTGAGAGAAGGTCGTGATTTATGCAAAAATCCAAAGGCTCCGTATGCATAAAAAGAACTTTATATTTATCGTTATCTTCTGTCTTATATATCTCTCGACAATGAATTTCACAGGGAAATGGCAGATCCAGAACCAGCCAACTGGCCCCCAAAACTGTCGTCAACATTGGGAGTGATCTTTCTAAGGAACGTTGCCAAGGTAGGTCTTAAAAATGAAAAATTATTATATCGCAGATCTCACGCCGTGTCTATCGTCGCGGTATGCGATCAATAAAAATCCAAGCTCTTCCGATTCTAAATAAAATCATTTATGATTATTTTATAAGATAGTAATTATTTTTCTATATTTAAATTATATTGTATCATTTTTTATAATGATTAATTTATTGTAACCTACAAGTAGATTATCAATCTGACCGTAATCTATATGGCGAGTCGCGCCGGAGTTGGTGCTCACACCTTTTGGCTGAACATCGCACGGTTGACAGCGCGGGTGTCTATCAGCGCCCGCAGGGTTTAATCGCTAAAACCTGCGGGCACTTACGATACAAATGGCTTTCTTATCCCAGCACCATGCCGTCCGCTGTCTCTGCCAGGGGCAGCTTGTGCAGCCGGGCCAGCAGGCGCAGGCTGTCGGCCGGGCGATCCAGGGCGAAGCGACCGCTGACGGGCAGCGCCGCCAATTCCGCCCGCGCCAGCCGCAACCCCGTCGGGGTATAGCGGGCGAGGCGAGCCAGCACCATATCCAGCCGCTGTTCATGCACCACCAGCCAGCCTTGCTGGAAGGAAGGCGCATCAGTCAAGCGGCCGCGTTCCGCCCGGTCGCCCGCGGTCAGCAGCCGTTCCCCGGCAGTCAGATCATAGGTTCGGCCGGCCAGCCGGGCCTGCAGACGGCCGGTGGTGACAGACAGGTCCAGCCGGCCGGCGGCCTGGTCCAGGGTGAAGGCACCATCCGGCATCTCCAGCTCCAGCCCGCCAGCACCGGCCCGGAAAGGCTGCTCGGCCGCCGTGACGGCCAGCGCCATCTGCCCTTCCAGCAGGGTCAGCAGACGTTGTCTGTTCCCAAAACGCCCGGTCACCCGGCTGGCCGCGTCCAGCACCAGCCGGCTGCCATCGGGCAGGATGGCGTCCCGCCGCTGTCCGTGTGGGCTGCTCAGGTCATAGGCTTGGGCTGGCGTGCCACGCAGCCATAGCCCCCCGGCCCCCATGACAGCCAGCCCGGCCAACCCCGCCGCCAGCAGGCGCCGCCGGTCCAGCCCCGTTATATTATTAGCTGGCTGTGCCTTCGCCAGCGGCCGGCTGGGGAAGGGCACCACCCTTTCGGCCGCCGCCTGCCGCAGCAATTGTTCCAGAACGGGGTCATGCCAGGTGGCGCGCACCTGTTCCATGGCCGGGGCATGGGCGGGGTTGGCCGACAGCCAGGCCAGGAAACGGGCCTGGCGCTCCGGCGTCCATTCCCCTTCCCCCAGCAGCCAGTCGGCTGCTTCCTCCAGCGCGGGATCGGCGTCAATCTCCAGATCGAAGCGGTTCATCGCGCCACCCGCCGTACCGTGCCGGCCTGCGGCCCGTCGCAATCCTGTTCCTCCAGCGAACGGGCCAATTGTGCGAGCGCCCGTGTCAGATGTTTTTTCACCGCTTCCTCATTCATGCCCAATGCCTGGGCGATCTCCTCCCGGCTCTGCCCCTGGATACGCTTGCGGGTGAACACCTCCCGCCGCAAAGGCGGCATGGCATCCAGTGCGCGTTTGAAGGCGGCCAGCCGTTGCCGGTCGGAAAGCCGCTGTTCGGCCCCCGGCTGGTCGCAGGCAATATCTTCGTCCAGCAGATCGGACGCGGGCAGCGCTGCCCGGTCCAGGATGACGCTGTGCGCCACCCGCAACGCATAGGGGACGGGTTGCTGAAGCCCGCCCGCCCGAGCGCGCTCCAGCATACGGACCATGGTTTCCTGATAGACATCCTCCGCATCGGCCGGATTGCGAATCCGGTTGCGGATATAGGTCAGCAGCCGGCGATGGCCGGCCATCAGGTCTGCGATGATCGTGGATTGGCCCATCATCGACAGGATTACCCCGCTCCCGTTCCCCATACGCTTGTACCCTGTTGCCATGATCAGAACTTCTTGGTTCTGATCATGGCCCTCAATTGCCGGCGGCGGTCGCTGCCGGGTGCTTACCTCAGTAGCTGTAACGGACGCCCAGCAGATACTGCGCGCCGCTGCGGGTGAAGCTGTAAACCCGGTCGCCGACCGAGTCCACATATTGGTCTTCGGCCTGGTTGGTCAGGTTCACCCCTTCCAGGGTCACCTTCAGCTTTTCATTGATATTGTAGAACAGGCTGACATCCAGGTTGAGCGAGCTGTGATAGCCGGAGACGTCATTGCCATTGCCGCCGGGAATGGATTGCAGATAGCCGTCACGGTAATTGACCGAGACACGGCCACCATAGACATCCGTTTCATAATAAAGCGTGGCATTGGCCGAATTACGCGACAGGCCCGGCAGGTCGTACTTCTTGGTCACGCCCGCCGCCGGCTGGAATTCCGCCCGCGAATAGGCATAGGTATAGTTCAGGATATAGCCCAGCCCGTCAAACGGGGCCGGCAGGAAATCCAGCCCCTGCTGATAGATCAGTTCCAGACCATAGATATTGGCACCCTTGCCATTGACCGGCTGGTTGAAGCTGTAGGTCACATCCAGATCGTCGGCCGGCACCAGGGAGGTCGGCAGACCGGACTGGCGGAAGGTCATGGTCTGCACGCCATCGACGATGAAGCTCTTCACCTTCTTGTAGAAGGGCTGGGCCGCCAGGATGCCCTGCTTGCCGAAATACCATTCGGCCGACATATCCACGCTGTCGGCGCGGAACGGGTCCAGGTCCGGGTTGCCATAGGTGATGGTCTTGCCCGAGGTGTTGACGCTGGAAATGGCCGGCACCAGGGAGTTCAGGCTGGGCCGGGTGACATTGCGGTTGGCCCCGAAGCGCACCCGCGTCTCCTCGCTGGTCTCCAGAACCACGTTGAAGGAGGGCAGCCAGTCCGTATAGGAACGGCTGATCGACACGGCCGGGAAGGACGGGTCGCGGTCATAGGCGGAGGTTTCGGTGCGGATGGCACGCAGGCCGATATTGCCCTTCATCGGCAGGCCGAACAGGCTGCGATCCCAATCGGCCTGCACATAGGCAGCCTTGGTGGTTTCCGCCACCCCCTGCGGGAAGCCGGAGGAGACGGGCTTGACCACAGCGCCGGTGCCCAGCTTGGCAAAGGCATTATCCAGATCGGCCACGATCCAGCCGGTGGGCGTGCCGGCCGGTGCGTCCAGCCCTTTGCCGAACTTATAGGGGGTGGTGGTGAAGGTGCCGGCCAGCGCCGGATCGGTCAGGGAAACGCCGCGCAGGGCGCGACCATTCAGGTTGGTGATGGAATCAAAGGCGTGGCTGGTGCTGTCATAGGTGAAACGGCGCCAATCCAGGCCGCCCTTCAGATGGAACTCATCCGTCAGGGCGTAATTGGCATCCAGCCGGACGGTGCGGAAGCGGTTATCCACGGCCTGGTCGCGCAACCGGGCCTGGAAGAACTGCCAGGCGGCCGGATCGGTGACATTGATGCCATAGGTCTGCGCCGCCACCTTGTCATTCTGGCGGAAATCATAGCTGAAGCTGGTATTGGGGGAGAAAACATACATCCCCTGCTGATCGTCGGTAAACTTGGCTTCCTGATAGCCACCATAGAGATTGATGGTCAGGTCTTCGGTCGGCGTCAGCTTGGTGTTCAGGGTGGCGGCGCGGAAATCCGTTTCATCCTGGTAAAGCTGGCTGTCGGAGCGCACATCCACATCGCGGAACTTGCCGGCGATGATGTTGTTGCGGTCGATGGTGACGTCATCGACCTTGATTTCCGGCAGGCCCTTGCCGCTGCCATTGGTGTTGTTGGTGCTGAAGGCGAAGGCGTCGAAATTATATTCGCGCCGGTCCGACTTCAGCTTGCCATAGAGCAGGTCCAGATCCATCTGCACCCAGTCGGCCGGCTTGGCCTGGAAGGCGGCGGTCACGCCCAGCCGGTCCTGATCATGCACATATTCATTATAGCGGGCAAAGCGCGGGTAATAGAGCGCATCGGCAGCACTGGAGGTCTTCAGCAGCCGGGTCTTGGTGGCCGCATCGATGCTGTTGGAAATATTGCCCGGTGTCCAGCCGCCAGCCGCCCAGCGCACCGTGCTGTAGCCCTGCTCCACCGTGTTGCGCTTGCTGTAGGCGGCGGAGACCAGCGCGCCAAAGCGGCCATCGGCGAAGGTATCGGCGATCAACACCGCGCCGCGGGGGTCCACCTTGTCGGCATTGGCGCTATAGGAGCCCTTGGCGGCGGCCGAGAAGGTGAACTTGTTATAGTCAAACGGCTTGGCCGTGCGCAGATCAATGGCGCCGGCGATGCCGCCTTCCTCCTCTTCCGCCGAGGTGGATTTGACAATATCCATCCGGTTGAACAGTTCAGAGGCGAACAGGTTGAAATCGAAGGAGCGGGACCGGTTGGTGCCGCCACGGCTGTCGATGGATTGGGTGGTGCCCAGCACTTCCATCCCGTTCAGCTTCACGCGGGTGAAATCCGGCCCCAGGCCGCGCATGGAGACCTGACGGCCTTCACCGGCATCACGGGTGATGGTGATGCCGGGCACGCGCTGCAGCGATTCCGCCAGATTGAGGTCGGGGAAGGCGGCGACATCGTCACCGACGATGCTTTCGCGGCTGCCGACGGCATCACGCTTCAGGTCGCGCGCCTTGGCCACGCTGCCCCGGAAGCCGGTGACGATGATTTCTTCCAGTACGTCACCACCGGCATCGGCGCCATTGGCCACCTGTGCCTGGGCAGATAAGGACAGGGCGGAAACGCCCGCCGCGAGAACCAGATAAAATGCACGATTAATCTTCATGATATTGGTCATTCTCTTCATCCATGGAAGTGTTTTCCCATGAAAAAGAGTGACGGATACTTATTTTTACGGGGTTCGAACAAGTTTATATTTGTTATTTTTCTGTGACGTCTTCTTGTGTCCGTTCTGCCGCTCTGCTGACAGGCGGATGTCGCCTCTCACCAGGGTAAGAGGGTGGGGCGTGGAAAAAGGGGACAGGGGAAAATGAAAAATTTTTCCGCCCACACGGCAGGTGGGCGGATGGCGGCCGCTATTGCGTGGCCAGCATATAGCTGCGGCCGGCGCGCTTTGCCCCCGTTTTCACCTCAATCAGCTGGGCGGTGCCGGCCGGGGCGCAGGTGGCGGAACGCAGCCAGGCGGGCAGGCCGGTTGCTGTCCCATCCAGGGGGCGGGGCACGAAGAACCAGTCGCCGCCGCTGCGCAGCTGCACCCGATGGTCATTGCCGGCATCCCGCGCATCGATCACCAGCAGCCAGACACTGCCATCCCCCGGCAGGGGTCGGCGGGTCAGCATGGCGGTGGCGCGCTGGCCCGGTTCGCCATTTTCCGCGCTGGCCAGATCGCTGGCTTTGCTGTTGCCGCCAGCGATGCAGACATGCCCGCCATTCAGGGCCAGCGCCGGCCCCAGCGCGATGCCACCCCCGGCCGCCAGGGCCGGGCCGATATCCAGACTGGTATCACCATCGCACGCCGTCAGCGACAGCAGGGCCAGCAGAGGGAACAGCAGATATTTCCGGCGCATTGGTTCCATCCAGATATGATCTGACATCCATATCGGCTGCCCGCTGTGGCTGGCAAGGTACCACGCCACCGCACTACATAGTCTGACATTCCGGAAAGCCGCCTGTCTGGTTTTCCGGAATGTCAGAAAATCCCGCAGCGCAGCATAGATTTTTTGCAAACGCGAAATTGTTTTGTTTCAAACGATTATCAGGATGGCCTCCCAACCCGGCCGGTTGGCACGCCGTGTGCCTATAAGGCTCCCAAGCCGCCCTTTCCTGTCCGGGGTGGTCATGGTTTAAACGGGAGGCAAAGAATGGCCCAGGAAATGACCGGTGGTGCCGTGGCAGCACCAAAGCCCAAGAAGTTCTATCAGAGCCTCTATGTCCAGGTGCTGACGGCGATCGCCATCGGTATCGCGCTTGGGCATTTCTATCCCGAGCTTGGCACCGCCATGAAGCCGCTGGGCGATGCCTTCATCAAGATGATCAAGATGCTGATCGCGCCGATCATCTTCTTCACCGTCGTCCACGGCATTGCCGGGATGGAGGATATGAAGAAGGTGGGCCGCGTCGGCCTGAAGGCGCTGATCTATTTCGAGGTGCTGACTACCCTGGCGCTGGTCATCGGTCTGCTGGTTGTCAATCTGTGGCAGCCGGGCGCCGGCATGAATGTCGATATCGCCACGCTGGATACCAAGGCCATTGCCACCTATACGGCCAAGGCCAAGGAACAGGGCACGATCGAATTCCTGATGCATGTCATCCCCTCCACGGTGGTGGGTGCCTTCGCGGAAGGTGAGATCCTGCAGGTGCTGTTCATCGCCATCCTGTTCGCCTTCGGCCTGCATTCCATGGGTGAGCGCGGCCGCCCGCTGCTGCACATGATCGACAGCGCCTCGACCGTCTTCTTCAAGATCGTCGGCATCATCATGAAGGTGGCCCCCATCGGTGCCTTCGGTGCCATGGCCTTTACCATCGGCAAGTATGGCGTCGGCACGCTGGTGTCGCTGGGTCAGTTGATGGCCGCCTTCTATCTCACCTGCCTGCTGTTCATCTTCCTGGTGCTGGGCGCGGTTGCCCGCGCCACCGGCTTCTCCGTCTGGCGCTTCATCAAGTACATCAAGGAAGAGCTGCTGATCGTGCTCGGCACCTCCTCCTCTGAAAGCGCGCTGCCGCGTCTGATGACCAAATTGCAGAAGCTGGGGGCGGAAAAGTCTGTCGTCGGTCTGGTGGTGCCCACCGGTTATTCCTTCAATCTGGATGGCACCTGCATCTATCTGACCATGGCCGCCATCTTCCTGGCCCAGGCCACCAACACCGACCTGACCATCTGGCAGGAACTGTCGATCCTGGCCGTGCTGCTGCTCACCTCCAAGGGGGCGGCGGGGGTCACCGGTTCCGGCTTCATCGTGTTGGCGGCCACGCTGGCCACGGTGGGCCATATCCCGGTTGCCTCCATCGCGCTGATCCTGGGTGTTGACCGCTTCATGTCCGAAGCCCGCGCCCTGACCAACCTGATCGGCAATGGCGTCGCCACCCTGGTGGTCGCCAAGTGGGAAGGTGCGCTGGATCAGGACAAGCTGACCCGGGAGCTGGCCAACCCGTCCCCGGACGTGGAAGCCGCACCGGCTACCCGTTTGGCCCCGGCTGAATAAGCCCCAGGGTCTCCCGGCCAGGGCCGGCGGTGCGGAAAGGGCAGGGGTGTTAAGCGAGACCACCCCATCGCCCGTTCCGTACCGCCGGCCCTTTGTTTATGGTGGTAAAGATCGCCCAACCCAAGCGAGGCCCATCCTGAAACCGCATTGGCGCCGTGCCCTGTTCTGGTTGATCCCCGCCCTGATCGCGGTGCTGGCCGCTGGCGGGGCGGGATGGCTGGCGGAGCGGCTGGCCATTGCCCAGCTGCTGGAACAGGCCGGCCCCCGCCGTGACATCTATGTCGAAGGTTTGCGCAGCGAGCTGGGGCGGTATGAGACCCTGCCGTCGGTCATGACCTATTCCACCACCCTGCGCCAGATGCTCTCCGCCCCCGGCAATGAACCGCTGAGCCAGCGGGCCAGCACCTATCTGGAGCAGGTGGCCACCGTGTCGGGTGCCGCCGCCATCTATGCCATCGACACAGAGGGCACGACGCGGGCCGCCAGCAACTGGCAGGGGCCGGCCAGCTTTGTCGGCATGAATTTCTCTTACCGTCCCTATTTCCGCGATGCCATGGCCAAGGGCTATGGCCGCTTCTATGGCATTGGCACCACCAGCGGGGAGGCGGGATATTACTTTGCCCGCTCCATCCCCGGCCCTGAGGGGGTGCTGGGGGTGGTGGTGGTGAAGGTGACCTTGACCGGCATGGAACGCACCTGGGGCCAGGCTGCTGACCGGGTGCTGGTGAAGGATGGGCATGGCGTGACCATCCTGTCCTCCGTGCCGGGCTGGACCTTCCGCACCCTGGAACCGCTGTCCGATGGTTTGCGCGAGCGGCTGGCGGCCACCCGCCAATATGACCGGGTGGAGCTGCAGGGGCTGGCGGTGCAGCAGCTGGCCGATCTGGGGGCCGGGGCCTCTGTCCTGCGCATTGGCGGGCCGGGGGCAAAGCCGCTGCTGGCCACGGCCCGCAATGTGCCGGGCACCGATTGGCAATTGCTGCTGCTGACCGACATGGCCCCCGTGGCCAATGCCCAGCGCATCGCCTGGGCGGCGGGGGCGGCGTTGGTGTTGCTGCTGACGCTGGTGGCCATGCTGGTGCGCCAGCGCCGCCGCACCCGCGCGGCCGAACGCGCCACCCGTGCGGCCCTGGAACGCTCTGCCCAGGCCTTGGAACGGGAGGTGGCGGCCCGCACGGCAGAGCTGGTGGCGGCGAACGACGATCTGCGCCGCGCCCAGGATGGGCTGGTGCAGGCGGCCAAGCTGGCAGCCTTGGGCCAGTTGGCCGCCGGCATCACGCATGAGTTGAACCAGCCGCTGGCGGCCCTGCGCACCCTGTCGGATAATGCCGCCGCCTTCCTGGCGCGTGGCAAGGCCGACCGGGTGACGGAGAATCTGACCATGATCGGCCAGTTGACCGAGCGCATGGCCCGCATCACCGGCCAGTTGCGCGGCTTTGCCCGCAAGTCGGAAAACCGGCCGGAACCGGTGCGGCTGGCCGTGGCCGCCAGCAACAGTCTGGCCCTGCTGGCGGAAAAAAGCCGGCGGCTGGATGCGACGGTTGAAACCGCCATCGACCCCGACCTCTGGGTGCGGTTTGATCCGATCCGGCTGGAACAGGTGCTGGTCAACCTGTTGGGCAATGCCCTGGATGCCGTGGCCGGCGGCCCGGTGCGGGAAGTGCGGCTGGAGGCGGTGCGCGACGGTGGCCGCGCCCTGGTGCGGGTGCTGGATAGCGGGTCCGGCATTGCGCCGGAAAGCCTGCCCCACCTGTTCGAGCCCTTTTTCACCACCAAGCCGCCGGGCCAGGGGCTTGGATTGGGGCTGGTGATTTCCGCCGGGATGGTGCAGGACCATGGGGGAAGCATCCATGCCGCCAACCGCCCGGAAGGAGGGGCAATGTTCACGATCGACCTGCCCGCCCATGGCTGAGAGACCCCCGCGCATCCTGCTGGTGGAGGATGAGGACGCCGTGCGCCTGGGCATTGAACAGGCGCTGGAACTGGCCGACCTGCCCGTCACCGCCTTTGCCGCCGCAGAGCCGGCGCTGGCCGCCCTGAAGGCGGGGCCCGCCGACCTGCTGATCACCGATGTGCGCCTGCCCGGCATGGACGGGATGGATTTGCTGCGCGCCGCCCAGGGGCTGGACCCCGATCTGCCCGTGGTGCTGATGACCGGGCATGGCGATATCAGCATGGCCGTTGGGGCCATGCGCGACGGGGCCTATGATTTCATTGAAAAGCCCTTTGCCTCTGAGCGCTTGACCACCACCGTTCACCGCGCCCTGGAACGAAGCCGCCTGTCGGCGGAGGTGCGGCGGCTGCGCGCGGCGCTGGATGGCGACCATGGCATTGACAGTTTGATCCTGGGCCGGTCACCCGCCATGCAGGCGCTGAAACGCACCATTTTGCAGGTCGCCGATACCGGGGCCGATGTACTGGTACTGGGGGAGACGGGCAGCGGCAAGGAAATGGTGGCCCGCGCCCTGCACCAGTTTTCCAGCCGCGCCAACCGGCCCTTTGTGGCGCTGAATTGCGGGGCCATCCCGGAAAGCATGTTTGAAAGTGAGCTGTTCGGGCACGAGGCCGGGGCCTTCACCGGGGCCGGCAAGCTGCGCATCGGCAAGCTGGAATATGCCGATGGCGGCACCGTCTTCCTGGATGAGATTGAGAGTATGCCGCTGGCCCTGCAGGTGAAGCTGCTGCGGGTATTGCAGGATCGCAAGGTGGAGCGGCTGGGGGCCAACAAGGCGATTCCGCTGGATTTGCGCTTTGTCGCCGCCACCAAGGCCGATCTGGGGGAATTGTCGCGCGCCGGCAAGTTCCGGGAGGATTTATATTACCGCCTGAACGTGGTGCCCCTGACCATCCCGCCCTTGCGGGAGCGGCCGGAGGATATCGGCCTGCTGCTGGACCATTTCATGGGCCAGACGGCGGGCCGCCTGGGCCGCGTGCCGCCCTTTGTATCGGAGGCGGAACGACAGGCCCTGTTCGCCCATGGCTGGCCGGGCAATGTGCGCGAACTGGGCAACCTGGCCGAACGCGCGGTGATCGGCCTGCCCCTGCTGCCCGCCGGGCTGGGCGGTGGGGCAGGGGCACCCCCGGCCACGGCCCCCGCTGGCACCCCCGGTTCAGCCAGTCTGGCCGATCTGGTGGACGGCTTCGAACGCCGCCTGATCGCGGACTCCATGCGCCGCCACAAAGGCGATGTGGCGGCGGTGAGTGCCGAGTTGCAGGTGCCGCGGAAGACGCTGTACGATAAGCTAAAACGGTTTGGGTTGGAGATTGAGACGTTTCGGTGAGGTGGAGGAATTACCTAAAACTGTACTTTTCTGGGGAGGGTGTGAGTCAGAGTATTATTATAGCGTGCATTTGTTGGTGTTTTGCGCAACTTTTTTCTTGGAGCAACATTAGAATTATGTTATTATAACCTGATTTTTCAAAAAGTGAGCGGTAAATGGTTGTTCGCTATAAAAACGGTTCATTGACAGACACAGAAAAAGCTATTGTCAAAGCTTTGTTGGACAAGGGTTGGCGCAATCAAGACATCCAGGCCCTTGTAAATATTGGTAGAGATTCCACCATTAATAGTGCTCGCGTTACCGAAGTGAAAAAAGATAAGGACATTTTACCGGCAAGCGATGAGCTTGTAGAATTTTTTAAAATTAAAAAAGAATCTTACAGCTCTAAGACAGGATTAAATTTATTTGATCATGAGCGTTTGATTCGGGCTCGTGAGGCAATGATTTTAGCGGTGCAGATTTTTAATAGCCCTGCGATTTGCTTTAAAACAGAAGTATTCTCTATGTTATCGTATGTGGCTTGGACATATCTCATGCACGAGTATTATGAGCGCAGAGGAGTTAGAATAGTTGGAAAGGACGATCGATCGCTGCTGTTAAGTCAAATAATTGACCGACAGGATTGTCCTTTGTCGAAAGGCGTTAAAGATAATTTACGATCCTTGAAAATTATACGTGACAATGTAGAGCATAAGATGCTTGGCAGGGCTGACAAAAAATGGTTTAGTTTGTTTCAAGCTTGTTGTTTAAATTTTGATAAATCTATACGTGAGCTATTTGGTGAAAAATTAACGTTGTCTCATGACCTTTCTTTTGCGTTGCAATTTACGAAATTTGATTTTGAGCAGGCTTCCACCTTCAATAGCTATGAAATACCAGGGTATATTAATGCTTTGGATGCGCGATTAATTGAGGGGATGACTGAATCACAGATAGATGATCTTGAGTATCAGTTCCGTGTTGTTTACACGCTTGATTCGGCAAACAAATCTCGATCTCATTTCCAGTTTATTCAGCCAGAATCTGCAGAAGGAAAAAATATCCGAAACGTTCTAGTTCAGCATAAACTAGCAGATCATCTTTATCCTCATAAGCCGAAGGATATTGTAGATGCTGTTAAGGAGAGAACCGGGAAGGATTTTACAATACACAATCACACACAGGCATGGCGAAAACTTCGAGTAAGACCAAAAAAAGGTTCACTTCAGCCGGAGAATACTAATAAAGACTATTGTATTTATCATGTAGCGCATAACGATTACACATTTTCAGATTCTTGGATTCGGCGTTTGGTAGATGAGGTTAGTGATGAGTGTAAATTTATGGAAATAAAATCATTTAAGATATAGTTTGCTATATTCATTTGAGTTCTTTGTGTGAATATTTTCTTGAATCAAATTTATCGTGGTTTTGAATATTGGCTGAAGATTGATAAAAATCGACACTATTTTTGATGTGATCAAGGGCTTCTCGAAGCCCTTGTAGAATACGATTAACACTGTCACTCATTTCTTGTCTCTTTCTCATTAGAACCCTTAACCTCAACCGCCCACCCCTCACCCCAAAACCTCCCCCAACGCCGTCACCAGCCGCGCGCACTCGGCTTCCGTCCCCACCGTAATCCGCAGGAAGTCCCCGATCCGGTCCTTTTGGAAGTGCCGGATCAGGATGGCCTTTTCTCGTAACGCGGCGGCCAGCTCCTTGCCGGCGCGGTCCGGGTGGCGGGCGAACAGGAAGTTGGCGGCGGAGGGCAGCACCTCGAACCCCAGCCTCTGCAGCGCGACCGTCAGCGTCTCCCGGCTGGCGATGATGCGCTGGCGCTGGGTTTCGAACCAGTCCTGGTCGGTCCAGGCGGCCACGGCACCGGCCAGGGCCAGCCGGTCCAGCGGGTAGGAATTGAAACTGTCCTTCACCCGTTCCATCGCCTCAATCAACGGGCGCTGGCCCACGGCAAAGCCGACGCGCAGCCCCGCCAGGCTGCGCGACTTGGAAAAGGTGTGGATCACCAGCAGGTTGGGATAGGTCTTGACCAGCGGGATGGCGCTTTCCGCGCCGAAATCCACATAGGCCTCGTCAATCACCACCACCTGATCGGGATGGTCGCGCAGCAGCGTTTCAATCTCGGCCAGCGGCAGGGCAATGCCGGTGGGGGCGTTGGGGTTGGGCAGGATGATGGCGCCACAGGGCCCCTTGTAATCCGCCACCTGCACCTGCATCGCCGCATCCAGCGGGATGGTGCGGAAATCAATGCCGTATAGCCGGCAATAGGTGGGGTAGAAACTATAGCTGATATCGGGGAACAGCAGCGGCTGATCATGGTTCAGCAGCGCCTGGAAACAGTGGGCCAGCACCTCGTCCGACCCATTGCCGACAAACACCTCATCCACCGACAGGCCGTGGCTGTCGGCAATCACCTGCCGCAGGGCCAGCCCCGTCGGGTCTGGGTACAGGCGCAGCGTGTCATCCACCGCCGCCTTGATGGCCGCCAGCGTGCGGGGGGAGGGGCCATAGGGGTTCTCATTGGTGTTCAGCTTGATCAGACCATGAATCCGGGGCTGTTCACCGGCGACATACGGGGTCAGGCTGTGAACAATGGGGCTCCAGAAACGGCTCATTCCCAATCACCAATCGTCGTAGGCGGCCCTGGCCGCACCGGAAAGCAGGGTTGAGTAACATAGGGATATTGCTGGCCGATTGCACGCCCCTCCCAGGGGAAGGCTGCTGCCCATCCGCCGCACGGCTGCTACCCGCCGCAATAATTTGATAATGAGAACGACTCTTATTATTTATGTGCGCGAATTATGAATGTCGATAATAGGGGTGGGGGTACCGATGAATGTGAAGGGGATTTTGCGGGCGGGTGCCGCCCTATGGTTGCTGGGCGCATTGACGGCACCCGTTTCGGCGCAGCAGGAACAGGCGGCGGAGCAAGTGGCCCAGCGGGCGACGGCGGAGGATATTGTCGTCATCGGCACCCTTGAACGGCTGAAACAGCCGGTCAGCAGCGGGGCGCTGGGGGAAAAGAGCATTCTGGACACGCCTTATTCCGTTACCCTGGTGGATAAGGACGAAATTGCGCGGCGTCAGGCCACCAGCGTCGGCCAGATCTTCATCAATGATCCCGGCGTCTTCTCCTATGCCAGCCCCGGCACCACCAATTGGTGGGGCACCCAGATCCGGGGGCTGGGCGTGCGCAATTACTATATCGATGATGTGCCGCTGGTGCTCTATTGGGGTAGCGACTTCCCGTTGGAATCGGTGGAAACGGTGCAGGCGCTGAAGGGGCTGACCGGCTTCATGTATGGTTTCGGCGCGCCGGGCGGGGCTATCCTCTATCAGACCAAGCGTCCCACGGCGCAGCCGCTGCTGACCACCGAACTGGGCTATCGCAATCCCGGCGTCCGCTATGGCCATATTGATGCCGGTGGCCCGGTGGGGGATGGCAGGCTGGGTTATCGCCTCAATCTGGCCGGGGAACAGGGGAAGGCCTATAGCAAGGCGGGGGTCAATCGCTGGGTCGGGTCGCTGGCCCTTGATTACGCCATCACGCCCGATCTGCGCTGGCACGCCACCGCCACGCATGAGGCCAGCAAGCTGGAGCATGAGCCCTTCCATTTTTATTGGGCCCGGTATCAGGGCACGGTTCTGCCGGAACCGACCTATGATTATGACAATTTGAACGTCGATAATTCCTATTACCGCACCCGCACCACCAGCGTTGCCACCGGGCTGGATTGGGATCTGGCGGATGATTGGACCGCCAAGCTGAATTACGGCTATACGCGCAAGAACCATCAGTCGAACAAGATGTTCGCCTATATGCTGAATCGTGCCGGCGATTATCAGGGCTACGCCTATAATTTCGCCGAGACCGACCAGGCGCATTTCGGCCAGGGGATGGTGCAGGGCAAGGTGGAGACGGGGCCGATCCGGCATGAACTGGTGGCAGGCGTGGCGCTGCACCGGACCCTGTCCGATTTCGGCGCGCTCACCTCCTACTGGAATAACGATTTCAACGGCAATATCTATCAGCCGCAACGTTTCCTGGTGACCCGCGATCTTGATTTCAGCACGGCGGGCAGCCCGTCGGACCAAAGGCAGACGGCTTTGTTCGTCTCCGACACGCTGCATTTCGGCTCGCAATGGCAGGCGATTATCGGTGCCCGTCACACAAAGTACAAGCTGCTGGATCTGGATGGCGACCCCACAGTGGATAGCGGCTATCGCACCACCGCCACCACCCCCACCTTCGCGCTGATCCACAAGCCGGCGGAATATATCTCGCTCTACGGTTCTTATGTGGAATCCATGGAGGGGGGCACGCGTGTGGGCGGTGAATATGCCAATGCCGGCGAGGTTCTCGACGCCACCATCTCCAAACAATATGAGGGTGGGGCGAAATATGACCATGGCGGGGTCAGCCTGACGGCGGCGGCCTTCCGGGTTGAACGGGCCAACCAGATCATCAATGAGAGGGAGGGCCGCCGCTATCTCACCCAGGATGGTTTGAATATCTATAAGGGGGTGGAATTCACCGGCGCCTACCGGGTGAATGATGATCTGCGCCTGGGCGTGGGCACCCTGTATCTTGATCCCACCATCGACAAAGTATCCGCCGGCAATGAGGCGCTGCGCGGCCATATCCCGGCAGAGGCATCGCGCTGGCAGTGGCTGGCCAATGCCGAATATCAGGTGCCGTGGGTGGAGGGGCTGCGCCTGCATGGCAATATCCGCTATTTCGGCCGGGGGCCGGTGGCGGATGATAACCAGCTCTATGTGCCCAGCCGGGTGGTGGCCAATGCTGGCTTCCAGTACAGCACCAGCATTGCCGGCCGCCGGGCCGACATCACGGGCAATATCAACAACCTGTTCAATCGGAAATATTGGAGCTTCAGCAGCGTCGGAGAGGCGCGCAACGCCTCTCTCAGCGTAAAATTCTACTGGTGACAATGATGGGGCGGCGGGTGATCGCCGCCCCATGGCGCCCTGACGTTTTGATTGTAAAACACCATCGATTGTTCTCTGAAATCTTGCGCACGACGCATATGCCCTGATAAACCTATGCGATAAGTTATCGGAGGCATCATGCTACGCAAAATTGAACATAACCGCCGTTCTTTTCTGGCTGGCCTGGGCGGGCTAGCCGTTGCCACACAGATGCCGGGGCCGATACGGCTGGCCCGCGCCGCCGATGGCGACCGTGCCTATTGCCCCCCACCTTCCGCCTGGACTGATCTGGCCAAGGCGATGCAGGGGCCGGTGCTGCGCCCGGAAGACCCGAATTTCGCCGATGTCTGCCGTCCCAACAATCTACGCTACAATATCCCGCCCCAGGGCATCGCCCGCTGTGAGAAGGCGGAGGATGTGCTGACCTGCATCCAATGGGTGAAGAAGCATAACAAGCCGTTCGCCGTGCGCTCCGGCGGGCATAATTATGCCGGCTTCTCCTCCACCCCCGGTCTGCTGATCGACATGTCGCTGATGAAGGGGGTGGAACCCGTCGGCAAGGATGGGCTGGTGCGGGTGGAGGGCGGCATCTCCAATGCCCTGGTCTATAAGTCACTGGAACGTATGGGCCGCACCATCACCCATGGCCGCTGCGATGCGGTGGGGGCGGCGGGCTTCCTGCTGGGCGGCGGCATCGGCTTCAACATGCGCCTGCTGGGCATCGGCTCCGACCTGTTGACGGCGACCGATCTGGTCACGGCGGAGGGGGAGCTGCACAGCGCCAACGATACCCATGACCGCGACCTGTTCTGGGCCTGCCGCGGCGGGGCCGGCGGCAATTTCGGCATCAACACCGCCTTTACCCTGCAAACCTATCCGGTAAGCACGGTCAGCGTGTTCAAGCTGACCTGGGAGGGGGGCAACCTGACAGAGGTGCTGACGGACTTGCTGGAACAGCTGAACAGCGCGCCGAAGGAATTCGGCAGCAAGATCAGCGTCACCATGCCCAGCCTGGCCGAACGCTGCGCCGGCAAGGGGATCAGCCTTTCGGTGCTGGGCCAGCTGCATAAGTGCGACAAAACCCTGGAAACCATCTTTGGCAAATGCTGGGAAACAGCCACAAAAAAGGTGGTGAAGCCGGACATCGCCTATTGGGAAGGCCAGGATTTCCTCAGTGAATCCCCCTATCCCTATTATTATCAGGAAAAATCCAGCTACATGATGGCCAACCGCCTGACCAAGGCCGCTGTCGGGGAGATGATGGAGCTGGCGCACAAGCTGCCCGGCACGGCCATGCCGGTGGCCTTCAAGTTCTTCCAGCTCGGCGGGACCATCAACCAGATGAAGCCGACCGAAACCGCCTATGTGCATCGCGGGTTTGACTGGCTGTTCACGGTGGAAATGAACTGGTGGCAGCCCACCGATCCGCCAGCCCAGGTGGAGGCCAACCTGATCTGGCAGCAGAATTTCTACAATCTGGCCAATCAGCAGACGGGGGCGGTGGGGGCCTATCAGAACTTCTCCGACCCCACGCTGGGTGATTGGCCCATCGCCTATTATGGGGAGAATTATCCCCGCTTGCAGAAGGTGAAAAAGCAGGTGGACCCCAAATCGCTCTTCACCTTTGCCCAGGCCATTCAGCCGGCGTAACAGGGCTGCCCCGCCGTTACGGGGGGCTATCCTGGCTGCCCGTAACGGTATGTAACTTGTGCCCCGCTTTCCCCCCGCCGGATATCGGCAGCAGAACAGGCAAGGGAGGAAAGCCATGCACGACCAACCGCAAAGGGTTCTATCGCTACGACAAGCCAGGGGGCTCCCCGCCCTGAAACTGGCGTTGCTGGCCGGTATTCTGCTGCCGGCCAGCAGCCCGGCCGCCCCCGCCGCGACGGAGGTGGCGGCGGTGGAAGAGGTGGTGGTGACCGCCCAGCGGCTGGACCTGATCGGCACGGCTGTTACCTCCAGCCAGGGCGTGGTGGTGAAGGAGGAGCTGGACCTGCTGCCGGCCTATCGGCCGGGCCAGATGCTGGAAACGGTGCCGGGCCTGGTTGTCACCAGCCATAGTGGGGAGGGTAAGGCCAACCAGTATCTGCTGCGCGGTTTCAACCTGGACCATGGCACCGACATGGCCACCAGCGTGGACGGGATGCCGGTCAATATGCGCACCCATGCGCATGGCCAGGGCTATACCGATCTGAACTTCATCATTCCCGAACTGGTCAGCGGCATCGGCTATACCAAGGGCCCTTATTTCGCCGCCCAGGGGGATTTCTCCGCCGTGGGCTCCGTCCAGTTGGGCTATCTGGACCGGATGGACCCGCAGGCGGCCCTGACGGTCGGCACGCTGGGATATAAGCGCCTGTTCGGCGCTGGCAGTGCCGAGATGGGGCAGGGCCGTCTGCTGGCCGGTGGGGAACTGGTGCGCTATGACGGGCCGTGGGACCATCCCGACAATCTGCACAAGACCAACGCGGTCTTGCGCTATGCCCAGGGCGACCGGGAGGATGGGTTTGGCCTGACCGCCATGTATTATCGGGGCCGCTGGAATGCCACCACAGACCAGCCGCTGCGCGCCATCGAACAGGGGCTGATCGGCCGTTATGGCACGCTGGACCCCACCGATGGCGGGCAGGCCCGGCGCATCAGCCTGTCCGGCAATGTCGCCCGGTCGCTGGAACGGGGCTGGCTGGCCGGCGGCCAGCTGACGGCCAATGCCTATGTTATCGACAGCAAACTGACGCTGTGGAACAACTTCACCCATTTCCTGGATAATCCCGTCGATGGCGACCAGCACGCCCAGAATGAGAACCGGACGGTGATCGGCGGGGCCATCCGCTATGGCCAGAAACTCGATTTCCTGGGCGTGGAGCATGAGCTGGCGGGCGGCCTGGACGGCCGCTATGATGATGTGCGCGTGGATCTGCAGACCACCAAGGCCCGTGTTACCACCGGTTTTCTGAAGGATGATACGGTCCGGCAGACGGGGGCGGGCGCCCATCTCCAGCTCACCAGCCGCTGGACGCCCTGGCTGCGCACCGTTGTCGGGCTGCGCGGGGACTATATGCGCGCCACCGACCGTGGCAGCAATGCCGGGAAGGTGAGCGCGCACCTGTTGCAGCCCAAGGGCAGCGCCATTGTCACCCTGTGGAAGGACACGGAATTCTATGTCAGTGCCGGTCGCGGTTTTCACAGCAATGATGTGCGCGGCGTCACCCAGGGCGGTGCGGCCCTGCTGGCCAAGGTGGATGGGGAGGAGGTGGGGCTGCGTTCCACCATCCTGCCCAACCTGACCGCCACGCTGACCGCCTTCCAGATGGATTTCGGTTCTGAGCTGACCTACAGCGCCGATGCCGGACAGACAGAGGCCGGCCGGCCCAGCCGCCGGCGCGGCCTGGAACTGAACAGCACCTACGCCCCCTGGTCCTGGCTGGAATTCTACAGCAGCATCGCCTTCAGCCATGCCCGCTACCGGGATGCTGACCCGGCTGGAAAATTCATCCCCGACGCGCCGAAATATATCGGCTCGCTGGCGATCTATCTGAAGGAACTGGGGCCGTCCGGCAGCGGCAGCCCCTGGCTGGCCGGCACCTGGGCGGCCGGGCGTCTGTCTGCCGGTGCGGAGTTCCGTTACCTCGGCACCCACCCGCTGATCGAAGATAACAGCATCCAGTCCAGCGGCTACAAGGAATGGAACCTGTTGACCAACTATACGCTGGAAAGTGGGATGAGCCTGGGGATCGGGGTCTATAACCTGTTTGATAGCAAGGATGATGCCGCCGTCTATCACTATACGGACCGGCTGCCGGGCGACCCTGCCGAAGGGGTCAGCGACCGGCATGTCCACCCGCTGGAACCGCGTTCGGTCCGCTTCACCGTGGCGCAGAAGTTCTGACCTTCCCTTATCTGCTAAATTTTAAGACCAATTTAAGATTTATGCAGACATGAATATAACAATCATGCAACCGTAACCAAACCACAGCCAAAGCGTCATCGGCCAACTTTATACCCCGCTTCGCCATTCTGATTGATGAGCACCCGCCGCCTTGCCGGCGCGGATGCTCCAGAAACGAAGCGAGTCTGATGATGAAGATGCGTACCGGTACCGCCATCACGGCGGTGATGCTGGCCTCCAGCCTTTCCACCGCCTTTGCCCAGGAGGCCACGCAAATGGCCGCCAATGAGCCGGTGGTGCTGGAAGAAATCATCGTCACCGGGACGCGCGGCAGCCAGCGCACCGTCTTTAACAGCCTGTCCCCCATCGATGTGGTGGGGGGCAGCACCATTGACAGCACCGTGTCCAGCGAGCTGGTGGATGCGCTGGCCCAGGCCATCCCCAGCTTCAATGTGCAGCGCCTGCCGGCGGCTGACGGGCAGGCCTTTGTTCGCCCGGCGCGGCTGCGCGGCCTGTCGCCGGACCAGACCCTGGTGCTGGTCAATGGCAAGCGTCGCCATCGCTCGGCCCTGCTGGGGTCGCGCGGGGCGCAGGCCGTCGATCTGGCGCAGATCCCCAACTTCGCCATCAAGCGGATTGAGGTGCTGCGCGACGGCGCAGCGGCGCAGTACGGGTCGGACGCCATTGCCGGCGTGATCAATGTCATTCTGGATGATCAGCCGGGCTTCCAGGCTTTCAGCCAGGTGTCGCAATATTATGAAGGCGATGGCACCGAATATCAGGCCGGCGCGCAGGGCGGCTGGGGGATCGGCCAGGGCGGCCATGTCACCGGCACGGTGGAATGGACCAAGGCCGACGCCACCTCGCGCAGCCGCCAGCGTGCCGATGCCATTGCCTTCCAGCAATCATCCGGCCTGCAGGTGCCCAACCCGGTGCAGCGCTGGGGCCAGCCCGATCTGGAAACCATCCGGCTGGCGCTGGACAGTGCGCTGCCGCTGGGGGAAAAGGCCGAAGCCTATCTGTTCGGCACCTATGGCGAAGGCGATGGCTGGACGGATTTTAATTGGCGCAACCCCGCCAATACCAGCAATGTCTATAAGGCGACCAAGGCGTTCCCCGGCTGGAATGCCAACCGGCTCTATCCGGCCGGCTTCACCCCCCGCTTTGGCCAGGAAGATCAGGATTACAGCCTGGTCGGCGGTGTGCGCGGCAATCTGCTGGGCGATCTGCGCGCCGATCTTTCCGCCTCCTATGGCCGCAACCGCATCGATTACAAGATGAAGGAGAGCCTGAACGCCTCCCTCGGCCCCAACAGCCCGACCCGCTTCGATGCCGGTTCGCTGATCCAGGAAGAAAAGAACCTCAATCTGGATTTCAGCTATCCCTGGGAAAGCGGTCTGCTGGCCGGCCCGGTGAATATCGCCTTTGGCGGGGAGCGGCGGCAGGAAATCTACAAGGTTGTGGCCGGCGACTACGCCTCCTACGCGGTTGGCCCTGGTGCGGCGGAGGGGCTGGCCACCGGCTCCAACGGTTTCCCCGGCTACAGCCCCGATCAGGCCGGCCGCTTCGACCAGACCAGCTATGCCGCCTATATCGATGTCGAAGCGCCGATCACCGCTATCTGGACCGTCGGTCTGGCCGGCCGGTATGAGGATTTCTCCGAATTCGGCCACACGACCGACGGCAAGATTTCCACCCGGATTGAGCTGATGGAAGGGCTGGCCCTGCGCGGTTCCGCCTCCACCGGTTTCCGCGCCCCGACGCCGGCGCAGGTTTACAGCACCCGCACCTCCCAGGGGCTGGATACGGTGACGCTGAACACCTTCACCTCGGGCCGGCTGTCGCCGTCCAACCCGGTGGCGCAATATTTCGGTGCCCAGCCGCTGAAGCCGGAGGAATCCACCAACCTGTCGGCCGGCTTTGCCTATCAGAACGGCGATGGCTTCACCGCCACGGTCGATGCCTATCAGATCAAGCTGACCGACCGGTTTAGCCAGTCGGCCAGCTTCACCGTCACGCCGGCCATCCGCAGCCGGTTGATCGCCCTGGGCGTGCCGGGGGCCAATACCTTCACCTCTGTCAGTTTCTTCACCAATGATTTCGACACCCGCACGCGGGGGCTGGATATTGTCGCATCCTACGCGCTGCCGGTATCCGATGGCACGCTGCACCTGTCCGCCGCCTATAATTTCAACCAGACCAGGGTGACCGGCGGCGGGTTGAATGCCAGCGATACGCAAAAGCGCCTGTTTGAGGAAGGCTTGCCGGAACATAATGCCAGCCTGTCGGCGGAATATCGCTGGGGGGATTTCAGTGTGCTGGCCAAGCTGCGCTATTACGGCAAATGGACCGACAGTTCCGGCAATGCCACCGGCGACCTGTTCCAGAGCTTCGGGTCGCAGAGCTTTGTCGATCTGGCTGGAAGCTGGAACGTGACGGAAAATGTCACCCTGCGGGTCGGCGCCGAAAACATCTTCGACAGCTACCCGGAAGAGGCGACCTTCCAGGCCAGCCGCGGCCTGGTCTATTCCCGCAACGCGCCCTATGACACCGATGGCGGCCAATATTATGCGCGGGTGGAGGTGCGGTTCTGATGCCGGGTTGGACACGGCGACATCTGTTGCAAGGTGGCGGGCTGGCCCTGGGGGCCGGCCTGCTGCCGGCCGCCGCCGCAAGCCCGGTTCCGCCGCCGCCGGCCACGGGCGGTGCGCCCGCTGACAGTGCCTTCTGGCGTTCGGTGGCGGCACAGTATGACGTCACACAGCAGGTCACCCAGCTGGAAAACGGCAATTGGGTGATGATGGCGCGGCCGGTGCTGGCGGAATATCAGCGCCAGCAGGCGCGGGTGAATGCCGAAACCTCCTTCTATGCCCGCCGCAGCTTCGGCCCCGATGCCAAGCGGGTGGTGGAGCGGGTGGCCGGCCTGATTGGCTGCGGGCTGGATGAAATTACCCTCACCCGCAATGCCACAGAGGCGCTGCTGGCCCTGATCGGCGGTTATAACCGGCTGCGGCCGGGCGATACGGTGATCTATGCCGATCTGGATTATGATGCCATGCAGGCCGGCATGGCATCGCTGCGCCAGCGGCGCGGGGTGGAGGTGGTGCGCATCGACCTGCCGGAACCGGCAACCTATCAGGGACTGATCGATGCCTATGCGGCGGCACTGACGGCGCATCCGAAGACCCGGCTGCTGCTGTTGACCCATCTGACCCACCGCACTGGGCTGATCCTGCCGGTGGCGGAGATCACCGCCATGGCACGGGCGCGCGGGGTGGATGTGATTGTCGATGCCGCCCATTCCATCGGGCTGGTGGAATTCACCGCCGACAGTCTGGGGGCCGATTTCGTCGGCTACAACCTGCATAAATGGATCGGCGCGCCGGTGGGGGTGGGGGCGCTTTACATCCGGCGCGGCCGGGTGCCCGATATTGATCCCAGCCCGGCGGAGATGGACCCCGCCCCCGACAATATCCGCGCCCGCGTGCATACCGGCACCCGCGATCTGGCAGCATTGCTGGCCGTGCCGGCGGCCATTGATTTTCACCAGTCCATCGGCACCAATCGCATTGCCGCCCGGCTGCGCCATCTGCGCGACCGTTGGGCGGAGCCGCTGCGCGACCATCCGGCCTATGAGATATTGACCCCAACTGACCCGCGCCTGACCGGCGGGCTGACCAGCTTCCGCCGGCGTGGCGTGACGGGGGAGGCGGAAAACGCTGCCATCTCCCGGCAATTGCTGGAAAAATACGGCATCTTCACCGTGCATCGCGCCGGCGTGGCGCGGGGGGCCTGTGTCCGCGTCACGCCGGCCCTGTTCAATCAGGAAGCCGATATGGACAAGCTGCTGGCTGCCCTGCGGCATATGGCGGGATGACTTTCCGTATCTGATAGCCATTATCATCTGCTAGGAGAGGGGCCCCCTTTCCGTGGAATAAGGACCCAGGCAGATGCAGGCACCCAATCCGGCCCCGGCCCGCAAGATCATGCTGTTGACCGGCGCCAGCCGGGGCATCGGCCATGCCACGGTGAAGGTTTTCTACCGCAATGGCTGGCGCGTGCTGACTGTTTCCAGGGCGGCCTTCAATCCGGAATGCCCCTGGCCCGGCGGGCGGGAAGATCATATCCAGGCCGATCTGGCCGACCCGGCGGGGTATGAGGTGCTGGCGGCAGAGGTGCGGCAGCGTCTGGGCGGGGCGGGCCTCAGCGCCCTGGTCAATAATGCCGCCGTCTCCCCGAAAATGCCCGGTGGCGGGCGGCGCGGCGTGGCCGACACCAGCTATCAGGACTGGCTGTCAGTCTTTAATATCAACCTGTTCGCCGCCGCCACGCTGTCACGTCACCTGCTGCCGGAATTGCGGGCGGCGGGTGGCAGCATCGTCAATGTTACCTCCATTGCCGGGTCACGGGTCCACCCGTTCGCCGGCCCGGCCTATGCCTGTTCCAAGGCGGCGCTGGCCGCGCTGACCCGTGAACAGGCCTTTGATTATGGCCGGCTGGGCGTGCGGGTGAACGCCATTGCGCCGGGGGAGATTGACACCTCGATCCTGTCCCCCGGCACAGAGGAAATCGTCAAAACCCAGATCCCGATGCAGCGGCTGGGCGACCCGATGGAGGTGGCAAAGACCATCCTTTTCCTCTGCTCGCCCGATTCCGCCTATATTAACGGGGCGGAAATCCATATCAATGGCGGTCAGCATGTATAGCTGGCAGTTCTATACCCGCGGACGCAAGTATCCCTGATACCAAGGGGCGTGGGACATGACCCTTGGAGGCCGGCGACCGCCGCATGAGGGAGCGCACAATCTCCCTGGATCGCTCACGATCAAGGGAGATTTGCATCAGTCTGCTACCTCAACCGTCATCCCGCTGGCCTGCGCTGCCTCGCGGATGGCGGTGGGGGGCTGCGCGTCGGTATAGAGCGCCTTCACCTCAGCGAAGTCGGCCACCTGGATGAAACCGGGCTTGGTGAATTTCGTCGAATCGGCCAGCACGACGACGCGACGGGAGCGGTCCAGGATGGCGCGCTTGAACGTCGCCTCGTCGGAATCGAAATCCAGAAAACCACAGGCGGCATCAATCGCCCCCATCGACAGGATGGTGATATCCGGCACAAAACGCCGGCAAAAGGCGATGGCCTCCGGCCCGAAGGCGGCATGGTAATCCGGCTTGATCGGGCCGCCGGCGACAAACAGGCGCTGGCCGGGCCGGCCCAGCACCTCATGTGCCACTTCCATGCTGTTGGTGATGATGGTCAGGTCACGGAAACCGGCCAGCGCCCGCGCCAGCCAGAGGCAGGTGGTGCCGGAATCCAGCAGCAGGGTCATCCCCTCCGTCACCATGCGGGCGGCGTGCTGGGCGATGCGCTGCTTGGCATCTGACTGTTCGCGCAGACGGATGCGATAAGGTGCCTCCAGCTCACTGCTGGGGATGGAGACGCCGCCATGGGTCTTCTGCACCCGTCCTGTCCGCTCCAACTGGCGGATATCGCGTCGGATCGTTTCCTCCGACACATCGAAATGCACCGCCAGTTCGGCAACGGAGCAATGGCCCCGTTCCCCCAGCAGTTTCATCAGGGAGGTGAGCCGCGCGACCTGAATGGGCCGCGCGCCGCTCTTGCTGTCCAGCGTGTCGATCTCAGTCATGTGAACATGATACCCACATTGATCCGGGCGATAAAGTCACAAAATTCCACACATAACCACATGAATCTCACAATTTGTCACACGACTGTCATCGCTGGCGGTTAGTGTTCGCTCCGTCTCGCAGTTGCAGCACTGCGATCATGGGGGAATAGGGGATAGAACGATGTTACGGAACAAGCCGGCCCTGCTGTCATTTCTGGCAGTCACCACCGCCCTGATGCCGCTGATGGCCATGGCGCAGGAAAATAATGGGTCTGAAACCCTGGAAGAGATTGTCGTTTACGGCTTCGTCCAGTCGCTGTCCAAGGCGCGGGAAGAGAAGCGACAGGCCAATATCGTCAAGGATGTCATCGTGGCCGAGGATATGGCCAAGTTCCCGGAGCTTAACCTGGCGGAAAGCCTGCAGCGCCTGCCGGGCGTCGCCATCAACCGTGAGGCGGGGGAGGGGCGCCGCATCACCCTACGCGGCCTGGGGCCGGATTTCACCCGCGTGCAGTTGAACGGCATGGAAGTGCTGGGCAATGTGGATTCGGCCATGGACAGCCGTGGCCAGCGTTCGCGCGACCGGGCCTTTGACTTCAATATCTTCGCCTCCGAACTCTTCTCCAAGGTGGAGGTGGAGAAGACCTTCCAGGCGGCGCAGAATGAAGGCGGCATGGCCGGCACCGTCGGCCTGTTTACCGGCAAGCCCTTTGATTACAAGGATGGCGCCACCGGTGCGGTGACGGCCAAGATCGGCACCAACTCCTATACCGAGGATACGCAGCCCCGCGTGGCGGCGATGATCAGCCAGAACTGGGGCGACCGGTTCGGTGTGCTGCTGTCCGCCGCCTATTCGGAGCGCACGACCCAGGAACAGGGCTACAACACCTATTCACCCAGTCAGCTTTCGGCCAGCCAGTTGAAGGGCTATGTCGCCAAGGGGCTGGATATTTCCACCCTCAGCGCGGCGCAGCAGCAGAAGTTCCTTTCCGGCGAGTTGGTCTTTGCCTCCGGCAACCGCCTGTCGGTGTGGGATGCCAAGCAGGAGCGGCTGGGCCTGACGGCCGCCGCGCAATGGCGCCCCAGCGATGAGGTTCTGTTCACGCTGGATGGGCTGCATGGTGAATTCACCACCCGCCGCGATGAATATCATCTGGCGACCCGCCCCGCCTCCACCTCCGGCTCGGTGGCGTTCGATGTCGGCTCCAAGATCAAGGCGATCAGCTGGGACAACAGCAATTTCGTCAATGATATTGATGTCGAAAACCTGACCTATGCCAGCGAGCATCGCCGCTCCCGCAACGAGAACGAATTCAACCAGATCGCCCTGACCGGCGAATGGGAACCCAATGACCGTTTCAAGCTGGATGGCCATATCGGCTATGAGAAATCCAGCTACACCACGCCTTATGACGACAAGCTGTATCTGCAGGCCAAGGGCGGGATGCGCACCCGCTATGATGCCGACGGGACCGGTGCGACCAATTTCTATAATTGGAACACGACGGACATGTCCCGCTACAGCTTCAAGGAATTCTATTTCCGGGAATTCTGGAACGAGACCAGCCTGAAGGAAGGCGTGTTGAACGGCCGTTACACGCTGACCGACGGGCTGACCCTGCGCGGCGGTCTGGCCTATCACCGCTACACCTCCTCCGGGTCGGAAACCTATAATGACGGGAAGTTCCGGCAATTTGGCGGCACGCCGGTCACGGCTTATGGCTATGTCTATGACGGCAATAACAAGCAGTCCTGGATCGCCGGCGATTATGACAAGGCCTTTGCCCAGTATAACGCCTTCCATACGGTGGCGGGTGCCACCGATATTGAGAACACCTATCGCGTGACGGAAGAAACCAAGGCTGGCTATGGCCAGCTGGATTGGGATCAGCCGCTGGGGGATATGCGTCTGCGCGGTAATATCGGTGTACGCGGCTATTTCACCGATACCAACAGCACCGGCAATATCAATAACAGCAGCGACACGCCGCTGGGCAGCAACAAGAACAAGTCCGATTATTCCGGTGTGCTGCCGGCGCTGAACATGGCGCTGGAGGTGACGCCGGACTTCCTGGTGCGCTTTGCCGCCACCCAGAATATCAACCGCCCTTCCATCTCCTCCATGTCGGCGGCCGGTACGCTGACCCAGACGGACGGCCGCTACACGGTCAGTGTCGGCAATCCCAATCTGAAGCCCTATAAGGATACGTCCTTCGATCTGGCGGGCGAATGGTATTTCAGCACCATCGGCATGGTGTCGCTGGGCGTCTTCAACAAGGATATCAAGAACCTGATCTCCACGGAGACGCTGTATAATGTGCCCTACAGCGCCACCGGCCTGCCGGCCACGCTGATGGCCGGCGTCACCCCCAACACGGTGGTGGCCGAATATTCTCGCCCGGTGAACTTGGATGATGCCCGCATCACCGGGCTGGAAGTGGCGGCGCAAACCGATTTTGCCTTCCTGCCGGCACCGTTCGACAAGCTGGGCGTTCTGGCCAACCTGACGCTGATCGACAGCAACAGCAAGATCAAGGGCCTGAAGGGCCCGATCACCGGCCTGTCAAAGACCAACGCCAATGGCACGCTCTATTACGAAACGGAGGAATGGGGGGTGCGCGTTTCCGCCAATTACCGTTCCTCTTACCTGCGCAGCCGCTATGACGGGTCCAACCCGGCCAGCGAGGATGGTTTTGACGGCAGCGTCTATATGGATGCCGCCGCCTTCGTCGCCCTGACGCCCAGCATCCGGCTGACGCTGGATGCCATCAACATCACCAATGAAAAGGAAGTGCAGTACAACAGCATCTATCACCGCCTGCATAATGTGACGCAGAGCGGGACCACGGTGTTTGCAGGCGTCAGCCTGGATTTCTGATCCTGTTACGGGGCGGCGGGTTGCCGCCGCCCCGCTTTTGATTCTGATACCAAGGGGCATGGACCATGCCCCTTGGAGGCCAGCGACCGCTGGCCCGCGGGCACGTGCCCGCGTGAGCCAAGGCGGCGGATGCCGCCGCCCGGCACTTGAGGGAACTGATAAACACCAAGAGGTGAGAGTGATGGCGACCCTGCATGATCGGCGCAGCTTCCTTCGGGGCCTGATGGCCAGCGGTGGTGCGGCCAGCACCCTGATGCCTTCCATCGTGCGGGCCGCCTCCATCGGGCCGGACCGGCGCAGCGGCAGCATCCGCGATGTGCAGCATGTTGTCATCCTGACGCAGGAAAACCGCGCCTTCGACCATTATTTCGGGTCGATGAACGGGGTACAAGGCTTTGGCGACCGGTTCGCCATTCCCGCCCCGCCACTGCCCGAGGCGCCCGACCGCACCGTTTTCGTGCAGCCGGCGGAACAGGACAAGCCCGGCCCCCGCCTGCTGGCCCCGTTCCGGCTGGATACCAAACAGGATTTCCGCCTGATCCGCCCGCTGGGCACGCCGCACGGCTTCCCCGACAGCCAGGCCGCCTGGGACAATGGCCGTATGGCGGACTGGCCGCGTTACAAGCATAACCACGCGCTGGCCCATTTCACCCGTGCGGATATTCCGTTCCAATATGCGCTGGCCGAGGCGTTCACCCTGTGCGACGCCTATCATTGTGCCCTGCATCTCAGCACCAATCCCAACCGGCTTTATATCTGGACCGGCACGCATGACCCGCAGGCCAGGGCCAATGGCCCTGCCATCGATAATGGCTATGACGGGTTCGAAGACCCGCGCGGCCATGGCGGCTATGCCTGGACCACCTATCCGGAGCGTCTGCAGGCGGCCGGGGTCAGCTTCCAGATCTATCAGGACATGTCGGATAATTTCAGCGACAATCCGCTGGTCGGCTTCAAGGCCTATCGGGCGGCGCGCGGGGCGATGGAGGGGCCGGCGGCGGAACTGGCCCGCCGCACGCTGACCAGCCGCACCCTGGATGATTTGCGCCAGGATGTTGTGTCGGGCAAACTGCCCCAGGTTTCCTGGATCGTGGCACCGGCGGTCTATTCCGAACATCCCAGCGTTTCCACGCCCTTGCAGGGGGCCGAATATACTGCGCGCGTGCTGGATGCGCTGACCGCCAACCCGGATGTCTGGTCACGCACCGTGCTGCTGATCAATTTTGATGAGAATGACGGGCTGTTCGACCATGTGCCGCCGCCGGCACCCCCGGCCCGCGACCCTGCCAACCCGGACCGGCTGCTGGGCGGTTCCACGGTGGAAGCGGGGGACGAATATCACTGCCATTCGCAGGGGGAGAAGGACGCGCCCTATCTCAACCGGCCCTATGGGCTGGGGCCGCGCGTGCCGATGTATGTTGTCTCCCCCTGGAGCACTGGCGGCTATGTGGCACCGGAGGTGTTCGACCATACCAGCGTCATCCGCTTTCTGGAGACGCGGTTCGGCGTGATGGAGCCGAATATCAGCGCCTGGCGGCGGGCCGTCTGCGGCGATCTCACTTCCTGCTTTGATTTCGCCCGCCAGGTCAGCCGGCCCTTCCCGGTCAAGCTGCCGCCCACACGCGCCCTGTCGGACCGGGCGGCCGGGTTGAAGGAGGTGGACCCGCCGCTGCCGGCTGCCCTGACCGCGCCCAGCCAGGAAATCGGCCCCCGCCGCCGCCGCGCCACCCCCTATCGGCTGGATGTGGCGCTGGGGGCGGGGCTGCGGTTCCGGAATGAAGGGCAGGCGCGGGCGGCCGTTTTCCATCTCTATAGGCTGGGCCAGTTGGATCAGGCGCCCGCCCGCTACACCGTAGGGGCGGGGGCAGCGCTGGAGGCGGTGCTGGAGCCAGGGCGTGACCTGTTCATTGTCGGCCCTAATGGCTTCCACCGGCGCCTGACCGGCTGGAATGGGGTTTTCGGGGCGGCCTTTGAACAGGGGCGCGGCCGTCAGGCGCTGCTGCGGCTGAGCAATCCGGGCACGGCCGGACTGACCCTGACTCTGGCTGACCTTGCCTATGGCCAGGGCACGCGGCAGGTGAAAGTGCCGGCGGGCGGGGAGACCAGCCTGCCGCTGGATTTCGCCGGCAGCCATGGCTGGTACGATTTGCTGCTCTCTGCCGCCGGCCAGTCCTGGCGCATGGCCGGCCATCTGGAGGATGGAGCGGAATCCTTCTCCGACCCGGCCACCCTGGCGGCGGCACCGTTGCGGGTGGTGGGGCTTTGATGATTGTATCGCCCGCCTATTTGTGCCTCCCCCGCGTAAGCGGGGGTCCAGGGGCCAAGGGCACTGAAGCGTCTGTTTCTGTGACCCCTGGTTCCCCGCTTGCGCGGGGAAGGCACAATGGGTGATGCTGCTGCCCTCCCCCCGCTTAATGCGGGGCGGCAGCCTGCTGCGGCATGGTCCAGATTGGCACGCCCGTCATGTCCGGCAGGCGGTGGGCGATGCCCTTGTGACAGTCGATGCAGGTGGCCTGACCGGTGAACAGGAAGCGCTGGTGCGCCTCGGCACCGCGCGCCCCCTGGCGGGTGATGTCCATGCTGTCGGCACTGTGGCAGTTGCGGCATTCCAGGGAATTGTTGGCCTTCAGCCGTGCCCATTCGTGGCTGGCCAGTTCCTTGCGCTTGGCCTCGAACTTCTCCGGCGTGTTCACGGTGCCGAAAATCTTGCCCCAGACCTCTTTGGAGGCCTGCATCTTGCGGGCGATCTTGTCGGTCCATTTATGTGGCACATGGCAATCGGGGCAGGTGGCCCGCACGCCCGACCGGTTGGAATAATGGATGGTCTGTTTCAGATCGGCATAGGGATTGTCCCTCATCTCGTGGCAGCCGATGCAGAACGCCTCCTTGTTGGTCATTTCAAGCGCGGTGTTGAAGCCGCCCCACCAGAGCACGCCGGCGACAAAGCCGCCGATGGTGAGGAAGCCTAAGGAGAGATGGCCGGCCGGGCGGTTGAAGGCCCGCCAGGCTGCCAAGGCCAGATCCAGCGCGCGGCGGATGATGCCCATCATTGGCCCCCTTTGGCGGCGGCATCCTTTTCGCGGATGACGCTATCGACATCGCGGAAGCTGTTGGGCACGCGCGGTTGCACATCGGCTTGCGGCACATGGCATTGCAGGCAGAAATAGCGCCGCGCCGACACGGCACCCAGCACCTGCCCATCCCGATCCTGGAAATGGGTGACGGAGATCATCGGCGCCTGGCTGTCACCGGTAAATTCCCGCGCGTGGCAGGTCAGGCACTTATTGGCGCGCAGGTCCAGCTGATAGCCCACGATCTGGTGCGGGATCACCGGGGGCTGTTCGGGGTAATTGCGCTGGCGGCGGCGGTCGTCGGTGGCATCCTTCGGGATGGGCGGGGCTTCCTGCACGGTCAGCCCTTCGGCCCCGGTGAAGGCCGGGCGGCCGCTGGCCTTGACATCGCGCACGCTGGCGCTGGGCGCGGCAGCAACCTGGGCCGGGGCCGGATCGGTGGCCAACGCCCGTTGCGCCACTGGCACGCCCAACACGGGCAAGGCCGCCAGCAGGGAAAGGATCAGGGCGGTGCGGAGGTTTTTCATGATTACGCCCCCTGGACCGGCGTGATGCGCACGGCGCATTTCTTGAAGTCGGTCTGTTTGGAGATCGGGTCGGTGGCGTCCAGCGTGACGCGGTTGATCAGCACATCGGCATCAAACCAGGGCACGAAGACCAGCCCGCGCGGCGGCTTGTTGCGGCCGCGCGTTTCCACCCGCGCCCGCACCTGACCCCGGCGGGAGGCCACCAGCACTTCCTGCCCGCGCCGCACATTCATCGCTTGGGCATCATCGGGATGCATGTAGCAGAGCGCCTGCGGCACGGCGCGGTGCAGTTCCGGCACGCGACGCGTCATGGAACCGGAATGCCAATGTTCCAGCACCCGGCCTGTCGACAGCCAGAACGGATAATCCGTGTCCGGGCTTTCGGCCGGCGGTTCGTAGGGCAGGGCGAAGATGCGGGCCTTGCCATCCTTATGGCCATAGAAACGCATCCCTTCGCCGGCCGGTACATAGGGATCGCTCCCCTCCCGGAAGCGCCAGCGCGTTTCCTGCCCATTCACCACCGGCCAGCGCAAGCCGCGTTCTTCGTGATAGCGCTCATAGGGGGCCAGATCATGGCCATGGCCCCGGCCAAAGCTGGCATATTCCTCAAACAGCCCCTTTTGCAGATAGAAGCCCAGTTCCTTGGACTCGCGGTTTTCATAGGCAGGGTCACATTCGCTGACCGGGAACCTGTCCACCTGCCCGTTGCGATAAAGGATGTCGAACAGGGTCTTGCCGCGGAATTCCGGGGCCTTGGCCAGCAATTCCTCCGGCCAGACCTCTTCCACCTTGAAGCGTTTGGAGAATTCCACCAACTGCCACAGGTCCGACCGCGCCTCACCAGGGGCGTTCACCAACTGGTGCCAGACCTGGGTGCGGCGTTCGGCATTGCCATAGGCCCCTTCCTTTTCCACCCACATGGCGGCGGGCAGCACCAGATCGGCCGCCATGGTGGTGACGGTGGGATAGGCATCGGAGACGACGATGAAATTGTCCGGGTTGCGATAGCCGGGCCAGGTCTCGTTGGCGGTATTGGGGGCCGCCTGCATGTTGTTGTTCACCTGCACCCAGTAGCAGTTCAGCTTGCCATCCTTCAGCATCCGGTCCTGCTGCACGGCATGGAAGCCGGGCTTGGCCGGGATGGTGCCTTCCGGCAGCTTCCACAGATGTTCGGTATGGGCGCGGTGTTCGGCATTCGTCACCACCATGTCGGCGGGCAGCCGGTGGGAGAAGGTGCCAACCTCCCGCGCGGTGCCGCAGGCGCTGGGCTGACCGGTGAGGGAGAAGGGGCTGTTGCCCGGCTGGGCGATCTTGCCCGTCAACAGATGGATATTATAGGCAAGGTTATTGGCCCAGACGCCGCGCGTATGCTGGTTGAAGCCCATGGTCCAGAAGCTGGTGACCTTGATCTTCGGGTCGGCATACAGCTCCGCCAGCGCCTTCAGCCGGGCCGCCGGCACACCGGATTGGGCGGCCACCTTTTCCAGCGTATAGGGGGCGACGAAGGCGGCATATTCCTCAAAACTGATCGGGTCGGAATCATTGGCGTTGCCGGCATTCTTGGCCGCCTTTTCCAGCGGATTATCGGGCCGCAGCCCATAGCCGATATCGGTGCGTCCCTTCACGAACGTCGTGTGCTTGTTGACGAAATCCTTGTTCACCCGCCCGGTCTGGATGATGTGGTTGGCGATATAGTTCAGGATGGCCAGATCGGTCTGCGGCGTGAACACCATGGGGATGTCCGCCAGCTCGAACGACCGATGTTCGAAGGTGGACAGCACCGCCACCTTCACATCCGGGTTGGACAGGCGGCGGTCGGTGACGCGGGTCCACAGGACCGGGTGCATCTCCGCCATGTTGCTGCCCCACAGCACAAAGGCGTCGGCGGCTTCGATATCGTCGTAACAGCCCATCGGTTCATCAATGCCGAAGGTGCGCATGAAGCCGGCCACGGCGGATGCCATGCAGTGCCGAGCATTGGGGTCGATATTGTTGGAGCGGAAACCGGCCTTCATCAGTTTGACGGCGGCATAACCTTCATGCACCGTCCATTGCCCGGACCCGAACATGCCGATGGCTTCCGGCCCCTTGGCCTTCAGCGTGGCCTTCCATTTCTGGGCCATGATGTCAAAGGCCTGATCCCAGGTGATGGGGGTGAAATCCCCCTCCTTGGCGTACTGGCCGTTTTTCATGCGCAACATGGGCGTGGTCAGCCGGTCCTGGCCATAGATGATCTTGGACAGGAAATAGCCCTTCACGCAGTTCAGGCCCCGGTTCACCTCAGCCTTCTGGTCGCCATGGGTGGCGACAATGCGGCCTTCCTTCACCCCCACCATGACGCCGCAGCCGGTGCCGCAGAAGCGGCAGGCGGCCTTGGACCATTTCACCTTGGCATCCATGCCGGTGGGCAGTTGCGTGGCACCGGCCTGCAGGGTGACGCCGGCGGTGGCGGCTGCCGTTGCGGCAGCCTGGGCCTTCAGATAATCGCGGCGGGTCAGTGTCATGGCATGGGCTCCGCAAGGGACAAGGCAGGTTCGGCGTGGTGATAGACGGGAAGGGCGCTGTAGACGCCCTGAATGGCATTGATGGCATCCAGCAGGTCCGCCGTGGCGCGGGCGCTGGGCTGTTCGATCAGCACGATCAGCCGGCTGGCATCGCCGGCACTGGGCACGATCTCACCCCCCAGCGCCTGGATGCGGGCGGCGATGCCGGCCAGCGCATCGGGGCGGGCATGGACGATCAGGCTGGAAATGTGGATTTCATCGCTCATGCGCTGTCTCCATCGCGGGGGGCAAGCTGGATGGCGCCGGCAGGGCAGGGGGCCAGGCACTCACCGCAGCCGGTGCAGCGATCCCCATCCACATTCGCCCGCGCCCGCCCGCGTGGCTGCAACAGGAAGCGGATGGCCGCTTCCGGGCAGGCATCCCCGCAGGTCCGGCAATAGGCGCCGGTTTCCGCCAGACAATGGGCGGCAATGACGGCCAGCGGCGGGCCGGCAGGCGGTGCGGAGGTGGGGTCTGGTCCACGCCCGAACAGGGCGCGGCGGGAAAGCCTGGGTTCCATGGTGCGCTCCCCCCGTCACATGCCCGGTGGGCCCGCGAACATCTGGTAGATCCAGACGGCGAAGCCATAGGCGGCCACCACCCCGATCGACAGAACCGGGATGAAAACGAAAGCCAGGAAGACGAACTTCAGCAGTTCGGCTTTTCTGGAGTCCGGAGCGGGGGTTGCATCCATGACATCCTGCCAGAATCTATTGTTTGCTAGGAAAACCATACAGTGCGATGGAGTGATCAAGCATTGATCAGAATCAATTTGGCGTCATCTCAATAATGTTGATTTAATATCGCTGTATAGATTGCGATACATCGACATTGATTTTTGATTTATTTAAAATTGACATTTATCAATTCAGACCATGCTTGTTTTCTTTTGTGCTTGATGGCCGGCGCCGGCAGCGCAAAAAAGCAAAGCGCTTGCCGACAAATTTGCCGAAGCGCAAGGACGCTGCGGCGGCGGCCTGCTTGGATGGGGCACTTTCCTCCCTGCAAGGCTCTGGCCCGATGAAAACCCAGTTCATCCAGTTCCGGCGCGATGCCGCCCACCTTCTTCTGCCGCAGCCCGATACCGTTCCGGGAGAACTGCCGGATGGGTCGATCATCTGCGCGATTGATGATTGCCCGGATGCCTTGCCGCCGGAACGGTTGCTGCGACGGCTGCAGGGGTTGTTCCCCACGCCCGGTACCAGCCGCATCCGCTTTGCTGACCTGCCCGAGCGCGACGGCGGTTGCTGTGGCGGCCATTGCGGTGGTTGAGCCCCCTCCCCAAACCCAGAGAAACGCCATGACATCGCTGATGCAACCCGTATCGCTGTTCGCCGCCACCATCCCCGGTGCCACCGCTATCTTCCGCCGCCACGGCATTGATTTCTGCTGTGGCGGCGGCCTTCCCCTGGCCGATGCCGCCCAGGCCCATGGGCTGGACCCGGCCGGATTGCTGCGGGAGTTGATGGATCAGGGCGGGGCGGCGGACCCGGCCCCGGCCTGCCTTTCCACCCCCGCCCTGACCAGCCTGATCCTGGACTGCTTCCATGCCGGCCACCGGCAGCAACTGGATGAACTGCTGTACCTGTCGCAGAAGGTTGAAAGCGTTCACGGCCAGCATCCGGATTGTCCCAAGGGCCTGCACGCCCTGCTGGCGCAGGTGGCGGGTGAGCTGGAGGAACATATGCAGAAGGAAGAACAGGTGCTGTTCCCGGCCATGCTGTCCGGCGGATCGTTTTTTCTGGCAGCCCCCATCGCCTGCATGATGCAGGAACATGATGTGTTCGGTGATCAGTTGCACCAGATGGCGGCGCTGACGCGGGATTTCACCCCACCGGCCCGGGCCTGTGCCACCTGGCGGGCCCTGTACAGCAGCCTGCAGCATTTCGTGCAGGAGGCGCAGGAACATGTGCATCTTGAAAACGATGTGCTGTTTCCCCGTTTTGGCGCTTCCGCATAGTCTATCCCGGTGACTGATCCGGTGATATGACGGGGCCCGCCGGATAGCACCCCTAATCGGCAGCCCCCTTCGGTTATCCAGCCCATCTTGATAATGAAGCCTGACGATCTCCATCTGGTGCGCAGCCTGCCCATGTTTGCCAAGGTCACTGACGCGCAATTGTCGGTGCTGGTGGCGCGTGGGTCTTTGCAGCGCTATCCACGCGGCACCTTGTTGTTCAACGAGGGGGAGCAGGCGGATTTCCTGATGGTGCTGCTGGAAGGCGGGGTGGAGCTGTTTGCCCGCGACCAGGATGATAACGAGGCGGTGGTGGACATCCTGTTCCCCGTTGACAGCTTCATCCTGGCAGCCGCCCTGACCGGCGCCCCCTATCTGATGTCGGCCCGCACCTTGGTGCCATCGCGCATATTGCTGTTGGAAACCGGTGCCTTCCGTCGCGCGGTGGCCGCCGACCCGGACCTGTCCACCCCGGTGATGGCGGAACTGGCCCAGCATTTCCGCCGTCTGGTCCGCCAGATCAAGGATTTGAAGCTGCGCACCGGTGTGCAGCGCCTGGGCTGCTATGTGCTGGCCCTGGCGGGGACGGCAGATGAGGTGATGTTGCCGTTTGATAAACGCATTCTGGCGTCCCGCCTGGGCATGACGGCGGAAAACCTGTCGCGTGCCTTCTCCGCCCTGCGCGATCAGGGCTTGTCGGTGCAGGGCAGCCGGCTGGTGATCCAGGACCGGGAGAGGCTGGTGGCCTTCTCCCGCCCGGCCCCCCTGATCGATGCGGCGGAGGGACCGCTTTCGATCATTGCGGATTGATCGTCGTCAGGCCGGGCGGGGCAAATCCTCCGCGATGGCCAGCAGCGTGTCGGGCTTCACCACCACGATCTGCTGCCGCCCGCCGGCGGTGAGGCCATCGCTCTCCCAGGCGGACAGGATGCGGCTGACCGTGTGCAGGGTGGTGCCGGTCATTTCCGCCAGATCCTGCCGGGTCAGCGGAAAGCTGATTTCCACCCCTGCCGACACTTCCCGCCCGGCCTGACGGGCCAGCCGCAGCAGGGCATAGGCAACCCGCCGCTCCACCCGCTGCGTTGAAAGCTGGCGCACGCGGGTCTGCAAATCCTCCAGCCGGTCGCCCAGCATGGCCATGCTGTTCATGGCGATCTGCGGATAGGTCAGCATCAGGCCCTTCATGGTCTCCACCGACCAGACCAGATCGACACTGTCCGTCACCGCCACGGCGTCGCCGGGATATCCGGAAAGGAACATGGCCAGCGTGCCATACATCTCCCCCGGTCCCACGAACTGCACCACCACCTGCTGGCCATCCGGCCCTGTCTGTTGAATCTTGATCCGCCCGTCGATCAGGGCATGGCAGGTGCTGGCGCTGTCGCCCTGTTTGAAGACGATGCTGCCCTTGGCCACGCGCCTGGCCTGGCCATGTTCCATCACCGCACTCAAGGCGGCGGCGTCCAGGCCGGCAAACATGCGCATCGGCCGCAGCAATGACGGGTCGGGTTTCGGCTTTTCCATGGGGGCTGCCTTGGCCGGTTCGGGGAAGGGCGTGCAGCATAGACCCATCATGGCGGACAAATCCATCGCCCTCACCCCGGCCGGCCGTCGGCGCGGCGTGTGATCAGGATAGGGGCATAGGCAAGGCTGTAGAGAATGAAGGCCGCCACCCAACACAGGCCGGCGACGCTATAGGCCATACCCATATCCGGCAACACGGGGGCCAGCACCCGCACCAGGGCCGCCAGGGTCAGCAGAATATAGGCCGCCACGGTGGGTTTGGCCGCCACAATCTCCCGTCCCGTGTGGCCAAGGGCGGCCCGCGACATTACAGCCAGGATCATGCCGGAAAAAGCGCCCGCCGTCAGGGCATGAACCCAGGTCTGGCCGATGGCCAGCCCGCCCAGCAACCAGCCCGCTTTCAGCAGCAGACCCAGTGGGATCCAGGCATAGGCCAGATGCAGCGACCAGAGAATGGGCTGATCCAGCGCTTTCACCCCCTGCCAGCGGGCCAGCCGCAGCGCATGGGCGATCCCGGCCAGCAGGGCGGTGACGCCCGGCAGCCAGCCCTGCGGCTGGACCAGATCGGCCAGCGTCAGCAGGGCAAGGCTGATCAGGGCTGCCCGGTCCAGCAGCCCAAACGGCGGCACCACCGCCAATCGGCCAAGCCGCTTCAAGGCACTGCTGGTGAAGGATGGCACGATGCGCCCCCCGATCAGCGCCACCATCAGCAGCACCATGTCGATGGCCAGTGCCTGGCCCCAGGCCCAGCCGCCGGCCAGCCAGCCCAACCGCTCGGCGTGGTAAAGGCTGCTGGCCAGTGTCAGCAGGCCCAGCATCAGCAGCATCACATAATTGCGCCTGTTCCTGGCCCGGATGATGGAGGGGAGCACCATGGCGCCCAGGGCCGGGAAGAAGGTCAGATCGATCATCGCCGCCGGCAGCGCCGGCAAAGGGGCGATGGGATTGAGCGCGACCCGCCCGGCCAGCCATAAAAGGGTCAATGCGATCAGTTTGCCACCGGCAAAGCCGCGCTCACCTGTCCAGTTCGGCACGGCCGTCAGCAGAAAACCGGCAATGGCAGCCCCTGCGAAGCCGAACAGCATCTCATGCCCGTGCCAGGCCATGGGGCTACCCAACCCGTCCGGCCAGCGGCCCGTGTGCAAAACCATCAGCCACAGCATCACCACGCCGATGGCATAGAGCCCCGCGGCCAGAAAGAACGGCCGGAAGCCATAGGCGAACAGCGCCAGCCGCGTGGGACGTGGCTGGGCGATGTCCTGAAAAGGGGTGGTCATGATGGGGAACCTCCTGGCCGCTGATCTGGGCCCTTCCCTCATACCCCCTCCCGGCCCCCCTCAATTTGTGCCGCCACAAACTCAGGCCCTATCCCCCTCATGTGGGGCTGCTTTGCGTGACGCGAGTATTTTCACTTTTCCTCAAAAAACCTATTGCAACGTCGTTCGTCCCCGCCTATACAGCGCCTCCCACGACGACGGGCCGGACGGTTTGTCAAGTTGTGGGGCGGGGTGATAGTGGTTTTGGCCAGTATCACCGACGGTTCTTTGAAGGTTTCGGCCTTCGGACAAGTGGAATGATCTATCGTGCTGTTGGGTGAGCTGTTCACCAGACTTTGTTCTGGTGGGCGTTTTGCTTGATGGTCCGTTGACCGGATTGGTTCTGTGCTTTTTGTAGCGCTTCGGCGCTGCGGAGAAAAAAGTTCAGGACGGTGAAAAAAAACGGTTGACGGGTTGGTTG
>NZ_JANLNL010000012.1:0-213941 GCF_027568365.1 Niveispirillum sp. BGYR6 | reverse complement strand
ACGATCCCCACACCATCGATGAAATCCCGATGCAATACGCTCTCAGCCGCATCGCAAACCGCAGAAACGCTGCCGCCAAACGCCTGAAAAACAAAAAAAACGCGGGGAACGGCTGACGCTTACTATCAACCTGTGCCTGATCCCCAAGGGCAATGGCGTGGTAACGGGCGCAGGTGGGTTGTTGAAGGTGGCCGCTGTCGTCGACGGACAGGGAATAGCTGGCTATTCTGGTGGCACAATGGTCTGGGGGATCACACGATTGGTCAACGGTCCCAGAATTGCTGCCTTCGGCGACACATATGTCGCAACGGGCGCAATAGCAGGCCCCTCCTCAGGGGCTATTCAGTTCGCCGTCACTCACACTCCCAATGCCAGCCAGCATGTAACGGTGACGGGCTCAATAACCGGTGCGGCACCAAAAATTGGAACAACGGCCGGCCCGCTTTCTCTCGCACCGGCACTTCCTGCGGTGATCATTCCATCCTCAGGAACAGCCCCGGCCATTACATCAGATGGGGCAATATACTATGATGTAACACTCGCCAAACTCCGAGTGCTGTCTGGCGGCGTTTGGATCGATTTACACTGATAAATACCCACCACAATTATACCAACCCGCCTAAAGGTCGACCTTTAGGCGGGTTGGAGGCCGGCGACCGCTGGCTCAGCACCCTGTGGCGCGCAAGCCAAGCAGCCGGATGGCAGCGCCCGGCACTTGAGGCACCAAAAAATGTCCCTGGATCGGTGATGTTCAAGGGAGATTGGTATTAAATAGTATCTTAACTTTGAGAAACAACCAAAAAGATTAACACTGCAATGTCGTTCCCAACCATCGTCAATCATGGTCGGGAACGACATTGCGAATATCAAGCAGCGGTAGGCAAATGTGATGAGAGTTTACTGAACTGGGCCGGCCAATTTAATTCGTGCTCAGTTGCGAACCGGCAATTCTCGACCATGTCATGATAGGTCGAAGTGCCATAGATTTTCTGAGCTCTCTCTAGGGCCGAATAGAAATCCTGGAAGGACCAGCCATCCATCAAAATTCCACAACCGTACTCCCGAATAATGCTCACACATTGCGGATGGGGCGCGGCGATCGGGGGGACACCGTGAGCGATGCTCTGGAACAGTTTGTTAGGTGAGGCATGGATTTGATTGATATCTGATGGCTTCCACATACAAATCGAGTACGCATAACGACTGTAGATTTCCTCCAATTCCTCCATTGTCAGACTACCCAGATAACAGATCTGGCTCACATTCGATCGGAAGCCATCAACCATCTGAATCATCCGCTTGGATGATGGAATACCGCAAATGTCAACCCGTACATGAGCTGGCAAATCGCGCTCAAAATAGTCGCACTGCGCACTTTCACATATTGAACCCGCGTTGATTATAACCGGCTGCTGTGATTTTTCACCTTCGATAAATTTAGATAGGGAAACATTAAGTACTTCCACTACTGGAATATCGTCCCAGCCAAGGTAGCGAAGATCGAAATTCGCCCGGTTCATCTCCGGAACGCAAATCAAATCGATCCTGCTGCGGCCAATCTGCAATAGATTTACGAAATCTTGCCCGCCCAGCTTCCTCTGATAGTCGATACTCTCAAGCATATAATAAATAACCAAATCTGGCTTGTAGGGCAATTTAAGCAATGCGGGCATCACGGCGGCACTTGTCACCACAAGAACATTCGGCTTTAAATCCGATATCCGCTCAATAAGCTGAAGATTATACTCGACATGAAAAACATCGAAATGTGGTGGAAAACGTGTGGCGAGGCGCTCGATCCGGATGCCCGGAGCAGCAACTCGAAGTTTAGGCTTGTTCTTAACGTCCGGCTCAAACATAACGCAGTCAGATGCCTCGTAAAAATGGGCAAGAGACGACATTAAGAGCTCCAGTTGTGGAGTTCCGTAGCCGAAAGAAGTATCAAACAAAGCGGCAATACGTGCCCCTCGCGGAATAACCTTTGAGAGCTTTGACTCGCGGTTATTGACATCAAAAAGCATAATTACCACTCCTTACCGTAGAATCGCCGAGGGTTTGTGCTGGATTCATAAGCAGGCGGCGCTTCTATCATGCGCACAAAGGTATCGGCGGAGTGTTCGTTGATCCATGTTTTCTGTACTTCGCGTGCACTATGCGCGTAAACGTCATAGTCAGCAGCCAGAATAGCCAGGGATTCTGCCACGTGGCGCGCTCGATCCTCAGCACCATCAGCAGACTTGTAGACAACACCGCCGGCCGTCTGCGGAATCAATGAGCGCGTCTCATTAACGAAACTAACGTTGAAATTGTGTAGATTGACCGTCGTATTTGTGTATGCGGTGTAAATCCCAACCCAAACGCTTTGACAACCTCTAGGCACGCGCTCCATCAGAGAGTATCGACGCGCCAAGCCGCCCCCCAAGACCCTCGATGCATTGCGAATGTCGCGGCCATTCGACATAGCATCTTGGAACGAAAGATCGAATTGAACATAGACGCCAGACTTACTCGGATCCTGGGAATATGTCAGCCATAGATAATTGGTCCCGGCAGGGACGGCTATATGGAAGAAGGTCACGTTGCTTCGTTGCACAGCCACGATGCCGCCTCGTGGAATGTTGCCACGATGTGAAATCCCAGCCTTTCTCATGTCAAAGATATCAACGTTTTGAACAGCATCCATCCGACCTGCATCCACTAAGCTGGCGTGAAGCGGATACGTAAATCGATCCAATTGCGCCGACATCCATGTCCCTGCGGGGACAACAACAGGAATGCCGGCTGCCATGGCCTCCGAAAAAATCCCAGAACTCCGCGATATATAGTTATTTTGTGAATACGGAATCAGGATGACATCCGAGCGCAGAATTTCTCGGGCATAACGTTGGCTATCCAGCGCGCCCTTCACAAACCACACATCATCTCTGGAAGACGCATTTAGCAGAGCTGTCGCCCGCACACATTCGGGTTCAGGGTAATCTCCTGAATAATATACCTGTGATTTGACCTTAACACGGCCGGCAACCGCAGAAGCGGACACAACCGAAGGCAACAGGTGATACCCTTTTTCACCTCTGGCATCGCCGAGATAGGAGGCAATCAAGCGCCGCCCCCCGCCTGTCGTCTGGCGCATGAATTTCACTGGATCGCCGTGAGAACGCAGACTGTCGCGCAACGCATCCAATGTACGCCAGAAGTGACATAAGGGCGCAACGTACCGGTGCTCCAGATTGTCAACCATGGTGGGCATAAGAACGCCACACGGATTAGTGGCAATTAATTCCGAACTCTTGAACCACTGAAGCTTGAAATCATCAACACCGATAGGAAATGCGTGACGGAAATTGCACAGGGACAGCGCAACAGTGCCGGCATCTTCTGGTACTGCAACAATCACTGACACGAGTTCAGTCGTGCCACCGCATGACACATCAACGCGAGAGATCTCTCCATCCAGTCCGTGCCGAGAACGGAAGAATGTCACCAAATGCATGGCCTGTTCGGATCGGAACGTCAGACGGACATAACGTGCCTCCGGTGGCGGGGTGAGCTCCAACACTGTGGCTGCATTGTCGGACACCATCAAAGTGCTGCCCGCCCGCTTGACCGATATCATTGCAGCGTCAGCATAACGGTACTGATGCCACCCTTCATTCGTGCCGGTAATCGCGGCCAACATGACGGCGCCAACCATCTTTTCGTCATGATAGGCGTTGGTGATGGACTGCACATACTCTGCCAGCGGATGGCTGGACATGATCTGTACAGGTATACCATGCTCCAGCGCGTCTAAAATAAACCGGTCAAATCGAGACTCGGTAGAAGTAACAACAATTCCCGTATATTGAGAAATATCAAAATCATCCAGTTCTTCAACTCGTACAAACCGAGCCTTAACGCCCGAAGCCTGCGGCAATGGCGGGCTCTGTACAATAGCAGAACGTAATACATGGGCGGGAAGAATGATATTTATATCCGTTCCCGCGCCAGCAAAAGAAATGCCAGCACCGAGGAGACCATCGACAAATTCAATCCCTTCCGCCGGACTTGAAACTTCGTGGATAAAAAGAACCCGTCCATTTCCCTTCGGAAACTGGGGGCGCCATGCCCCGCGACGTTCGATATCAACGGGGACGGGCCCGGCTTCAAATTCACGGTCCCCCAAACGGTTATATTGCTCTGAAAGAGGCGTTGTATCCGTGTAGTACTTTACACGGACATCCTGAATGCCCCCCAGCAGGGCAAAGGCTGTACGTGCATAATGAACAGACCATTCCTGTTCATCAAATTTCTCTGCATACCCATTGTACACATCGCGACGGACGACAATATGATGCACGCCTTTGCGATAGCGAGCATCCGACTGCAAAGCGTCAGCTAATCCGCTAAGTTCAAAATAGGCAATCGTTGGATATACTATATTACATTCATCTGTCAGATTAATCTCTGACAGGGCATGGCGCAACGCCTGCGCATAAGATTCAGATTTCATTGTAGATTGAGTTAAGGCAGCCAATGCGCCAAGCGAATTAGCCCCCCTTACCAAGGGAGATTCCGGCATTCCTGCTAAGGCTGCTACCGTCGCGCGGGCTTCCCCAAGCTCCTTCCAAAGACTAAGCCCTTTTGCAGCCAAATCCCATTGTTGGCTGTAATAGATTTCTCTATCCTGCGGGTTGGCCCCGTTGGTGCTGAGTTCGGCTTGGGGGGATGACACACGAATCTGCTGCGCCAAAGCGCGGATCGTGGCTATACGACGCAGCCGTTCGAGTGTGCGGCGACGCAGTGAAAAATTTCCACTGAAATGATTGAGTTCGTCGAGTTTTCCCGCCGCCGCCCAAAGCAATCCGGCCCTCGAATATTTACGAGCCAGCCACTTCCTGTCCGCAGTCGTGATCCTTTTTTCGAACTTGGCTTGGCCAGTAACCTTTTGGCCCCAGAAGCCATACTCAAAGACCGGTATAACGCGCCACCCGTCCGGAACCGCTCCGGTGAACACCTTGTTAGTGACCAGCACAGGCCTGTAACCGGCTGCCTCAGCAGCCGTCAGCACCATTAAGGCGTACTCCAGATAATGACCGCCGGTGCCGGCGATATTGGAATCACACAAGACAAAGTTACGCATAGCCCGATCCCCTTCATCCGCTTTGCCCAGTCGCATTCGCGATGCACAAATCCTTAGAACTTTAAGGATTGCGGAAAATTGTCCTCTTCTGTAGCGCGGTATAAGCGGCCAGTCCTCCTGGGGCATATATGGCAAGAACGTCCGATGCGAACCTCAGATCATCCTTACGATTTTCGCCCACCAGCGGTGGCAAAAATGTGGCACTTAGTCCAGGATTACTTGCCGACCTGATTCTATCGGCCCAATCCGTTGGCAAATCAAACCCGAAAACCCCGGCGATCTTCTCCATGGAAGATTGACTTTTAGCAGAGCTCGGATTCTTGGCCATCGCAATGACAGCCTCAAAATCGACGACAGCCACATCATGGCAAAGCCAATCGCCCATAAAGTCTTTCAGAAACTGGTCGAACGGAGCAACCGACACACCGTCAATCTGATAACCCCGCGCCAACATCACTACGTATTCACGCAGAGAAAAATTCGACCGGATAAGCCGGTAATCAGGACGATCAATGCGGGGATCAAACGCAGCCTTTGCGGCAGCTATAATAAGCTGCGCCGGATCCCGTATTAGCAGCAGATGTTTAACATTACGAATTTCTTTGGCGATCTTTAGATCGAACGGCAAATGACCTACGTAATAGACGGGATTTTCGCCTGAATTTTCCCAAATATCAAAGAAATTATATACGTCCAAAAAATTGTTGGAGTGTGGTAACCCGATCATGTGGGCAATGATATTCTTCAGGAGGTGAGTTCCAGCCTTTGGCACTGAATTCAAGATGACGCTATTAGCAAAATTCACCGGTCCAAAAGCAAGAACGCTTCGCTCAAACTTATCATCAATTTTTTCAAATTCGCAAACGCTACTTTTTAATTTTTCTGTGTATACTTCGGTCGAAATGGCATATTCGCTAGACTTAATAACAAATGAGTTCAGGCTAGTCGCCTTATTGGATTCAACGCCATGCACAGATGCTGACAATGGTACACCCACCGCCACCATAGTACGAACACATTGAACAAATTCTTTATTCAGCCCATTCCGAGCTGTTTCCTGCAGGATAGCAAACAAGGCGTCACCTGTAAGCGCGACCGGATTGGCATGATGCGCCAGCCCCATGCTATCGATGGCTTCGGATACACGGTCTAATAGCAAAAGACAATTTGCTTTTTGGAAATTTGCCCAGAAGGCATCGTATCCAGCCGCAAGCGCTTGGTCAAACAGCTCTATAGCTTTCTCCTTGTCCTCCGAGCCGAAAGCGTAGGAAATAGCAGCCCAATAAAATTCCTGCCCGGAAGACAAGTCATTCAAATGAAGCGATATATATGCATGTGCCTCTGCGTAGGCAGAACGATTTATCGCTTCAGCAATTTTCAGCCGTAATGAACTGTCAAGCGGCATCTGATTCTCACAAACAGGTTGGGTGGCACATATACATCAGTGCCACCCAGTACGCACACTTAGACGTTCGAATAAACCTCGTTTCGGATCATTCGATAGCCCTTAATCAGCTCCTGGATGCCCATATCCAGGGAATGAGCGGGTCGCCAGCCGGTTGCCTCCAGCTTGGCGTTGGAGACGATATAATCGCGCTTATCCGGATCCTCGCCCACCGGGGCCTCCAGATACGCGAAGGCCGGTACATGGCCCTTGATCTTGGCGCACAATTCCAGCTTGGAGAGGTTCGCCTCCGACAAGCCCATATTGTAGACTTCGCCGTTCATCGTCTCAAAATGGCTCATGCCGTGCATAAAGCCCTTCGCCACATCGCGGATATGGATGTAGTTGCGCTTGAAGTGGCCTTCGAAGATCACCACGGCGCGGTCGCGGACGGCACGATAGGTAAAATCATTGACCAGCAGATCGATGCGCATGCGTGGCGCAAAGCCGAAAACGGTGGCCAGACGGAACGAGATCGCGTTGCCGCGGTCCATTACCGCCTTCTCTGCATCAACCTTCGTGCGACCATAGATGCTGATGGGGCGCAGGGGGGAGTTCTCATCACAGAAAACCCCAGCCTCGCCAACGCCATATCCGCTGTTGGTGACGGGGAAGATGACGCGCTGATCGGATGACAGCAGGCCGAGCACCATGCGCACCGCATCCAGGTTGATCGAAGTTGCCGCCAGCGGATCCTGCGCACAGGCCGGGGCACCGACCACGGCCGCCAGCGGGATAACCCAATCGGCATCCTTGACATAACGCGCCACCAGCGCCTGGTCACGGCAATCACCCCGAACAGCGTCAAAGGCTGGATGCGCCGCGTGCAGCGCCAAGGAATTGAAGCCATGCTGGAAATTATCGATAACCGTCACGGCATAGCCATCATCCAGCAACAGCGGAACCAGAATGCTGCCGATATAGCCACCGCCACCGGTGATCAGAACCTTACCCTTCATTTTACCCTCACATTTCGCCAGTCGCCCGGGGCGCGGTGGCGGTTATTTCATAACGATGCAGGACCCCAAGGTATCCAGACCCGCCGGCACCACACGGGCCGGCGCCACGGCCTCGATAACCGCCTGCTGCCGGGCTGGCGGAACCACCATCAGCAGGAACCCACCACCACCGGCACCGCACAGCTTACCACCAAGCGCACCGTGACGCAGAGCAACTTCGTAGAGCGTGTCGATGTCTCCGGAACTAATCTTGCTGGACAAGGATCGCTTGATTTTCCAGCCCTCATGCATCATGGCGCCGAAATCTCGCACAACTTGATCAGGATCGTGCCCCTGCAGAAGATCCATGCCTTGATCAACCAGGGCCAAAAGATCGGACAATTCCCGATCAACCTTGTTTTCCGTTGTTTTTTGAATCTGTTCATCCAGCGTAGCAGACGCATGTCGCGTCTGCCCCGTATAGATCAGCAGCAAGGAAGAGCAGAGAGCCTGAAGACACTCACCTCCCATGGCCACGGGCCGGATGCTGAACCCATTAGCATCGAAGTCGAAACGATTGATGCCGCCAAAAGCCGCATGCAACTGATCTTGAACGCCCACCCGCTCCTGCAGCAGGTCACGCTCGATGCGTATCGCTTCTGTCGCCAAGTCCAGCTTGGTCCGAGCCCGCCCCTGCAACGCACTCAACAGATTGACGAAACCGACCGTGAAAGAGGAGGAGGAGCCCAACCCCGTAGAGGCCGGCATGTCCGACATGATTGAGATATCAAGATCGTCCTTGACATCATAAGCGGACAATCCAACCCGGACAACGTTGTGCTGAATGTCCGACGCCTGAACAACCGTTTCCAAACGAGAATAGCTCAGCCGATATCGATAAGGCTGAATACCGCTCAGCCGAAGTGCAGATATATAGATATATTTATCGATAGCCATACCAAGGACGGCGCCACGCCGCCCTGTCTGTCGGAAATATTCAGGATAATCCGTACCGCCGCCGAAAAAACTGACTCGCAATGGAGTTCTTGACATTATCATCATAATGAATCTCCCATCAAAAATACAGGATCCAATGAACCAACCAAGCCTGACATGTGAACGGCCGCCCTATTTCTTCAATAGGCAACCAGCGGCTATGCTAACAGTCAGCTGGTTGCATATAGCGCATTCAAGACAAATTTACCAATAAATTTGTTCACCCCTTCCCTTTGCTTCATGGCCAGATGAGATTATCGGCAATGATGGAGGAGGTATTGGCGATCTGCACCCGGAATGGCTTGCCACGGGCTGACACAGGCAGCGCCAGGGAAAAGCCGCAATGGCCGTCCCCGAACCCGGCCATGCGGACGTCCGGTCGCGGATCACATGCCGTAACGGAAACTAATGGCTCCCCATCAACAATGGCTTCCACAACCAGACGATGGCGGGGCGCAGCCGGATCACAGGCCCAGCCGGTGATCCGGCCATCGTCTGAGACGCTATCAACATGGCCCGCAACGACCGATGGTTGCTCCGCTGGCGATGGCGGCAGAAGCGACACGGTCTGCGTCATGGATGCAAGAGCCAGCCCCCGCTCCGCCTCCACCGACAGAAGGCGGACCGTTCCTGTTTCAACCAGGCGGGTTTCCGTCGAATCGTGAAACAAGACACGGATGCCACCGACCACCGGCTCGGCATGGCAAACCGGCAAATCCACCGAGTGCCCTAAAGTCATCTGCAGCGAGCGCCAGTCGCGCGCTCCAAGATCAAGCAATGTGAGATCCAGGGTCGGCCGCCAGCCGCACAGTTGGGTAACGGCCATGTTGGCCGGCCCTGCCAAAGGCCCCCTGACAAAGGGGATGCCGTTGGCCCCCTTGGCGATGCCTTGCCACCCCTCGCGCGGGTCGAACGTCGTCGTCACGGCCTCTTCCCCCGGCTGGAGCCACGGGACATGACGGATCGAGAGCTGACAGTCCTCAATGACGACGGGCTGATCGTGGGCCCGCAGCTCGATCCCAACCATTACCCAGGTCATGGAAGCGGCCTGGGTTCGGCATTGAAAAGTCGTGCGGCCCGACTCAGTCCCGATCTGGTGTGCAGATTGGACACCGGACAAATGCAGCCCCGGCACCTGCGGCGACGCACCACCCGCCTGCCCATTGCTGCACCACAAGACCAGATGGAAGGGCGTATCCGCCGGCAGTACAACCCAATTGCGCACAGCACTGCCGGGGAACAGTAGCATCCGTCCACCCACCACAGGCACCGGGCGCCCATCAGGGCCGGCCCAGACGGTCTGCCCGGAGAGCACTTTCAGCATCTCCGGCAGAAGCTGCGCCAGATGGGAAGCGTTGTCATGGGAAGCCAGCAGGGAAATCCGGCGTTCGGCATCCATGCCTTCCAGCAACGCCGCCCCCCGGCGCAATATGGACAGGGGCGCCGGTTCCCCGGATGTCAGCAGGGAAATGCAGCCATTGATGGCGTGCCAATCCTCGTTCCATTCCTGATAATCAAAGGCCGGCGCGGGTTGCGACAAAGCCGAGCTGTCAATATCGCGCATACCTAACAGCTGCGCCGCGACCTGCGCGAACCGGCCAGCCCGGCCCCCGCCGGTCTGCTGCATCCGAGCAATGGCCAAACCGGCCAGGGCGACCTCCGCGCGTGCGGCACGGCTGGCCGACAGCCGGCAAATCTCCTGGCCAAAGCGCTCCGGCGTATCTGCAATGGGCAGCGGGATACCCGCCCCTTCCACCAGTTGCTGCAAGGCATAGGATGTCCCGACCACGGCCCGCCCCAGCGACAGGGCCTCCTGCACCTTGATGGGGCTGCCCGCTCCACTGAAAATCGGCAGAATGACGATGTGCGCCGCCGCATAGAAGGGGCGGAGGTTGGACACGCGCCCGACAAGGGCGATGCTGGGATGGATCGGCCAGTCCTGCTGATCCGCGACATCGCCCACAATAGCCAGGGTCATGTCCATCGGAGCCAGCAGCGGCAGGAAAACCTTTTCCAGGAACCAGCGAAGCGCATCGATGTTCGGCTTATGCGCGGAGCTGACGAACAGCAGATCAACCTTTCGCCACCCGGCCAGCTGGCGGGTTAGCGCATCGAAGCGTTGTCGATCTTCCACACGGCTTCCAGCCAGCCGCGGCAAGGCGCCCAATCCGGGAATGGCTGCCAGATCGGCATGACCGATGGGGTTCGCGGGTATCGGGGCCGGCAAATGCCGCACTGGCAGTGACGGCAGGTACCGACGCAGCAGATCCGCCTCAAGCGTTGAAAGTGACACGGCCATCGCCGACCGGGCCAGCATGGCCAGTTCCTGTTCCAGATCCTGGTTCAACAGGTCGCGCTGACCGTAAATGGCCTTCTGGAAACTCTGGATATCATGAATCTCACAGAGGACGGGTACCGGCTGTGGCCCTTCCAGCAATCCCAGCTTGTCCAGCAAAGGAAGATTGGTGATGTAATTCAACACAATCAGTCCGGGCCGTTCCCGCGTGATGGAACGCCACAACGCAGCCGGCAGCTGCAGACAATCCCGAAAGCGGATGTCCCTTTCGATCGAATAATCCCCCTTCTGTTCCGCTGCCCGGAACAGATCATGCGACGCCTGGGATGTGGCATCCGGCGCGTAGGAACAGAGATGCACATCGACAAAAGGGAATTCCGCCAACGTCTCGTCCAGTGTACGGGCAAAGGCGAACAGCGCTTCCGGGGTGGCGGGGCTGGTCATATGGACGAACAAGCCAGTAACCCGACATCCCAGGTCGAACAGGCCTTCCAACTGCGACCGGGCCACACTGCTGGCCCCATTGCGCAGGACCATCGCATCGGCATCCATCACAAACAGAACCGTCGGCCCCGCAATAACGGGGGTGGTGACCTCGGTCCAGTCGTGAGCCTGTTCCAGCACCTTTACGAAGTGGTCGGCCGACGCTTCAGAGCGCCAATATTCCGTCCGCGCCACCGCTTGCCGGTGCAGAACCTCATAGCCATCGACAGCACGACGCACAGCATCGACAAAGGTTGCCGGACCATCGAAGGTGACTGTTCCGTCGGCAGCGCGGGTTTCCATCCACGATCCGCTGCTGGTCACCACCACCTTGCCGGCACATTGCGCCTGGACCATAATGCCGGAACTACGGGCCTGGTAACGTTCCGGGTTATAGGGGATAAGAACGATGTCAGCCGCCGCCAGCAACCCGTAATAGGCATCCGTGTCCAATGCGGAGGTCAGCAGGTGGACCTCCGGTGATGGGAACTGCCGCAGGCGCTGTCGGGCCTCCGGCACGGTTGCCTCGCCCCCGGCGATGTTGAAGTTCGACTGGGCCAGAAGTCGAAGACGGCCCGTCCGGAAATAGCTCTCCCACAATTGCCGGACCATCTCCGGCAGCAGGGGATAACCCTTCTCCTCCCTTGCGTCGCCGATATAGACCAGGGTCAAGGGGCCGGGCACCCCTTTCCCGCTTCCTCGCCCGTCCTCGGCCTTCTCAAGCGCGCGCAACATGGCCGCCTGATCGAAGGGAATAGGAAGTGTGGAGGCCTGCACCTTCAGCAGCCGGCCACAAAGTGCGGTCAGGCGGTCCGTGTCAGTATGGAACCGGACACGGGCCGCCATTCGCTTGTTCGCTGCCAACCGATTGCACAGCGCAACGACCTTGCGGCTATAACCGGTATCCAGGTCGCGTGGATCATAACGCAGGACAATGCTGAATCGGGGCAGCTTTGCTGCACGCCAAGGCGGTATCGCCGCCAGGGACCAGAGCAATTGGGACAGCTGCGACCAGCCCAGCGTATGAATCAGCACCAGATCCGCCGGGCCAACCCCCGCCGCCGCCAGTTCCAGCAACACATCGTGACCGAAATGTCCCTGGATTGGTTGATGGGGCGGGATGTCGGACCAACGGCTCCAGCCATAATCGAAGACAGGCCGGACTTCCTTTACGCCCAACGCCTCTGCCAAGGACTCACCATCGTCCAGGCGCAATTGGCGGTTGGCCAGAATTCTGACCTCCCATCCACACTGCGCCGCTCCTTGGGCGACAGAACGGGAATATTCGAAATAATGCCCGCTCTTCGACGACAGTGAATGATCGACGATGAACAGTTGGCGCACGGCATCCGGCACTGTTGTCACTAAACTCATCCCACCGGCGCCATGGCGTTTTCCACCAATTCGCAGATGGTGTGCCCGACAGCGATATGCATCTCCTGAATGCGGGCCGTCATCGTGGACGGAACCGGCAGCCAAAGATCGGACAGCGGCACCATGGCCCCTTCTTTCGCGCCCGTCAGAGCGATGGTATGAATGCCCATCTGCCGGGCCACATTCATGGCATCGACGACATTGGTGCTGTTGCCGCTGGTGGACAAGCCCACCAGCACGTCACCGGCCCGGCCGACACCCCGCAGCTGCCGCGAGAACACGTCACGGTAGCCGTAATCATTGCCGATGGCCGTCAGGGCGGAGGTATCGACCGTCAGGGCCAAGGCGGCCAGCGGGGCACGGTCGCGCATGAACCGGCCCATCAGCTCCGCCGCCAGATGCTGGCTGTCTGCGGCCGACCCGCCATTGCCGCAGAACATGACCTTGCCGCCGGCGCGCAACGACGCGATCATCAGATCCGCCGCCTCCACAACCTTGCCTGACAGTTCCTGAAGTTTCGTGAAGTTATCAGAAATCCCGGCGAAGGTTTCGATAACGAGATTCAGATTGTTTGACATGGTATCCCTTCAAATTCGCGCCCCCGACAGGTGAGCGCTTCTATTACTCATCCTTAAGGTCGCAGAATATCGACCACCCGTTGCGCGATAGCAAGAGAGGACGTCAGTCCCGGTGACTCAATGCCAAACAGGTGAACCAGACCCGGCAGCCTATGTTCAGCTTCTGTCTGAATCAGAAAATCGGCCTGCTTTTCGCCCGGCCCCGATAATTTGGGGCGGATCCCGCAATAGGCCGGGACCAGCACACCGTCCGGCAGCCCGGGCCAATAGAGGCGAATGCGCTGATAGAAGGCGTCGGCCCGGCGTGGATCGACCTGATAGTCCAGTGGTCCAGGCGCCAGCCATTCCACATCCGGGCCGAACCGCCCCTGCCCCGCCAGGTCCAGAGTCAGATGGACACCCAGTCCGCCATCCTCCGGGATCGGATAGATCAGGCGATTGAAGGGAGGCGACACGCCTTGCAGCGCGTAATAATTGCCCTTGGCATAATGGCGCGGCGGAATATCGGCCGGATCGTATCCTGACAGGCTTTGGGCGACGCTCCACGCATCCAGCCCTGCAGCGTTGATCAGCTCCCGGCAGCGAATAGTCGTCGGCTCCCGACCGCCGGTGCGCACGGTGAAACCACCACCGGTCCAGTCCACGGCCAAGACCGGTGTTTCACGCACCAGGATGGCGCCATGATCCTCCGCATCACCCAGAAGAGAAACCATCAGGGCGTGACTATCAACGATCCCCGTACTGGGCGACAGCAGCCCCGCCACGCAGCGCAACGCCGGTTCCAGTTCCCGGACGTCGGCATCATCCAGCAGGCAAAGGTCATCGACACCATTGGCCTTCCCCTGGGCCAGCAGATCGCGCAGCTTGGATTCCTGAGCGGCATCGGTGGCCACCACAAGCTTGCCCAGACGGCGATGCCCGATGCCCCGTTCCAGACAATATCGGTAAAGCCGATCCCGACCGTCGACACAGAGTTCGGCGCGCACCGATCCGCTGGGATAATAAAGCCCAGCATGGATCACTTCAGAGTTTCGTGAACTGATTCCCTGGCCGAAATGTTTTTCCGCCTCCAGAATCAGAACCTCCCGACCGGCCATGGCCAGCGCCCGGGCAACCGCGAGCCCGACGACCCCGCCCCCGATCACCACACAACCAATCTGGTCCACGCCCACCGCTCCGGCTGTTGATTTATCAGCCGATAGGCCGTAGGCTAAATTCTAACATATGTGAGAGGTGCAGGCAATACTTGTGCGTATAAACTTTCACTATGACCTTAGGTTTTAGGGACACATTTCAATCGCCGGCGGGGTAGGCGCGGGGCGCGCACCGGGGGCGGATATCGACACCGATGAACCGCCCCATTTGGTTCTGGAGACGGGGCGGTTGGTGTTGGAGTGGGGAGGGTTAAGGGGGGGCCAGGGGCCAGGAGCGTTTCAGGGCTTCGGCGGCGGCCGGGGTTACTGTGCCAGACGATACAAGCTGGTGTGCGTAACCCGGGGCGGATGGGGTGGTCTGGAAAATGTCGGTGAAGCTGATTTCTGCCGCCAGACTCAACATGCTGCTGAAAGGGGCCAGCAGCAAGGGGGCTTGGATTTCCCCCACAACCGTCGCCAATAACTGCGCAAAGGCCAGCTTGCCCAGGGCCGGGCGGCGCCGCAGGGGCCAGCTTGTCGCCTCGGCCGGGGTCAGGGGGCGTACGGTCCAGGCACCGGCAACGAAATCCGTCGCCATCTCGCACGGGTCATCCAGCACCGGCGGCGGCGGCAGGGCCAGGGTGAAGGCCGGTTCATCATCACCCAAGATTCCCGCCCGCGTGCGGGCCAGCTGCAGCAGGGCGGGGGTGGCCGTCGCCACCAAAGACTGCGCTGCCTGCCAGGCCGCCCAGGCGGGTGACGGGACCAACGCACCATCAGGGCCGCTGGCGATCCAGGCGGGTGGCGGCTGGTCGCCCGTGCTGTTCAGCAGCTGCTGTGCCGCCTCGTACCGTTCCACCTGTTCCAGAAGGGCGGTCAGGGCGCGGTTGCGCGCGACCTGGGCCGCCAGGGTGGCCGGGTCGGTATCGGCGATGGCAAGCGGTGCGTCCAGACAGCGCGGCCAGCCATCCACCAGCGTCCAGCGGGCGATCCAGCCGGGGCCGGCGGCGCCATAGGCGCCGCACCCCACATCATTACTGCGCAGCATAATCATCCCCCATCGTCAGGGCCTGAACCTGCCGGGCCACCGTCCAGACCAGCCGCGTGCCGGCCAGACCCGTCACCCGCTCGGTGACGGTCTGCGCGCTTGTATCGACCGAGACCGTGGCATCCAGGCTGCTGCTGGTGCGGTTGATCACCGTCACAGCGGCAGCACCCACCAGGGCCAGCGCCCCGCCAACATCGCGCCGCACCTGATAGCGCAGCTCAAACGCCGCCACCTGGGGGGCCGTGCCGCCATATTGGCGGGCGGTGAGCAGGCTGCGCACCGTGCGCACCTCCCCTTCCCCAACATAGAGCCGGGGGCTGAGATCGGTCGGCGTGGCATCCACGGTGACCGCCTGCGGGGCCGGCGGCGGCAGGGCGGGCGTGCCGGGGCGCATCAGGTCGCGGGCAATGCGGGCCTCCGTCATCAGCCCGGCATTGGCGGCCGTGCCCACCAGCAGATGCGGCCCGACGGCAGAGACGCTGGTGACATTGTCGGAACCGACGGCACCGGCCGTATTGGCCCCGTCATGATAGGCGATGCGGGAAAGGCCGGCGAAGACGGAGACGCCATCGCCGGTGCCCACGGCCAGGGTGCCGGTATCCGGGTTGGCGGAAAGCGCGGTCACATTATTGCTGGTGCCGCCCAGCAGGGCCGGCTGGCCAGCCTGGAACAGGGCGCGTTCATCATCGTAGATTTTGCGGATTTGCGCCGGGCTGGGGGCTGTCGCGCTGATACGCAGCAGGGCAATGCTGGCATCCTGGGCTGGCGAGTCACCGGCGCTGCTGAGGCCGACGCGCAGCAGCTTTCCGGCCCCGGTTAAAGAGGCCGTGGCGGCGGCCGTGGTGAAGGCCACCTCAGCGCCATTGTAATACAGGTACCAGCGTCCCGCCGCCCGGCCGAAACTGACCTGCCCCCAGACACCCGTGGGTATAGCGGGCATCTGCAGCGTGAACTGCCCGGACAGGGAGGCTGTCAGCGCGCCACTGATCTTGTCGATCGACCAGGATCCGCTATCAAAGCCCGCCCCAGAGCGCGTCACATATGCCGCGTTCCCGCCGCCAGGATTGACCCAGAACGTGACGTTGAAATCCCCGCTGCCGAAATCCAGATCGGGATTGTAAGCCTGTTCCAGATAATTGGCGGCACTGAAACCAGTGATCGCCGAAAGGCCACAGGGCAGGCCCGTGCGTTGCAGGCTGCCGTTGACCCGCAGGCCCTTGCCCTTATAGCTGCGGTCGGGCAGCACGGCGCGGACGGAGACATTGTCGAACATCGCGGTGTCACCCGCCGCGGTCCCGTTATGGAACAGGCGAATGGTGACCAGATTGCCGGTGGGAATGAACTGGCCCCCCAGGGTCGCCGAACTGCTGGAAGCGGTATCCGCCAGCAGCACGGCGGCACCACTGCCCCCGTCGCTCACATTCAGGTTGAGGCTGCCGATCGTTGTGCCCTTGCTGGCGTCCACGCGGATCATGCAGGCCTGCCCCGGCACGACGGACAGGGTGAAATCGGCGATGGCATTGCCGCTGGCCACGCGGGTCACCACCAGTTGGCCATTATTGACGCTGAGCGTGCTGTTGACGCCGCTCCACCCCGTGGTGCCGCTGGCAAAATCGCCATTGGTCACCAGCTCGCCCGAGGCACTGATGCTGCCGGTGGCGCTGTCCCCCAGCCAGGTGCCGCGAATGTCACCCGGCTGCCAACCGGTGGCGTAGCTGTTGGTGACATGGGCGATCAGGCCATTGGCCGGGTTGGCGACATCTTCCTGCACCAGCCGCAGGCCGGCCGTGCTGCCCTGGGCGTTTTCTGTGAGGGCGGTCACGCTGCCACCCGATGCTGCGCGCAGCAGCCCGGCATAACCGGGACCGCTGTAGAAGCCGCTGCGCCACTGGGTGGCGACCGCATCGCGATAGGGCACTGTGCCCACATCCACCAGTGAGGGGTCAGCCACCCGCGCGGCGAACAGCCGCCCGGTGCTGGTGAGATAAACGCGCGCGTAGCCATTTGCATCGGTCAGAGAGACCATCGCCCCCCAGGGATGGATGACGCTCACCCCGCCCGCCGTCGCCACGGCGACGGTGGGGATGGGCAGGCCGGCGCGATCCAGCGGCGCGCTTGGCAGCACGGCGGCGCTGATACTGGCGATATTGGCCCCTCCCAGCACCGAGCCCACGGGCCGCTGTGGCCATCCGCTCTGCTGATGGCGCCCGCCGATGGTGCCGGCAAAGCGATATGTACCGGACGGCGCGTGGCGTTCCGCCAGATCCGCCGGAAAATCCACCACATGCAGCGAGGCATAGGGGCCGCCGCTGGTGCCGATATAAAGTCGGCCCTGGGCAGCGGTGACAGCGGTGATCTTCGGGTCGTTGCTGACCGCCACCGGCACGCCGTTGGGGCTGCCGTTGAACAGCATCCACATCCGTGGCGCGCCATCCGGCCCCAGATCATGCGCATCATAGATGGTCAGGCTGGCCGCTCGCGTCACAATCAGCGCCACGGTGGGAAAGCGCCTTGTCGCCCCGCGCGTGGCGGTGTTCAGCGGCTCATTATACCAGCTGGTGCCCCGGCATTTCTCCACCCAGGCGCCGCCATCGCTGTCGCGGCGGGTGTCGTAGACGAACACCGACACCACATCGCCGGCCGTCACCAGCGATTTCAGTGCGGACCCGTAAACCAGCCCGGTGGCTGTGCCGGTGCCGGCCTGCCCCACCAGGGTCTGCGCCTGCGCCGCACTGCTGGCGGCGCTGGCAGCACTGGCGGCGGCCTGGTCGCGCAGGGTGCCGCCCTGGAACCCGGACAGCTCTGCCACCAGATCCTCAAAGAACGGCATCCAGTTCTGCCGGAAGCCCCAGGGGGCGAAATCGCTCAAGGCCCAGGTGCGGCCATTCAAGGTAACGGGCATCAGATCAGCTCCTCGATCTGCAGCACGACGTCCCAGCCGTCATGCTCCACAATGGTGATGGGTGACGTGCCGGCGAGCGCGCCATAAAGGGTCAGCCGGTTGCGGATGGCGGGTTCCTTGTCGCTGTCCCAGATGACCAGCAGGTCACCCTTGATCCCCCGCCACATCAGATCGTGATAGACGCCCAGCGCCGTTGCCTCGCTCTGATAGGACAGCTTGATTTCCCATTGGCGGTATTTCGGGGCCTCGCCCACCAGCCGGCGGCCGCCCTTGGTGCGGGTTTTCTCCGCCATGTCGATGATCTGGACGGAGGAGCCATAATCATGGTTCTCCACATCCGGGGCCACCCAGCCCTGGCCGATCATCAGCCGCCCGGCCTGGAAATAGCCGTCGGGATTGCCGGGATCGGCAACTTCCAGAAAGGCATATTGGGCATAATGGGTTTCCGGCGACAGGTGAAAGGCGATGGGCGCGCCGGGGAAGGTTTCCTTATCCACCCCGTCAAAGGGCCAGACACCCCAGGGCAGGCTGCCCCAGACGATGGTGGGTTCCCAGACCGGGGCCGTGGGCGATTGATAGATCACGGGCGACAGCGACGGCGCATCGGCCAGCCCCACCCGCATCGTGGCCAGGCTGGACGCATTATGGCCGATCAGCGCCCAGGCATTGACCGGGCGCACCCGGTCAAAACCAGCCACCAGCCGGGCCGGGCTGTTGCGGATATCCAGATAGCGCGCCACGGCGGCCAGATCGTCATTGCGCAGATTGGCCGGCGGCAGGGCGCCGGCCCAGCCATTGCCGCTGCCGGAAAGGCTGCCCTTGTCGCTGGCCAGATCGTAAAGGATGGTCAGGTTCGCCATGTCACAGCACCGTCAGGGTCAGGGTCGGGATGGCGGGGGCGGTATCCGCATCCCGCCGCAGCACCACCACGCGGCGGCCATTGGCCAGCCCATAGCGCGGGTGCTGAATGTCAATCGTGTCGCCAATGCGCACCGGCTCGGTCGCCGGGTTCAGCGGCAGGGTGATGTCAAAGGGCTGGCGCCGCGCCCCCAGCAGGGCCAGCAGCCGGTCACGCTCGGCCAGCGCATCGGCACGGGCATCAAAGCCGGTTTCCTTTTCCAGCGCTTCGGCCAGCAGGCTTTCGGCCGCCACGGCCGGGCTGGTGGCCGTATCGGTCCATTCGCGGTCCTGGGTGGCCAGTTCGCGCACGGCGGCGGGAATGCCCTGGGCGATTTCCTGTTCAGACAGCGCCAGACCGGGGCGATAGGACAGCCGCACGCTTTTGATGCGGCGGGCCGCCTGCTGCGGCACGATATTCAGCATGTCGCGCCGGGTGAAGCGGGCCACCGGTGTGGCGGCCGGCAGATCATAGCGCCCGACCTGGAACAGCCCTTCGGCGGAAATGCCCCAATGGCCGCCGATGCTTTCCATGATGCGGTCGATCAGGGCATCGGTGCCCAGTTCCCCCCCGCCATCGGACCAATGGCCCAGCACCGCCGGCTGCAAGGCGTGCAGGGCGTTGACGCTGGTATGGTCGATATCGCCGGCCCCCAGCCCGGCAAAGGCCATGGCGGCATGGCGGGCCAGCTGGGCGGCGCTGTAAATCCAGCTGCCATCGGGCGCCACGCCTTCGGCATCCACCCGCAGGCGGAAACGCGGCTTTTCCGACAGGCGCAGCAGGCCGGCCCCCTTGGCGGTGGCCAGATCCAGGCTGGCCATGCTGAGCGCCTTCAGCGCCGCATAATCGGCGACATCGGGGCCGATGGTAAAGGGTGCCCCGCCATCATCGGCCGCCAGCAGGGCACGGAACCCGGCCGGATCGATCATATAGATATTGAAATCGGCATCGATCAGCAGCGGTTCAAAGCGCCGGGCCCGGCCCAGCAGAAAGGGCTTGGCGCGGCCCTTCAGGCTGTCGCCGCCCTCTGCCCCGCCGGTGCCGGCAAAGATGCCGCGCCGGGCCGGGGCGGTGAAACGGGCCTGCAGGTCGGTCAGCACCAGTTCGATCATGTCGCCGGGCACGATTTCCTCCACCGTGCGCCGGGTCATCAGGGTGAAATCGGACAGGCGGCGGGGGCGGGCGGCTTCGCTGCGCCACAGTTCGATGCTGCGCCCGTCCCAGGCCCAGTCCAGCCAGTGATCCAGCCCGCCATCCTGGTTGGCCACCTGCACCGCGCCATAGCTGGCGCTGGAGCGGCCGCCGATGGCATCGCCGCTCCACAGGCTGGCATGGGTGGTCATGGGCACATCGATGCGCCGGTCCCAATAGGTGTTGGGGGCGGCATCCTGTTCGTCCGGCTCGCTGACCCAGCCGCGCAGCGAGGCATAGACGGTACGGGTGGTTCCCAGCGCCGGATCAAAGGGATAGGCGCGCATCAGCCAATGGGTCATCAACCAGCCCTCCGCAGCTTGGCAATGGTGCCGACCTTGACGCGGGCCGGTTTGGTGACGATGGCGGCCGTCTGGGCGGCGGCATCGGCCCCATCGGCCGTGTTGGCGGCGATTTTCTCCAGCAGGGCATTCTGGCGTTCCACCGCCTGGGCCTGCCGGTCGATGGAAGCGGCCAGCCGGTCATGATCCACCCCGCCGCCGGCCTTGCCCTCGGCCAGGCGCGGCCGCTTGGCGCTGAGCCGCGCCAGTTCCAGCGTTTCCGCCTTGGTGAAGACCTGCGATCCGCGCGGCAGTTGCACCAGCTCCGGCCCTTCCTCGCCCACCATGGCCATGCCGCCGGGGTGGAAATCGGTGCCCCTGGCGTACGAGAAGTTGCCGCCCAGCCGTTCGGCCGTGGCCGCCACATTGTGGCGGATTTTGCTGAAGACCGCCTGATCGTCGGCATGGAACTGCTGCTGCACGCCCCAGACCTGATCCTGCCAGCGCTGCAGGTTGATGATGGCCTGCACCACGGCATTATCATTGCTGGCCGGCGGGGTGACCGGTGGGGCTGCCAGACGCACGGCCGTATCAAGCGTATTCTGACGGATCGCGTCCAGCTGGCCGGCAAAACCCGCCTGGAACTGCTGCTGCGCGCCCCAGACCTGATCCTGCCATTGCTGCAAGCCGATGATAGCCTGGACCACCGCATTATCATTGCTGGCCGGCGGGGCTGCCAGACGCATGGCCATATCGGTCGTGTTCTGGCGGATCGCCTCCAGCTGCCCGGCAAAGCCTGCCAGGAACTGGTATTGCTGCCACCAGACCTGATCCTGCCATTGCTGCAAACCGATGATGGTCTGCACCACGGCATTGTCATTACCGGCCGGCGGGGTTGCCAGACGTACGGCCATATCGGTCGTGTTCTGGCGGATCACCTCCAGATGGCCGGCAAAACCCGCCAGGAACTGATATTGCTGCCACCAGACCTGATCCTGCCAATGTTGCAGGCCGATGATGGTCTGCACCACATGAAGGTTGATGGCGGCATCGGCGGTGTTCTGGTGGATCGCCGCCAGATGGCCATTGAAGCTGGCCAGGAACTGATATTGCTGCCACCAGACCTGATCCTGCCAGCGCTGGAAGCCGATGATGGTCTGGATCACCCGGTCGGTATTGGTCTTCTCGCCGGTGGCAGCGTCCTTCACCTCGGTGCCGACACCTTCAACCTTGTCGCCGATATCGAGGTTGTTATTCAGATCCTTGATCTGCTCCAGGATCTGCTTGTCATAGCCCTGGACGGCGGGCAGCGCCTCGATCTGTGACAGGATGGCTTCCACCATGGCGCGGCGGTCGGCACCAGAGGCGGTATAGGGGGTTTCGGCATCGATCAGCCGCTGGGCATAATCGGTCAGGCCCTGCAAGGCATCCAGATTGCCGCCCTTGGCCAGGGTCATCTGCTTTTCGAACTGACTGCGGGCCAGGTCGCGGTTGACGGCCGGCGTGGCATTGGTGGCCCGGACATTATTGACCCATTGCCGCAGCGCCCCGCCGACCTGGTTCAGCGCCTTGATCTGTTCATCATTGAACCGCTTGTTGATGGCGGCGCGTTCCAGCCCAAGCGCCTCTTCCAGTTTCACCAGATCAGCGCCCAGCGTTTTGGCGACTTCCACCCGCTCGCGGGCGGCCTGGCGGTCAAAGGCCGCCAGCGCCCCTTCGCGGGTGCTGGTATCGTTGGTGGCGTTGAAGATGCGGTCGTCGATGTTCTGATTGACCTGGCGGGCCGCCTCGGCCATCTGGTCCATCGCCTGGGACATTTCCCCCTTCAGCACGGCAGACAGCTTTGCCAGCTGATCGGTGGTATAACCGGCCGCCTCTGCTGCCGCATATTCCGCCTTCTGCTTGCGGTCCAGCAGCTGAATCTGTTCGTCGGGCTTGCCGGAGACGGACAGGGCAAAATCGCGGTCGGCGAAGCCGGCATAGATATCGTCCGACTTCTTCTTGAACTGATCAGCGATCTTCTTGCGTTCCAGATCGCTGCCCTTGTCGAAATCAACCAGATTGGCGCCGCTGATCTTTTCCAGTTCCTCGCGTTCCTTGGCTGCCTGCCGGTTGAACGCGGCCAGGGCACCGTCCAGCGTGTTGGTGTCGGTTTCAGCATTGAACAGCCGGTCGTCGATGCGCAGGTTGGCGGCGTCGGCCGCCTGCTTGGCGGCGTGGCTGAATTCCTTGGCCAGCACGCCAGACAGTTTCAGCAGCTGATCGGTGGAATAACCGGCGGCCTTGGCCGCCTCATATTCCGCATCCTGCTTGCGCTTCAGCAGCTTAAGCTGTTCGTCCTTCTGGCCCGAGACATCGACGGCAAAATTACGGTCGGCAAAGCCAGCATAGATATCGTCCGACTTCTTCTTGAACTGATCAGCGATCTTCTTGCGTTCCAGATCAGTACCCGTGTCGAAATCAACCAGATTGGCGCCGCCGATCTTTTCCAGCTCGTCGCGTTCCTTCTTGGCCTGCCGGTTGAACGCGGCCAGGGCACCGTCCAGCGTGTTGGTGTCGGTCTGGGCACTGAACAGACGGTCATCGATGCGCAGGTTGGCGGCGTCGGCTGCCTGCTTGGCGGCGTGGCTGAATTCCTTGGCCAGCACGCCAGACAGTTTCAGCAGCTGATCGGTGGAATAACCGGCGGCCTTGGCCGCCTCATATTCCGCCTCCTGCTTGCGCTTCAGCAGCTTAAGCTGTTCGTCCTTCTGGCCCGAGACATCGACGGCAAAATTACGGTCGGCAAAGCCAGCATAGATATCGTCCGACTTCTTCTTGAACTGATCAGCGATCTTCTTGCGTTCCAGCTCGCTGCCCGTGTCGAAATCAACCAGATTGGCGCCGCCGATCTTTTCCAGCTCGTCGCGTTCCTTCTTGGCCTGCCGGTTGAACGCGGCCAGGGCACCGTCCAGCGTGTTGGTGTCGGTTTGCGCGTTGAACAGACGGTCATCGATGCGCTGGTTGGCAGCCTTCTTGGCCTGATCGATGGCGTGGGCCAGTTCAATGCCCAGCACATCTTTCAGTTCCGTCATCTGCTCGACGGTGTATTTGGCCGCCTCGGCGGCAGCAATCTCCGCCTTCTGCTTGCGTACCAGGGCGTTGATCTGTTCATCCGGCGCGCCGTCATTGGCCACCGCGAATCTGCGGTCGGCAAAGCCATCGGCGATGGCCTTGTTCTTCTCGGCGAACTGCTGCTTGATCTTCTCGCGTTCCAGATCAATGGCGGTGTTGTAGTCGGTGATATTGGCGCCGGGGGTCTTGATATATTCCTCGCGCTGCTTGTCTGCCTGCCGGTTGAAGGCGGCAATGGCGCCCGCTTCGGTGCTGGTGTCGGTTTGTGCGTTGAACAGACGGTCGGCGATGCTGTCATTGACGGCCTTGGTGGCCTCGGCCAGCTTGTCCACCGCCAGCTTCATCTCGCCACCCAGCACGGCGGCCAGCTTGTCCATCTGGTCGATGGTGTAGCCGGCGGCCCTGGCGGCGGCCTTCTCGGCCTCCTGCTTGCGGGCCAGGATCTGGATTTCGGCGTCGGGCTTGCCGGCCACATCCACGGCGAGCTGACGGTCAGCCAGACCGGCATAGATATCGTCCGACTTCTTTTTGAACTGATCGACGATCTTCTGCCGGTCCAGGCCGATGGCGGTGTTCAGCTTGTTGATGTCGGCGCCCGGCGTCTGGCTGGCGGTTTCCACATCCTTCTTGGCCTGCCGGTCGAAGGCGGCCAGCGCCCCCTCTTTCGTGTTGGTATCGTTCGTGGCGTTGAACAGCCGGTCTTCAATGCCATCATTGACGGCCTTGGTGGCCTTGGCCAGCTTGTCCACTGCCAGCTTCATCTCGCCACCCAGCACGGCGGCCAGCTTGTCCATCTGGTCGATGGTGTAGCCGGCGGCCTGGGCGGCAGCCCTCTCAGCCTCCTGCTTGCGGGCCAGGATCTGGATTTCGGCGTCGGGCTTGTCAGCCACATCCACGGCGAGCTGACGGTCAGCCAGACCGGCATAGATATCGTCCGACTTCTTCTTGAACTGATCGACGATCTTCTGCCGGTCCAGGCCGATGGCGGTGTTCAGCTTGTCAATATCGGCGCCCGGCGTGCGGCGGGCGGTTTCCACATCCTTCGTGGCCTGCCGGTCGAAGGCGGCCAGGGCGCCCTCTTTCGTGTTGGTATCGTTCGTGGCGTTGAACAGCCGGTCTTCAATGCCATCATTGACGGCCTTGGTGGCCTCGGCCAGCTTGTCCACGGCCAGCTTCATCTCGCCATCCAGCACCTTGGCCAGCTTGGTCATCTGTTCTTCGGTGTAGCCGGCGGCCCTGGCGGCGTTCAGTTCGGCTTTCTGCTTGTTGGCCAGGATCTGGATTTCGGCGTCGGGCTTGCCAGCCACATCCACGGCGAGCTGACGGTCGGCCAGGCCGGTGTCGATGGCCTTGGCCTTGTCGGCATAGGATTTGGCCAGGGCGACGCGTTCGGCGCCCAGCACCTTTTCCGTCTCCGTCAGCACTTCGGCCCCCAGCTCGCCCGCCTCCACGCGTTTGCGCACGCTTTCCAGCTCCCGGTCGCGGGCGCGGTCGAATATAGCCAGCGCGCCGGCCTGGGTGTCGGCGCTGCCATCGGCCTTGGCCGTGCGGTCTTTCAGGCCTTCCAGCGCCTCTTTCGTGGCGGCGGCGTTGGCGGCGGCCTTGCCGGTGTCGGTCACGCTGCCGGTCAGCTTGTCCAGCGCACCCTGGGCGATGCTGGCGGCTTCGGGGAAATCGGTGCCGAACAGGCGGATGGCTTCCTGCAACTGGTCAGGGCGCAGGTTGGCGTTTTCCAGCACGCCCTTCAGGGCGGCATTGGTGTTGCGATCCACGATGGCCCGGTCGGCCCCCAGCGCATCGGCATTGCGATACTGGGTGTCGCGGTTGGTCTTCAGGTCGCGGACCTTGTTGATGTAATCATTGCCGATCAGCGAGTTGAATTCGCGGTCCATACCGCCCATCCAGTCGCCCTTGGCCCCCTCCTTGGCCTTGGCCAGCCCGTCGGCCATCAGCTGCTGCGCCTGGGCGGTGCTGTAGCCCACCTCGGTCATCAGCGGGATATAGGCTTTCCACTTCGCCTCCAGCACCGCCATGGCGCTTTCCACCTCCGTCATGGCGGGGGCGGCATCGCGCACGCCGATCAGACCGTCGACATAGGAACGCAGGGTGCTGTCCACCTCGCCCATGGCATCGGGGAACAGGCGGGCGGCCGTGTCGTGGAAGCTGCGGATGGCGTTGACCTGTTCCTTCACCTGGGCGCTGGCCTGGGCGGTGGCCTGATCGGCCAGCCCCATATCGCCCTTCAGCGATTTCAGGCTGTCGCGGAAACCGGTGATGAAGTCGATATCGCCCCCGGCCTTTTCCATGTTGGAAAAATCAACCCGACCCAAGGCGGCGGAGATTTCCGGTGCCAGCTGATCCTGGATGCCGGTGACGAATTGCTGCGTCACATAGCTGATCAGCTGCTTCATCCCCGCTTCGGAGGAATCAAAGCTGGTGCGGGTGGAGCTGTTCAGCGCCGTGGCGAACAGCCCGTCGCGGCTGCCGGCACCCACGGCGATGGAACCCTTGATCTGCGCGCCCAGCTGCTTTTCCAGCGCATCCTTGATGGACAGCACCTTGTCGGCGATGGAACCGGCCGTATCGCGGTTTTCCTGGCTGTATTTCTTGCCGGTGAAACCGCCGATCTGATAGTTGCCGCTGTTGAGATCGATGACGGCGCTGCCTTCCTTGTTGGAAGGCTTGGAGCCGAACAGGCTGCCAATGGCGCCGCCGGCGATGGAGCCGAGCAGGCTGCCCATGGGGCCGGCGAAGGAGCCGGCAAAGCCGCCCAGGGCGCCGCCGATGGCAGCACCCTTGCTGTTGCCCTTGCCGATGCCCAACATGCCCAGCACCTGCCCGGCCATCATGCCGGAACCGATACCCCCCAGCGCGCCGGCAACCCCAGCCGCCGCCGATGCGGAGCCAAACAAGGTACCGCCCGATCCCAGCAGGCCACTGACCCCTTCCTTGCCGAACAGGGATTCCTGCAATTTCACCACGCCACCGGACAGCCCGCCCTTGCCGAACAGCCCGTCCAGCCCGCCGGAGAACAGGTCGCCCAGCTTGGCAGTCATCTTGTCCATGCCCTCGACCAGCTTGGCCAGACCGCCGCCATTGGCCATTTCCAGCAGGCCGGACAGGGGGGATTGCGTGCCGGCCGCGCCGGCCGCGCTGGCCGTGCTGCCCAGGCCCAAACCCAACATGCTGGACACAGACATCTGCGCGCCGCCGGCAAAGGGATTGCCCTGTGCAAAGGCACCGGCATTCAGGCTCTGCTTCAGCAGGTCGGACGGGTTGGCCGTTGACGAACCGGCCCCGGCATTGGGTGTGGCGGCGGCCGGGGCATCGGGTTGCGCGATACCGAACAGGCTGGGCATGGAGCCCACGATGCTGGTGACAATCGGCAGGATGATGCGGGTCTTGATCGCCTCGGCGCTGATCTTCTTGAACAGGTTCTTGAACCAGCCGACAATGCTGTCGTCCTTCCCGGTCAGCTGGTCATAGATGGCATCCGTCAGACCGCTGGCGGTCTTGTCGATGGCCTCCTTCGCGGCCCTTTCGGCCTCTTGGGCGGCCTGGGCGGCCTCTTCCTTCAGCTTATCGGCCTCGGCCTTCTGTTTGCGCAGGCCCTCCAGCCGGTCCTCGCTGGCGATTTTATCGTCATAGGCCTTCATCGCCCGCGCCAGGTCTTCGGTGGCGTCCTTGCCCAGCTTGGAGATCATGACGCGCTGATATTCTTCCCGCGCCAGTTCCTTGGTGATGTCGATACCCTGTTCCAGGGCCGCGGCCAGGGCGTTGTTGGCCGCGGTCTGCTGTTCCAGGCTGGCGATTTCTTCATTGGCGATGCCGCGCGCCGTCTCAATCTCCTTCCGCTTGTTGGCGGCGGCGATGATGCTGGCCTCCTGGGCGCTGCGGGCGCTGGCGGCGGCTTCCTCGTTGGCATAGGTGGCGGCCCGCTGGGCGGCTTCGCCCTTGCCGGCGGCATCGGCCATGCGGATGGCCGCATCCACCGACAAATCCTGTTCGCGTTTCAGGTTCGCCATGGCGGTGGCGTGCTGGATGGTAACGGCGGTGACGGCCTGCTGGATTTTCACCTGCTTGTCCTGGGTGGAGATCAATTGGCCTGAGGTCTCCACCTCCGCCCGGATGCGGGCCAGATACTGGTCGCGCGCCAGCCCGGTCATGTTGACGGCGGCGGCCTCGGCGTTCTGCAGCTTGGTGGCCTTCTGCTGTTCCGTCATCATGGTGCCCAGGGCACCATTCACCCGGGCCAGCTGGGCACTCACCTGCCCCCGATCTGCCAGGCCGCTGCCGTTATTCAACCCGTCTTCAAGCTTTTGCTTCTGCTCCAGCAGCTTTTTCTGCTGGGCAGCGTAGGTATCCAGTTCGCGGGCCAGCGCGCCAGCGACGCGCCCCTTATCTTCTGCCTCCTGCTGGTTCCGCTGTGCCTGGGCCTGCTGCTGGATCTGGGTCAGCGTTGCCTGATGTTTTTGAAAATCCTGCTGGGCCTGGGCATATTCCTGGTTTATCGCAGAGGCGAGCCGGCTGTTGGTGGGTGTCAGGCCTTGCTGCTGCAACCGGGTCAGTTCAGCCTTGGCGCTGGCCATTCTGGCCGCCGCGTCCTTCATGTCCTCGGTGGCTTTTTCATCGGGCGTGGCATTGTTGAAGACCAGGCTGGAAACTTTCTCACCAAGCCAGTCCCACATCCCGCCCGCCATTTTGGCGGCCGCAGCACCGGCGCGTCCCAGCGCCGTCAGGTTCGTCGTGGCGCCCTGCACCTTTTGGCCCAAGGCATCCAGAATGATGTTCTGGGCGGCGGTTTCATTGCCCATGGCGACCAGGTTCTGCACCGTGACCAGGCTGGCATCGCTCAGCAGCCCCATGGAATTGCTCAGTTCCTGCGCGCCTTTGGCCGGATCGCTGAACAGGCGGGCCAGGCTGGCGGTGGCGGCCGAGGCATCCTGCCCGGTCGCCAGGGCATAATTACGGCTGACACCGATCAGCCCGCTCATGACGCTGCCGCCGATCTTGCCGGTGGCAATATAGGCGGCCTGCTGTTCGCGGGCCGCCTTGATGCTGATGCCGGCCTGATTGGCGGCGGTGGATGCCTGCTGTTCCAGCTGGGAACGCGTCATGCCGATGGAAACCGCTGCCATCTTGTTGGCACGTTCCACCGCCTGCACGGAATCATGGTAATCGGAAAAGGCCTTGTAGCCGATGATCACCGCCGCTGCGATGGCGGCCACCGCACCGGCAGCAACGCCCGCGACAGGGCCAATCCTGCCGAGGGCACCCGACAGAGCGTTCATGTGTCTCGTGAGGCCGCCTGTCTGGCCCGCCACATCCACGCCGATCTGGGTCCATTGGGCCAACATGCCAATGCTGTCGCCGATGCCGCTCTGGCTGTCGGCGCCCAGTTTGGCGATGGCCGCGCTGGCGGTGGCCAGGGCGTTGACCGCATCGGTCATGCTGCGGGCCATTTCCTGGGTCTGGCGGTTGCTGTCCGCCATGGCCTGCGTGGCTTCCTGCTGTGCCGACGCCATCCTGCTCATGGTTGCGCCCGCCTCGATGGCGACATCGCGCAGGCCCTGCATCTGGCGGGCGGCCTCTTTCATGGCGGCCGTGAAACCGGCATCATTCAGGGTCAGTTCGGCTTCCACACGCAGGGCCATGGCAGGGTGTCCTTGTTAAATGTTCCCGGAAACGGCAGTCGCCGAGCGAGATTTCCTGATGTTTTCCAGCGCCTTAAACCGTCATTCCCGCCTGCGCGGGAATGACGGGGGGAGAAAGGGCAAGGGATTGAAAAACAAGGGCGTGCTGGTTCCCCGGCGGTCTCCCCCCGCCTAATCACTCAACCGGGCCGCCTGTTCGTGCAGGATGGTGCAGGCGGCGGCGGCCATATCATCCAGCGTGTCCACGTCCCAGGCGGTGATGGGAAAGCCGGTCATGCTGGCCAGGGCCTGCACCTGCACCCAATCCATGCCCAGCGGCGGGCCGCCCATGGCGGGGCGACGCATGGAACTGGCAGCACGCAGAAACAGCAGGGCCAGCGGCACCAGGCATTCCAGAACCGGGTAATCCTCCCGCCGTTCCGGGGCGGGGGGAGCGGAGGGCGACGGCGGCGGGGCATCCGCCCGCCCCGTCAACCGCGCCAGCTGATCGCCCGCCTCGGCCTCGCTCAGGCGCGCGGGCCGGAACCCGCGCGCCCAGGCCTCGGCAAAGCCGATCAGTTTCCCCGCTGACCGCCCTTGCCTTCCACCGCTTCACGGTACGCCTTCACCAGGCCGGTGACGGCGTAGGGCAGTTCCAGCAGCTGGGCCAACGCCTCGTCAGAGAAGGCCAACGCCTCGCCATTGGCGTCTTCCAGGCCGCTTTCCTTCTTGTCCGCCGGCCAGCCGGTGACCACCTTGGTCAACAGCTTGCGGGCATAGCCGCGGGCCTGCGCCTCGTGTTCCTGCACGGCGCGGCGGTAATCCTCGTCGGTCACGAAGTCAGAGCGCAGCGGGGCCACGAAGGTCTGCTTGTACAGCTCGTCTTCCTCGCTGTTGGCCATGATGGTGAAGTCGATCTTCACGCTGTGGTCATAGAAGGAATGGTCGTTGCGCGGCTCGCGGATGATGGCCTTGCGACGGACGGTGACTTCGGAAGCGACTTTCAAACCCATGGTGGGAACTCCTGGAAGATAGGAAAAAGGGTTGTGGGTGAAGGGGGAAGGGTGGTGGTACCCGCGTGGGTGGTGGTGCTCACGTGGGCTGTGGTGCTCTCTCCACCGCCATCCCCACTCTCCACCGTCATCCCGGCGAAGGCCGGGATCCAGACTCACGGGCGCATTGCTCTACGAACCTGGACCCCGGCCTTCGCCGGGGTGACGGTAGTGGGTGGGGATGACGGTGGAGAGTGGTGGCGACGGTAGTGAGAAGGCGGGAACCGTAGAAAGCGGGGCAACGTTGACCCGACCCGGGGAGCCATTGCGAAGAACGGCCCCCCAGGCCCGACCCCGGCGGCGACTGCCGCCACGCCGCGTGTGCGGCGTCAGCCAAGCCGCCGGATGGCGGCGCCCGGCGCTTGAGGGCGCACGCACAGCCCGTTAAGTTTTTCCGGCAAGCCGGAAAAACTTAACGGAAACAGAGCTTCAGCTCGTCATCGCCCTGCACGGGCAGCACGTCGCCGGTGATGCCCAGCATGTAATCGGATTCATCTTCCGACGGGCTGGGCGCGTCGATCTGCATGGAGGCCAGATCGATGAACAGCGCATTGCCCGGCACCTTGCCATGCAGCACCTGGGCGGTGATGCGGGTGCGGCTCTGCGACACGTTCCACAGGTCCAGATCGGACAAAGCCGGGGCTTCCACCGTGCTGGTGAACTTGGTCGCCCATTCATTGATGCGCACGGCGCGGCGGCCGATACGTTCCTTCAGGGCATAGGTGTTGGCCAGGTCCAACTCGGCATTGTTGGCCACCAGTTCCTTGTTGGCCAGCCACAGGCTGGACGTATCGGCGGCGATATGCAGCGGATCGGTCCAGTCGCTGAAATCGCCGATCGGGGCCACGGCCAGTTCCGGCGGGGCGAAATAACCGGTCATGGAGAATTCGAAATAGGGGAATTCGCCAATGCCCAGCACCAGCTTCACCGTGCCGCGCGCGCCGACGATCTTGTGACGTTCATCATCGATCATCATGTACAGGCTGACGGAACCGTGGCTGGCGCGGTCGGACGTGCGCTCATAGCGGGTTTCCGCCGGGGTCAGCGCGATGGAGAACGTATTGCCCACGGTAAAGGCGGTGCCCACCGTCGGGGTGATGCTGGCCCCGCCCGGCAGCGCCAGCGCCGTGCCATCGGTCAGGGTGACGTTGGTGACATTATAGGCCGGCAGATGGCCCACCGCCGGGGCGGAAATGCTGAACTTGGCGGCACCGCTGGCGCCCGCCGTGGTGCAGGTGGCCGTCACCGTGCGGGCCAGCACGCCGGCATAGGCGGCCGTGCGGGTATAGGTGACGGTACCGCCGCCGCCGGCGCCATAGGTGGCGGTGGCAGCGATGGTGGATGTCGGGGTGGCGGCCACCTGGGTGGAATTCAGCGCACAGGCGCGCAGCAGATCATGGTGGGGCGGCAGATCGCCGGCCACACCGGCGCCGCAGGCTTCCACCTTGAAGCTGATTTCGCTGCGCTGCATCGCCATCAGGCTGGGGCGGGCACCCAGATGCGGCTGGATGAAGCTGCGGGTCTTCTTGTCGGCCTGCAACGGCTTGATCTGCACGTCATAGCAGCGCAGCGCATTGGCGCCCGTCGGGCCGGCATCCACGCCATAGCTGGCTTCTGCCTTGGCCAGCAGGATCTGTTCGCGGTAATTCTTGGGGGCGCTGAGAATGGGCATGAGTGTCTCCTTGCCGGCGGGCACATCACGGGCACCGCCGGGGTTTGGTTTCAGCAAAGCTGTTTTGCGGGTGGGGAGGCCGTTGGCCGGTCTTCTTGTTCTTCTTCTGGCCAGGGGTGCCGGGGTGCCCATGGTTGCGGTCACCCCTTAAGCGGCCCCCCTCGGTTTGGTTATTTTCCTTGTTCCCTCAGGCGCCGGGCGCTGCCTCCGGCAGCTTGGCTTCACGCGGCACGTGCCGCGCGGCGGCGGTCGCCGCCGGGCCGGTTCCCGGCCTGCTCTTCTGCGCTGCGAAGGGTGGTGCCATGGTGACCTCAGGCGAAATGTTGGGTGTGCAGGGTCAGCCAGACCTGATGGCAGGGCGGGGTTTCCGGCAGGCGCAGCACGGTGATCTTGCGGCACTGAATGCCGGCCAGCGTGTCGGGTGGTTCCCCCTTGGCACTGCGGGACACCGTGTTGCCCAGGGTGGGATCGGCATCAAAGGCGGCGGCGATGCGGTCGATCAGCCCGGTCAGCGTCATTTCCGACGCGGACGCATCCTGCAACGACAGGTAACCGATAATGCGCCACTGACAGGTGATGCGCCGGCCCCGGCCGGTGCGCGCCGGGCTGCCGCTGAACCGCCGCAGCGTGACGCACCAGCCCCGGATGGGGGCATCCGCCGTATCGGCGGGCCAGCCGTAAAATTGCTGCAACCCGGCGGCTGTGGTAAAAGGCCGTTCCCAACCATGCACCCGGCCGATCTCCGGCACGGACAGCAGGCGGGTGGCGATGGCTTCACGGATGGCCACCAGCCCGCTCATGGCAGCACCGCCGCCGGGGCAAAAGCTTGGTTTCCGCTGAGCTGTCTGGCCATGGATGGTCCCCGTTCTGCTGGCTGGTGATCAGCGCGATGGCCGGAAGGTAAGGGGGCCGCCCGCCCCCCCTACAGCGGGAAGCAGTTCCGCCTGAGGGTGGGGGGCGTCATGGCACAAAGGTGCCTTCCCCGCGGAAGAAGGGGCCGACATCGCCCCCTGGCTCTACCTGCCTCCCCCGCGGAAGCGGGGGTCCAGGGGCCATGGGCACCGAAGCGTGGTTTTTGTGGCCCCTGGTTCCCCGCTTCCGCGGGGAAGGCAGCTTCGTGCAGGGGGCAACGTTTGCACCCCCAGATAAATGTCGGCCTGACGCTGGTGCGTGTGCAGCCGCCACCGCAATCAACAGTCCGGGCAGACAACCCGCCCCCCATTGCCCCCGCGCCCGTTCATCGGTAAAGCTCAACCGCTTTCACAACCGCCCCCCGAGCCCCGCCGATGACCAACACCGAGACGACACCCGCGCTGACCCCGGCAGAAGATAACCCGTGGTATCTGCTGGCGACGTTGTATGGGGTGCCGGAAAAGGGGGATTTTGAGCTTCAGAAGCGGAACCGGATCGCCTGGAACCGGTACTATGCGCATCTGTGGACGGCGGAAGATCGGGAACGATTGAAAGACGTTCTTGAAGAAATGGAATTTTCCAAATTTAATCACATCGATCTTTTGAAGATCAAAAATTTATTCTCCAAGCGCGCAGGATTACGAAGAATTAGAATGCCGGCTTCGGACGAATTTGTTGATTTAAATTCTACATTTTTTGATAAAAAAATTTACTTTGAGTTTTATTCGCTAAAAATTAGTTTTTTTGAAAAATCAAAATTTATCGATGATGCATTTTTTAAAGGATCTTTGTTCAACATGGGCGGCAGTTTCGCCTCCGCGAATTTCTCCGGAAACGCTGATTTCAGAAATACATTCTTTGAAGAAGACGCATCTTTTTGCGGAACTATTTTTTCGAAAAACTCTTACTTCAATGGAACATCTATAATAAAAAACTCCTTTTTTAGCAGTGCAGAGTTCGCTGGCAGCGCAGATTTCAGTGGCGTCAATATTGGCGAGTATGCTGATTTTAGCCATGTAAAATTTGCTGACAGTGTGCTTTTCACCAACGCCGAATTCAAAGGCAACACCAGCTTCGAGCAATGCACCTTCAACCATTCCCCCCCCATGTTCCACGGTGCCAAGCTGCACGAAGGCACCATGTGGAACCAGGCGACATGGCCGCAACGGCCCAAAAACCAGAATGAGGCAAAAACCTTCACTCACGCCTATGAACGGCTGAAGCTGGAAATGGATCGGCTGAAGAAGCATGAGGATGAACTCATGTTCTTCGCCAAGGAGATGGAATGCCGGCTGGTGAAGGATGGGTGGATCAAAGGATTGCCGATCAGGTTTTACGGTATCCTTTGCAATTATGGCCAAAGCTATGAGGTTCCCATCAGCTGGCTGCTGCTGCTGATCGTGCTGGGAACATTGCCGTTTGGGCCGACGCTGGCCTGGGATTTCCCCCATGCGCTGGGGGTCAGTGCGGCCAACACCCTGGCCTCGCTGGGGTTGCGCAAGGAGCTGGTGGATGCCGCCACCTTGAAACAGCTCTCCGGCTGGCTGGCGGCGTTCAGCGGAGTGCAGACGGTGCTGGGGTTGATCCTGCTGTTCCTGATCGGGCTGGGGCTGCGCAATCGGTTTCGCATGAAGTGAGGGGGGGGGCCCGTGTCGCGTATGGTCCGGCCCCGCACATTTATCCAGACACCTTTTCCCGTCATCCCGGCGAAGGCCGGGATCCAGGGGCCACGCGCCCGACAGCGCGGCTTTGCTGATCAAGGCGGTGAAGGCAGTGCCTGTGATCCTGGATCCCGGCCTGCGCCGGGATGACGGTAGAGAGAGCCCGGCTGACGGGCAAAGAGCGGGCCTGAAGCACCCGAAAGGAACCGCGCGCCTCAAGTGCAGAAGCCAGCGCCCGCCCCCTGCCCCCGCGTCACTTCTGCCCCCGGCCCCCGCGTTTGCGCGACGGGGGCGGCGGGGGCGGCGGTGACAGGGTGGCGTCCAGTTGGGCGTCCAGGGCCTGTTCGGCCAGGCGGCGCAGGCGGGTGGCCTGGCGGCTGGACAGATAGCGGGTCAGGCGGCGGATGGCCCAGGCCAGCAACAGCACCAGGGCGGATAACAACGCCTCCCCCAACCCGGCCAGGGCGGGGGAGAGTTGCAGGGTGATGGGTTCATCGGCGCGGGCCGGCAGCACCAGGGCGGCGGCCAGAAAGCCCAGCAGCAGGGCCGGCGGCACCAGGGCGGCGATCAGGGCGCGCCAGAAACGGCGGTCCATCACAAAGGCTCCAGCCAGGGGGCGACCAGCCGCTGCCAGCTGTCCAGAAACTGTGCCTCTGTGCCCGCCCCGGCCGGCGTGTTGTAGAACCGCTTCCACAGGGCGGCAAAGCGGGCGGGGTCCACGGTCTGGGGTAGCACGCAATCCGCCTGCCGCCAATAGATCAGCCGGCACAGGGCCGCCGCATAGGACAGGTTGGTGGCCAGCTGGGCCGTGCGGTCGGGCCGGGGGGCCAGCAGCCGTTGCAGCCGCTGGTCCAGGCCGGGGCGGAAATGCAGATAGTTGTTATGGATATCCTCGGCCGTGGCCGGCTCGATCTGCCAGAACCCATAGGCGGGGCCCCAGGTCCGGTCGCCCGGTCCGCTATGCTGATCGATGGCGCGAAAGCCGCTTTCCACCGCCGCCGTCCCCACCACCAGCCAGACCGCCGGCAGCGTTTCGAACCCCCGCAACCCTTCGCCCATATGGGCCAGAGCGGGCTGAACGACATAACGTGCAAAATGGATGGGCAGCATGATTTTCCCCTGTTGTACAGGGGCCGGATGGTAGAAGGGGGGGCCCCCGCCATCCGGGGGGAATTTGTTCCGGGGGGATACGCTGTTCCCTCAAGCGCCGGGCGCTGCCTCCGGCAGCTTGGCCTTATTCAAACAAATCCGGTTCCCCCGTCCGGGTGCGGCCGGCATTGCGCACCTGGCGGACATAGCGCTCACTGACGCCCAGGCTGCGCGCGATGGCGCGGTTGCTGCCTTCGGCCTTGATGATCATGGTTTTCTTGGCCCGCATGGCGTACAGCGTCGGCAGCTCCAGCTGTTCCCCCGGCCGCCAGTCGCACAGGGCCTGTGCCGCCACCATGCCGATCAGCCGGGCAATGGGGTGGCCAGACCGCATGGTTTGCGGCACATAAAGCCGCACGCCGCCATATTCGCGCGCCAGTTTCAACGCCGCCTCCGCCCCGATCCGGGCCGCGATCTCCACCAGCCCCGGCGGCCAGCCGCGCGTATCGATGGGGGGCGCCGTCACGGCTGCTTTCCCGTGGACAGGCGGAAACACCATCGCCATGATGCGCCGTACTTGTGTATGTGGAGATGGAAACCATGCGTTTGATGAAGATTACTACCGCCCTGGCGCTGGTGCTGGCACTGACCGGGTGTTTTGACAATCAGAAGAAGGACGGGGCTGCCGGAACCGAAGCGGAGGCCGCCCTCGACCCGCGCAAGGAGCCTCTGTATGGAAGCCTGATCCATCTGTGGGCTCTCGCCGGCAGCGCCATATCCCCGATGACGATGTTCCAAGCGCTGGTGGATATCGATACCAAAGCCCAGGTAGCCATGCGCGACAAGGTGATCACGAAGGAGGAACTCTCCAAGATCAATGATGTCATCGTTGCGGGGCGCACATTCGGGAAGGCGTGGAGCACCGATTTCAATTGTGAGCTTTATGCTACGCCGGACTACAAGTTCTTTAAACGTGCATGTGTGCGAACCGTTTTTGAAAAACTGGCAGAAATTGGCGTTTCTTCTGAGAAGATCGAAGCACTCCAGAAAATAGATATCGACCGCGCTGAAAAGGAAGGGAAAAACCCTGACGATTTCGACAATTCGCATGTGGTCCTGGACGATGCCCTGCGCGCGAGCCTGAATGTGCTGCGCGAAAAGGCCGATACCGCGGCCAAGGGACTTACCCACTAATACCAACCCGCCTGAAGGTTGAGCTTTAGGCGGGTTGGAGGCCGGCGACCGCCGGCCCGCGCCCCCATGGGCGCGTAAGCCAAGCTGCCGGAGGCAGCGCCCGGCACATGAGGGAACCTGAAATCTCCCTGGATCGGTCACGATCAAGGGAGATTGGTATAATTTCACCGCCCCACCGCCCGGCCCCACCGCCACGCAGGTACGGGGCCGGGCGGTTTCGGCACATGGCCCCCCCTGGCGGGGGGCGGAGGGGGGGCGGGGTGGCTGGCCCATGGCTTAATCCTGCTCCAGGCGCAGGGCCCAGCATTTCAGCCCTTCGATCAGGCGGCGTTTATCGGCGCTGGTCAGATCGTCCAGCCGGTCCACCGGGCGGGCCAGTTGCCGCCCGGCCCAGGCCAGCAGCGCCCCGTCGGACGCATCCAGCGTCGCGCCTTCTTCATGCAGGCTGATCCATTCGGCCCGCAGCTTTGCCAGCTGCCGGTCACCGCTGCGGCCCGGTCCGGCGCTGGCCCCGGCGGCGGCCAGCGCATCCAGCACCTGGGCCAGAAACGGCACCGGCATACTGCGCAGGGAGCGCAGCCCGGTGGCCCGTTCAATGAAATCCCGCCAGGTCTCTTCCTCCGCCAAAGCGGGGATTTGGCGGCGGCGGCTCTGTATGGCCCGGATGGCACGGGCCCGCTGGCTTTCCGCCGGCATGGGGGGGCGTCTGGTCATGGGGGGTATCCGGGTTGGGGGGGTGTTTGGGTGCCGACTGCATTCTTCGGGGCAGGCTGCACCCTTCGGTGCCTCCCCCGCGAAAGCGGGGGTCCAGGGGCCACAGGGACCCACTGTTGTTCTTGTGGCCCCTGGATCCCCGCTTTCGCGGGGAAGGCACTGTTGAGCAATTGAAACGCGCTGTTCTGCGACGGCACTGTTGAGCAATTGAAACGCGCTGTTCTACGACGGTACTGTTGAGCCACTGAAAGGCGCCGGCGGGCGAAGCCAAAGCCGTGCGGATGAAAGGGCACTGTCGGGCGAAAACGCGGGCGCACTGCTGTACGAAACCCGCCCCCCCCTCACGCCGCCTGCGTTTCAATCTCCGCGCCGGCCAGCTGGCCCCAGGCGGCTTGCATATGTTTCAGGCGGCGGGGCTGGTCTTCGCCATCGGCCAGCAGGGTGGCCAGTTTCAGCAATTTGGTCAGGCCGCGCAGGGCGCCCGGCTTGCGGGCGATCACCCGCAGCCATTTCGCCTCCTCTGCATCGGCAATATCCCAGGCGCGCAGCAGGGCGGTGATATCGCCATCGCTGGGTTTGTGGATATTGGCCCGCATCCCCACCCGGCTGAACAGCTGCGCCAGTTCGGTCTTGCGGCCGCTGCCATTGATATTGGCATAGAGCGCGGCATTGCCGATGATGGCGATGCCGATCTGCGCCTTGTCATGGATGGTGCGCAGCTGGTCCAGCGCCAGGGTGGACAGGAACTGGCCGTCATCAATCAGGATCAGCCCCTGCGTGCCTTCCACCCGGCGGCGGATTTCCACCGAGGCATCGGCCAGCGATTTCAAATCCAGCCCCATGGCCCGGCCGATTTCCCGCATCATCATGCCGGGCTTGGTGGTGGCCGGTTCCATGCTGGCCAGCCAGACATGGGGGTTGCTGGCGGCATAATGTTTCAGCGCCTCTGTCTTGCCCACACCGGGCACGCCCACCACCACGGCGAAATCCGGCGCCATCTGCGCGTAATGCAGAATGGGGATGATGCGGCCGGCGGTGGGTGTATTGATAAAGCCGGTCTGCGGCGCCCGGTTGGCCGGGGTGGCGGGCGCACGGCTGCGCCCCGCCGCACCGGGGGCGGCGGCTTCCTGTTGCACGATCACATTTTGCTCCTGTTTTTGGTTTGTCTCTGTCCGGAAATGCCGGGTGCAAGAAACCCTCTATTCCCGCTCCACCAGCCGCATCCGGGCCACGGCGCGGCTGAAACTGGCCAGCACATCGGCTTCCGGGTCGCTGTCCGCCACCGGCACCGGCGCCGCCGCCGCCGGCTTCAAGGCATTGTTGCCGAAGACGGGGCGGATGATGCCGGGGGCGGGCGGCGGCGGGGCCTCCGGTGCCTCGGGCAGCAGGGCCGCCACCTCTTCGATGGACATGGCTAGTTCGGCCTTGGCCGTCTGTTTCACGGCCTTCAGCCAGGCATTGCGCTTGGCGGCATGGGCGCGGGCGGCGGCGATATCGGCAAAGCCGGCCGCCTCCACACAGGGGGCCGCCCCCAGATAGGAGCCGGAGAGGCTGTAAAGATGCACCTGCCCGTGCAGATCCTGCGGGTCGAACCGGGCGACCAGCTTTTCGCCCCGGTGCTGGGTCAGGAATTCCGCCCAATACCGGTTGCCCTCGATATGCACGGCACCGTCGCGGTCGCGCGCCTTCACCCCCTCGGCCGCCAGCAGCCATAAGCGATGCTGCTGCGGTGTGGCCTTGCGGATGGGGGCCTGGGCATAGCTGGCCTCGAACGCCGCCTGAAAGGACAGGCGGCGGCCACAGACCTTGGTATCCCGCCCCGGCCGGTTATTGTGCTCATGGATGCCCCAGGCCACCACCTTCAGAAACTCATCCAGCGGCACGGCGCGGCTGGCATAGTTTTCCGGCTTGGCCGTGGGGTTATTGCCGGTATAGGCCCCGGCCAGCCGCGGGTCTTTGGCGATATTGTTGCAGAAATCCCGCCAGGCCCGTTCAATCGGCTTGGCCTGGCCGTGATAGGGCGTGGTCCAATGCACGGTGACACCCAGATCGGTCAACAGGCCGGATGGCTCCTCCTCCTTCACCTTGAAACGATAGCGGTTGGCGATGCCGCCGGTGATCCATTTGCTGGCAAAGGCCCGGCCATTATCCAGCCAGCAATGATCCGGAATGCCCCAGCGCCGCACCATGTCGCCGATGGCCAGCCGCACCAGCTCCTTGGTTTCCGACCGGTCCACCCGCCAGGACAGGATCATGCCGCTGTAGAGATCCTGAAACCCGACCAGACAGGGCCGGCCGATGCTGCCATCGGGGAAAGTCACGAACACATCAAAGGTGTGGCCATCCACATTCACCGCCTCCAGGGCGTGGAACATGGAGCGGTCGCGTTCCTGCGCCGGGAACAGACGCTTCAGCGCGTCCACCCCTTCGCGTTTCAGCACCCGCACCACCACCGGGATTTCCCGTTCCAGCCGCCGCAACAGGGTGCGGCTGCTGGGAATGGTCCAGCCCTTCTGGGTGGCCACATGGGCCAGCGTGCGGTAACACACCTCAAAGGCGCGGGCCTCGGGCCGCAGGTAATCGGCCTTGATGAATTCCCACGCCTCCTCCGAACAGCTGTCCGGGTCGGCGACGCGGCCGGTATAGCGGTCCAGCAGATAGGGCAGCCAGTCGGCCTTGTCGATGCCGGCCACACGGGTTTCCCAGCCATAGTAAGAGGCGGCGGAAAACCCCTGTTCCTGCCCGATCATCCGGACCGACGCATCCTTGGCCATGCCGCTTTGCACACATGTGTGTACGGCCTGCATGGCGGTCAGTTTGCGGCGGGCCCGGTCGCGGGCCTTGTCGCTGGCTTTTTCATACTGGGCCCACAGATGGTCGCGGGCCAAACGCTGCTTCACCGCCTTTCTGCTGTCTTCAGGGGGTGTAATGTCGGTGCCTGCTGCCAGCCTGGCGCGCACCAGGGCTGGCAGAAGGCTATAATGGTAGAGGATTTTGCCGTTTTCACGGCGCCATATACCGGTTGGGTGGCCGGTACAGCGCAGATTATCCGGGCTGCGCCAGCCCCGTTCAGCGACGATCTGGTTGAAACGTTGATGGCTGATCCCCATCAAGCGGGCCATATCGGCGGCACTGTACCAGTCGCTGTTCTGGTGATGCGGGATCGTGCTCATCAGGCGGCCTCATCCTGGCTGGTCTTGCCTCCTCTTTTGATCGGGCCAAAGCGGGTCAGGTCACCGCTGGCGGCCAGATGGGTCAGGAAATCCCGCCGCGCCACCGGGCCGCTGCGGCCCCACAGCGCGACAAGCTTGGCGAATTTGCCGGAATCCGGGTCCAGCTCTTCCGGCTGGGCACCGGTCACCAGCCGCCGGGCGGCGGCCACATTGCGGGCGCGCGGGCTGTCGGCCAGCATTGCTTCCACAATGGCCCGCTGTTCGGACGGGGGCAGCCGGGCCAGGGCCAGCAGTTCCGTCTGGGTGCGGGCGATGGCGCTGCCGGCGATGCGGCCGCGCACATCGGGGGCCAGCCGGCTGGCAATCATCACCGCGCGCTGGATGGTGCGTTCATCCAGGCCGACGCGGGCGGCGGTATCCTTTGAAAACGACAGCGTGTCGTCTTCATTGCGCTTCGCCCCCCGGCCGCCCTGGGCACCATGGCGGGTTTCCGGGTGCAGCTTTTCATAAAGCGCCTTGCGTTCGGCCAGGAAAACCGCGCGATCCAGCGGGTTCAGCTCATGGCGGACCAGATTTTCATCAATCTCGGCCAGCCGCGCCTCATCGCCATTGGCCTCAAAGACAAAGGCGGCAATCTCGGTCCAGCCCAATTGCCGCACAGCGGCCAGCCGGTGGCCGCCGGCCATCAGCTTATAGGCGCCGTCACGCAGATAACGCAGGCTGATCGGCTGTAACAGCTGACCGGTCTGCTGGATATTTTCGGCCAGAAAACGCACCTGGCCCGCATCCACCGGGCGCAGCCGGTCCCGATCATCGATCTGGTCCAGCGGGATGGTCTGAAGGCCCATTTCCTTCATTCTTACACCTGTTCAATGGTATTAGCGTTAAAACGGCGCAGCGTTTCAGACGTTTTGGGTTTTTGGGGGGGCGTCTTATAGTTGGCCGCGGGCTGCGGTCGCAGGCGGACGCCATCGGTACGGTATCGGTGCGGCCACAGTTCCCCTGGGCTTACCCCCAGGGCGGCGGCAATAACCTGCTCACCCACCGCATGGGGTTCACGCAACGTGAAACTGCATGTGCCAAGGGGCAGATTATGGGCCCTGTCCAGGCATCGCAGGGTCAATCCACGCTTTTCCAGCGTGCTTTTGATATCTGCTTTGTGCTGGCCCCGGGTGGCGGCCATCGCATGTATGTCCTTCAGGTTGATGCCGGTCCTGCCAGGCCGGCATAGGAGGGGTGGAAGTTCCTACGAATGAGAAAAACATAATGCCAATTTGGCGCTTATTCAACCGGAAAAGAGGCTTTCAATCGCTTTCAGTGCCTTTTTTGCGCTTTCAAGCCGAATTCCGACCGGGAAATGTGCATTTTCAAGGCGATAAGTGCCGTTTTGAAACTATGTCTCTGTTACTGAAAGGAAGTTTTCAGCCATGGCCCGCCCGTTGAAACCAGAAACTGCGTTTTCGTCCCGGTTGATTGCGGCGCGGCAGCCGATGGAGCGGGAGCTGTTTGCCACCCATCTGGGGGTGCCGAAGACAACCCTGGGCAATTGGGAGCGGGGACGCTCTGAACCGCCGCTGGAGATGCTGGAGAAGATCCGGCAGATCACCGGCGTGTCGCTGGACTGGCTGATTGCCGGCCACGGGCCGATGCGGGGGGAAGGGAGCGGCAGCGGCGGCGGGCCGGGTGTGGCGACGGGCTATAACCGCAGCCTGATGCAGGCCCTGATCGAGGTGCATCTGGAACAGGCTGAGTCGATGGGGGTCACCCTGACGCCGCAGCAACTGAGTGCAATGATATTAAATACGTATGATCAGAATGTAGAGAATCTGCATAACCTGATGGCGCCCCCGGCGGCGAAGACTGCATGAAGGAATATGCAATAAAAATTTGCAGAAATGGGGGGGGCGGGGGATTGATTCGCCCCTATCCTTTTGTATATGGTCATAAAGTCATGGGCCGGGAGGGTCCATGATTCCAGGGGTTGGGCGCCTCTGGCTGTGGGCACGCGCATGTCCGAACCTCCGCCGCTGTTATGGATTTCCCGCCGCACTGGGCGACGGGGTACAGCTGAGCAGGATGACATTGATGGATGCGCGATATTCAGTTGAACAGCTCAAGGCCCTTTTCACCGAAACGGCCCGCCGCAACATCCGCGCTGCTGCGATGGCGGCTTCTGTGGGGATCAGGGTTGGGGTGGTGGTGGTGGTGGTTGCTGGTGGCATGGCTGCCGGCATGGGTGCCACGGCGGCGACGGCGGCAGCGACGATGGCTGGATATGGCTCTCCACCCGCGCCCGGGGCCACAGCGCGGGGCACCGCTGCACCATGTTTTCTGGCCGCCGATCAAAGGGTCTGCCCCCTCCCGATTCGCCGATTTTTTTCCCTCCGCCGTCTCCAAAACCATCTGCCCCCCTCCTCAATCCCCCCCCGCCTGAACATTCTCCACGCTTTCTGAATTTATCTGTCGGGGGTCAGCCGGCACGATCAAGGGAGATTTGTATCATATTTTCACTCAATTTAACATTATTAAATAATTGTCTCACACATCACACAGATAAAAAATAACGCTCCTTATTAATGGAGGAAAAATTGGCAAACATAAGTGGAGTTATCATGCCTGGCCTCGCAGTATTTAGTTCAGCACCCCCGACAGGCGTGCCGGGTGCCGGGTACTGGGAGGCGAGTTTTGATATGCAGATAAAAACTATAAATAAATCAACGTGGAGCCCGGTCTGGTTTTCCACAATATTGATTAATGCCACGGAATTTTCAGTTAGAATTCAGCCAAGCGGGAAAATAACCCCGCCCTCCGGGGGGCTAACGCTACCAGATGGATTCTCGCCGGCATTTTATTGTAATTCGGTTTTTGTAGGTTCGGGTACGCCGGCGACAACAACAAATATGACATATGCGGTTTCAAGTGAAAGTGAGTTCAAGATAAAATATATTACAAATAGCTATTATGTATATTTTAGCGGGTCAATCTTGTGCCAAATTGACTCTACCGGACTGCCAACTTCAAGTGGCCTTTATAATTATCAAGATTTTCTAGTTCTGTCTTCGTAGTACCAAAAAAAGGCTCCCCCCAGAATACTGCCGGGGGGAGCCTTTATGACAGACCGATCAGTGATTATCGCGCGGCAGGCCCTTGGTCTGGGCGATGCGCTGGTACTTTTCCGCCCCTTCCAGAATGGCACCCGTGTTCATCTGGCCCACCGTGGCGCGCTGGATTTCCTGCCAAGGCGTCTGGGAGGCCGGATAGGCATAACCGCCCGCAGCATCCAGTTCCGCCCGGCGCCGGGCCAGTTCCTCGTCAGAGACCTGCACATTGACGGTGCAGTGTTTCAGGTCGATGCGCACCCGGTCGCCGGTGCGCAGCAGGGCCAGGGCCCCGCCCGCCGCCGCTTCCGGGGAGGCGTTGAGGATGGAGGGGGAACCGGAGGTGCCCGACTGGCGGCCATCGCCGATGCAGGGCAGGGCGGAGATGCCTTCGCGGATCAGGTAGGCCGGCGGGCGCATATTCACCACTTCGGCCGCCCCCGGATAGCCCACCGGGCCGGCACCGCGCATGAACATCAACGTTTCCGGCGTGATGCCCAGCGACGGATCATCGATGCGGTGATGGTAATCCTCCGGCCCGTCGAACACCACGGCGGGGCCTTCAAAGGCTTCCGGATCGTTGGGGTTGGACAGGTAGCGGTCGCGGAATTCCGGGCTGATCACGCTGGTCTTCATGATCGCGGCATCGAACAGATTGCCGCGCAGCACGATGAAGCCGGCCTTCTCCTTCAGCGGCTGGCCATAGGGGCGGATGACCTTTTCATCCTCAATCTCCACACCCCGGCAATTGTCGCCAATGGTCTTGCCATTGACGGTCAGGGCGTTTTCGATGATGCGGCCCTGCTGCATCAGCTGCGACACCACGGCGGGCACGCCGCCGGCGCGGTAATAATCCTCGCCCAGATATTCGCCGGCGGGCTGCAAATTCACCAGCAGCGGGATATCATGGCCATGGCTCTGCCAATCCTGCAGGTCCAGTTCCACGCCCATATGGCGGGCGATGGCGGCCAGATGGATCGGCGCATTGGTGGAACCGCCAATGGCGGAATTCACCGCAATGGCGTTCAGGAAGGCATCGCGCGTCAGAATATCCGACGGCTTCAGATCTTCATGCACCATCTGCACGGCGCGCAGACCGGTGCGATAGGCCATCTCCTGACGGTCACGATAGGGGGCCGGGATGGCAGCACCACCGGGCAACTGCATCCCCAGCGCCTCGGCCAGGCTGTTCATCGTGGTGGCCGTGCCCATGGTGTTGCAATAACCCGTGGACGGGGCCGACGACGCCACCAGCTTGATGAAACCGTCATTGTCGATCTCACCAGCCGCCAGCATCTGGCGGGCCTTCCAGACGATGGTGCCGGAACCGGTGCGTTCGCCCTTGTGCCAGCCATTCAGCATCGGGCCGACCGACAGGGCAATGGCGGGAATGTTCACCGTGGCCGCCGCCATCAGGCAGGCGGGCGTGGTCTTGTCGCAACCGATGGTCAGCACCACGCCATCCAGCGGATAGCCGTACAGCACCTCCACCAGGGTCAGATAGGCCAAGTTGCGGTCCAGCCCCGCCGTCGGGCGCTTGCCGGTTTCCTGGATCGGGTGGACGGGGAATTCCAGCGGAATGCCCCCGGCCTCCCGAATACCGTCGCGCACCCGTTCCGCCAGCACCAGATGGTGGCGGTTGCAGGGGCTGAGGTCGGAGCCGGTCTGGGCAATGCCGATGATCGGCTTGCCGGAGCGAAGCTCCTCCAGCGACAGGCCGAAATTCAGATAGCGCTCCAGATACAGCGCTGTCATGTCGATATTGGCCGGATTATCGAACCAGGCTCGTGAACGCAGCTTCTTCGGTTCGGTGGGCGCGGGGGTCATGACCAACGGTCCTTCATTCTTACTGGGCAACGGACAAACGGAAACTCATTTCATGGCGATAGGGTTTCCCCGGATCGACACGGGCAGAGGTGAAAGCGGGCTGGTTGGGCGCATCGGGGAATTTCTGCGGTTCCAGGGCGATCCCATCGCTCATCCGGTACAGGTGCCCCTGCTTGCCCACCAGCGTGCCATCCAGGAAATTGCCGGTATAGACCTGGATGCCGGGCTGGGTCGAGTAGACCTCCAGCACGCGGCCGGAATCCGGGTCTTCCAGGAGGGCGGTCAATTTCTGCTTGGGCGTCAGGCCGCTATCGATGGCGAAATTATGGTCATAGCCGCGACCGGCGACGATCTGCGGGTCGGTGCCGTCGCGCAAGCCCTCGCTCAGCACCCGGCCCTTGCGGAAGTCAAACACCGTGCCTTCCACCGGCTTCAATTCCCCGGTCGGGATCAGCGCGGCGTTGACCGGGGTATAGTGGGAAGCCGGCAGCGTCAGCTTGTGCCGCAGAATACCCAGCGGGCTGCCTTCGCCGGCCAGATTGAAAATGGCATGGTTGGTCATATTGACGATGGTGGGCTTGTCGGTCGCCGCCTCATAGGTCATGGACAGAACGTTATTCTCATCCAGCGTATAGGTGGTTTTCACTGACAGGGTGCCGGGATAGCCCTGGTCGCCGTCCGGGCTGGTCAGGGTCAGGGCGACCGATGCCGTCTCACCCTGGCGGATATCGGCCACCTGCCAGTTATGCTTGTCGAAACCCTTCACCCCGCCATGCAGCGAATTCTGCTTGTCGTTCTGGGTCAGCTGATAGGTCTTGCCATCCAGGGTGAAGCGCCCGCCGGCAATCCGGTTGGCATAGCGGCCCACCGTGATGCCGAAATAGTTCGGCGTCTCCACATAGGGTTTCAGCGTGTCATGGCCCAGCACGATATCCGCCACCGCTCCCGTCCGGTCCGGCGCCTTCAGCGCCTGCAATGTCGCACCATAAGTCAAAATGGTAGCGCTCACACCCTTATTATTGATAAGGGTGATCGCCTCCACCTTGGTGCCGTCGGGCAGCTCGCCAAACGGCGCGCGGCTGGCGCTGGCGGCGAGTGCTGCGGCAGAGCTCAGCAGGCTGGTGGCACACAGGGCGACAACAAGGGCGGGACGGAGATGCTTCCGGGGCAAGATCGGGGTTCCTTCCTTTTGAAACGATGCGCCGTTGACCGGCTCGCTTTCTGCCAGCTATATACTCATACAAAATAGAATGGAAGCCGTCCCGAGAGGAAACGCCCAAGATGCCACCAGCACCGATTTCCAAGCCCGGCACCGGCCATGCGGCTGTCGCTGCCGTGGTCGACAATTATCGCCCCGTGCTGGCTCTGCTGGCCAGCCTGTTCTTTATCTGGGGCTTCATCACCGTTATCAACAACACGCTGCTGCCGCATTTACGCAGTGTTTTTGACCTGACCTATGCGCAGACGACGCTGATCGAGTCGGTCTGGTTCATCGCCTATCTGGTGGCCTCGGTCCCCTCGGCCAAGCTGATTGAACGGATCGGCTATCGCCGCGCCATGGTGGCGGGGCTGCTGACCATGGCGTTCGGCTCCTTGATGATGATTCCGGCGGCGCGCATCCCGTCTTATGAAGTGACGCTGGTGGCTTTGTTCATTGTGGCGGCGGGCATTGCCCTGCTGCAGGTGGCGGCCAATCCCTATGTCGCCGTGGTCGGCCCGCCGGAAACGGCGTCATCGCGGCTTAATCTGGTGCAGGCGTGCAATTCCGCCGGCACTACCCTGGCGCCCCTGTTTGGCGGTTATCTGATCCTGGGCCGGTCGACCGGCGGCACGGCGGAAGCCGGCGCCACGCTGACGGCGGCCGAACGGCTGGCCGATGCCCAGTCGGTGCAACTGCCCTATCTGATCGTGGCGGCGGTGCTGCTGGTGCTGGCCTTTGTCATCGCCCGTTCCCGCCTGCCCGATATCAGCGCCACCGCGCGCCGGGCCGATGCGGAAGAGCGCAAGAAACATTCGCTGTGGAAACACCGTAATCTGGTGTTCGGCGTGCCGGCGATCTTCATCTATCTGATTGCCGAAATCGGTGTGGCCAACCTGTTCATCAATTTCATCAGTCAGCCGGATATTGCCGGCGTCACCCATGAACAGGCTTCCAGCTATCTGTTCCTGCTCTGGGGCGGGATGATGGTGGGCCGCGTCGGTGGCGGTTATCTGATGCGCTGGGTCAAGGCGGAAAACCTGCTGGCCGTGGCCTCCATCGGCGCCTTTCTGGTGATGATGATGGCGGTGCTGCTGGATGGTCCGGTCGCCATGTGGGCGCTGATCAGCGTCGGCCTGTTCCATTCCATCATGTTCCCCACCATCTTCACGCTCGGCATCCGCGGCCTGGGGCCGCTGACGGAAGAGGGGGCGGGGTTGCTGATCATGGCGATTGGTGGCGGCGCGCTGGTCTATTTCCAGGGGATGCTGGCCGATGCCTATGGGCTGCAGACGTCGTTCCTGCTGACGGCGGCGTGTGAACTGTATGTGCTGTTCTATGCCCTGTGGGGTGCCAAGCCGACAGCGGCCATTGAAGCCGGCCATCGGCTGGATTGAGGGTGGTTTTTGACGGGGGGGGGGGGAGCGAAGGGGGCACGCTTTCTCCCCCCTTTACCGTCACCCATGCTGCGGCCGGGGTCCAGTTCGTAGAGCGAGACGCCTGTGGCCCCTGGACCCCGGCCGCAGCATGGGTGACGGTGGTTAAAGCGGGCACGGGGGCTCCCCCCCCAACCGCCTGAGCGGTAACAGGCCCTTGTTATGATGCCCATGCGGGTATGGTACCCGCCGGAGCGGAGGTGAGTTTAAGATGAGTGTGATCGACGGCAGCATCCTGATCGGTGCCAAGCAGGTTCAGGCCCAGGCCCGGTTCCAGGCCCTGAACCCCGCCACGGGCGAGGTGATCGGACCCGATTTCTCCGAGGCCGATGCCGGCCATGTGGCGGAGGCCTGCGCCCTGGCGGCTGCCGCCTTCCCCGCCTTCTCCACCCTGTCGCTGGAAGCCCGCGCCGCGTTTCTGGAGGATGTGGCCGCCCGCATCCTGGCTATCGGCGATGATCTGATCGTCCGCGCCATGGCCGAATCCGGCCTGCCCCGCCCGCGCCTGGAAGGGGAACGGGGCCGCACCGTCGGTCAGTTGCGCCTGTTCGCGTCCGTGGTGCGCCAGGGTGACTGGCTGGATGCCACCATTGACCCCGCCCTGCCCGATCGTGCCCCCCTGCCCCGCCCGTTCCTGGCCCGCGTCAATCAGGCCATCGGCCCGGTCGCTGTGTTCGGCGCCAGCAATTTCCCGCTGGCCTTCTCCGTTGCCGGTGGTGACACGGCGTCGGCGCTGGCCGCCGGCTGCCCGGTGGTGGTGAAGGGCCATCCGGCCCATCCGGGCACGGGTGAACTGGTGGCCCGCGCCATTGCCGAGGCGGTGGCCGCCGCCGGCCTGCCCGAAGGTGTCTTCTCCTATCTGCCGGGCACGACGCAGGTGCTGGGTGGGTCGCTGGTGGCGCATCCGCGCATCAAGGCCGTGGGTTTCACCGGCTCGCGCGCCGGCGGGTTGGCGCTGGCCGCCATCGCCGCCAAGCGCCCGGAACCCATTCCGGTCTATGCGGAGATGAGTTCGATCAACCCGGTGCTGCTGCTGCCGCACGCGGCCGCGTCACGCGGGGCCGATCTGGCCGCCGCCTTCATCGGCTCGCTGACCATGGGGTCGGGCCAGTTCTGCACCAATCCCGGTCTGGTGCTGGCGCTGGCCGGGCCGGAGACGGAGGCCTTCATCGCTGCCGCCGGGGAGCATCTGAGCAAGGCCGCCGCCCAGGTGATGCTGTCCGGTGGCATCTGGCAGCATTATTGCGCCGGCGTCGACAAGCTGGAAAGCCACGAGGCTGTCACCCTGGTGGCACGCGGGCTGGCGGGCGAGGGCGTGAACCGGGGCCAGGCCGCCCTGTTCCGCACCGATGCCCAGCATTTCCTCTCTGATGAGGCGCTGGGGGCGGAAGTGTTCGGTTCCTCCTCCCTGGTCATTGTCTGCCGTGACAAGGCGGAGCTGGCACAGGTGCTGGCCGGGCTGGAAGGCCAGTTGACCGCCACCATCCTGATGGATGCGGCCGATCAGCCGCTGGCGGCTGAATTCCTGCCCCTGCTGGCCGAACGCGCCGGCCGCGTGCTGGCCAATGGCTGGCCGACGGGGGTGGAAGTCTGCCACGCCATGGTGCATGGCGGCCCCTTCCCCGCCACCAGCGACGCCCGTACCACCTCTGTCGGCGCGCTGGCGATTGATCGTTTCCTGCGCCCGGTCTGTTACCAGAACCTGCCCGACGCGCTGCTGCCGCCGGCCGTGCAGGCTGCCAACCCGTGGAAGGTCACCCGCCGGGTGGATGGCGTGCGTCAGCCGACCTGATTGGGCGGACGGTTCTGCGCGCGGAACTGGGGGAAGGCGGTTGATCCGCCTTCCCCTTTTTGTTTCCGCATAACAATTTTTGGAACCGTCATGGAATTTTCACCACCACTATTAATGGTATTTCCCATATGATGGCGGCGAAGGCCGACGGCCCATTGACCTGCCGCCAAGGAATTTCCCGATGACCGACACCAGCAATACCAATCCACCTGCCCCCAGCACTCAGGCCGCCCTGAATGCGGTGCAACAGGCGGTCGAGAATGCCGTGAACGCCGTACAGCAGCAGATTGAAAACCAGATTTCGAACGAGCAGAACGGCATCAAGAACGCCATCAACCAGAATAGTTCCAGCGACACGCCGGCCGGCTGAGGCGGGCCGGGTCCAGCGTCCCCGGCAGCAAACGGCCTTACCAGTTCCAGGCCACCGCCGCGCGGATGCAGGCAGCGGCCCGCGCCAAAATGGCGGAAGAGATCGGTGATAATTCCACGAAGAAGCGGACGGAGTGAGGGCCATGTCTTTCCCAACCCCTGAACAAGCCTTTCAAACCACCATCGCCCAATGGGAAGGGTTGTGGGAAGCCAACCCGGCCGACACCGGCAATTATGCCCATTGCCAAGCGGGCGGCACGAAGCTGATCGGCACCATGCGGGGCGTAACGCCCGATATCTATGGGGCCTGGATCAATGTTGATCCCTGCACGCTGACGGCCCAGCAGATGCAGCAGGATGTGACCCTGGAGGTGGCCGCCCAGATCGCCGTGAAGGATTATTACGAGCAGCCGGGCCTGAACAAGCTGGGCTGGAGCCCGCTGATCGCCATCACCATGGATTTTGGCTGGACCGCCGGCCCGTCCCGCGCCATCAAAACCTTGCAGACCCTGGTCGGGGCCAGCGCCGATGGGGTGCCGGGACCGGGTACGGCGGCGCAGGTTAACCAGTATATTGCCCAACATGGCATCGCCGCTGCCTGCGACAACTATACCGGTCAGCGGGTCCAATATTATCTGTCGATCAGCCAGCCCGGCTCTGCGGATGCGCAATTCCGTCAGGGCTGGCTGAACCGGGCCAACTGGTTTTTATCCACCAACCCTTCGCCCTGCTGGTGGGATGCCTGGCGGGGCTGGACGCCGGCTGTCAGCTGAATGTCCCCCACTGGCAGGGCTGGCTCACCGGCCCTGCCAGCTGAACGGGCCATCCACCATGCTGGCATGGGTTGGCAACTGGTCGGCCGTGCGGGCGATCACCCGGCGCATGGCCTGCAATATGTCCGCCCGTTCGGCCGCCGGCACGGCATCGGCCAGCTCGTCGCGGCCCTGCGGGGTCACCCCCTGGCCCAGCAGCACGGCCAGCCAGCTTGGTTCGTGGAAAATATCCTCATCCCGGATGAACAGCCGGCCGGTGCGGCGGAACAGGCCGATAGCGTCTTTCAGGCTGTCGGGCTGGTCAATTGCGGCGCAATGCCGCCAGAACGGCGTGTCGTCGCGTTCGGTCTGCGCATAGTGCAGGATCAGGAAATCGCGCACCCGTTCGAACTCCGTCGCCATGCGACGGTTATATTCATCGCGCACCGCCGGATCGAAATCCCGGCCGGGGAACAGGTGGATCAGCTTGGTCACCGCACTCTGGATCAAATGCAGGCTGGTGGATTCCAGCGGTTCCAGAAAACCTGAGGCCAGCCCGATGGAGACCACATTGCCCCGCCAGGCCTGTTCCCGCCGGCCGGTGACAAAGCGCAACCGGCGCGGTTCGGCCAGTGGCGGCCCATCCAGATTGGTCAGCAGGGCATCTTCCGCCGCCTGATCATCAATGAAACCGCTGCAATAGACATGGCCATTGCCGGTACGGTGCTGCAGCGGGATGCGCCATTGCCAGCCGGCATCGCGCGCGGTGGAGCGGGTGAACGGCGTCAGCGGCTCCACCCGCGCGCAGGGTACGGCCACCGCCCTGTCACAGGGCAGCCAGTGCCGCCAATCCAGATAGGGGGTCTGCATCACCTCCCCGATCAGCAGGGCGCGGAAACCGGTGCAATCCAGGAACAGATCACCGGCCACCACCCGCCCATCCGTCAGGTGCAGCGCCGTGACGAAGCCGCTTTCCGGATCACGCGCCACATGCTCAATCATCCCTTCCAGCCGGGTGACGCCATGCCCCTCTGACAGCCGGCGCAGATGGGTGGCATAAAGCCCGGCATCGAAATGATAGGCATAGCCATATGTCGCAAAGACCGACTGCCCCCCGTCCGGCGGCACGGCGAACCGGCCGGATGCCGCCGCCGCATGGACCAGCGAATAGGCTGCCAGCGGCGTGTCATCGCCCGCCGCACGGGCGGCCAGCCACTGCTGATGAAACGGCACCAGCCCGAAATCATCGCCATAGCGGCCGAACGGGTGGAAATAACGGTGGCCCTGCCGCCACCAGTTCACAAACTCGATCCCCAGTTTGAAGGTGCCGCGCGTGGCCTTGACGAATTCCGTCTCATCCAGCCCGATCATGCGGTTAAAGGCCTGGATGGGCGGAATGGTCGCCTCCCCCACCCCCACGGTGCCGATCTCCTCGGACTCCACCAGGGTGATGGCGGTGCCGGTGCCGCGCAACTGCCGCACCAGGGCCGCCGCCGCCATCCACCCAGCACTGCCGCCGCCGGCGATGACGATGCGATATGGAAGGGTCATGGGGGGAACTCCGGGGGTGGTGACGGTCAAGCATTCTGAAGTCGCCCCCTCTCTCTACCGTCACCCATGCTGCGGTCGGGGTCCAGTATCGTAGAGCAAGGCGCTTGTGACCCTGGACCCCGGCCTTCGCCGGGGTGACGGTAGAGAGGATGGCACCGGGTTGGAATCCCCGGATATCAGCCCCCCTACCCCAGCAAATGCGGCTTGGTCTTGGCCACCTGCAGGATCAGTTCGCCAAACAGCCCATTGGCCCAGGCAAACCAGTCGCGGGTGAATTTGGCGGGGTTGTCCTTGTCGAACGCCTCATGCATGAAGCCGGTGCCGGCATGGGTGGCCTTCAGCGTGGCCAGACACTGGGCGATCACCGCATCATCGCTGCTGGACAGCGCCCGCACGATCAGCGACATGGGCCAGACCTGCCCCTCGCCAATATGCGGGCCGCCGATGCCTTCCGCCGCCTTGCCCTGGAAGAACCAGGGGTTGGCGGGGCTCCACGCCGCATCCGCCGTGCGCCGCCACAGCGGATCATCCGCCTTCACACAGCCCAGCCAGGCCAGACCGGAGAGCGAGGGCACATTGGCATCATCCATGAAGACGGCATTGCCAAACCCATCCACCTCATAGGCCCAGACCTTGCGCCCGTCGGGCAGGTTCATGGTGCCATATTGGGCCAGCGCCTTTTCCACCTCATCCGCCAGGGCGGTGGCATCATTGGCCAGGGCCGCGTCACCGCGCGCCCCATTGGCCACCTGCGCCAACTCCCGCAGGGTGGTAACGGCGAACAGGTTCGCCGGAATGAACAGCGGGTAGAGGCAGGCATCATCCGACGGGCGGAAGGCCGAATGGATCAGCCCCACCTTGCGCGTCGGCAGGCCGATACCGGCCAGCAGCGTTTCCGACGGCTGCTGTGACGGGCGCTGGAAACTGTAGGGGCCGGGGCCATCCTTGCGCTGCTGTTCGCGGAAGGTGCGGACAATGGCGCGCGCACTCTCGGCCCAGGTGGCATCAAACGGGGTCTTGTCGCCCGTTTCCTGCCAATAACCATAGGCCAGCCGGATGGCGTAACAGAGGCTGTCGATCTCCCATTTGCGTTCAGCGACGCCGGGTTTCATCTCCGTCTGGTCGGTTTGCGACCAGCGCAGGTTGGTGCGCGCCGTGGGGTCTTCCATGAAGGCGTTGGCATAGGGGTCGATCAGGATCGAGCGCGCCTGCCGCCCGATCAGGCCGCGGAACAGTTCCCCCAGCTTGGGATCTTCGCGCACCAGATGCAGATAGGGCTTCACCTGCGCCGCAGAATCCCGCAGCCACAGGCACGGGATATCGCCGGTGATGACAAAGGCGTCGGGCTTGCCGTCCACCGTCCCCATCTTCACCGTGGTATCCAGCGTGTTGGGATAGCAGTTGGTGAACAGCCAGGCCAGTTCCGGGTCGGCGATCTTGGCGGCAACCCGCTTGATCTCCGCCTCCACCGCCTTGGAAACGAAATGCCGTTCCCCCACCGGGGGGCGCTTACTGGCAAAGGCGGGCGTGGCCGCACGCACCGCCGGCCCCATCGCCGCCGTTGCCGCCAGCGCCACACCACCCGCCATCAGGGACCGCCTATCCACCACCATCGTTCGTTTCCTCTGCCTGTTTTGTTGGTTGGGTAATGCGCTTTGATGAAAATGAACAGCCGATAAAGGGCTAAAAAGAGCGGCGTCACGGGGGAAGCTGCAACGCCGCCTGGGAGTTTTGGGGAAAACTGACCCCCGCCCCTCCGTCATCCCGGCGAAAGCCGGGACCCAGGGGCCAAGTGCCCGACCTATCGGCAGCCCCGATCAAGGCTGTGTTGACGGTTGATCTTGTGACCCTGGGTCCCGGCTTTCGCCGGGATGACGGAGGGGGTAGATGTAGGGAAAATGAAAGAATCCCCCCAGGCGGCACCCCGTGCCACCCAGGGGAAACCCTTCACCCACGCCTTAGAACTTCCAGGTCGTGCCCAGATAGGCGCGGCGACCGGCGTAGGAGTTGGAATAGAAACGCGCCTTGGTATCGTTGCCCAGATGCGCCTTCTGTTCCGACTTGGTCAGGTTGATGACCGAGGCGGTGACGGTGATGTCATCCGTCAGGTTGAAGGTCGCATTCAGGTCGATCTGGTCATACGGCTCCTGATAGACATTCAGGCCGGAGACGATGCCACCCACCACCGTGCCACGGCGGTTATAGGAGGCGCGGACCGAATAGAGGTCGTTTTCATAGAAGATCGACGTATTGATCTGCGTCTTGGCGCTGCCCACCAGCGGGGAGGAACCGACCTTCTTGCCTTCCAGCGTCACATCGGTGACCGAGGTGTCGTTGTAGGTGAAGTTGGCCAGGAAGCCGACGCCGATATCAAACGTATGCTGGGCATACAGCTCGATCCCCTGCGAGGTGGCATCAGAGCCGTTGGCGTTGGTGGAATAGCCTTCCACCGTCACACTCTTGCCATCGATCACGCGGGTGGTATCGATGACCAGCGGCACGATGAAGTTGGCCACATCCTTGCGGAACAGGCCGATGCCGACGACGGAGCCCTTGGAATAATACCATTCCACGCCGGCATCATATTGCCAGGCTTCGAACGGCTTCAGTTCCTTGTTGCCGCCCGAACCGGTCCAGCCTTCCCGCTCGCCATATTTCTGGCGGTCGGCGGCATAAGCGGCGGAACGGTATTCCAGGCGCTGCTGCGAACCCAGATCGCTGTAACCCGGACGGGCAATGACCTTGGAGACGGCACCGCGCAGGATGATATCGTCCGTCACCTCGTACGCGGCGTTCAGGCTGGGCAGGAAGTCGGTATAGGTCTTGTCCTGGCTGGACAGCACATTGACCTTGGTTTCCCGCTGATCCTGCGGCAGCACGATTTCCAGCCCCGGCGTGCAATCGGTACGGCCGGTATTGGGGCAGATGGCAGCCGGGCCCTTGGGGCCGTTCGGACCATCCAGATAGTAATCATTGAAATAGGTGAAGCGGTCAGACGACTGGCCGCGCTGCTTGGTCTGGGCCACCCGCAGGCCGACATTGCCGCGCAGGCGGTTCCAGCTGAAATTACCCTGGACGTAACCGGACCAGATATCCTCGTTCACGTCATAGACGAAGTCGGTTTCCTCGCGGCGCACCGGCTCGCCATAGGTCTTGTTCAGATAGCCCAGATAATTGTCGAAATTGATGCCGGGGAAGATATTGGCGTTGAAGCCGCCCGTAATGTTCCCCATCGCCTGGGAATAGAAGAAGGACGGGTCGGCCACACCGCCGGCCGCCGTATCCTGGTACCGGAGCTGCTTTGCCTTGTCGGCGTACCACAGCGTGTTACCGGTCAGGCGATGCACCTTGGCGGTGCGGTACTTGGCACCGAACTGCACCGATTCCAGCACCGTATCATCAAAGCGGCGGGTGAAATCGCTCTGGAAATAGGTCTGTTCCAGCGTGCTGTTCACCCAGGAACTGTCGGTCGAACCCGTATCAATCTGGGCAATGCCCTTCATCAGGTTCTCTTGGATGTTGGGCGAGAAATTCATGTTCAGATCGCCGGAGGAGAAATCCCACGAGCTGAGCGTATTACCGTTGGAACCTCCCAGCGCCGAGGTCAGGCGCGGCTTGGCCGACATGCGGAACAGCATGGAGGGGCCACCGGTGGCGCGGGTCTTGCCCACCTTCACGCTGGCATCGAACTTGTCGGTATTATAGTCGATATCGAAATCGAACGTGTTGGAAACGCTCTTTTCCTCGCTATAGATGCCGGAAAGCTGCGGCGTTTCCATGGTGCAGGGCGGCTTCATGATGGAGCAGCCGCTGCCGCTCGGCACCTGGAATGCCGCCCCCTGGAAAATGGTTTTCGACGGGTCCAGCTTGGCGCCGGTGAAGAAATTATCGTAACCCCATTCCGGAATCTTCAGCAGATTCTGGGTGTAATTGCCTTCCAGCTCAAAGCGGAAGTAATTGGCGGTCAGGGTCAGATCGTCGGTCGGGCGCCACTGGCCGGTGGCCTGCACGCCCAGGCGGTCGCGGCGTTCTTCCTTGATGCCGGCATTGACCGATTGCGGCGTCCAGTAACCGGAATAACGATTACCGGACTGGTCCTTTGTACCGCCACCCCACCAATAGGAAATGGCCTGGTCATTGGCATATTTCTGATTGTTAACGTCCGTGGCTGGCTGCACCTTGCGGTCATCCGTCCACCAGCGCCAGCTTTCCGTGCTGGCTTCCATGGTGCGGGTGGTGCGGCGCTGCCAGGTGGCGCCCAGCAGCACGCCATAGGTCTCGCTGGCATCCTTCCAGGACAGCATCCCGGAAACCTGCGGGTCGGCCTTCTTGGTGGTGTCACCATAGGTGCCTTCGACCGACAGGAAGTTCGACCCTTCCGGCAGTTCCAGCGGACGGCGGGTATGCAGCAGCACGGTACCGCCCACGCCACCTTCATCGATGCGCGCTTCCGGCGACTTGAACACCTCCACCTTGGAGATCATGTTCGAGGGCAGCAGCACATAATTAAAGGAACGCGACGGGTCTTCGCTGTCAGCCGAGGCAACATAATTGCCGTTCAACTGGGTCAGCGTCAGGTCGGATTGCAGGCCGCGGATGGATACCCGCTTGCCTTCGCCGCCATCGCGGCTGATCACGATGCCCGGCACGCGCTGCAGCGAGTCAGCCACGTTCTTGTCGGGGAACTTGCCGATATCCTCGGCATTGATCACGTCAACGAAGGCGTTGGCTTCGCGCTTGTCGCGCACGCTGGCTTCAATGGAGCCGCGGAAGCCGGTGACGATGATTTCTTCCAGTTGTTCGCCACCGGAAGTCACATCCTGCGCCTGGGCCACCCCGCCCAGGCCAGCCAGCAGCAGAACGCCGCCGCTGGCGCTGGCCAGCAGGCTGCGGTACCGGCGCTGACGCTTGCTCACACTCTCTTCATGGCGCGAATTGATCTTCGCCATCTTGATCTCCCTCCCACATCAAGCAGCGGGAGGCATTGCCCATCCCCCCGAATGTGCCCGTGTCGATTGCGATTTCACTGATTGCTTATGATTGGGGGCCGCCTTGGCGCCGACCCCGCCTTCCTTTGAACCGCATCAGATGTAATCGATTACATATTAGCTGCTCCTTTGCCCCTGTCAAATGGTTTGTAGTGGTTTTGTGAAGGTTACAGGATGGGCCGGCCTGCATCCTGCCATGTGCCCCTCTCCACGCCGGGGTGGTTCCTGCCAGATCGGCAGCCAAAGCTTTGTGACGATGCGCGACGACACCGCAGCCCCACCTTGCAGCCAACGCATTTGATGATTTTTTGAACACGTTTATTATACGCGTACATTTAATTTAAAGGAACGATCCATGGCCCGGCCGTCGCTGACCGAGGAACAGGTGAACGAGGTGCGGCAGCGCCTGCTGCTGGAGACGGGGCGGCTGATCGCGCGCGATGGCTATGCCGGCTTTTCCATGCGCCGCCTGGGGGCGGCGGTGGAGATGACGGCCGGGGCGCTTTACCGCTATTTCCCTACCAAACAGCATGTGCTGCTGGCCTATTTCGCGGCAGCCCTGACCAGCCTGTCGCAACGGCTGGACGCCATCGACGCGGCCGAACCGGACCCGTTGCGGGCGGTACACCGGCTGGCGCTCGCCTATGCCGATTTCTGTCTGGAGGATCGGGACCGGTTCCGTCTGTTGTTTCTGGAGAATGACCAGGGCCAGTTTCAGGAACTGAGCAGCGACCCTATCCTTTTGCACCCTTACCAGCTGCTGCGGACGCGGGTGCAACAGGCGATTGTCGCCGGGTTGCTCCGCCCCCTGCCTGCCGATACGGCCACCCAGCTGGTCTGGGCCGCCGTCCACGGCGTGATCAGCCTGTCCATCAATGTGCCCGAGATTGATTTTGGCGAGGTCCGCCCCCTGGCGGACGCCGCCGCGACCATGGCGATCCGGGGGCTCGCCAACCCGTCCGCCCTCCCCAGCCTGGAGCGTTGAGATGTCCATCCTGCGCCCGGCCAGCCTGGCCGGCCTGTTCATCCTGTTGGCCCTGACTGCCTGCACGCGGGAGGAAACAACCCCCGAGAAACCACGGCCGGTACGCACCCTGACCGTCAGCCCCGGCGGTGAGGGGGAAGAGATCGTGCAGACCGGCGATATCCAGCCCCGCTATGAAACCAGCCTGGGTTTCCGCATTGATGGCCGCCTCACCGCCCGCAAGGTGGATGTGGGCGCTGCGGTGCAGCCGGGGCAGTTGATCGCCACCCTGGATGACCGCGATGTCCGCAATGAGCTGCGCGCCGTCGAGGCGGAATTGCGCAGCGCCCAGGCGGCGGAAAATCTGGCCAAGGTGGCGCTGGAGCGCCAGCAGGCGCTGCTGAGCAAGAATATCGTCGCCCAGGCGCGGGTGGATGAGGCGGACGCCAACCTCTCCAGCGCCAAGGCGCGGCGCGAAGCGGCAGAGGCCAGTCTGGCCAATGCCCGCAACAAGCTGGCCTATACCAACCTGACGGCCGACCGGGCCGGTGTGGTCACCGCCATCGGCGCCAATGCCGGCCAGGTGGTGTCGGCCGGGCAGATGGTGGCCACCGTCGCTTCCACCGATGAGAAGGAGGCCGTGTTCAACGTGGCCGAAACCCTGGTGCAGGAAGCGCCCGAGCATCTGTCCATCAGCGTCGCCCTGGTCAGCGACCCTGCCATCAAGGTCAGCGGTACGCTGCGGGAGGTCAGCCCCAGCGCCGATCCTATCACCCGCACCTATCGCGTGCGCATCAGCCTGCCCGATGCGCCAGAACAGATGGGGCTGGGTGCCACGGTGACGGGGCGGATGCGGCTGGAAGGCGGCCAGGGCATCCGCGTGCCGGCCAGCGCCATCAGCAACCAGTCGGGTGAGCCGGCCGTTTATGTGGTGGACCGCGCCAGCGCCAGCCTGCTGCGCAAGCCGGTGACGGTGGCGCGCTATACCGATCAGGAAGCGGTGATCGCCAGCGGGCTTGCCGCTGGCGACATCGTAGTGACGGCCGGTGTCAGCAAGCTGCGCCCCGGCCAGAAGATCGCCCTGGACAGCGAGGCCGGGAAATGAGCCGCAAGCATCATCCCGACAAGGAAGGGTTCAACCTGTCCGCCTGGGCGCTGCAACAGCAGCCGCTGATCATCTTCCTGATGCTGGCCACGCTGCTGGGCGGGGCCTATGCCTATCTGCATCTGGGCCGCAACGAAGACCCACCCTTCACCATCAAGACCATGGTGGTGCAGGCCAACTGGCCGGGGGCGTCGGTCACCGACACCATCAATCTTGTCACCGACAAGCTGGAAGAAAAGCTGGAGGAAGTGCCCTATCTGGACCGGCTGGACAGCTATACCCGCGCCGGCCAGTCGACCATCATGGTCAATCTGCGCGATGACACCCCGCCGGCCCAGGTGCCGGACATCTGGTATCAGGTGCGCAAGAAAGTGTCGGACGTGGCGCCGATGCTGCCGCAGGGCGTGCAGGGGCCGTTTTTCAATGACGAGTTCGACGACACGTTCGGCATCATCTATGGCTTCACCACCGAAGGCTATACGATGCGGGAGCTGCGCGACCGGCTGGACACGATCCGCGCCCGCCTGCTGACCATCCCCGATATCGGCAAGGTGCGGCTGCTGGGGGTGCAGGAAGAACAGATCGTCGTGGAATTCTCTCCCCGCCGGCTGGCCTCTCTGGGCCTGGACGAGGGGGCGGTGATGCAGGCATTGGGCGCGCAGAATGCCGTGGCCCCGGCCGGCCTGCTGCGCCTGCCGGATGAGAAGGTGGCCATCCGTGTCGGCGGGGCCTTTGCCTCGGAAGACAGCCTGCGCGCCGTCACGCTCAGGGCCAATGGCCGTTTCGTGACGCTCAGCGATTTTGCCAGCATCCGCCGCATCCCGGCCGACCCGCCGGCCCCCCTGTTCCGGGTGAACGGGGAGCCGGCGCTGGGGCTGGCCATTTCCATGGCCAAAACGGGCAATCTGCTGGATTTCGGCCAGAAGGTGCAGGCCATGATGCAGCAGGTGGCGGGCGGGTTGCCGCATGGCATTGAGGTCACCCAGGTGGCCGATCAGCCCGTGGTGGTGAAGGGGGCCGTCAACAGCTTCGTCAAGGTGCTGGTAGAAGCCGTTGCCATTGTGCTGGCCGTCTCCTTCCTGTCGCTGGGCACGCGGGCGGGGCTGGTGGTGACATTGTCCATCCCGCTGGTGCTGGCCATGACCTTCATCGGCATGGAACTGACGGGCATCGGGCTGCAGCGCATCTCGCTCGGCGCGCTGATCATTGCGCTGGGTCTGCTGGTCGATGATGCGATGATCACGGTGGAAACCATGGTGTCGCGGCTGGAGGGTGGGGCCGGGCTGAAGGAGGCTGCCTCCCACGCCTATCAGACCACCGCCTTTCCCATGCTGACCGGCACGCTGGTGATGATCGCCGGCTTCATCCCGGTCGGTTTCGCCGCATCTTCCGCTGGTGAATATTGTTTTTCCATGTTCCTGGTGGTGCTGATTGCGTTGATCACCTCCTGGATCGTGGCGGTGCTGTTCTCCCCCCTGATCGGGACCTGGGTGCTGCCGCACAGCATGGCCGGGCACGGCCATGGCGAAGGGCGGATCATGCGCGCCTATGGCAGGGCGCTGGACTGGTCGCTGGCCCATCGCGGGCTGACCATCGGCGCCACGCTGCTGCTGCTGGGTGTGTCAGGCTGGGCCGCCGGCTTTCTGGAAGAACAGTTCTTCCCGCCCTCGGACCGGCCGGAACTGCTGGTCAATATCGATCTGCCGCAGAATGCCTCCCTGGATGCCACCGACCGCACGGCCAAGCGGTTGGAGGCCATCTTGAAGGATGATCCGGATGTGGAACGGTTTTCCACCTATGTCGGCTCGGGTGCGGTGCGTTTCTATCTGCCGATGGATGTACTGCTGGAAAATGACAATATCACCCAGACCGTGGTGGTGGCCAAGGATCTGGCAGCGCGCGACCGGCTGCGCGCCCGGCTGGATGCCGTCTTCCGCCGCGATTTCGCCGATCTGACCACCCGCGCCATGCCGCTGGAACTGGGGCCGCCGGTGGGCTGGCCGCTGAAGTACCGGGTGCAGGGGCCGGATATCGAACAGGTGCATGATATCGCCCAGAAGCTGGCCAATATCCTGGCGGAAAACGGCAATATCCGCGATGTCAACCTGACGGCGGGGGAACCGCAAAAGCGGGTGCGCATCGATCTGGACCAGACGCTGGCGCGCGCCGTCGGCACCTCCAGCCAGGATGTTGCCAGCGCCATGGCGGCCATCTTCTCCGGCACCAGCCTTACCGCCGTGCGCGACGGCAACCGGCTGATTGAGGTGGTGGCCCGCGCGCAGGCCGGGGAGCGCAACGACATCGCCACCATCGCCAATTTGCAGATCACCACGCCCAGCGGGGAACAGGTGCCGCTGCGCCAGATCGCCCAGTTCTCATATGGGGTGGAACAGCCGGTGATCTGGCGGCGCCAGCGCACCCCCATCATCACCGTGCAGGCCGACGTGGCCCCCGGCCTGCAGCCGGCCACCGTGTCGGGGCAGGTACAGGCGGCGGTGGCCCAGCTCAACGCCAGCCTGCCGGCCGGTTATGGCATCACCGAAGGCGGGGCGGTGGAGGAGTCGGAAAAGGGCAACCATTCCGTCTTCGCCCAGGTGCCGTTGATGCTGCTGGTGATGGCCACCTTGCTGATGGTGCAGTTGCGCAGTTTCAGCCGGCTGGCGCTGGCCCTGCTGATGGCACCGTTTGGCTTGATCGGCGTGGTGGCGGCCATGCTGCCCACCGGGATGCCGCTGGGGTTCGTCGCCCAACTGGGCATCATCGCCCTGGCCGGCATGATCATCCGCAATGCGGTGATCCTGATCGAGGAGGTGGACAACAACATCGCCCGCGGCCAGCCGGTGACGGACGCCATCAAGGCCGCATCCCGCCACCGTGCCCGGCCCATCGTGCTGACGGCCTGTGCCGCCATCCTGGGCATGATCCCCATCGCGCACCAGGTTTTCTGGGGCCCGATGGCCTATGCCATCATCGGCGGGCTGGCCGGCGCCACCCTGCTGACCCTGACCCTGCTGCCCTGCCTGCTGTCATATCTGTTGCAGTGGGAGGGGCGGCAGGTGGCAGCAGCGAGGGCGCCGGCATAAATGGAAAGGGGGACGGAGGCTGGCGACTGCCGGCCCGCTGATCACACCAGCGGCCCCGCCAGCACCAGGATGAACAGGGCCAGACAGAGGGCGGGGCCGAAGGCAATCACATCGCCGGCCTCCCCCCCATCCGCCCCGCCCCAGCGCCGCGCCGCCAGCAGGTGCGCGATGCCGGCCCCGCCGGACAGGATCAGGAAAAGCGGCAGGCCAGCCAGCCCCAGCCACAGCCCGGCCACCGCCATCAGTTTTACATCGCCCAGCCCCAGCGCCTCCCGCCCCTTCCAGCGGCTGACCAACAGGCGCAGGGCCAAGGCCAGCCCGCCATAAAGCCCGGCCGCCGCCAGATGGTCGGCCCACAGCGCTGGCACATCCTGCCAGCCAAGCCAGAGCAGCCCGGCCAGCCCCGCCAGCGCCACACCCGCATCGGGCAGATAGTGCCATTGCGCATCAACCAGGGCCAGAAACAGCAGCGCCGTGCCCAGCCACGCCACCAGCAACGCCGCCACCGGATCGGCAAACCACAGGGCGCAGGCGAGCCAGAGCAGCGCCGTTGCCGCCTCCACCAGCGGGTAAAGCGCGGCCACCCGGCCGCCGCAATGCCGGCAGCGCCCGCGTGACAGCAGGAAGGACAGCACGGGCAGCAGGTCCGCCACGCCCAGCCCATGGCCGCAGGCGGGGCAGGCCGAACGCCCCCACACTGTCACCCCACGCGGCAGCCGCCAGGCCATGGCGGCGATGAAGCTGCCAAAACAGGCCCCCAGCAGGGTGAAAAGGACGGTTTCCAGCCCGGTCATGGCGCCGGTGGCATGGCGATATCGGCGTCCGCCCCGCTGCCGCCCGGCTTGCCATCGGCGCCCAGGCTGATGACGCGGGCGACGCGGCCGCCGGCATCCACCTCATAAAGATAGGGGCGGTCCCACGGGTCGTTGGGCAGCGCCCCTTCCAGATAAGGGCCCATCCAGCGCCGCGCCACCGCCGCATCACGCGGCGGGCTGACCAGCAGGGCCAGCCCCTCCGCCTTGGTCGGGAAGCGGCCCAGATCGAGATACAGCGTGTCGAGTGCGGTTTTCAGCACACGGGCCTGGGCCGTGGCCGCCGTCACCTTGCCGCGATCGACATTGGATAAAAGCCGCAAGCCCACCAGCCCCAGCAGCAGGCCGATAATCACCAGCACCACCAGCATTTCCAGCAGGGTGAAGCCGGCCTGCCGGCGGCGAAGGGGGCGAAGCGCTGTGGGCAGCCGACGCATGGTCATGGTCCATTTTCCTTAATGTGTATGTGGCAGCACGGCGCCCACGGGCAGCCGGATTTCAGCACCTTCGGCCCCGGCCAGCCGCACGCCCCCCGGCTCCACCGCCAGCAGGCGCCAGCCGGCCTGTTCCTGCCCCGGCAGCCAGGGCCGGGCCACGCCACCCTGCAGCAGCAGGGCACGGCCCCCGCCTGTGCCGCCCACCACCGCGCCGACCAGCCGCACCTCCCCCGATGGCGCCGTGCTGGCGGGGGCGGCCGTCGCCTCCCCCCGGCGCGATGGCGTGAACAAAGGCCGTTCCACCAGGGCCGACAGGCTGGCCGGCGGCGGCAGATGATAATCTGCCTCTGCCAGCGGATCAGCGGCGAACACCGGCAATGGGGCAGGCAGCAGCAAGCCCAAAAGCAAAGCCCGTTTGATCATTCCGCACCCCCTGGCACCGGCTTGCGCATACCGCTGACGGTCAGCGTCAGCGACAGGGGTGCCCCCGCCTCCCCACCGGCTGCCAGCCGCATCCCCACCACGATCAGCCGTGGCTGCCCGCCTTCCAGCCCGTGCAGAAGGTCGCGCAGCTGGGCATGGCTGAGGGCGGCATCCAGCCGGGCGGTGATGCGCTGATCACCGCCCGCCGCTTCCGGCAGGTCCACCGGTTCCACCAGCCCGGTGCCGATCAGCCGCCCGCCCACAGCGGCCAGCCGTTGGCCCAGCAGGGCCTGCAGGCTGGCGGCAGCCAGATCGGGGCTGTCACCGGGCAGGTAATCGGCGGCCAAGCCATCCAATGTTGCCAGCGCCGCCTGTTCGGCCAGCAGCCTTTCCACCCGCCCCGCCAGGGTGCCCTGGGCCTGGCGCTGCAACTCGGCGGCCTGGATGGCGGCCCGCTGTTCCAGCAGCAGGTCAGCAATCGGCCAGACCAGCAGCAGCAGGAACAGCAGCCCCAGCCCGGCACTGATGCCCAGATAGAGCTGGCGGGCGGCGACCGGATCGGCCAGCCTCCGTTCAAGCGGGTTCATCGGCGCTCACCATGAAAGAAAGGTGGAAACGGTCGCGCCCGGCATCGGCCCGCAGCAAGGCCGCCTCAAACCGCACATCCTGCAGGCCGGGGGCGGCGGCCAGCAGGGCCGGCAATGCCGCCCCATCACCGCTATAGCCCAGCAGATGCACCCGCCCGCCTTCCAGGCGCAGTTCGGTCAGATAGCTGTTATCGGGCAGCAGCCGGCTCAACCGGTCCAGCAGCAGCACCATGCTGGGGGCCGCCCGGCGGGCGCTGACGGCGGCCAGCGTGTCGGCCCGCAGCCGGGCCAGCCGGATGCCCAGGCTGCGGGCCTGTGCCGCCTCCATCTCGCCGGCCGCCAGTTCGGTGCGTAACTGCGACAGGCGACCTTCCTGCAACACTGCCAGCGACAAGGGCGGGGCCAGCAGCAACAAGGCCAGCAGCAGCAGGCGCGGCGGCACCCGCGCGCGCTTCGGTTCGCCAAAGGGCAGCAGGCTGCCATCGGCCAGCAACACGCCCTCGGGCAGCGGCAGGCCCTGGGCCGCTGCCGCCGTCAGGGCCGGGGCCAGCCGGTTGCGGGCCAGCAGGGAGACCCGCACCCGCAACTGGCCGGCATCCGCCGCCGGCCCCGCCACCTGCGCATCATAAAGGGCGGCATCGGCGGATAGCGGCGTCCAATGGCCCAACTGCATCCCCACCACCCGGCGCAGATGGGCGGCCGCCCCGGCCGGTACTTCGCGCTCCAGCACCAGGGGGCGCACATCGCCCAGCACCAGCCGCCAGGGCCGCTTATGCCGGGGGGTGCCCCCGGCGGGCGGGGTCAGCGTGCTGCCATCCCACTGCCAGCGGGCCGGTTCCGGCCCATCGGCCACCAGCCAGCCCGGCAGGGCATCCTTGGTGCGCTGCCACCACCAGCCGGCCAGCCGCCGCAGCATGTCGCCCGCGCTGTTCATGATGCCTCTTCCATCAAACGGATCTCCGGTGCCGGCTCGCGCCATTCCAGAATGCGAAAAGCCTGGGCGCCCTGGATGGTGATCCAGACCACGGCTTCCGCCGTGGCCAGCGCGCCATCCGGCGTGCGGGCCGCCACCCGCAGGGTGAACAGGCTGCTGGGCGGGCCACCCGGCATCAGCCCCAGCCCGGCCAAAGCCACCGCATCGCCAGCATCCCGCAGCCCGGCCAGCCCCGGCCAGCGGGCGCGCAGCCCCGCTGCCATGGCGGACAGGCGCAGCTTGCCATCGGCCATGGCCGGCCCATGCACGGTCAGACAGGGGTAAATCCGGGCGAAGCCATCGGGCGACAGCGCCGCCCCCAGCTCCAGCACGCTGTGCCAGGGTTCCCCCGTCTGGCGGCGGCGCTGCAGGGCCTGGGTCAGCGCCGACAGGTCAGCCGCCGGCAGCAGGGCACCGGCCACAGCCAGGATGCGGGCCGGGGGGGTGCGGTTCAAATCCATCCGCCCCGCCTCGTCCCACAGCCATAGGGTCAGCGTGCCTTCCGGTTCTGCCACGGTCCGCGGGGTGCCATTGGCGGGCAGGCGGCGGGCGGGGTCGGGATGCACGGCCAGCATCACGCCCTGGCTGAGGCCGGTTTCCAGCAGCGCGCGGGCGACGGCGATCTGGTCGGCCCCGATCTGGCGATGGATGGCGTGTTCCGCCGTGGTGGCGATGCCGGCGGCCAGCAGGGCCAGCCCCATCGCCACCCACAGCGCCATCGGCAGGGCGATGCCGCGTTGGCGGGAACGGTTTTCAACCCTGGCGGTCACGGCACCAGCCCTCCCCCAGCGTCAGCACACAGCCCCGGTCGGTATCGGCCCGCACCGGCACCACCAGGGCCGGCAGTTCCCGCCCGCCCGCTTCCACCGACAGGCGCACCAGCCGGGGCCAGTGCTTGGCATCGGCCCAATCCGACACCCAGCCCTGACGCGGATCATCCCCGCGATAGGAGAGGCGGAAGCGGTAATCGCCTTCTGCCAGCACAGTCTGATAGGGCGGCTGGCCGGGCCGGGTCTGGCGATAAAGCAGCCGCCCTTCCTCCACCAGGATGGCGGCAAAGGCCAGCCCGCCCCGGCCCGGCAGCGGCGCATCGACCAGCGGAAATTCCAGCCTCTCAGCCCTGGCGATCAGCCAATAGCGTTCGCCGCCGGGGGCCAGTTCGGTCAAGGGCAGGGCGCGGCTGATCTGCCGGCGCAGCACATCGCGCAGCAGGAAAATATCCTCCGCCCGGTCGGCCTGCGCCATCACCCGGCCGCGTGCCCGGCCCAGGGTGCCGAGCGCGGTGGCCGCCACCGCCATCACCAGCCCCAGCACGATCAGCGCCACCATGGCTTCCAGCAGGGTGAAACCCGCCTGTTTCCTGCGCAAAGCCCGCCTCATGGTGCTGCCACCAGCTTTGTGGTGGCCAGTGACAGCACCGGCCCCGCCGCATCAGCCACACTGATTTCCACCCGATAAGCGGCCATGCCGCGCGCGGCGGCGGCATCAAAGGGCGGGTCCAGCCGGGGGGTGACACGCAGGGTCCAACGCCAGTCGCCACTATGGCCGGGATAATCACCGGGGGTCAGGCGCTGTTCCACGCCCAGGGCGGCGAACTGCGCCTCGGCAATGCTCTGGGCCAGGGCGCGGCGTTCCACCGATCGTGCCGCCCGCCCGCCGCCGGACATCAGGCTATAGGCCGGGCCCAGCACCAGGGCCAGCAGCAGCAGGGCCAGCATCGCCTCCAGCAGGGTAAATCCCGCCTGTCCGCCTCGGTCAGCGCGCATCATGCACCACCCGGCCGGTCAGCCAGTCCACAGCGATGGCGCGTTCGCCCCCGTGCGGGCCGCGCAGCCGGATATCCGCCCCGCTGGCGCTGCCATCGGGCAGGAAGCGCAGCCGGGCCAGCCCATCCGCCCCCCGCTCCACCTCCCCCGCCACGGTCAGGCTGGTGCCCTGCGAAAGCCCGCGCGGGTCCAGGCTGATCTCCACCGCGCGGCCCTGGCGCACCGCCTGATCGCGGGCGGCAGCCAGCCGGCTGGCAAGAAGGCGCGTATCGCCATCCAGCCTGGCCCCGCCCGATGCCAGACGTGGCGCCACCAAAGCCGTCGCTACGCCCAGCAGCAACAGCACGACCAGCATTTCCAGCAAGGTGAAGCCCGCCTGCCGACGGCGCGGCCGCTCAGAATGGCAGGTCATTGATCGATACCAGGGCCAGCAGGATGGAAACGACGATGCCGCCGACAAACAGCGCCAGCAGCAGGATCAGGGCCGGCTCCAGCAAAGCCAGGAAGCGCTTGATGGCGGTTTCCAGCTTGTCCTCATACATCTCCGCCAATTGTTCCAGCACCTCGGCCAGCCGGGCGCTCTGCTCACCCACGCCGATCAGGGTGACGGCCAGATCGGGCAGCGGGTGACCGGGCGGCAGGGCCGCCGTCAGCCCGCGCCCGTCGCGCACCCCGTCGCGCATGGCAAGCAGGGTGGCGGACAGCACGCGGTTGCCCGCCATATCGGCTGCCAGTTCCAGGGCGCGCGGCAGGGCGACGCCGGCCCGCAGCAGCACCGACAGGCCGCACGCCAGCCGGGCCAGCCCGGCCATCAGCACCATGCCGCCGACCAGTGGCAGGCGCAGCAAGGTGCGGTCGCGCCAGGGTGCCAGCCCCGGCCGCCGCCAGACCAGCCAGCCCAACAGCCCCAGGGCCAGCAGTCCCACCAGCGCCACATCGCCCCAAGCCAGCATGAAGCCGGACAGGGCCAGCACCAGCTCTGTCGCCGGTGGCAGGGCCTTGTGGGCATTGGCGAACAAGGGCGCGAATTGCGGCACCACATGCAGCAACAACAACATCAGGGAGCCGACGGCGACGAAACACAACACCGCCGGATAGATCAGGGCCGAGGTGACGGCGCGCGTCACCCGCCGCTGCCGCTCCAGCAGTAAACAGAGCTGCTCCAATACCATATCCAGGGCGCCGGCCCCTTCGCCGGCCCGCACCATGGCGGCGTAAAGCGGCGGGAAGCCGCCGGCCCGCGCCAGTGCCTCCCCCAGCCCCGCCCCGCCGCGCAGCCGTTCCAGCGCATCCAGCAGACCGGGGCGCAAGGGTTGCGGGGCCAGCCCATCGGCCAGCAGGGCCAAGGCGCGTTCCAGCGGCAGCCCCGCCTTCAGCAACAGGCGCAGTTCCCGGCTGAACAGCAGCAGATCGCCCGCCCCCGGCCCGGCCGGCAGGATCAGCCGACGCCCCACCGGGGCCACCTTCACCGGCAACCAGCCCTGGCCGCGCAGCCAATCCAGCAGGGCGGCTGCATCGCTGGCCTGCCGCCGGCCGCTGCGTTGCTGCCCGCCGCCATCCAGCGCGGTATAGTGGAATTCCGGCATGGGGGTCAGTCCCCCATCTCGGTCACGCGCGCCACCTCGGCAAAGCTGGTCAGCCCGGCCAGCACGCGGGAAAGCCCGTGCTGGCGCATCGACCGCATCCCCGCCGCCCGCGCCGCCGTCTCCAGTACCCCGGTAGACGCCCGTTCCACCACCAGCCGGCGCAGGGTTTCATCCAGGCGCAGCATCTCAAAAATCCCGGCACGGCCGGCATAGCCGGTGCCGCCGCAATGTGGGCAACCGACCGGGCCCAGCAGCAGCGGCGCCGCAGCCCCCGGTGCCAGCAACCCGGCGTCGCGCAAGGCGGCCAGGGCCGCCGCGTCCGCCGGTTCCGGGGCCTTGCAGCGGGGGCAGAGCAGGCGGACCAGCCGCTGCCCCACGACACCGCGCAGGGTGGAGGCGATCAGGAATGGCTCCACCCCCATTTCCAGCAGCCGCGTCACCGCACCTGCGGCGGAATTGGTGTGCAGCGTGGTCAGCACCAGATGCCCGGTCAGGGCCGCCTGTACGGCAATGTCGGCTGTTTCCGTGTCGCGGGTTTCGCCCACCAGAATGACATCCGGGTTCTGGCGCAGCATGGAGCGCAGCACGGTGGCAAAGCCCAGCCCGATGGCGGGATGTACCTGCACCTGATTGACCCGCGCCATCTGATATTCCACCGGGTCTTCCACCGTCAGCACCTTGCGGGTGGCGGCATCGATCAGGCGCAGGGCGGCATAAAGCGTGGTGGTCTTGCCGCTGCCGGTGGGACCGGTGACCAGCACCAGCCCGTGCGGGCTGGCCATCATCCGGCGCAACGCCGCCTCATCCGCCGCATCCAGCCCCAGGCCCGACAGTTCCATGGCCCCGACAGAACCATCCAGCACGCGGATCACCACGCTTTCGCCATGCACCGTGGGCAAGGTGGAAACACGCAAATCCACCAGCCGCCCGCCCATGCGATGGCGCACCCTTCCATCCTGCGGCAAGCGGCGTTCGGCAATATCCAGCCCGGCCAGGATCTTGATCCGGCTGACCAGGGCGCGGGCCAGGCTGGGCGGCGGCGGCGGGCGGTTCTGCAGCACCCCATCGATGCGGTAGCGCAGCACCAGCGCATCGGCAAAGGGCTCTATATGAATGTCGGAGGCGCGGGCCTTCACCGCCTCGTCAATCAGATGGGCCACCAGCCGCACCACCGGCGCCTCGCTGGCCTGATCCTTCAGCCGGTCCAGCGCCGCCTCTTCCAGCGCCTGATCGGCGGCGGCATCATCCAGGATACGGTCCAGGGCGCTGGCCCCCCCGCCATGGCGGGCCTGGAACGCCGCTTCCCATTCCGGCAGCGGCATGAAACAGAGCCGGGGCGGCTGCCCCAGCGTCAGTTCCACCGCATCCAGCACATCAGCCCCCACCGGATCGACGGCGGCCAGCAACAGGCCGCTATCATCCAGCCCCACCGGCAGCAGCCGGTGGGACAGCAGCCAATGCGGCGACAGGCCGGCACTGTCGGGCAGATCATCGGCCAGATCGTCGCCGCGCAGCAGCGGCACCGCATAATGGCGGGCCAGGGCGGCGGCCCGTTCCAGCGGCGTGACCAGCCCAAGGTCCAGCAGCACCTGATCCGGCGCGCGCCCATCGGCCGCCGACAGGGCCAGCACCCGCTGACGCTCGCCATCGTCCAGGCGGCGCTCCGCCAACAGGATATCCAATATCGTCATGGGCCTTGAATCAGCATTGGCGGCAGATTTGCCGCGCTTGCCTTCCATATGACTTATTTCTGCAATGGTTTCGCGTCGTGTTTTTGACAAAAATATTACAAACGGTGGATTGATTACAGATTGATGACGGTCACGAATAATCCTTGTCTTGATGCCGCCCCCGGCGGCACTTTCCGGCGCCACCAGATGCCGGGATGATGATGCGCACCATTTCCACTTTACGGGCCGGGCTGCGGTCCGGTGCCAGCACCATGGCCCTTGTTCTGCTGCTGTCCGCCTGCGCCAGCCGCCAGGGGGAGGCACCGCCGCCGCTGGCGCTGGATCATCTGTCGCTGGCGGCCCCCAAGGGCGGGGCGGAGGGGACCGCGCCCAAACCGGTGACCAGCCACAGCAGCACCGCCCCTTTGATCGTCAAGGGCAGTCGCCCGCCGGTGCCGGTGGCGGCCGATGAACTGGCCGTGCCGCCAGGGCCGGCACTGCATCTGCGTTTCACCGATGCGCCGTTGGCCCTGGTGGTGGATACGGTGCTGGGCGACATGCTGGGGATGGCGCACAGCATCTCCCCCGCCCTGCGCAACACGGTCAGCATTGACAGCGGCCGCGAACTCTCCCCACGGGAGGCTTTGCGCCTGCTGGAAAATGTGCTGGCTGGCCAGGGGGCCGTGCTGGTGCGCGGCGGGGATGGCACCCTTGCCGTGCTGCCCCAGGCCGAAGCGGCCGGCAATGCCCGCACGCTGGGGCTGGCCAGCCCCAATGCCCCGGGTCTGGCGGTTTCCGTGCTGCCCCTGCGCCATGTCGCCCCGGATGTGGCGCAGGCGCTGGTGGCCCCGCTGGTGAAGAATGGCAGCGTCACCGCCGACCCGCGCCTGGGTCTGCTGCTGGTCAGCGGGCCGGCACCGGAGCGGCAGGCGGCGGCCGACCTGTTGCGCGGCTTTGATGTGGATTGGATGGCCGGCCGTTCCGCCGGCCTGTTCCCGCTGAGCCAGGCCAGCCCCGGCCCGCTGGTGCGGGAGCTGGAGGCGATTCTGGGCGCCCAGGGCGATGCCGACCCCAGCTTGCGCCTGCTGCCGGTGGAGCGGCTGAATGCGGTGTTGGTGATCGCCAGCGATGCCGCCCGGCTGGAAACGGCCGCCGGCTGGGTGCGCCAGCTGGATGGCGGGGATATGGATACCGCCCGGCTGCGCATTTTCAGCCTGACCCATGCCGACGCCACCCGCGTGGCCAAGCTGTTGAACCGGCTGTTCACCGGTGCGGCGGCGGGCGATGCGACGGCACCGGCCATGAAGGCCATGCCGGTGCCGGCCGTCAGCACCACCAGCAGCAGCGGGACGGGCACCAGCAGTGCCGCCAGCAGCAACAGCACCGCCATGGCCGACAATGCCGCCCGGCTGTCGGCCATCAGTGCCGATGCCGGCGGGGCGGCCCCGCCGGAACCTGCGGCGGGCAGCGGCGATGATACCCCGCGCATCATCCCCGACCCGGCCAATAACAGCATCCTGGTCCATGCCAAACCCCGGCAGGCAGAGATTATCGGGGAGGCGGTGGCCAAGCTGGACATCGCCCCGTCGCAGGTGCTGATTGAGGCGACGATTGCCGAGGTCACGCTGAATGATCAGTTGCGCTATGGGGTGCAGAGCTATTTCCGCGGCGATGGCGGCGATGTGCAGGGCGGCTTCACCCTGAACAGTACCAGCAGCAGCCTGCGCCCGATCAGCAAGGTACCGGGCTTCAATCTGGTGCTATCCAGCAATGGCGATCCGCGCGTCGTGCTGTCGGCGCTGGATCAGGTCACCGATGTGCGCGTCATCTCCTCCCCCCAGGTGGTGGTGCTGGACAGCCAGGTGGCGCAGCTGCTGGTGGGTGACCGGGTGCCGGTGCTGACCCGCACCACCCAGTCGGTGGATAATGCCAACTCGCCCATCGTCAGTTCGGTGGATTACGTCAATACCGGCGTCATCCTGCGCGTGGTGCCCCGCATCAGCCAGAGCGGCAAGGTGACGATGGAGGTCTATCAGGAAATCTCCAACGTCTCCGGCACGCGCAACAGCGGCAACCTGACGCCCACCATCTCGCAACGCCAGATCACCTCCAACGTGGCGGTGGATAGCGGGCAGACGGTGGTGCTGGGCGGGTTGATCTCTGAAACCCAGGAAAGCGGGCGCGACGGCATCCCGCTGCTGTCATCCCTGCCGGGCGTGGGCGCCCTGTTTGGGGAAAAGCGCTCCACCAAGACCCGCACCGAACTGATCGTCTTCATCACCCCGCGCGTCATCCGCGACGAGCATGAGGCCGAGGCGGTGACGGCGGAACTGATGACACGGCTGAAGGGGATTCAGCCGCTGAGGTAGGGGTAAGGGTGAAAGCAGCGCTGACCCTGGAAAGGCCGGTTGTCCCGGCCTACCGCCCCTCCCCCACGCCACACCCCTCATCCATCACCACCCGCCCCAGCGTCACCGGCTGGCGCGCTGTTCCCGGCAGCACCAGCGACAGCCGGCGCAATGTCCCCTGATCGGCCACGCACCAGGCCCGCATCCGCCAGCCATTGCCCTGTTCCAGCGGCAAATCCACTTGCCCGCCATCGGCCAGGGTCAACCGCAGCGCCGCCCCCGGCCTGGCGGCATCGGCGGCCACCCGCACCGACAGCGCGCCACGCGCCGGCAGATCCAGCAGATAAAGCGGGATTTCCACCTTGCCGCTGAAGGGCTGGCCCAACACCGCGCGCAGGGCATTACCGCCCTGATAGGCACGGTCGAAATCAAAACCGATGTCCAGCGCCGCCCCCGGTGTCCAGGCAAATTGCCAGGTCGGCAACACATCCTGTGCGCCCATATCATGCCAGGCCCCGCCGACAACGCGGCCCCCTTCTGCCCGCAACCGCCCATGGCCGGTGCTGAAGCTGGTGGCAAAGGGCAGGCTGGTGACGCTCGACCGGGCCGGCACCAGGGCGGAGATACCATCCCAGCCGGCCCGATCCGTCACCGCCATATTGCCATCATCCCCGGCAAACAGCCTTTGTTCGGCGGCATAGAAGCGCGTCACATCACGCGCATCGCTGGCAAAGCGGCTGAAGGCGGGGGCCTTCTCGTCCCCGTCGAAATTGAAATTGAAGTTGGGCGCGAACAGGCCGATGGAGCCCAAAGCCTTGCCATCGGCCCCGCGCAGATCGCGCAGCCAATGGTCATTGCGAAAGGCCGGCTGTTCCTTGCGGGCGGGCCACAGGTCAGCCCCGATGAACAGGTCATAGCGGGAGCGACCAACGGATTCCGCCAAGGCTGCCCCCTGGCGCAACCCGTCACCCGTCCACCAGTAATTCAGGAACATGCCGTCAGCCGTGGCGGCCGCCCCATCCTGCAGAAATGGCAGGTTGCGCCGGTTCAGCGCGTTCTGCCAGCCGACCGCGCCATTATCCGGCAGCATCGCATCATACCAGTGAATTTCCTGATCCGCCGGCGCGATGGCCTTCAGATAGCGCATGAAGGCCAGAACCTTGGCCGCCAGGGCTTTGGCCTGCGGGCTGCTGGGGCCGCGCACGACCTTGCCATCCGGCCCCTTCACCTCATTCAACCCGGTTTCCTGGTTGATGAACCAGCCATCAAACCGGTAATGCCGGGCGATTTCCACCATGTGGTCAGCGGCGGGAAAACGCCCCTGCGCATCCTGCACCAGAAAGCTTTCCAGCGTTTCCGGCCCGCCGCCCCAGGCGACGGGGGCGAAAAACAGGGTGCCGATCACCTTCACCCCATGGCGGTGCGCCGCCTCCACCCAGGGCCGCGACGGGATGGCCAGCGGGGCCGCCGCATTGCCGGCAAACCAGGCCAGAATATCCACCTGCGGCCAATGGCTGAAGACATAGCGGTTGAAGCTGCCATCGCCGGCCGCCCCCAGATTATCCATGCCATCGGGGGCCAGCATCACGCGTGCGGCCGGATCAAACCGGCCCGCCCGGTCCGGCTCCGCCGCCGGGTCGCTGAAGCGCCGGGCCAGCGGCACGGTGGAGATATTGCCCGCATCTGCCGGCGGCACCCAGCCCAGCACATCCGCCACCGACAGCATCCGCTTTGCCTCTGCCGCCCCAACCGGGGCGGTCAGTGCCAGTGTGGCGGCAAGCGTGGTGATGGCCAGGCCCAGGTGCATCTCATTCCCCCTTTTTGGTGCTGCCATGGACGGACATGACGCGCAGGCTGGCCGGATCGAACGCCCGCCCATCGCGCGGATGGATGCGCTTGGCTTCCCCCGGCAGCAGGTCGAAGAAATTATCGCTGAAATTCAGCGCCCTGGCCCCGCCATCCAGCGGATCGGCCAGCACCAGCACCCCGCGGGCATAGCGTTCGGCCCGCACCTCCACCCCGCCATCATCGCAGATGGCAAGGGTCAGGCCCGGTTCCGGCAAGTCCGCCGCCAGCAACGGGGCCAGCGGGTGGATATAGCGGGCCACCTGTTCCGCCCCCTCCAGCAGGCGCAGTACCAGCAGCGCCTTGTCCGCCGGTGCCGGCGGGTCCAGCCGTGCCAGCAGGGTGGCGTGGTTGGCCTGCACCGTCACCGCCTGTTCAGCCGACCAGATTTCCCCGCCAGCCAGATCGATCAACCGTGCCTGCAGCACTAGCGACCGGTCGGCCATCAGGTCGGAAATGGCGTGGATATCCAGCCCGCCCTGGCCCGCCGTGACCGACAGGATCAGCGGCGCGAAGGAGCGGGCGGCCTGATAATGCAGCGCCTTCCAGCGCCCGTAATAATCGATGCTGGACCAGGAAATCGCCGGCCAGCAATCATTGATCTGCCAATAAAGCGATCCCATGCAGAACGGCATATTGCGGCGGTGCGCCTCAAACGCCACGCGCAAGCCATCGGCCTGCACCATCTGCCCCAGATAGCAGAAATCGCCAAAGCTGGCGGGTTCGCCAAAATGCTGCGCGATGAAGCGGCTGATGATGGCATTGCCGCGCGGATGCTTTTGATGCACCCCCATCACCGCACTATCCTTCGACCGGTCCGCCGGTTCCGTGAACCGTTCGACCGAGGGCAGCAGCGGATAGGATTGAAATCCGTATTCGCTCATGAAGCGGGACAGGCGCGCGTCATAGGTGGCAAAGGGCAATTCCCCATGCCACACACCCCAATAATGGCCATCGCCCTTGCCATCCTCATCGGCATGTTCCCAATAACCGATGGGGGAGGAGGCGAAGTAAAACCGGCCGGCATCATGGGCTGCGACAATGCCGGGCAGCAATTCATCGAACAGCCGGCTGTTGCCGGCCACCATGGCGCTATATTGTTCGGGGGAATAGCCGAACTTGGCCGGCCAGTCCCATTTATCGATCCCCATGCTGATTTCATTATTGCCGCACCACAGCGCCAGACAGGCATGATGGCGCAGCCGCTTCACCGCCTGTTCCGCCTCCACAGCCACGCTTGCCATGAAGGCGGGATCGGACGGGTAGAGCGTGCAGGAGAACATGAAATCCTGCCAGATCAGGATGCCGTTTTGATCGGCCAGATCATAGAACAGGTCATCCTCATAGGTGCCGCCGCCCCAGATGCGCAGCATGTTATAATTGGCACCCACGCAGTCCCGGAATAATTGCCGGTATCGTTCCGGCGACATGTTTTCCAGAAAACTGTCGGGCGGGATGTAATTGGCCCCCTTCATGAAGGTGGGGCGGCCATTGACCTTCAGATAGAAGCTCAGGCCCTGTTCGTCCGGCTGGCTCACCACCTCCACCGTGCGCAGGCCGATGGCGCGTTCCATCCGGTCCAACTCGTTTCCCTGCGCATCGCGCAGGCACAGGTGGAACCGGTAAAGGAACGCCTCGCCCAGGCCATTTGGCCACCAGCGGCGGGGCTGGTCGATGCGGATCACCAGCCGCTGTTCCTGCAAACCGGCATGGATATCCAGATCGACGGACAGCGGTTCCACCCCCGGCTGCTCGCAACGGATTTCCAGCCGGGCGGCCCCCAGCTTCAGCCCTTCCAGGCCCAGGCGCAATTCCACCAGGGCCACATCATCGGCCAGCCGGATCAGGCGATGGGCGAATTCCACCAGCCGGGCCTGCCTGACCGCCTCCACCCAGATGGGCCGCCAGATGCCGGACGGCACCTGTTTCGGCCCCCAATCCCAGCCGAAATGATAGGGCGCCTTGCGGGAATAGACGCTGGCCTTTACCGCCGTCTTGTCATTTTCCGCCGGATAGAGAAACCCGTCCCGCGCCTGCAGCGCCGCCGCGCGGGTGACGGGGGATTGAAAGTAAACCCGCAGCAGGTTTTCCCCCGCCCGCAGCAGCGGGCCGCAGGGCACCCGGTGGCGGTGGAACATATTGTCCGACACCAGGATTTGCTGACCATTCAGGCTGACCGTGGCATGGGTATCCAGCCCATCGAACAGCAGCGCCAGTTCGTCCGCGCCATCCAAACCTGCTGGCAGGTCAAAGCGGCATTCATATTCCCAATCCGCCGCCTCGATCCACTGGAAGTGGTTTTCATTGTCGCGGTGGAACGGGTCGCCAATCACGCCCTGGCGCAGCAGGTCGGTCACGTTGGAACCGGGCACCGTTGCCGGCAACCAATCGGCATCGCCCGCCTTGCGGAACCGCCATGTGCCGGCAAGCGGGCTGCGGCTGCCACCGATGGCCATATCCTGGGTCTTATTCGTCATTGCAGAATGATCTCATCAACAAAAAGCCAAGCGGGCCGTCCGGGCGCGCTGAGTGTGGGCGGCATGTCGCCGTGGGAGAAAATGCGGATCTGGTAAAGTGGTGCTGCAGCGCCGCTGACGGGAACCTGCACCCGCTCCACCTGCTGGCGGATGGCGGGGGCGGGCGGCACATCAACGGCCCCGCGCAGGGTCAGCGATGACGCATCACCCCCGGCCCATACCTCCACCCGGCGGGGCAGCATGATGCCGTTCATCGGGTCATCCAGCGCGCCCAGGGTCACGGTTTTCGCCTGTTTGGCCGTGCCCAGATCGATATTGGCGGTGATATCGCCGGTGCGCCCGGTCCATTTCTTGTCGCCATAGAATTGCGTGCCCTGCACCTGATCGATCAGCATCGATCCATCGGCCTTGCCATAGGGCACCTTGTCCTGATCCAGGCGGATACGCGGATATCCCGCCGCCAGCCCGGCGGTGATGGTGCGGAAATAGCGTTTTTCGAACACGGCACTTTGCTTGGCCCCGCCCAGCACCACCGCTTTCAGGTCGCTATCCCCCGTCAGGCGGATCGGCCCCTGATACAGCGTGGATTGCGGGCCGGGCTGGCTGCCATCCAGCGTATAACGGATCTGCAGCCCCTGGTTCAGGCTGGTCAGTTCCACCGAACGGGCATCCGCGAAATAGGCGCCATCCGCCGGATCATAAGGTGCCCAGGGCACCGGCGGGGCCGCCACCAGGGGCTGCTTATCGTCAAACGCCCCCAGGCTGGTCTGTTCCGGCTTGGCGGCAAAGGCCGGGTTGGGCTGCGGCCCCATGGCAAAGCGCAATTCCCCGCCCGCCATGATCTGTTCATGGTGGATGAAGCTGTTGGGATAGGGCTTCCCGTTCAGCCGCACCGACTGCACATAGATATTCCGGTCGGACAGATTGTCCGCAATCACGGTAAAGCGCTTGCCATTTTCCAGCCGGATACTGGCGCGCGGCTGGTAGGGTGCGCCCAACTGATAGGTCAGATCACCCGGCGTGACGGGATAGAACCCCAGGGCAGAGAACAGATACCAGGCCGACATCTGGCCCAGATCCTCGTTATTCACGATGCCATCGGGCCGGTCGGCATACATCTCCCGCAGCACGCGGTTGACATATTGTTGGGTCTTCCAAGGCTGGCCGGTCAGGTTATAGAGATAGGGCATATGGTGCCCCGGCTCGTCCCCATGGCCGTATTTGCCAACGAAGCCGGAAATATCCACATGCTGCTCACCTTCCACCGGCGTCTCATCAGTGAAAATCCGGTCCAGGAACTGGGCATAGCCCTGCCGCCCGCCATGCAGGCGGATGGCCGCCTGCATATCCTGCGGCGTATAGGTGCTATAGGCCCAGATATTGCCCGAGACATAATGCCGGTTCAGGCTGTCCCAGCGGTTGGTATCCAACGGCGCAAAGCGCCCATCGGCCAGCCGGGGCAGCAGATAGCCGGTCTTTTGATCGAACAGCAGCCGGTATCCAGTGGCCCGCGCGGCGAACAGGGCGGCATCCTCAGCCTTGCCCAGCTTGGCCGCCACCTGGCCGATCACCCAATCCTGATAATTCTGCTCCGTGGTTTTGGAAACCGAACTGGCCACATCCGCCGGCACGAAACCATAGGCGAGATACCCCGCCATGCCATTGCCATCATAGACATTGCTATGTTTGGTCAGATCAAAGGCACTGGCGCGGATGGCCTGATAGGCTGCCTGCTTATCGATGCCGGGAATATCCTTCAGCACCGCATCGGCGATGGGCGAGGTGATGGCATAGCCGATCATCACCCTATTATCATGGCCCACCGCCTCCCACGCTGGCAGCAGCATCCCGGCATCGGCGTGGCGGGAAACCATGCTGGCCACCATCTCCCCGGTCTTGCGCGTGTCGATGATGGTCAGCAGCGGGTGCAGGGCGCGATAGGTATCCCAGCTTGAATAATTGCTATATTGCGGGATGCGGGAATGCCGCACCTGCCCGCCCGCATAATAATCCCCCGTCACGTCGGAGATCAGGCTGGGCGCGATGGATGCGTGATAGGCGGCGGTATAGAAGATGCGCTTCTTCACCGCCGGCACATCATCAATGGCGATGCGGCCCAACCGCTCCCGCCACAGGGCTTTTGCCTCGGCCAGTGCCGCATCAAAGCCCTTGCCCGCCGCTTCCGCCTGGAAATTGGCCGACGCCCCTTCCAGGGAGGTGTGGGAGATGGCCACCGCCACCTCCACATCCGCCCCGCCCGCCGGGTCGAACGCCAGCGCCGCCTTGATCGCCGGCCCGGTGGCGGCTTTGCCCGTCACCGGTTTGTCCGCCGCCGTCACCTGTGCGGTAAACGGTCGGGAAAAACGGGCGTGGAAATAGACCTTGCGGTCGCCCGAACTCTGGCTGACCGCGTGTTTCCAGCCCCGCACCTCCCGGTCGGACAGAATCTCGATGCTGGTTTCCAGCGTATGGTCGCCCACCCCATGGGTGGGGTCCAGAATGATGAATTGCGGGGCCGTGCCGTTGAAATGATAGCGGTGGAAACCGGCGCGCGGGCTGGCCGTCAATTCGGCCTCCACATCCGGTGTCTCCAGATGCACCCGGTAATATCCGGGCTTCGCCACCTCCCGCGCGTGGCTGAAGGCGGAGCGATAGCCGGTGACGGTGCCATCAGAGATACCGGCCCGCGTATCCCCCTGGCGCGCCGGCATCAGCAATATGTCACCCAGGGCCGACAGGCCCGCCCCGCTGATATGGGTATGGGCGAAGCCTTTGATCACGCTGTCGCTGTAATGATAGCCCGATGTCCAGTTCCAGCCATCTCGGTCGTTGGACGGCGATAGCTGCACCATGCCGAACGGCGTGGTGGCACCGGGGAAGACATGGCCATTCTGCCCCGTGCCGATGAACGGATCGACATAGGCGCTGGGGTCGCTGACCGCCCCCACCTCTGCCTTAGCAGGCGCGGCGGGCGACACGGACCAGGGCAGGGCCACCCCCGCCAGCAGCAGGGCGGCCAGCGTCAAAGCGGTTGATTTACGCATGGGAAACGGCCCCCTTGGCCGGCAAATCGTGGGCGGTGGCGGCGGGCGGCGTGTCGGCCAGATTGGCCGGCCCCGTCACCCCATCCGGCCAATCGGCCAGCCGGCGATACCAGGTGCGCCACAGGATGGCACCGCCCAGCCCCACCACGGCCAGGGACAAGGCCAGCGCCCCCCAATTCTTCACCACCAGGAACACCGGCACCGCCACCAGGGCCGTTTGCAGCACCGTACCGGTGATGATGTTGAACAGGTCGCGGCCAAAATCCCGGTTGGGGGTGATGGCGGGGTTTTCCGCCGCCAGCGCACGCTGCACCGGCCCCCAGAAGCCCCAGGGCCGCACCTGCGCATAAAACCGCTTCAGCACCGCCATGTCGGTGGGCGGGGTCAACAGCGTGGCCGCCACCGCACCCACACCCGACACGGCGATGATCAGCGGGAACAGGTAGAGCGGCAGCAGCGACCCCAGATGCGGGAAATGCGGCCCGAACAGATAGGGGAAGCTCAACGAACAGACGATACCCGCCAGCATCCCGGCGAAATAGCCCTGACCGTTGAAGCGCCACCAATACCATTTAATGACATTGGCCACCGTGTACCCGCCCCACAGGCCGGACACGATCCATTGCAAGGCGTCATTGATGGAGGAAACGAACAGCCCGATCCCCATCGACAGCAGAACAATCCCGGTGGAGACGCCATAGCTCATCCGCACCAGGGTTTTCTGTTCGGCCTGCGGGTTGATGTAGCGGCGATAAACATCGTTGACGACATAGAGCGGGGCGGCATTCAGGCTGGACGCAAAGGTGGCCATGAAGGCGGCCAGCAGCCCGGTAACGATCAGCCCCAACATGCCGGCAGGGGCAAAGGCGCGGATGGCCGCCGGCAGGATGCTTTCAAAATCCACGCCCGACGGGCTGACCAGATCCAGCCGGTCGACATAAACCAGCGCCAGCACGGTAAAGCCGGCAATCATCAGATAGCGGATCGGCATCAACACCACGGAAACAAAGCCTGTCAGCCGGGCGGCATCACGCGGGGTGCGCGTGGCCAGGATGCGCTGCATGTCATATGAGGGGGCCGGCCCGGCGGCACTTTTCAGAATGCCAGAAAAGATCATCATCATGAATAGCGGCCCGAACAGGCCGAACCCGTCGGCGGCAATCTTCTGCTGTACCGGCGGCAGGATATTCTGCCAGTCCAGCCCCAGATGCCAGCCGAAGAACGGGCTCATCCAGCCATCCGGCGTGGCGGCGGCCAATTGCTCCGGCGTCACCAGCATCATGGCCAGCACGGCGATGAAGACCGATGCCACCGCCATGATGGAAAATTGCAGCACATCGGTCCAGACAATGCCCGGCATCCCGCCCAGCACGACATAGAGCGTCACCAAACTGGTGACGATGACGGCATAGACATTGGGCACCATGGCGCGCGGAATATCGATGCCGACATAGGGGGCCACCATTTCCCACGGCACGAACAGTTCGACGAATTTTCCAATGCCGACAAAGGCATAGACCAGAAAACCGATCACGCAGATCAGCGCGAACAGCACCACCGACAAATGCGAGGCACGGGCCCCAGCCCCGCCGCCGAAGCGGAATTCAATCCATTCCGCCCCGCTGCGCACATTGGACCGGCGCAGCCACAGGGCCAGAAAGGCCATCAGGAAAATCTGGTTGAACACGGGCCAGAGCCAGGGCAGCCAGATGCTTTTCAGGCCATAGACGAACAGCAGCGTCGTCAGCCACATGGTGCCGGAAATATCGAACATGCCCGACGCATCGGACAGGCAGAGCAGATACCAGGGCATTTTCTTGTTGCCCAGGTAATAGCTGTCCACGCTCTGCGCTGCCTTGCGGCGCAGACCAAGCGCAATCAGCAGCGTTGCCACCAGATAGGCGGCAACAATCAACCCGTCGATCATGGACATGCCGTCCGCTCCCTATGTTCCTGTCTTTGAAAGGATTATTATTCTTTTATGGTCTGTTGTGCCGGGGGTGGTGGAATTTCAGCAGCAGGCCGATCCTTTACGCCTCTCTCACCGTCACCCCACCTCAGCGCTTAAACTGTGGCCCCGATCCTTTCACCATCACGCCGGCTCTCTCACCGTCACCCCGGCGAAGGCCGGGGTCCAGTTTCGTAGAGCACAGTGCTTGTCATCCTGGACCCCGGCCTTCGCCGGGGTGACGGTGGGTGTTTCGTCCAGCGATATCACCTTCCAAGCCGCGGCATTCGCGGATAGAACCCCGGACACACCCATCCCCCACCCCGCATGGCAGGCCACAACCAAACCCGTGATGTAATCGATTTACTGTAATCGATTACATCATCTATAATCCATGACATCCTGCCCTTGGCAAGCGAAAATCATTCAACCCCACCGGCGACCGCACAGCCCGGTATGCGGGACTTGACAGACAAATGCATAAAGCCGTCCCCTCCCCTCAAGGACGGCACGAATGACAATGAAGGAACGATTGAGCCGATGACCACCATCCTGGATGTTGCGCGCGTCTCCGGCCTGTCGACGGCCACCATTTCCCGCGCCCTGCGCAACCCGGAAAAGGTGGCGGCGGAAACGCGCGAACGGGTGTTGAAGGCGGTGCGGGAGGTGGATTACCGGCCCAACATGCTGGCCCGCAACCTGCGCACCGACCGTTCCTTTACCGTGCTGGTGCTGGTGCCCGGCATCACCAACCCGTTTTTCGCCAGCGTGACGGCGGGGATTGAGGCGACGGCCTGGCGGCGCGGCTATTCCGTGCTGATCGGTGATACCTGCGATTCGCGGGAGCGGGAGGCGCATTACGCCCAGCTGGTGGAAACCAGGCTGGCCGATGGGGTGATCCAGCTCAGCCCCGATTATGTGCCCGATGATCAGCGCCGCCCCCTGCCCTGCCCCGTCGTCCATGCCTGCGGCTGCGAGCTGACGGCCGCCCCGTCGGTGCGCATCGACAATGCCGGTGCGGCAAGGGAATTGGTGGAACATCTGCTGGCGCGTGGCCATCGCCGCATCGGCGTCATCAGCGGTTCACGCGAAAACCCGCACGCCATTGACCGGATGAAGGGCTATCATCAGGCGATGCAGGCCGCCGGCCTGGGGCTGGATGAAGCGCTGATCCAGTATGGTGATTTTTCCATGGAATCCGGCGCCCGCGCCGCCCGCGCCCTGGCCGCCTTGCCCGACCGGCCGACCGCCTTGTTTTCCATGAATGACGAAATGGCCATCGGCGCCTTGCAGGCCCTGTCGCAGGCGGGCCTGTCGGTGCCGGGCGACATGGCGATTTCCGGCTTCGACGACATCAAATTTGCCGCCCACACCATCCCCCCCCTGACCACCGTGGCCCAGCCAGGCACGGAGATGGGGGCCAAGGCCTGCGAAATCCTGCTGGACCGCATCGAAGGCAAAAACCAGGACAACGAAGTCCACATCCTGCCCCACCGCCTGATCCTGCGCGACAGTACCGGCGGTTACCCCCCACCTTGATGGCAGGGGGCACCCAACAGGGGCGGCGCCGTCAGTTGATGACCCGGTCTTCCTTGCGCCAGCGCCAGGCATCGGCGATCTGCGTATCAAGATCGCTGCGTTGCGGATGCCATCCCAGAAGCTGGCGCGCCCGTGTTGGATCACCCACCAGCACCGACGGGTCACCCGGCCGGCGGGCACCAAACGTCACCGGTACCGCCTGTCCGGTCACCCGTTCAGCAGCTTCGATCACCTGTTGGATTGAAAAGCCGGTGCCATTGCCAAGGTTAAGGGCCACCGTGCTGCCGCCATCCATCAGATAGCGCAGCGCCCGAACATGCGCATCGGCAAGATCCGTGACATGGATATAGTCCCGTATGCAGGTGCCATCGGGCGTATCGTAATCGTCCCCATTGATGGTCAAATGGGGAATACGGCCGCGCACCGCATCCAGTACCAGCGGAATCAGATGGGTTTCCGGATCATGGTTCTCCCCGATCTCCCCATCCGGATCGGCGGCGGCGGCATTAAAGTAACGCAGCATCACCGCCCGCAGGGACGATGCCGCCGCCGTATCCAGGATGATACGTTCCACCATCAGTTTGGACATGCCATAGGGGTTGACCGGCTGCTGCGGATGTGATTCCGGAATCGGCACACTCTGAGGCACCCCGTATGTGGCCGCTGTGCTGGAGAATACCAGTCGGTCCACCCCCGCTGCGGCCATTGCATCCAGCAGGGTCAGCGTCCCCATCGTATTGTTCCGATAGTAACGCAGCGGCTGCTCCACCGACTCCCCGACATAGGTATAGGCTGCGAAATGCAGCACAGCGACCGGCTGATACTGGGCAAAGGCGGCATCCAGGGCCGCACGGTCAGCCAGATCGCCCACCACCAGGGGGCCCCAGCGCACCGCATCCCGCTTGCCCCGTTCAAGATTATCGAAAGTCACCGGGGTAAAGCCGGCGGCAGCCAGCGCCTTGCAGGCATGGCTGCCGACATAGCCGGCCCCGCCCGTTACAAGGACGTTCGTCATGTTGATCGTTCCCTACCGCGCCAAAGCGGTGAAATAGTTGATTGTCCTGCTCAACCCCTCTTCCAGCGGAATCTGCGGCGCCCAGTCCAGCAGGGCCTGTGCCTTGCTGATGTCAGGCTTGCGCTGCTTCGGATCATCCTGGGGAAGAGGTTTGTGAATGATTTTCGAAGATGAATTGGTGAGGCGTATAATCCTTTCCGCCAGTTCAAGAATGGTGAATTCTCCCGGATTGCCCAGGTTCAGAGGGCCTGGATATTCTGCCGGGGTTGCCATGAAACGGATAAAACCGTCAACCAGATCATCAACATAGCAGAAAGAACGCGTCTGGCCGCCATCGCCATAGACCGTGATGGACTCCCCCCGCAGCGCCTGCATGATGAAGTTGGAGACGACGCGGCCATCCTGGGGGTGCATCCGCGGCCCATAGGTATTGAAGATGCGGACCACCTTGATCTCCAGCTTGTGCTGGCGATGGTAATCGAAGAACAGGGTCTCCGCACAACGTTTGCCCTCGTCATAGCAGGAGCGGGGGCCGATGGGATTAACATTACCCCAATATTCCTCCGGCTGGGGATGGATGGTGGGGTCGCCATAAACTTCGCTGGTGGAGGCCTGTAAAATCCGCGCGCCGACACGTTTGGCCAAGCCCAGCATGTTGATGGCGCCATGCACGCTGGTCTTGGTGGTCTGCACCGGATCATGCTGATAGTGAATGGGCGAGGCCGGGCAAGCCAGATTGTAAATCTCATCCACCTCCACATAAAGTGGGAAGGTAACGTCGTGACGCATCAGCTCAAAGCGGGGATGATCCAGAAGATGGACAATATTACTCTTAGACCCTGTGAAGTAATTATCAACACAAAGTACGTCGCACCCCTGGGCAAGAAGCTTCTCGCAGAGATGGGAGCCAAGAAAGCCGGCACCGCCAGTCACCAGTACGCGCTTGTCATATCCGTAATGCACTGACATAGCCACCCCATATGCGGAAAAACCCGGTCACAACATAAAGTCAGCCGATTCAGAGCCGAACCGGCTGAAGGAATATGCGGTAAATCCGCATCAAAGTCCCGCCGCGATCATCCGTCACCGGCGTCAAATTTTGACCCATTCGTTCATGATTTGATTGTTCATCAATTTCGGCTTTTTGTCGAGATGAACCGTCCCCCCTCCCATCCCGGTGCACCGGGATGCAACCGCCGATGCATGACAATGTTCCCCATATTGCCGCGAAGATGCTATCATGTCGGTCAATTGTTCTTAATGAGCTTTACCAATGTCATCTTCTGAATGCCAGGGCCAGATCGAACGCTATGCCGCTGGCGAGTTAATTGGCTGGATCCATTACCCAGCCATACCGGATCAGCCGATCTTGCTGCTGGCCCTGGTAAACGACAAACCGCGCTCGGCCTGTCTTGCCAACCTCTATCGCGGCGATCTGGAAACGGCGGGTATCGGACAAGGCCGGCACGGGTTTCGGTTGTCCATGGCCCTGAAACCAGGAGATGAGGTCCGGCTGATATCACCACTGCATGGCACCCTGTTGCTGCCGCCCTTCATCTGCCCGACAGCCAATGAGCTGGCGGAATTGCCCGACATGAATAATCGGGCGGAATCCTATTACGGATGTGTTGACGTCGCGACAGGGACCACCATCCGGGGCTGGTGCTGGAAGCCGGACAATCCCGATGTCCATCTCCGGATCTGGGCTGTTGTCGATGGGGAAAAGGTGGTGGAAGGCGTCGCTGACGAGGAGCGCGGCGACCTGGTCGATGCGGGCATCGGTCGGGGTGATCATGCCTTCACCCTGGAAATGCCGTATTGGATGCTGGATGGGCGGGAACGCAAGGTCGATATTATGGCGGAAGGGGTGGGGCTGCTCTATAATGGCCCGCTTCCGTTCCATTCAACCACCCAGAGCCCCCGCCACCTGCTGGCGGCGCTGGTTGATGCGCTGCCGGCGGAAAAGCGCACCGCCCATGAAAGTACTCATCGGCTCTTGTCGGCCTTTCTGGATGAAACGTCCGTCATTCATCCGCGGTCCATCGGCTTCGGTAGTTACGCGGATTGGCAACAGGCGGTATCTGCGGATATGCCCCCCCGTGGGACGGGGACATTGCTCTGGAGCCAGGGCAGCGCCACAAGGGAAGATCTTGCTTTCCGTCATCAACAGCCCGATGGCGATATACTGGTCCTGATTGATGCTGGCGTACAACTGCATCCTGATGCCCTGGAGCGCGCCCTTGCGCGGTTCCAGGCACTGGACACCGACATCCTCTATGCCGATGCAGAGATGCAGAATGAATACGGGGCAAGGCTGCCCTGGTTCCGCCCGGATTGGAGCTATGATCTTTTTCTCAGCCAGGATTATACCTGTGGCCTGACCCTGATCCGGGCAGGCCTGTTTGACGGTTCTCCGTTGCCGACCAACCTGCCGGAAATGAAGATGGTGGCAGTGGAAAGGGCCCGCCCCGACCATATCCTGCATCTGCCGGAGGTGGTCGCTACGCTCGACAGGGTGCCACCGAACGGCCCCCTTTGGCAGGAAAGCATCACCCGACACCTGCACCGCCGCGGTTTCGCCGGGGCAACAGTAACACCGCACCCCCGCTGGCCCGATCTGCGGGAGATCACATGGCCGGCACCTGCCGTCCGTCCGCTGGTCAGCCTGATCATCCCCACGCGTGACCGGCTGGACCTGTTGCGTCCCTGCGTTGACAGTATTCTATCGCAGACTCAGTACCGGCCGTTCGAAATCATCATCATCGATAACCAGAGTCGCGATCCGGAGACCCTGGATTATCTCGCTCAGGGCTGCGCACAGGGCCAGTTCCATGTGCTGCATTATGATGCCCCCTTCAATTATGCCGACATGAACAACAGGGCAGCCCGATGGGCCAAGGGGAGCGTGCTGGGTTTCATCAATAATGATGTGGAGCTGATCTCCCCTGCCTGGCTGGATGAAGCGGTCAGCCTGCTGACCCGGCCAGAGGTGGGGGCGGTTGGCGCCCGTTTGCGTTTCGCCAATGGAATGATCCAGCATGGCGGCGTGGTTGCAGGGACCGGCGGCTTGGCGGAAAATGCTTTCCAGCAATATCATGCCGATGATTGGGGCTATTTCGGCCGTACCCAGGCGACGGGAAATTATTCCGCCGTCACAGCGGCCTGCATGTTCTGCCGCAAGCAGGATTTCATGGAAATAGGCGGGTTTGATGCCCAGAATCTTCCCGTTGCCTTTAATGATGTGGATCTCTGCCTGCGTTGGCGCGAAAAAGGTCTTTTGATGGTATGGACACCACGGATTGAGCTTTACCATTATGAATCCGTCAGCCGTGGCAGGGACATGGCCCCGGACCGCCAGGCCAGGGCCATGAAAGAGGAAGAATATATGCGTAACCGCTGGCATCGCCGCGCCGTGGTGGACCCTTATTACAACCCCAATCTCAATCTGGATGGACGCCCCTTCCGCGGGCTCGCCGTGCCTCCCCGCCACCGCTGGGGGGGCGCACTGCATCGTCCGGCCTTTCCCACCTGGCCGATTGCCCCTCGGGAAGAAGGTACATTGACGTGATTTACGGTCATTTCGACAGGCTGGCTGGGCGCCATGTTGCCGGTTGGGCTTATGACAAGACCAATCCCGGTCGTCGGGTTCTGGTTCGTATTCTGCTGGATGGGATCGAACAGGCCGCCACCATCGCGGACGAATATCGGCCTGATCTGGAGGATGCCGGCATCGGCGACGGCGCCCATGCCTTCACCCTGGTGCTCCCGCCCTCCGCCATGGATGGCGCAACGCGCCAGCTTATCCTGGAGGCAGACGGGGCCGTTCTGTTGGGAACGCCGGTGAATGTCACCGTGCCCAACCTCACTTACAGCCCCCTGCCGCAGCCCAGCCCGGCGGCGGCCATGGATCTGGCCATCTGTGCCATCGCCAAGGATGAAGGGCCGTATCTGCTGGAATGGCTGGCCTTTCACCGCGTGATTGGCGTCGATCATTTCCTGATCTTCGATAATGAAAGCAGCGATGGCACCAGCGAGATGCTGGAAAGCCTCTCCCGAGAAGGGTGGGTCGAACGGGTCCACTGGCCCCGGACACCAGACCGTACCCCGCAGGAGCCTGCCTATCAGGAAGGCGTGCGTCGCCTGACAGGACGCGCCCGCTGGGTAGCCTTCATCGATCTGGATGAATTCATCCTGCCGTTGGGGACAGACAATATCCATGACGTACTGGCGGAATATCAAGGTGCCGGTGGGCTGATGCTGCCTTGGCGCGTCTATGGATCCGCCGGGCGGCAGGAACAGGGGGACGGGCTGGTGATGGAACGCTTCACCCAACGGGCACCCGATCTGCACCCGGTCAATGCCTCGGTGAAAACCATCGCCCGACCCGAACTGGTGGCGCGTGTCGGCGTGCATACACCCCTGTTGTCGGACGGCTTTCTGATTGATGAGCATTTCACCGTCGCCGGTGTACATGGTGATCCTGACCGGCATGTGGTCCCCAACGCCCGCCGGCTGGTGCTGAACCACTATTTCTGCAAATCCTGGCAGGAATGGGAGCGCAAGCGCAATCGGGGCATCGCCACCGCCATGCCCGGTTCACCTACCCATATCCGGCCGGACAGCCACTTCCACAGCCATGATACGAATCACCAGCATGACGAGACCATCCTGCGTTTCAGCGGACGGGTTCAGGCAGAGATGGCCCGCCTGTCCGCCCTTTTACGCTGAATGATCGGCCGATTTCGTTCAGGCCACCGCGTGGCGCCCTGCGGTGGCCTGTTTTTCTGCGCGACAAACACACACCTGTCGGCAATCTGGATTTCTGATATAGTTCCTGAAGTTGCATAAGCGGGGATCATGCAGACTTGATGGGGACAGGTACGATCGGCAGGCCCTCCGGCAAGGCTTGGCCTCGTGCCCGACGGACGCTCCTGGCGGTGCTGCTGACCTTGGCAACCGTCGGTGCCGTTCAGGCGGCTGAGACCGGGCAGCGCTGGGAAGGCTTAGCGCAAACGGTTTTCCAGAATTACGGCCGGGCCCAGGGCCTGCCCCATCCGGTGCCGACTGCCCTGGCCCAGGATCGTGATGGTTTTCTCTGGATCGGCACCCAGGGCGGGCTGGCCCGCTGGGATGGCTACCATTTCCGTAGCCATCACGCCGACCCGGCCCGACCGGACAGCCTGCCCGATGACTGGATCGAAACCCTGTTTGTGGATGCCGGTGGGCGGCTGTGGGTGGGCGGCGGCGCCGGAGGGTTGGCACGATACGACAAGGAGCAGGATCGTTTCGTCCCCCTGCCGCTGAAACAGGGGGGAGAGCGCACCCATATCGGGGCCCTGGCCGATGATGGGGCGGGCGGGCTATGGATCGGCAGTGATGACGGGCTGCATCATCTGACGGCTGACGGGCGGCTGGATTTTCCCGGCCGGACAGGCGGCTTGCCAGGCGGGACCGTACGGGCCCTATTGCGTGACAGTCAGGGCCGCTTGTGGGCCGGTACAGCCCAGGGGCTGGCATGGCAGGCAACGGGGGAGAGCCACTTCAACCCGGTCCCGCTGCCGGACGGGTCAGCCGGCGTCACCGCGCTGCTGATGGACGAAAGTGGCGGCCTCTGGATCGGTACCCGCCGACGCGGGCTGTTCCGGCTGGATCGGCCGGACGGCAACCCCGAATCTGTCGCCACCACCTCCACAGCGTCTGTTTCCTCTTTGGTGTCGGCCGGGCCCGGGGAAATCTGGGTCGGGCTGCGCGGAGAGGGCATCTGGGCGGTGAATACGCGTACTCTGGGCATCAAACCGATCAAACATGATCGCACCTTACCCCACAGTCTGGCCCATGATGATGTGTGGGCCTTGCTGCGTGACGATGCCGGATCGCTCTGGGTCGGCACAACCGGTGGCCTCAGCTATCATCCCCATGATGGGGGGCTGATCTCCACGATCTTCGGTGCCTCCTTGCAGCCCAACGGGTTGAGTGGGGCCGACATCATGGCTGTGCTGCCCACGCGTGACGGGCGCTTCTGGCTGGGTTATCCCACAGGCGGGGCCGATCTGGTGGACCCGATGAGCGGCCGGCTGGCCAGCCTGGCGCCCGATCCCGCCAGACCGGACAGAACCCTGCCGCCTGATGCGCTCTATGCCCTGGCGGAGGATGATGACGGCAACGTCTATTTCGGCACCCGGCGCGGCCTGTATGGGCGCGACCCTGCCAGCGGTGCGGTGCGGCTGATTCCCGTTCCCGGGCGCGACCCCCGTGCTGCGCTTGCCGCGCTCAGCTTTGCCAAGGGTGTGCTCTGGGTTGGGGGGGAGGAAGATGGCATCTGGGGTATCGTTCCAGGCCGCACCATTCACGATCCCGCACGCACAGTGCTTGGGCCGGTGAAGCTGTCCGATCCGGGGGTGGGCGTCATCCTACGGGGCGACGGGGAAGATCTCTGGGTCGGCACGCGCGACGGGCTGAACCGGATTGATCTGGGCGATGGCACTGTCGAGCATGTGGCTGCCGCCCCACAGGATCCGGGCGCCCTGCCCGGTCGCTTTGTGACCTGTCTGCTGTTCGATACCAAGGGGCGACTTTGGGTCGGGACCTTCGGCGCCGGCATTGCGGTAATGCAGGGAAGGGATGCCGCCGGGCATCCGCGTTTTCATCAACTGGGACTGGCAGATGGGCTGCCGCATCTGAATGTCGGCAGCCTGCAGATGGACGGGGCTGGCACCATCTGGGCCGGCACCGATGACGGGCTGGCCATGATTGACCCACAATCGCTGGCCATCCGCCCAGTACGCCGCGCCGATGGGGCAACGCTGGTGGATTATGTCGCCGGTGCCAGCGCCACCAGTGCTGCCGGGGAGGCCCTGTTCGGGGCGCTTGGCGGGTTGACGGTGGCCCGGCCCGGCACCCTGCCCGTCTGGCAGTTCCGTCCGCCGGTGGTTCTGACCGATCTGCGCGTGGGCGGCGTGCCGGTACCGGTGGGCCGATATAACGGACATGCCAGCCCGCCGCCCCTGGTGCTGACGCCACAGGGAAATAGCCTGACGGTGGAATTCGCTGCGCTGGATTTCACCGCACCGGAACGCAACCAGCACGCCCATTGGCTGGAAGGGTTCGACCGGGACTGGCAGACCAATGACAATGGGCGGCGGCTGGCCGTCTATACCAATCTGGCGCCGGGGGAATACCGGCTGCACCTGCGTGGCAGCAACCGGGAAGGGCAACCGGCCGCGCGGGAACTGGTGATCCCGGTGCAGGTGCTGCCCGACTGGTACCAACAGCCCTGGCTGCAGCTGCTGGGCTTGGTTGCCGGCATGGGGGCGGTGGCCGGGCTGGTGCGCTGGCGTACGGCCTGGCTGCAGCGACGGCAGGCCGTGCTGGAGGAACAGATCGCCGCGCGTACCGCCGACCTGCAGGCCGCCAATGCCCGGCTGGAACGGTTGGCCATGACCGATCCGCTGACCGGTTGTGCCAACCGCCGGCATTTCATGGAGCAATCAGCCCGGATTCTGGCGGAGGCCCACCAGCAGGGCCGCCCCGTAAGCCTGGCCGTACTGGACCTGGACGAGTTCAAGAAGATCAATGACAGCCATGGCCATCCCGCCGGCGACGCCGTGCTGGTGATGGCGGGCAGCCTGTTGATGTCACATCTGCGCGGCGCTGATCTGGTGGGCCGGGTGGGGGGCGAGGAGTTTGCCCTGCTGATGCCCAATACCGTCGCCGATGGCGCCGCGCGGCTGGCTGAACGGCTGCGCACGGCGATGGCGCAAAGTGCTGTGGATGCCAATGGCCTTTCCATCCAGGTCACGGTCAGCATCGGACTGGCGCAGTTGCAGCCGGGTGAGGATCTGGCCGGGCTTTATGCCCGCGCTGACAGTGCGCTGTACCAGGCCAAACAGACCGGGCGCAACCGGGTGGTGCAGGCGGGGTGATGGAGGGCGCAGACCACGCTCCGTTGGGGGAGCCGCGTCTTTATGCCTTCTTTATGGGGTTCCGGCAAAGCCCGTCTCGATCCTTTACGCGGTAACCGTCCATCCTGGCCCCTGGAACACACCTTGCGGGGGAACCTATGCTCGACCTCGTCTTCCTGGCCACCATCCTGGCGGCCTTCGCCCTGTTCGCCGGCCTGACCCATGGCTGTGAGCGGCTTTGAACGGGGGACATCATGGCTTTCGATCTGATTGCCGGCGGCCTGGTGGCTGCCGGCCTGTTGGCCTATCTGGTCTATGCGCTGCTGCGCCCGGAGGCGTTTTGACATCATGACCGCCGATGGCATTTTACAAATCCTGTTCACGCTCGCCCTGCTGGCCCTGCTGACGCCGCTGTTCGGCGGCTATATGGCCCGCGTGTTCGACGGGGAACGCACCTGGCTCAGCCCGCTGGTCGGCCCCATCGAACGCGGGCTTTATCGTCTGGCCGGCATCGATCCGGCCCGGGAACAGCATTGGACCGGCTATACGCTGGCCCTGCTTTCCTTCAACCTGCTGGGTCTGCTGCTGCTTTATGCCGTGCTGCGCTTGCAGGCCTGGTTGCCGCTGAACCCGGCCGGGCTGGGGGCGGTCAGCCCCGATCTGGCCTTCAACACGGCCATCAGCTTTGTCAGCAACACCAACTGGCAGGCCTATGGCGGCGAAACCACGCTGTCCTATTTCTCCCAGATGGTGGGGCTGACGGTACAGAATTTCGTTTCTGCCGCCACCGGCTTTGCCGTGGCGGTGGCGCTGATCCGCGGCTTTGCCCGCCGGTCGGGCCGCACTGTGGGCAATTTCTGGGCCGATCTGGTGCGGGCTACACTCTATGTGCTGCTGCCGCTGGCCTTTGTCTCCGCCATCTTCCTGGTCTGGCAGGGCGTGCCGCAGAATTTCGGGGCCTATGTCAGCGCCAATACGCTGGAAGGGGCTCAACAGATATTGGCGCAGGGGCCGGTGGCCAGCCAGATTGCCATCAAGCAACTGGGCTCCAATGGCGGCGGCTTCTTCAATGCCAATGCCGCCCACCCGTATGAGAATACGACCGCCCTGTCGAACCTGCTGCAAACGCTCTATCTGCTGCTGCTGGCCTCCGCCCTGGTCTACAGCTTCGGGCGCATGGTCAAGGATACGCGGCAGGGCTGGGCCATCTGGGCCGCCATGTCCATCATGCTGGTCACCGGCATCGGCGTCACCTATTGGGCCGAGGCGCAGGGCAACCCCGCCATCGCCGCCCTGGGCGTCAATGACACGGCCAGCGACAGCAACAGCGGCGGCAATATGGAAGGCAAGGAGGTCCGCTTCGGCACCGCCCTGTCATCGCTCTGGGCCGTCAGCACCACGGCTGCCTCAAACGGCTCCGTCAATGCCATGCATGACAGTTTCACCCCCATCGGCGGCATGGTGCCGATGGTCAATATCATGTTGGGCGAGGTGATCTTCGGCGGGGTGGGGGCCGGGCTTTACGGCATGTTGGTCTTTGTCATCCTGGCCGTCTTCATCGCCGGGCTGATGGTGGGCCGCACGCCGGAATATCTGGGCAAGAAGATCGAGGCCAAGGAGATCAAGCTGGCCGTGATTGCCGTGCTGGTCTACCCCCTCTGTATTCTGGGCGGGGCGGCGCTGACGGCCGTGATCCCGTCGGCGCTCGCCAGTGTCGCCAATGCCGGGCCGCACGGGCTGTCGGAAATCCTTTATGCCTATGCGTCGGGTACCGGCAATAACGGCTCGGCCTTTGGCGGCTTCAGCGCCAACACGCCTTATCACAACACGATGATCGGGCTGGCCATGCTGCTGGGGCGCTTTGCCGTGATCGTGCCGACGCTGGCCATTGCCGGGTCGCTGGTCACCAAGAAGACCCTGCCGGCCAGTGCCGGCACCTTCCCCACCCATGGCGGCCTGTTCATCGGCCTGCTGATCGCCACCATCGTCATTGTCGGCGGCCTCACCTTCTTCCCGGCCCTGGCGCTTGGCCCCATTGCCGAGCATCTCAGCCTGCAAGCCGGTACCCTGTTCGGAGCCATCCCATGATGAATTCCAGCAATGCCACCTTGCTGGACGGCCGCATCGCCGCCCAGGCCGTGGGCGTGGCCTTTCGCAAACTGGACCCGCGCCTGCTGTTCCGCAACCCGGTGATGTTCGTCACCGCCATTGTCGCCCTGTTGACCAGCCTGATCTTTGCCCGCGACCTGATCCAGGGGGGCGAAGTGCTGCTGACCGGGCAGATTGCCGCCTGGCTGTGGTTCACCGTGCTGTTCGCCAATTTCGCCGAAGCGGTGGCGGAGGGGCGCGGCAAGGCCCAGGCCGCCAGCCTGCGCCGCACCCGCACGGAGACCATGGCCAAGAAGCTGGCCGCCATTGATGCGGCCGGTTGGGACAATGTGGCGGCCGACAGCCTGCGGGCCGGCGATCTGGTGCTGGTGGAAGCCGGCGACACCATCCCCGGTGACGGGGAGGTGGTGGACGGCATCGCCACCGTCAATGAAAGTGCGATCACCGGTGAATCCGCCCCGGTGATCCGGGAAAGCGGCGGCGACCGCTCGGCCGTCACCGGCGGCACGCTGGTGGTGTCTGACCGCATCGTGGTGCGCATCACCGCCAATCCGGGTGAAAGCTTCCTGGACCGGATGATCGCCCTGGTGGAAGGGGCCAAGCGCCAGAAGACACCCAACGAGATTGCCCTGACCATCCTGCTGGTCGGCATGACCATCATCTTCCTGCTGGTCACGGTCACCTTGCAGGCCTTTGCCAGCTATACCGGCTTTCTGATCCCGGTGGTGTTTCTGGTGGCGCTGCTGGTCACCTTGATCCCCACCACCATTGGCGGGCTGCTGTCCGCCATTGGCATTGCCGGCATGGACCGGCTGGTGAAGTTCAATGTCATCGCCAAATCCGGCCGCGCGGTGGAGGCGGCGGGTGATATCGATGTGCTGCTGCTGGACAAGACCGGCACCATCACGCTGGGCAACCGGCAGGCGGCCGAATTCCTGCCCCTGACCGGCGTGCAGGAACATGAGCTGGCGGAAGCCTCGCTTCTGGCCTCCCTGGCGGATGAGACGCCGGAAGGCCGTTCCATCGTGGCGCTGGCCCGCCAGCGCGCCGGCATCGCCCTGCCAGCCGACCGCGCCGGCATGGTCTTTGTTGCCTTCACCGCACAAACCCGGATGAGCGGGGTTGATCTGGGGGACCGGCGCATCCGCAAGGGCGCCGTCGACCGGATGCGGGCCTGGATGGAGGAACAGGCCAGCCTTGGCCCGGCCCAGACCCGCGAGCTGACGGGGCTGGTGGAACGGGTGGCCAAGGCTGGCGGCACGCCGCTGGTGGTGGCCGATGGCCGCCGCCTGCTGGGCGTCATCTATCTGAAGGATATCGTCAAGCCCGGCATCCGGGAGCGGTTCGCCATCCTGCGGCAGATGGGCATCCGCACGGTGATGATCACCGGCGACAATCCGCTGACCGCCGCCGCCATTGCCGCCGAAGCCGGGGTTGATGATTTCCTGGCCGAGGCGACGCCGGAACTGAAGCTGGAACGTATCCGCCAGTACCAGGCAGAGGGGCGGCTGGTCGCCATGTGCGGCGACGGTTCCAACGATGCCCCGGCTTTGGCCCAGGCGGATGTCGGCGTGGCGATGAATACCGGCACCCAGGCGGCACGCGAGGCCGGCAATATGGTCGATCTGGACAGTGACCCGACCAAGCTGATCGAGATCGTCATGATCGGCAAACAATTGCTGATGAGCCGGGGGGCGCTGACCACCTTTTCCATCGCCAATGATGTGGCGAAATATTTCGCCATCATCCCGGCCTTGTTCGTCGCAGCCTATCCGCCCTTGCAGGCGCTCAACATCATGGCGCTGCACAGCCCGGCCAGCGCCATCCTGTCGGCCATCATCTTCAATGCCCTGGTGATCATCTTCCTGATCCCGCTGGCATTGAAAGGGGTGCGCTATCGCCCGGCGCCCGCCGCCAGCCTGCTGGCCCGCAATCTGCTGCTCTATGGGCTGGGCGGTCTGGTGGTGCCCTTCCTGGGCATCAAGCTGATCGATCTGGCCGTCACCGCGCTGGGGCTGGTGTAGACGCTGCCGCCTGTCCCGCCCCCTCGTCACCTCGGCCTTTGTCTGTCGGCGCTAAGTCTGCCCCTTGGAATAACGTGCCTTCCCCGCGAAAGCGGGGATCCAGGGGCCACATGAACCCACGCTTGGGCGCCCTTGGCTCCTGGACCCCCGCTTTCGCGGGGGAGGCAGGGAGGGTGCAAAAGGCTGACTTAGCACCTCCAGGCAACGGCCGGAGCGATGGCGGGAGAGCGTCCCTCTACCCCCCCCCCTCAGGAGAACCCCAATCATGCTTTCCCATTTCCGCCCCGCCGTCACCCTGCTGCTGGGGCTCACCGTCCTGACCGGGATTGCCTATCCGCTTTCCGTCACCGGGGTTGCCAAGCTGGCCTTCCCCGATCAGGCCGATGGCAGCCTGATCCGCCGACCCGATGGCAGCGTGCTGGGCTCCGCCCTGGTCGGCCAAAGTTTCACCCGGCCGGATTATTTCTGGTCGCGCCCGTCGGCCGCCGGCAAGGGCTATGATGCGGCCAATTCCGGGGCAACCAATCTCGGCCCCTCCAGTGCGGCCCTGGTCGATCAGGTGTCCAAGCGGGTGGCAGCCCTGAAGGCGGCCAACCCGGACGCGGTGGGCCCGGTGCCGGTCGATCTGGTGACCAGCAGCGCCAGCGGGCTGGACCCGCATATCTCCCCCGCCGCCGCCCTCTGGCAGGCGCCGCGCGTGGCGGCGGCGCGCGGCTTGTCGCTGGCGCAGGTGCAAGGGCTGATCAGCGGCGCCACGCAGGGCCGCACCCTGGGCTTTCTGGGCGAACCGGTGGTGAATGTGCTAAAGCTCAACCTTGCGCTTGATGCCGTGAAGACGGCAGGCGGCTGATTTTCTCCCGTGATGACCATGGCCCCTGCCGACGCCGACCGCCCCAACCCCGACGCCCTGCTGGAGCAGGCCAACCGCGAGAAACGGGGGCGTTTGAAAATATTCCTGGGCGCTGCCCCCGGCGTGGGCAAAACCTATGCCATGCTGGAGGCGGCGCAGGCCGTGCGGCGGGATGGCGGTGATGTGGTAATCGGCATTGTCGAGACCCATGGAAGGGCCGAAACGGAAAGGCTGGTGGCCGGGCTGGAGGTGCTGCCACGGGCGCGGCTGGATTATCGCGGCCGGGCCTTTCAGGAGATGGATCTGGATGCCATCCTGATCCGCCGGCCGAAGCTGGTGCTGGTGGATGAGCTGGCCCACACCAACATTCCCGGCAGCCGGCATCTGCGCCGCTGGCAGGATGTGGAGGAGCTGCTGGGGGCTGGCATCGATGTCTGGTCGACCCTGAATGTCCAGCATCTGGAAAGCCTGAACGATATTGTTGAACGCATCGCCGGCATCAAGGTACGGGAGACCTTGCCGGACAGCGTGCTGCGCGCGGCGGACGAGATCGAAATGGTCGATCTGCCGCCGCCGGAACTGCGCCAGCGGCTGGCCGAGGGCAAGGTCTATGTGCCGGCCCAGGCGCAGCGGGCGGCGGAGAAATTCTTCTCCATCGGCAATCTGACGGCCCTGCGGGAAATGGCCCTGCGCCAGGCGGCGGAACGGGTGGATGCCCAGATGCTGTCTTACATGCGCAGCCATGGCATTGCCGGGCCCTGGCCGACGCGTGACCGTATCCTGGTGGCTATTCCCGCCGCCCCGCTGGCCCTGCGGCTGGTGCGGGCGGCCAAACGCATGGCCGAACGCCGGCAGATGCCCTGGACGGTGGCCCATGTCGAAACCCATCGTCACGCCAACCTGTCCGATGCCGACAAGGCCCATGTCACCCAGGCGTTCCGGCTGACCCAGCAATTGGGCGGGGAGATTGCGGCACTGACCGGTGATGACATTACCGGTGAGCTGCTGGGCTGGGCGCGGGCCAACAATGTCAGTCAGATCGTGCTGGGCCGCACCCGCCGTACCCGCCGGCTGTTTGGCCGTTCCCTGACGGGCGACATGCTGAAGCGGGCGTCCGACCATGACATCCTGCTGGTCGGCGGGGTGGAGGAGGAGGCGCGCGCCAGCGGCCAACCCCAGCGCCCGCCGGCCGCCCCGCTCTGGACCGGCTGGAAAGCCTATGCCTGGTCCGCTCTGGCGGTGGGGGTGGCCAGCCTGATTTCATGGGGGGTCTATACGGTCTTGCCGGTGGGCAATGTCAGCCTGGTCTATCTGCTGGCCGTGCTGCTGATCGCCACCCGCTTCGGGCTGGTCCCCTCGGTCATCACCGCACTGGTCGCCTTCTTTGCCTTCAATTACCTGTTCACCGAGCCGCGCTATACATTCTCGGTCAGTGATTCCGACGATCTGCTGACCATCGGCTTTTTTCTGGTTGCCGCCATCTTCACCGGTCAGCTTGCGTCCCGGCTGCGCCGCCAGATCGAGGTGACCCGCACCAGCCAGCGCCGCACCGCCAATCTCTATGATTTCTCCCGCAAGGTCTCGTCCGCGGCCAGCGAGGATGATGTGTTATGGGCCGTGGTGCACCATGTTGCCGCCACCTTGAAGGCCAAGGTGCTGATCCTGCTGCCGGATGGCGGCGACCTGTCGATCCGCGCGGGATATCCGCCGGAAGACACGCTGGACCAGCGGGCCGCCGCCGCCGCGCTGTGGGCCTGGGGCAATGGCCAGCGGGCCGGGCGCGGATCGCAGACCCTGCCGGCGGCCGACTGGCTGTTCCTGCCGCTGCGCACCCAGCGGGGCACGGTGGGGGTGATGGGGGTGCAGATGGACGGGGCCGACGGCTATCTGTCCACCGAACAGGAACGGCTGCTGGACACGCTGAGCGATCAGGCCGCCCTGGCGCTGGAGCGCACCCAGCTTGTGCAGGATATCGAGGCGGCACAGGTGGCGCAGGAGAAGGAGCAGTTGCGCGCCGCCCTGCTCTCCTCCCTCTCCCATGATCTGCGCACGCCGCTGGTGTCCATCCTGGGCGCGGCCACCAGCCTGATCACCTATGAAGAGGCCTTGGACCGGTCGGCACGGCTGGAACTGACCCAGACCATCCAGGAGGAGGCCGAGCGGCTGAACCGCTTCGTGCAAAACCTGCTGGATATGACCAGGCTGGGCAGCGGCGGGCTGAAACCCAAGACCGACTGGGTCGATCTGGCCGATATTATCGGCCGCGCCCTGGCCCGGGCCCGGCCGCTGCTGAAGGGACACAAGGTCAAGGTGGACCTTGCCCCCGGCCTGCCGCTGCTGCAGCTTGACCCGGTGCTGATGGAGCAGGTGTTCTTCAACCTGCTGGACAATGCCGCCAAATACAGCCCCGCCGGCACCGCCATCACCGTTTGGGCCCGGCGCCAGGGGGCGCAGGTGACAGCGGAAATCTGCGACCAGGGGCCGGGCATCCCGCCGGCGGACCAGGAACGGGTGTTCGACATGTTCTATCGCGTGCAGCAGGGCGACAAACAGACGGCCGGGACGGGCCTGGGCCTGGCCATCGCCAAGGGGCTGGTGGAGGCGCATGGCGGCACTATCGGCGTGATGTCCGGTATCCATGGCGTTGGCGCCTCGCTGGTGGTACGGCTGCCGATCCCGGAGGGGCCGCCCGCGGCCGCCCCGGAAACGGAGTGATGCCGGATGAGCCGTATTCTTGTCGTCGATGATGAAGCGCCGATCCGGCGCTTTCTGCGTATCAGCCTGGGCGCCAACGGCCATCAGGTGGCGGAGGCGGAGAACGGGGCCGAAGCCCTGGCCCTGGTGCGGGCGGACCCGCCCGATCTGGTGATCCTGGATCTGGGCCTGCCCGATATGGATGGGCAGGACGTGGTCAGCGCCATCCGGGAAATCAGCCCGGTGCCGATCCTGATCCTCTCTGTCCGCGCCGGGGAGGCCGACAAGGTGGAAGCCCTGGACCGGGGGGCGGAGGATTATGTTGCCAAGCCCTTTGGCATTGCCGAGCTGATGGCCCGCGTCCGCGTCGCCCTGCGCCGCGCGCCCCTGGCGGCAACCAGCAGCATCATTCAGGCCGGCCCCGTCAGCATCGATCCTGACCGCCGCATCGTCACCCGCGACGGGGCCGAACTGCGCCTGTCGCGCCGGGAACAGGATCTGCTGTTCGTCCTGGCACGGCAGGCCGACCATGTGCTGACCCACCGGCAGATCCTGCGCGAGGTCTGGGGCCCGGCGCATGTGGAGGATACGGCCTATCTGCGCGTCTATATCGGCCAGCTGCGCCACAAGCTGGAGGAAAACCCGGCCGAACCGGTGCTGATCGTCACTGAACCGGGTGTTGGCTATCGGCTGCGCACGGATGGGGGATGAGCCGGGGGAGCAGCCGGGGGGCATGATTCTCGGTACTGGCCTGCTCCCTCAATTGCCAGCTCTGCCCCTGGCAGCCTGGCTTGCGCGCATATGGGTGCGCGGGTTCGCCGTTGCTGCCGCCCAATGGTCATGTTCTGTGACGCTTGGTGTAAAGATTGTTGGTGCATGAATATTAGAAGATGCACGCATTTCCATCTGGAAAAAACATAAAAAATATTGATTCATAATATAAGGCAGTAGTAGCCTGACCACCGATCAATTATCGGTGGAGGGGAGGATGCAAAGGGTAGAGTACACATATTTTGCACCCTTTGTTAACAGTACATTTACAGCCCATCATGCCGATATTGATGTTGAGATGGATTTGATCCAGGTGGCGAAAAAAACTCTGAAACGTAATGTTCATTTAAGAGAGAACCCATTCACCCTTGTATTTCGCTCTGCGCTGAAGGTTATTCTCCCGCAGGGAATGTACAGAATGGCGACGACCGGGTTTGAGCCGCAGATGATTTTCATCACCGCTGTCGGCGCAGACGCCGACGGCATTATCTACCATGCTGTGTTCGACTAAGGTGAGTTGCGTTTGTTCGGCATTACAGCCGGTCTAAAATTTCCTTTTTTCCTGAATGGCAATCCGCACATTACAAGCCTATCGCCAAGCCACCGAAATACACTGAAAAATTGACGATCTGAGGCGGCGTCTCTGCAAAGAATCCCCTCCTCGTCGTCGATACTGCCGGCCCGTCGGGCGGCTCATTTCTGCCTGACCGATAGTGGCGCGCGCCTTCATCCCTGATGGAACCAAAGTCGAGAGGATCCCATGTCAGAACCCTATGTCGGGCAGATCATGTTCGGGGCATTCGGTTTCGCCCCTCAGGGCTATGCGCTGTGTGACGGAGCGACATTGTCCACCCACCAGAATCAAGCGCTCTTTGCGTTGATCGGCTTCACTTATGGTGGCAATAGGGTGGATAAGTTCAATCTGCCTGACCTACGGGGCCGCGTGGTGATGGGGGCTGGCCAATCGCCAGTGTCCGGCATTTCCTACCGGGTCGGTCAGTCTGGCGGCGCCGAATCTGTGACCCTGGCCGTTGGAAACATGCCATCCCACACGCATTTTGTCGGTGTCAGCAACGCTGTGGGAACGGCGCCAGCTGCCAGCAACATCCCTGCTCAGACGGGGCCGAACAGTTCTACATCCGTCGCCACCACTATGTACGGCCCCTCCGGTACCGCCAGTCAGTTGGTGAAAATGGCTGACCAAACCATTTCCCAAACAGGCGGCAGCGGCGCCCACTCTAATATGCAACCCTTTCAGGTGGCAAACGCCATCATTGCGCTTACCGGCGTGTTCCCGGCGCGGCCTTGAGCCGATGAGATAGAAGGAGCAACCACTATGTCAGACGCTTTTATAGGGGAAATTCGCCTCGTCCCCTTTATCAAGACCCAACCCCCCAGAGGATGGTTGATCTGTGACGGCAGCCTGGTGAAAATCGGTCAATATGGCATGCTCTTCTCTCTGCTTTCGACATCCTATGGCGGGGATGGCGTTACCACCTTCGGTTTGCCCGACCTGAGGGGGCGCGTCCTGGTCGGCCAGGGTGCGGGTCCCGGATTGACCCTGCGCACCATGGGGCAAAAAGGCGGTTCAGAACAGGTGGTGTTGACGCAGGCGCAGATACCCGCGCACACACATGCATTTCAGGCCACCACCCAGCCCAATACATCAAAAACTCCCGGTGGCCTCTATTATGGCAGCGATAGCAGCGACACCTACAAGCGGTATATTTCACCGGTTCCGACCGATCCAGCCCCCAAAATCCAGCAGTTTTCTCAAACCACCATCGAGCCGACGGGGGGTAATATGCCTCATCCAAACCTGATGGCGGGATTGGGCCTGCGCTATATCATCTGCGCTGTCGGCGATGTTTACCCGCAAAGAAGCTGAGCAGGAGAGGACATCATGAGCACGCCTTTCATTGGACAAATCAGTTTCTTTCCCTGGAGTTGGGCGCCCTATGGTTGGTTGCCGTGCAACGGCAGCATTTATAAAATTGCCGAATATCAGGCGCTTTATTCCCTGATCGGCAGTAATTATGGCGGTGACGCCAGAAACACCTTCGGTGTGCCGAACCTGCAGGGGCTGGTGCCTGTTGGTGTCGGGCAATCGGTTGGGGCCCAAACCAATTGGACCCTGGGGGCCACGCATGGAACGGATACCGTGCTCATCAACAACAGTATGGTACCGACCCATAATCACACCATGTCCTTCGTTCTGGGGGCGTCGACGACGGGCACGGCCGTGACGGATTGCATGTTGGCCAACATCTCTCCCCCGCAATTCTGGGCGGCACCACCACCAGCGAATGCCTATCTGGGGCCTGCGGCTCTGACGGAAGCGTTTGGTCAGGCGCCATCACCCCATGAGAACAGGCAGCCCTTTCTGGCGCTCTATGCCTGCATCGCCTGGGATGGGGAATATCCCGACTTAGACGCCAGCGGCGTGACCCAGCAATCGTGAAGACACCGTGCCGGTCATGCTGAATTTTCCCAAAGGGCAGCCTTCCGGGGCTGCCCTGACCGTGCCGGGGGTGCATCTGCGGCCAGCACGGTCGGCGGATCTGCCTTTTCTGCGTCATCTGTACCGGCTGGGCCGCGAGCGGGAGCTGGATGGCCTGAACTGGCCGGAGGCGATGAAGCGTGATTTCTGTCGCAGCCAGTTCGAAGCGCAGCATCTGGATTATACCCGTCGCCATCCCTCCGCGTGGTTTCTGGTTCTGGAACAGCAGCGTGCCCCGGCCGGCCGGCTGACCGTTGATCCGACAGGGGACACGGTTCACCTGATCGATATCGCGCTGCTGCCGGCAGCCCAGGGTCAGGGGATTGGAACCCGCCTCCTGCTGGCATTGCAGGATCGGGCGCGGGCGGCGGGCAAGCCCCTGTCGCTCCAGGTCCAGCGGGGAAATGACCGGGCCGCTGCGCTCTATCGCCGGCTGGGCTTCAACATCGACGCATCAGGGGCCACCCACGATAACTTCATCTGGATGGCGCCAGAAATGGCTGGCCCGTCCATTCCGGATCGCTGAGGCTGTGGTATCCACCAACAGCAGGTCTCCCGACTGCATGGGAGCCATTGCCGTGGTGAATTATTGTCTCCGGATATGACAACCGATGATACGGGTCGAGACTCCGCCGCCTTGGCTGACGCCGCGCGCCCGTGATTCTGGACCCCGGTCGCCGCCGGCCCCTTACGGGGGCCACGCTCCAGCCTCCGCTGCCAGCCTGTCGGCCAGCCGGGCCAGAGCGGTGGTGATGGAAGCGGCGATATCCGCCGGGTCGGCTCCGGCCAGCGGCACGCTGAAATCCTCCTGCCCGGCCCGCACCGGGCGTTCCCCGCGCGTGCCCACCAGGGTCCAGCGGGCGGCCAGGCGCAGGGTACCATCGGCCTGCGGGTCAAGCGCCGTCAGGTCGATCGACAGATCGGCATCGGGGATGCGGCCATCCCCCTCGATCAACAGATTGCCGGGCCCCAGCCGGCTGGCCAACGCCCCGGAGAGCACGCGGGCGGCCCCGTCGCTCAACCGTTCGGCCCATTCCACCTGGGCCGCCTGGGTGACGCGGCCGCCCTGCACCTGGGTCACCACCGGCAGATTATCCAGATATCCCGGCACGCGCAGCGGGCGCAGCAGCAGCCGGGCCGGCTGGGCCGCCACGGGTGATGCGGCGGGTGCCGCCGGCAACACCACCAGACGCGGCGGTTCAGAGGCGCAGCCCCCCAGCAGCAAACCAGCCAGCAGAACGGGAAGGAAAAGCTGCTTCATCATCATCGTCCCTTGATCAGCACGCTGGGGTCACGGTCAACCCGTTCGGAAAGGTTGCGCAGGCGGGCCGCCGTGGCGGCCAGATCATCTACGGCGCGCTGCATCTGCACCATGGTGCGGCCCTGCGGGTCCAGGGCGGCACTGGCGCCATCCAGGGCGCTGTCGGCCTTGCCCATGGTGGTCCGGGCGGCGGCGGCCGTGCTGGCCACCTCCTTATCCAGGGTGGCGGACAGGCTGCGCAGGGAAACCAGGGTCTGGTTCAACTCCCCCACCGTCTGCTTGATGCCGATCTGGGCGGTACCGGACATGGCCCCCACCTCTGTTTCCACCGTCGCCAGCGTGGTGCGCAACTGCACCACCAGGCCCGGCAGTTCGGTGACGGTCTGACGCAGCTCCGGCGTTTCCAGCAGGCCGGTCAGGGCATCCAGCGCCTTTTGCAGGGATTCCACTGTCTTATCCAGCTTCACATTCTGCAGCTGTTCCGTGATGGCCTGCAGGTCGGTGGGCACGGTGGGGATTTCCGGCAGATGGCCCTTATTCTCCACATCAATGCGCCGGCCGCCATCGCGGAAATCCAGCTCCACCGCCAACTGCCCGGTGACAAAGCTCTGCATCACCAGCTTGGCGGTCATGCCGCGTTTCAGCAGCGTGTCGATCAGCTCGTCATCCTGCTCTTTCAGATGGGAACCGAAGGTGGCCACCGTATCGGGCTGAATTTCCATGCCGACCCGGATGATGAAGCTGTAAGTCTGCGGGTTGACATGCACCCCCATGCTGTTGACCGAGCCCACCCGCACACCCCGGAAGGTGACGGGGGCACCGATCTGCAGCCCGGCGACGGAACTGTCGAAAAAGCTGACCGCCTCCAGTTTCTTGGACCAGAGGGCAGAGCCGCCGAAGAACAGGATGGCGGTGGCGACAAGCGCCAGGGCACCCAGCACGAAGGCGCCGATGGCGGTGGAGCTGGGGCGTTTCAAGGCGTGGCCTCCGATGTAGAACTACCTATTCCCTTGCGGGTAAGAAACTCGCGGACCTTGGCATTGTCGGATGAATGCACAAGGTCGGCTGGCGCGCCCAGGGCCGTGGGGTGATGCAGTTCCCCATCCAGGAACAGCATCCGGTCGGCGATGCTGTACAGGCTTTCCAGTTCATGCGTGACAATCACCACGGTGATGCCCAGACCATCACGCAAAGACAGGATCAACTGATCCAGCCGGCGCGATGATAAAGGGTCCAGCCCGGCGGACGGTTCATCCAGGAACAGCACCGACGGGTCCAGCGCCAGGGCACGGGCCAATGCTGCCCGCTTGCGCATCCCGCCGGACAGATCGGCGGGATAGCGTTCCTCATGCCCCGGCAGGCCGACCAGCGCCAGCTTGAACCGGGCCAAGGCCTCCCGCGTGGCGGGATCGGCATGGCCATGCATTTCCATCGGCATCATGACATTTTCCAGCAATGTCATGGAACTCCACAGCGCACCCCCCTGGAACAGGATGCCAAACGGCGGCGGCCGGCCGGCATCCGACATGTCCAGCGGCTTGCCATCGAACTGGATATTCCCGCTCAGGATGGGCAGCAGCCCGACCATGGTTTTCAGCAAGGTACTTTTGCCGGAGCCGCTGTCGCCGACAATGGCAAAAATCTCCCCCGGTGCGATATCGGCGGAAATGCCGGTCTGAACGGCGCGGCCGCGATAGCCGATATTGGCATTGTCGATGCGGATGCGGGGCTGGCTCGCCATGGCCTTAGATCCCCAGCGCATTGGCGCAGATGGCGAACAGCGCATCCACGGCGATGATGGCGACAATGGCATTCACCACCGCCGAGGTGGTGGCCTGGCCGACATCGGCGGCCGAACGCCCGGCCCGCAACCCGCAGCGACAACCGATCAGCGCCACCATGGCACCGAAGACCAGGGATTTCAGCCCGCCAATGTAGAAATTGGCACTTTTGATCGCCGCCTGGGTTTCCACCATATAGGCGGTGGCCGTGATATCCAGCATGGAGATGGCCACCACCAGCCCGCCGATCAGCGACAGCGCACAGGCATAGACATAAAGCAGCGGCATCAGCAGCGATAAGGCCACAACGCGCGGCAGCACCAGAAATTCCTCCGGCGGCACGCCCAGGGTGGTCAGCGCGTCGATCTCTTCATTGCCCTGCATGGTGGCGATGCGGGCGGCGAAGCTGGCCCCGGTGCGCCCAGCCAGCACAATGGCCGTCATCACCGGGGCCAGTTCGCGCACAGAGGCAATGCCCACCAGATCGGCGACATAGAGCCCGGCACCAAACGCCTTCAACTGCACGGCCCCGACAAAGGCCAGGATGGCGCCCATCAGCAGATTGACGATGGCAACGATGATCAGCGCGTAGGTGCTGGATTCGGCGATGACGTCCAGCACCTCATTCCGGCGCACCATGGCGCGGCCGGTGAAGAGGCGCGGCAGACGCCACACCACCTCCCCGATCAGGGCCATCATGGCCTTGGATTCGTCCCACTGGGCCAGGGCGGATTTTCCCAGCCGCTTGCGCAGGCCGGGGCGCGGCTTTTCCTCCACCGGGGTGGGGGCGCTGCGGGCCAGATCCAGCAGCTTGGCCAGATCGCGCGGCACACCTTCCACCCGCACATCGGGGGCATCCGCCCCCTCCCCGCGCAGGCGGCGCAGCAAGCCGGCCAGGAAGGCGGCATCCACCGTGCCCCATTTCCAACCCGCCGGCGCTTCCACCCGCAAAGTGGAAATGCCGCCCGCCGGCAGGGTCTGCGGCGGAGCGGCCAGTTGGGCGGGATCAATGCCGCCCGCCGGTATGGTCAGGATCAGGCTGTCGCCGTCCTGGCGCGTATCCACCATCTGTCAAACCACCGAATCGAAACGGAAAAGCAGGGTTGGTGCCCAGTCAATGTCTGTATCTGCCTTCGTTCACAATGACGCAGCGCACAGGGCAGCGCAATGGCATTGGCCTTTGCGTGGCAAGGGATGTGATCAATCACCCCTCTCTCGCCCGGTCAGGGATAGGGCACAGGGGCCCGTTGCCTACGGAAACCAATCGCTTTTCCGGTGCATTGCGCCCGCAACATCAAGAGTTGGCGCTGAAAAGCTGGAGGCGGCCCCGATAACCAGATAAAAGGCAGCGCAATCCTATGTAGTTCAATCTGCATCCGCCCTTCAGAACCAGCACCGCAGACTTGGTACGTCGCCATTGGAGAAATTTTTATGACAGCGGCAGCGGTAACTCCCGTCATTCTATCCGGCGGCTCCGGGACACGCCTATGGCCGGCTTCCCGTTCCCTGCATCCCAAGCAATTTTTGCCATTGGCAGGCGAGCGGACGATGATCCAGGAGACGGTGCTGCGTGTACAGGGGCCACAATTCAGCGCGCCGCTGATGATCTGCAACGAGGAACACCGCTTCATTCTGGCCGAACAGCTCCGCAGCATCGGGGTGACCGCCTCGGCCATCATGCTGGAACCAGTTGCCCGCAACACGGCGCCGGCTGTCTGCCTGGCTGCGCTGAAAGCAATGGAAGGGGGAGGCGACCCGCTGTTGCTGGTAATGCCGTCTGACCATGTGGTGACAGATTGCGCTGCTTTCCAGCGGGCAGTGGGTTCAGCGCTGCTGGCGGCCCGTGATGGTGCATTGGTGACATTCGGCATTCGGCCCAGTCACCCGGAAACGGGCTATGGCTATATCCGCACGGGCGGGCGGCAGCAGGAAGATGTTGAAATCTATCATGTCGACCGCTTTGTGGAAAAGCCGGACGCCCAGACGGCCGCAACCTATCTGGCCGACGGAAATTATCTTTGGAACAGCGGCATTTTCCTGTTTGCGGCCTCTGCTTATCTGGCGGAACTGGAAAAGGCCGCACCCGGCATCGTTACGGCGTGCCGTGCGGCCTTGGCCAGTGCGACAAACGATCTGACCTTTTGCCGCGTGGCGCGGGACGCCTTCGCCGCCTCCCCTTCCAATTCCATTGATTACGCCGTGATGGAAAAAACCGCCCGCGCTGTGGTGGTGCCCGTGGATATGGGATGGAATGATGTTGGTGCCTGGTCCGCACTGTGGGAAATCGGCGCAAAGGATGCCAATGGCAATGTGACCATCGGCGATGTGCTGCTGCACGATTGCAGTAACAGCTACGTGCGCACTGATGAAAGGCTGATCGCCGTCGCCGGACTGAACGATATTGTGGTTGTTGCGTCAGACGATGCGGTGCTGGTTATCCACCGGGAGCGGGCGCAGGATATCAAGGCCATCGTGGAGCAGCTGAAAAAGCACAAGCGCCCGGAATGTGACATCCATACCACGGTTCACCAGCCCTGGGGGTATCGGCGCAATATTGACGCCGGGGAGCGTTATCTGGTCAAGCGCGTCGTGATCCAGCCGGGCGAGCAGCTCTCTCTTCAGCGCCATAATCACAGCGCGGAACACTGGGTGGTGGTGCAGGGAACCGCTGAAGTGCAATCCGGGGAGAATGTGCGGTTGGTGCATGAAAACCAGTCGGTCTACATCCCCATCGGTGAAAAGCACCGGCTGGGCAATCCGGGCCGCATTCCGTTGCATCTGATCGAGGTCCGGTCAGGAAGCTATCTGGGGGAGGATGACATCGTTCGTTTTGAGGACAAATACGCCAAACTATAATACCCACCCACCTAAAGGTTTAGCTTTAGGCGGGTGGGTATGATGCCAATCTCCCTACATGCCCGGGCGCAACAGCAACATGCCGAAGCCAAAGGCGCGGTGCCGCCCGATGCCATGGGCCAGATTGTTCAGCAGCAGACCGCCATCGGTTACCCGCAGCCGTCCCACATAGAGTGCATCAGGCTTGCTGAAGCGCTTCAAGGGGCGGCTGCCCCCCGCCGGCGCGGCAGCGCGGCGGGACAGGCTGACATGGCGCAGCCCCTCCAGCCGCAGGTCCAGCAGTTCCGCCCCGGTCAGGCGGCTGGTCAGCCAGTGCTGATAGACCCTGTCCCGCTCCGGTTCCTCAGCGGGCACGCTGCCCTTGGTCGTCCATTGGTCCAGGGCTGCCAGGAAGGCATCCAGTTCCGCACCGGGGTCTTTCTCCCGCGCGCCGCGTGCCAGACGCACCGTCGGGCAGACGCGGACCTGAAAGCCCAGCACCAGCCCTTCCGGCAGGCTGGCCGGCATGGTCTTTTCAGCTGCCCCCGCCCAGTCCACCGCCGCATGGGCCAGCGGTTGGGCGGTCAGGGCCGCCGCTGCCTGCAAGCTGGCCAGCGGAACGGTGCTATAGGCCAGCAGGTCCACCGCCCCCGGCTGATGCGGCCGGGGCTGCAGCACGAAGGGCTTGGGCGCCTGCGGGCCGAACAGGGCCGCCAGCAGGGCATGGGCGACATAGCCGCCATCGCCGTCGGCAATATCATCCCCCAGCCCATGGGCCAGGGCAAAGGCCGCCACCCGCCGCCCATCCAGCGGCAGTTGCAGCATATAAAGGGGCTGCCCCGTCATGCTGCCCCCTGCGCGCCGATGGAACCGCGACAGACCAGCCGCTCGCCGCCATGGATCTGGTTGCGCCAGTCCCGCCGGTCCACCAATCGCGCCTCCTCCCGCTGGAAAACCGCGCCCCCCGCCTCATCCGCCGGCCATTCGGCCCAGGCACGGGCCACCGGTGCGGGGGGCGCTTCCTGGTGCGGCTGGGCGGGCAGGCCAGCCGCCAGCAGGGCTTGCGCCGCCTGGAACAGGTCGGGTGCCGCCGTCACCTCTACCCCGATAAAGCCCGCCGGCAAGCAATGCTTGCGCCCGATGAACAGGGGCCGGGCCGGCTGGCGCAAGGCGGCCAGCAGGTCGCGCACCGTCGGTGCCTCATCAGCCGGGGTCAGGTGCAGCAGCACCAGCACCGCCGTTTCCACGCGATAATCGCGCAGGCGGATATGGGTGCCGCGCGTGGCGGCCCCGCTGCCCTTATCCTCCCGTCGGCCCCGCGTGGTCCAGCCGGTGCCGTTCATGAAGACTTGCCCCAGATCCACCGTCTGGTAATCGGTCAGCGTTTCGCCATCCGCCGGGATTTCCATGCAGAGCGGGCGCAGCCGCGCCTGCAACCGGTCCAGGGCAACCGCATCGCCATGCGACAGGCCCAGCGCATTGCCCAGCAGGCCGGTCAGCGCCGACAGGCCGGGAAACCGTTCCGTCGGCCCGATCTCATCAATCACCGGGGCACCGAAGGACATCATCGGCGCCTGCAGGTGCATGACCAGGATATCGATCATGACGGCTTGCCCCCCAGGGCTGCCAGCACCTGCCCGGTCAGGTCGGCCAGCCCGGTCAGATGCGTGGCCGGCAGGCCCGGCACATCATCCAGGCTGGCAATCAGCCGCTGTTCGCCCGGCCCATACATGCCATCAAACCGGTTGAGGTATCCGGCCAATTGTTCATTGGCCCTGGCCGCCAGATCATCCCCGGCAGCCACCCGCACCGGCTTCAGGAAGGCATTGGCCAGCGTGCGCGGCTGCCGGTCGCCCAGCTCCACCAGCACCGTATGGGCATAGGCATAAGGCGCCGTCGACCCCAGCTTGGCACCGGGGGAGACGGACGCGATCAGCCGGATCAACCGTTCCACCACGCCGGTTGCCAGCGTACGGTCGGCCTTTTCCCAATCGGCAACGGCACAGCCTTCCAGGTTGGAGACCAGCAGCGGCAGATCAACGACGACATAGCCATAGAACAGACCGCTGGTCAGTTCGCTGTCGCCCATCATGCCGCTGCCCAGTTCCCCCGCCGCCTTTTCCAGATCATCAACGGCTGTGAAGAATTCCGGCTCGCTCTCCTCCCCATGCACGGTGAAGCTGTGGGCAACATGCACGGCAGCATCGCCGCGCGCCAGAATGTCCGACGTCACCATGCGCCCGAACAGGGCGGCATCCAGCCCGGCCGCCAGCCGCAGCGCCTTCAGGTTGGCCAGCGTTTCCTTGTCCTTGAACAGGGCCTCCACCGCCTTGCGCGCCTCCTTGGCGGTCGTGGCGGCCGTCAGCAGGTTGCGCGCCTGGGAAAGGATGAACTCGACCTCCGGCCGGCCCAGCACCAGCACCTGACCGGTTTTCAGATCGGCCAGCAGGTCGCGCTCGGCCTCGGCATCCTTGTCCTTGCCCTTGGCCTTTTCCGCCTTGGCCTTGGCGCTTTCGCCCAGCAGCACGGCCTGGAACGCCTCCACCACCGCCAGGATGGCCTCTTCGGCAAAGCCTTCCTCCCGCAGGGGCTGCGCCACCTGCTGCACAAAGGTCTGGCGGGAACGGACGGACATGGGGGCACCCAGCCCTTCCAAGGACCAGTCCCCCACCGCCGTGCGCCAATGGCGCTTCAGGCATTGCGAGGAAACGCGGGTGCGGTTGACCCCGCCAAAGGGCAGGCGCTTGGCCCGGCCCACATCATCCCGGTTCAACAAGGCGGCGGCATAGGGGGTCAGGGTGTGGATTTGCAGGAAACGGGGAAGCGTCATGCTTCTTCTCCACTGGCAACAGGGGTATCGGCGCCGGGCTTCTTGCCGGCGGCCAGGAAATAGGGGCGGGCCAAACGGATCGCCTGGGCCTCTGCCCAATCGGGGTTACGGCTGGCCCGCGCCAGGACCAGGGCAGCCAGATCGGCCCAGTCAAAGGCCAGCGCCTTGGATGCGGACCAGCGGGCCAGGGTGCGGATTTCCGTCGCCAACCCCTCCCCTTCCGCCCGCAACAGGCGGATGAAGCGGCCTTCGGGATAGCCTTCGTCGGCCAGCACCCGACCGGGTGGCACTTTCGGGCGGTGGCCATCGGGTGCCATCATGGCCATAGACTGGATGATGATAGCCCAAGCTGTCTCTTGATTGTTCGGCAGCGGTTCCGCCCCGAATTCATCCGTCAGCAATTTCCAGAAGATCGGCGGCGGTATTCCCAGCGGGTCCATGCGGCGCAACTGCGCCATGCCGCCGGTGCCCTGCCTGTCCTTGGTCATTTTCCCGGCCAGCGCGCCCACAATCTGCCCGATGGTGCGCGCGGGTTTGGTCTCCGTTTCGGCCATACTCATGCCGCTTCCTCCGTCTCCGGCGTTGCACGCGCCGGCAAGGGCAGGTTCTTGTTCATGCTGCTACGGTAAAGTGCCTGGGCCAGCACCAGGGAGCGTTCCCGCCGGGCAGACGGCACCGGCAGGCGGCGGCAACCGCGCTGGAACGCCGTTGCCGAGAGATCATGCAGGCGTTGGCGCCAAGCGGTATCGGCGGCAAGGCGCGCCTCGTCCGTTTCCGCCCCCAATATCTGCCAGAGATGGGTGAAGAAAATCCCGTCGATCTCTCCGTCCAGGGCCACCAGGGTGGCCTGGGCGCTCCTGTCCTCAAAATCGATCTTCTCCGGCGCGCCCTGCACCAGACAGAGCAGGCCGTTTTTCACCGCCTTGATGCTGATCTTGGCCTCATCCACCATGCGCTTGGCCAGCTCATGCGCCTTCTCGCGCTCATCCTCACGGGCGATGCGCTGCATGATGCGCGGATTCACCGGCAGAACCCGGTCATGCAGCCCTTCCGTCTTGCCCTGACCGCGCACCAGGGCCGACAGATGCACCAGCATGTCCGGCGGGTCATCCCGGAAAGGGGTCAGCGACGGCGGCAGGTCAAACTTGGCCTTGTCGAACAGCAGGTCGGCCACCCGGTCATAGCGGAAGCCCTCACCGGAGACGGTATAGGCCCCGCCGGTGCCGCGGTTCACCGGAATCCAGGGGTCACCCACCAGCCCCTTACGCTCCTTGGCCTCCACGCGGGTGCCTTCACTGGGCCGCCCCAAGGCAGACAAGGTACCAGCACCATCAGCGCACAGGCGCACGCGGCGGCAGACCTCGATAAAGCACGGGTCCAGGGATGGCACCGGCAGACCCTCATCCCCATCCCAGGGCAGCAGCCAGAGCAGGCGGTGGGCCTCTGGCCCAACGGCGTAATCATCCGCATTCCGGGCCAGCAGCAGGCGGCGTTGCCGCAGCGCCACCGCCACCCCGCGCCGGAACCGCGCGCCCCAGCGCATGGACGGCACCAGTTCCACCAAAGGCCGGCTGCCGAAACCGCCATTCATCCGGGCAATGCCGAAATTGCCTCGACCCAGAAAGCCCTGGCTGGTCTGCAGGCTGACCAGGGCATAGAGCCAGTGATGCGGCTGCGCCGTCCCGATGCGGGCCTGTTTCACATCATGATTCTTGGCGGTGATCAGCACGTCGATGGCATCCGGCGTGGCCCCCAGCGGCTGCATCCGCGCCCAGGCCGCTGCGTCTAGGACGGGCGGTTGCAGCAAGGCCGGCTGCCGATGGTCGGCCACGTACAGTGACCAGGCCGTTTCCTCCGCTCCCGGCGTCAGGGCCAGCAGCAGGCGGCGCCATTCATCAGCATCACTATCGGCAGGGATGTCGGCCTGTTCATCCGCCGCCAGGGCCAGCGCCGCCAGTTGCACCAGAAAGAGGAACCAGGGCTGACGCTGATGCGCCAGCAACCCATCAAACCCCTCCACCTGATCGACCACCAACAGGGCCAGCAGGTCTGGAATGGTGATATCAGTGTATTCATCTCCTACTTTTACGGGCAAGTAGGCATCATGTATAAGGTTTTTCATGCAGAAATCCAAAAACCATACACGTTATGGATATACTCCATAAAGATTATTTAATGTCCAATATAAAATCTTAACGGTTACAGTCATTCCTGGGTGCGTCTTAGCCCCTGGCGATCATAAAGTAACGCAACCTCGCCGACCCGCACCTTCACCCCCTCCGCCATCGCCGCCACCACCGGCACCGCCTCCATCGGCACGCCGCGCAGCAGGTGGGCTTGGATGGTCAGGGCGGTGATGGGGTGGCCGAAGGCACCGACCGTCCCGGATTCCAGCTCCACCCGCCGGTCGCGGTCGCCCAGCCGGGTTGTCACCTCTGTGGCGGCCTCGCCCTCTTGCTCTAGTTTGGCGGCATCCCATTCCTGCCAATTCAGCCTCACCTGATCGGCAAGCTGCTGCTCGGCGGCACTTTTTCCCCAGATATGGTTGTAATGCTGGCTCCACAGGCCCGCTGTCCCGCCATCCAGCCGCCGGGCCAGGGCCAGAAGGGCGTCGGGATGGGTGATGTTTTCCACCAGTACGCGGTTCATCGTCGGTATCTGCCAGACCGGATGTTCCGCCAGCGCCTCTGCCGTGGCGGCCAGGGCCAGCAGGTTGCGATAAACCGTGCCCACCCCGCTGCCGGCCCCGCGTTTGGGCTTGCCATCGCGCTGTATCCCGTCGGCCAGGGCGGCAGCGCCCGGCGACAGGATCAGCGCGCGCGGGTGGGTAAAACCCTCGGGCCGATTGTTGCGCCAGCGGTGCCGGTGCAGCCGGCCCAGCCGCTGCAACAGCACGTCCGCCGGGCACAGGTCGGTGATCAACAGATCGGCATCAATATCCAGGCTCTGCTCGGCCGTCTGGGTGGTGACGGCGATACAGCCTTGGGCACTGCGCACGCCCCCGAACGCTTTTTGCAGCGCCTCATCCAGCCGCTGCCTGTCCTCTGCCGCGAAGCGGGCATGGTGCGGGGCCGGGCGGCCTTCCACCTGGAACAGCCAATCCCGGTTCGGGCACAGGCTTTCCAGCAGCAGCTGGGTTGCCACCGCATCACGCACTGTGTTGCGCAGGATCAGCACATGCGCCCCGGCCTCTGCGGCGCTGATGGCCCGGCGTACCAGAGCTTCCAGCGCCGCCGGGTCATGCCGTTCCAGGCTGACCTCCCGCGCTGGCAGGGTCTCATCCCGCGCCAGGGGCACCAGACCCGCCGCCCCCAGCAGGCAGGGATAGGGCACCTCACAGGCCGCCGCCAGATCGGGCCGTTTGGTCTTGGTCAGGCTCGCCCGCGCCACCGCCCCCAGCGTGGCGGACATCAGCAGGGTGAAGCCCCCGGCGGCGCGGTGCTGATCCAGTATATGGGCCAGCAGCGCCCCCATATAGGGGTCGCTGGCATGAACCTCATCAATGACCAGCAATTGCCGCAGCATGGCTGCCGACCGCAGCGGGGCATGGCGCACCTGCAACCCGCCCAGCAGCAACTGATCAATGGTGCCCACCATCACCGGCCCGGCCAGATAGCGGCTGCTGTGCGCCGCTGCCCAGCGCCGGTCATCCAGCCGGCCCGTATCGCCATCCGGCCAGGCGATGCGGTGGCCGGGCAGGCGCACCCCATCATCGCCATCCACCCGCAGATAGCCCGGCACGGCCAGCCCCACCGGCGGGGCGATCTGTTCCCCCAGGGCGGCCTGCAGCGCATCCCGGATGCGGGCATGGATCTGCACGGCAGAGGCGCGGGTGGGCAGGGCGAAATACATCCCATCGACCTTGCCCGCCCGCAGCAGGGCCAGGAACAGGGCAATGGCGGCCTCTGTCTTGCCGCTGCCGGTTTCCGCCTCCGCCACCAGGGTGGCACCGGGGCGCAGGCCCGCCACGTCCAGCGCCAGCATGGCTTGCTGCAACGGGCGGGGCTGCCAGGATTGGGCCGCCGCATCCGGGAACAGGCCGGCAAAGCCCCAGGGCAGGGCGGCGGCCCCCTTTTGGCGCAGGCTGGCATCCAGATGCCGGGCGCGCAGCATTTCCACCGCCTGCCCCGTGGACCAGCCAAACCGGTCTTCGTCCCAGCCCGCCAGCGCCGCCGGCCCCATCAGGGGGAAAGCGGCCGTGTCGGACCCCAGCCAGTCCGCCCACACCATCAACCCCGCCAGCGCATAGGTGAAGCGGGCGGTGATGGTCAGCGCCGCCCCCGCATCATCGGCAAAGGCCAGCGGGAACCAGCGGCGCACCCGTGCCGACAGGTCGGCCAATGCTGTCAGCGGGTCATAGCCGCCCGTCGTCCCCCAATCCTGTTCCGCCGGCTCCGCCGGTTCCGTCAGCGCGCCATGGTGGGCCAGAATGGCGCTCAGCACCATGGTGGGCGGATGTTCGTTGTAACTGTCCGGGTCGGGCTGAAACCAGCCTTCCAGCGCGTCAAGGTAGAGCGCGTGCAGCACAAGGCGTTTGCGTTCCTTCCGGACGGCATCCTGCGTGCGCTTCATGTTCAGCATCGACCAGAGCGGGCCGATATGCCCACCCCCGGCCGCCTTGTCGCCCCGGATGCGGCGCTGGAACCGCACCGTCACCTTGCCGGCATCATGCAGGGCGGCCAGAACCGACAGCCGGTCGCATTCCTGGTCGGTCAGATCATCCCGCCCAGCCAGCCGCGCCAGCCGCCCCCGCACGCCGGCCAGCCGCAGCAGGGCGCGGAAACTGGCGGCCACATCGGCGCAATGGTCGGCCAGGGTCAGGGCCAGCGGCCCCTTGTCGCCCGCCAAATCCGCCTTGGCCAGCGCCAGGGCGGCGGGCACATAAGCCAAGGGGGCGGAGGGGGAGAAGCCGCCGTCCATCAATCAATGCCCCGCCATCGCTGGCGCCCCTGCAACCGCATCCGGGGCGGCCCCCGCCCGCAGCCGGGCCAGATACAGCCCATCATAATCCACCAGTTCACGCGCCGGCGTGCCCAGAAACTCCATCCCCAGCCCGCCGGGGGCGCTGCGATCCTGCCAGACCAGCACGATGCTGCCCTCCCCCAACTCCCCATGCCATTCCGCCATCACCCGCCAGATGCGGCCGCGCACCCCGGCGGTCAGCGCCGGGGACACATACAGGCCAGGAGCCAGTTCCAGCATCACCGAGGCCAGGAAGCCCCGGAACCGGTCCGGCACATCGCGTGTCACCAGCAGGGTCATGGGCATGGGTGTGGCGGCCTTTCTGCCCGTCAGGCGGCATCAAACAGGGTTTTGATGCGGTCGATCATGCCGGGGATCAGCCCCTGATCGCGAAAGGCCCGCCCGGCGATGCGGCGCACCTGCCGTTCCAGCGGCACGGTCGCATCCTTTTCCGCCGCCTTAACCGCCTGAAAGGCGATGGGCAGGGTCATCTGGTCCCGGTACAGGTCGGCAATGTCCAGGGTGAAGGCGTTGGCCGAATCCTCATGGATGAAGCCCAGTTGCGGCACGGCAGCAGTTGCCGCCACGGCAATGGCGGCGGCCGCCTCCACCGCCGTGGCGGCATGGTTGATGGCCTGATTGGCGGCATCGGCGGCATTGGGGTTGGCCCGGTCATAGCGCCTGCCATCCCATTGGATACCGTATCGTTTGGCCAGCAGCCGATAGGTTTCCTTCATCCTGGCCCCCTCTATCCCGCGCAGCACGGTGATATCCTGGTGCGGCAGCACCTCCCCCAGGCGCCAGGCATAAAGCCGGCGGGCAATGGAAAGCCGCGCCCCCTCCGCATCGGCCCAGACACGGGCCTGCCGCCGGGCAATCTGGCTGTCATCGGCCCCCATGGGCGGCGCGGTATAGGCCCGCACCCCATCATCCCCCACAGCGGCCAGCCCGGTGCCATGGCGCGCCATCAGGCGCAGCACATCATGGCTGACCGTGCTGCCCGGCCCCAGCAGGATCAGGCTGATGCCCTGAAAGGGAATGTCATAAAGCCCGGCCGGCATATCCGGCCCCCCGGCCGCCGCAAAGCGCAGACAGCCATTTTCCACGGTAAGGCCCCCACGCGAAAGCCAGATCAAGCCATGGCGGTCAGCATGGGGCACCCGCGCCGTCTCCAGCCCCAACCGCCCTTTCAGCATGATTTCCCTCTCGCAATAGGGGATATGTTGAGATAATATTCTGGACGAAAATCTTGGACAAGTGAATAATTTCAGGTATATCAAGCCTAGAGGCTCCCCCACAGACGTGGGGATGGACCCGCAGCGGCTGGCCGGGGAATATGCCAAAATCCGGCTCCCCCACAGACGTGGGGATGGACCCCGGACCGCCAGATCGGCCAGCACCTTGCCTTGGGCTCCCCCACAGACGTGGGGATGGACCCTTCGCCGCGCGCACCAGCGCCCGATTGCGTGCGGCTCCCCCACAGACGTGGGGATGGACCCGCAGCGGCTGGCCGGGGAATATGCCAAAATCCGGCTCCCCCACAGACGTGGGGATGGACCCGGACGGTCACCATTGTCACCGGATCGGACAATGGCTCCCCCACAGACGTGGGGATGGACCCTGGTGACGAAGAACGGGCGATCCTTGTCCACCGGCTCCCCCACAGACGTGGGGATGGACCCTTGGTCCAGCGCCTGGGATTTGCCCCAGCACCGGCTCCCCCACAGACGTGGGGATGGACCCATTTGCCGTCACCGCAGCACCGTCCCGCCCCCGGCTCCCCCACAGACGTGGGGATGGACCAATCTGACGGAGACGGCGCGCTGGCGTATCCGCGGCTCCCCCACAGACGTGGGGATGGACCCGGATGCGCATGTTGCCGCCATCATGGCGGCGTGGCTCCCCCACAGACGTGGGGATGGACCTGGCTGCCCACCCCGATCCCGGACATGGACAGGGGCTCCCCCACAGACGTGGGGATGGACCTTCATCATCTGCTTGATCATCTCACCGAATGCGGGCTCCCCCACAGACGTGGGGATGGACCTCATCCCGTGGTGTCAATGCGTCCGCCGCGAAAGGCTCCCCCACAGACGTGGGGATGGCCCCCCCCCGCGCCGTGGCGCTGGGGGGTCCGCAGTGGCTCCCCCACAGACGTGGGGATGGACCTTGGAGACGCGACGAAGGCAAAGGCCCGCATGGGGCTCCCCCACAGACGTGGGGATGGACCTGCCAGCGGCGCCCAGGCTGCCATCACCCAAACGGCTCCCCCACAGACGTGGGGATGGACCTTGACGGCGGATCAGCGCACCCTGGCCCTGCTGGGCTCCCCCACAGACGTGGGGATGGACCCCTCATGCGCGCGATTTTGATTTTTGGGGCCGAGGCTCCCCCACAGACGTGGGGATGGACCCTTATTGGCGCTGTCCACCTGCCGGTCATAGGCGGCTCCCCCACAGACGTGGGGATGGACCCATCTGCGCAGCCTGCTGCCGAACGGCGATTTCGGCTCCCCCACAGACGTGGGGATGGACCTGCGGCTGACGATTTCCGCCGCCGCCCATATTGGGCTCCCCCACAGACGTGGGGATGGACCCCACCAGCCCTATTCCCGCAAGGTCGATGTCCAGGCTCCCCCACAGACGTGGGGATGGACCTTTTGCAGGCTGCCACCGCGCGCGGCATCAACGGGCTCCCCCACAGACGTGGGGATGGACCCCGCTGCCGCGCGGAGATATGGGGGCGGTATGGGGCTCCCCCACAGACGTGGGGATGGACCCAGGCGGGGGACCGTTCGGCCACCTGTGCCGCCGGCTCCCCCACAGACGTGGGGATGGACCCGTACACGTCCAGATATTGGCCCACCCGTCCAAGGCTCCCCCACAGACGTGGGGATGGACCCTGGTGACCCGCTGGCCAGCGGCGGCCGCCCTGGGCTCCCCCACAGACGTGGGGATGGACCCAGGCCAGCTTTCGGCGCGTCCCACCCCAGCCTGGCTCCCCCACAGACGTGGGGATGGACCTGGGGGAGATTACCCAGGAAATTCGCGCGGCGAGGCTCCCCCACAAACGTGGGGATGGCCCCCACTGGGCTCCAGGGTAGAGCCGCAGCGTCTCGACTCCCACCCACAGACGTGGGGATGTGCACAGCGCCGCCGTTCAGAAGGCCGTCATAGCGTCCCGCCGGTCTTTCTCATCCGTCGCGCCGAAACGGATGGCCCCTTTGCCGGCCGGGCACAATGCCCGATGGCCGCCACCCCCTGCCCCCGGTCGCCCGACGGAAGGGGGGGCGACAAAGACATCAGAACTTGTAGCGGGCCCCCACCTGGAAGGTGCGGGCATTGCCCACTGTGCCATTTTCCTTGAAGGTCGGGTTGGCACCGGCCCCCGCTGTCCAGGCGGAGTAGCTGCGGTTCACCCAGTCGAACGCGTTATAAACCTGGAAATCCAGCGTCAGCAGATGGCCGGAGAAGGTCTCGATATCCTTGGAAAGGCGCAGGTCCAGGTTCTTATAGCCGAAGGTCGTCTTGGGATAGAACACGCCCCCCAGATTGGCAAAACAGCAGGCATTGGGCGGTGTGTTGGGCAGGCCGGAAATGACATTGCCGAAGGCCGGCCCGGATGCCAGGGTCAGCGTGCTGGACAGTTTGGTCCCCCAGGGGCCGGCCACAATACCGGTGCCCACGAAGCGATATTTATCCACGCCCTGCACATAATGCCAGCCGAACTGGTTCTGGCGCGGGCCTTCGAAGAACTCATCGGCCCCCAGCTCCGTTCCCACATTGGTGCGCGGGCGCTGCAGGGTCAGGCTGGTGGTGAAGCCCCAGCCGGATTCATCCGTGTAGGGTTTTTGCGCCGTCAGATAGATGGCGGCATAGCGCGCCTCCCCTTCACTGGCGCCGATATTCAGCTTGCCATTGAAGCCGGGCAACTGGCCGGCGGCGGGGAAATTATCAATGATCCAGAGATCACCGGCGGGGCTGAAGCTGCCATCCGGCATCCGGTTGCCGCGCACATACTGGAAGATGTTTTTTGAAATGACATAGGCGAAGGTCAGTGAAGTCTGGATTTCACCAAACTGCTGACGCACGCCGATATCAAGCTGGTCCGAATAAGGCAGCTTGATATCATTGGGCAGCAGCCAGACCGACCCGCCCTTGATACAGCCGCTGAGGGCTTGCCGCAAATTGCTGGGATCCTTCAACCCGGCCTGATAGGCCGGCGCGCAGGCCGTGCCGCCCCCGAATTCAATCCGCTGATCGGTGCGATAGAGGGTGGAAATGGTCTCAATCTGGGAGGTCAGGAACAGGTTGCGGTCATAATAACGACCGGCCCCGGCAAACAGCACCGTCTTGCGGTCCCCTTCCAGATCATAGGACAGGCCCAGACGCGGCTGGAAGGCCCCCAGATAGGCATCGCGGTTCTTGCCGGTGGAAATATAATCATCCGGATTGATGCCGGCCGCCTTCCAGCCCTGGTAATTGCGCAGGGCGGTGACAACATTGGCCGGCGTCACGAATTTATTGTTGCCCTGGTTGGATTCATAATCCCAGCGCAGGCCCAGATTGGCCGTCAGCCTATCGGTGATTTCCCAATCATCCTGGATGAACAGGCCGATCTGGGTATTGTTGGCCCGGGCCTTTTCCACCGGCCGGATGGCGATCTGCGCCGCATAGGGAATGTCGGCGGCAGTACCGGTATAGGTGTTGGCATCGTAAATATAGGTGCCGTTGCTGTAAAAATCCTCCAGCCGGCTGAACTTGGCCAGGGTCAGCTTGCCGCCCACTTTCACCGTGTGCGCGTCACCGGTCCAGGTGGTGGCGTTTTTGAAGGTCAGCAGTTTCTGGGCGCTCTCCTGGGTGAAGAAATGCCCGCCCAGCTGCGCCACTTCGCGGCCGTTGCGCCCGTCGGTCAGAATGGTTTCCGGGCCGTCGCTGTTGCGCGGCGTGCCGGTCGTCACCGTCTGATAGGCGATCTGCGCTTCATTCAGGAAGCCGTCGCCATCATGCTTCCATTCAAGCTGATAGTTCTTGATGTCGTTCTGCTTCAACCGCCCGTGGGAACGGGCGGCCTGATTGCCGAAATCGGCCAGATCGTCTTCCTTGCGCAGGAAATAGCTGGCATCCACCGTATCGGCCTCGCTGACAAAGAAGGTCAGCTTGCCGAACAGCAGATCCTGTTTGAAATCGGCCGGGAAACTGCCGTTCTCCCGCGTTGCCAGCGCCTGATAGGCGGGCGTGCCCCCGCCCGACGGGGTCAGCAGCTGCACGCCGGTGGAAGGGTTGGTCTGTGTCGTGCCTTCATAGGCCACGTAGAAATGCAGCTTTTCGGCAATGATCGGGCCGCCCAGATCGGCGCCATATTGGGTGCGCTTGTAATCCGGCTTCTCCCGCGTGCCATCGGGATTATTGGCCTTACCCGGCCGGTCGAAATAGGGGCGGCCGATAAAGGCCTTGGGCTGATATTGCACAAAGCCGGTGCCGTGAAACGCCGTGCCGCCCGTCTTGGTGACGGCGGAGATGATGGCCGAACCGGCCTGTTCATATTCCGCCTTGAAATTCTGCGTATCGACGCGGAATTCCTGGATGGCCAGCTGCGGAAACGGGTTGCCCTGGGAAAAGCTCTGCCCGGCAACCCCGCCATGGCCCACCTGATTCTTGTAACTGGTACCATCGATGAAGACGTTGATATTATCCGCGCTGACGCCGCCCGCCTGGATGGAGCGGTTGCCAGCCGAGGGCGAAACCGAAACACCCGGCGCCAGGGCCGCAAAATTCAGGAAGTTGCGGTCATTCTGCGGCAGTGATTCAATCTGGGCTGGCGTCACATTGGTGCTGACGATGGCCGAGCGCGGTTCCGTCAGCCTGGCGCTGGTCACCACAATTTCGTCCAGCGTCGGGGCGGCGGGGGCCAGATCGACGATCACCGTCTGGCCCACCGGCACGGCAGCGTCGGCCACATTGCCGGCCGCTTCAATCCGGTAGCTGCCGGGACGCAGCCCCACCAGCACGTAATCACCCTTCTCATCCAGCTTGCCGGTCTGTTTCTGGCCGGTGGAAAGGTTGGTGGCCGTCACCACCGCCCCCGGTGCGCCGCCATCCACATGGCCACGCACGGTGGAGGCCGTCTGGCCGCTGGCCAGGGGAACCATGCCGACAGCGATGGCCACGGCAAACAGGGATACGCCCAGACGGGCGGCTGACCGATAGGAGAATGACCTGGGCATCTGCGTTCTCTTCCCCGAATTTGAAACCATGTAACCGGTTTCATTTTTGCTTAGCCGCCATGGATTGAAGAATGTGCGGCGATGTAAACGGTTCCATGGATTAGTAGCGGCTGATTTGGTGCCGTCAAGCACCTTTTCTGATCCGTTAACCGCGATTTGCTGAAATGTTGCCGATCAGCCCGGACCGGATGGCAGCCAGCCCCCGGTGAAACCGGCGCGCCGCAGGCCACGCCGCAGCGTGGCCGCCCCCCGCATCACCCGCCAGATCAGCCCATCCTGATAATTGGCCATCATGCCCAGAATGGGGCCCTGATCGATGGCGATGTAATCCGTCGCCACCCAGCCCGTTACCGGGTCCACCTGCCCCTTATCCGACTGCGCGGCCGGCCCGATGAAGCTGGGGTTGAAACTGTCCAGGAAACCATATTGGCCATAAAGCCGGTCGCCATAGCGTTCCTTCATGGCCAGTGCCGCCGGCACCACGATTTCCGGGGCGAAGGGCAGGCAGCCAAGTGCTGCCGTGGGGGACAAGGTGCCATCATCCAGCCCGTCCGGTTGGTCCAGCGGCCCGCGCGCCGAATAGCCGTGGAAACGCCGTTCCCTGCCATCGACGCTGAATTGCGCATGGCCCGGCCCGTCGCAGGCGGTCAGCCCCCAGATATCCGCAGCATAGCCGCGCCAGCCGCCCGGATTTGCCATGCAATAGGCCCGTGCAGCATAGGCGGCGCGGCGGCTGTTCTGGAAATAATCGAAACCAGCCTCGCGCATCACCGCATCGCGGATGCCCCGGAAATCCACCCACATATGGCTGTATTGGTGGCCGAACAGGGGGGCGAAGGCCAGATGCCGCCCCATCCCCTGCCCCCGCCACGACCGTGCATAGGTGCGGGTCCAGTTGTCCCACGCCCCGTCGGCCACCGGATGCCGGCCAGACCCCAGCGCCAGCAGCAGCACCATCATGCCTTCATTGTAACCGGTCCAGTAATGGTCGATGAAGCCTTTCTCCGGCCCCCAGCCCATGGAGATGTCGCCGGCCTGGTTCTGGAACCAGGGCCATTCCGCCCGGTCCACCAGATCCAGCGCCAGCCGGCGGATTTCCTGCTCTGCCGGATCGCTCCCATCAAAGAAACCCGCGGAAAACAACATGCCCAGATGCAGCAGGGCGGTATCGACACTGGACAGCTCGCACTGGCCGTAACGCAGGCCCGTCTGCATATCCAGGAAATGATAGAAAAAGCCCTTATGCCCGGCCACGCCCGTGGCCGCCGGCCCCTGCGGTAGCTGGTCAAAGAAACGCAGCGTGGTCAGGGTGCGGGAGGCCGCGTCAGCCCGGCTGACATAACCGCGCGCCACGCCAATGCCATAGGCGGTGAGCGCAAAGCCAACCGCGGCGATGCTGCAAAAAGACGGGGTTGGCCAGCGGTCAGGCACCAGCCCATTGCCCGCATTGGCCCTTTCCCAGAAGAAATTGAAGGTGCGGCAGCCCAGATCGTCGAAGAAGGTCGGCAGTGAGACAAGGGGCTGGGCGGCGCGAACCGCCCAGCCGGGCAGCAGCGCCGCCCCGGCCAGGAACGGCGCTGCCCCCAGCAGGGTACGGCGGTGGATCATTGTCGGGTGGACTCCCTGATCACAAGGTCGGGCGTAATGATCTCCAGCTTCTTGCCGGCATCATCGCCATCAATCATCGCCGCCAGCCGGGTGACAGCACGGCCCCCCAACTCAGCGACATGCACACGCATGGTTGTCAGGCCCAGATAATGGGCCAGCGGAATATCATCGAAGCCGGCCACGGCAATCTGCCCCGGCACGGAAAGGCCGTTCTGGCGCGCCCAGGTCAGGGCGCCGATGGCCATCATGTCATTGGCGGCAAAGACAGCATCCACCTGGGTGCCGGCCGCCAGCAGGTCGCGCAGCGCCGCCGCCCCGGATAAATCATCGAAGCGGCCTTCCACCACCGTTACCGGGGCATCGGGGGCAAATTCCGCCATGGCCCGGCGATATCCGGCCGCGCGTTCCCGCGCATCCAGATTGCCGGCGGGGCCGGCAATATGCACGATATGGCGCCGCCCCAGCCCGATCAGATGCCGGGTCACCGCCACGGCCCCGGACTGATTGTCAAAGCTGATCACCGGGTGGGTGCGGTTGCGCTCGCTGTTCAGCAGCAGGGTCGGCATCCCCGCCGGCAAGGTCGCAGCCAGGGTCTTTACTGGCAATTGCGGGGCCATGATGATCACCCCATCCACCCGCCCGCGCATGGTGGAAACTGCCCGCGTCACCCGCGCCAGATCGGCGTGCAGGCTGGACAGCATCAGGTGATAGCCCAATTCCCCCGCCCGCCGGTCCAGCCCGCGCACCAGTTCAGAGAAGAATTCCCCGAACAGGTCCGGCAGGACCACGCCGATGGCCTGGGTCTTGGCGATGGACAGGCTGCGCGCGCCCGCATGGGGGGTATAGTTCAGGCTTTCCGCCACCCGATTGATGCGGTCGCGCGTATCCGGGCTGACACTGGGATGGCCATTGATCGCGCGCGACACGGTGGCAACCGAAACACCGGCCAGACGAGCCACATCCCTGATCGTCGCATTATGCGGCGGCTTCCCGTTGCCCACGTCAATTCCCCGTAATGATGTCCGGCCAGAGACCCTTTATGACCGAAGAAACCGGTCCGTGCCACGAACTTCTATTGCGCTGATACTGTGAAATCGTCTATGCAACCGGTTACATGATGCAGTCAACCCCATTTTTGACCCCAATTCGTGAATTTGCACGGGACGGGTCACACGAGAGGCAACGATGGGTGACAAGAAAATATCCCGGCGGGCAGTGATGATGGGGGCGGGTGTCGCGGCGGCCTGGATGGCCAGCCCGGCCCGGCCCCTGGCACAGGCGGCGGAAGCCGGCCCGGTGCCAGCCTTCATCGACGCATTAATCAGCCGGATGAATGTGGAGGAAAAGGCCGGGCAGTTGCAGCTGATGGCCGCGGCCTGGAGTGGCGGTGTCGCCACCGCCATCAATCCGCCCAGCGGCAATAGCGGGAATTTCGACCAGCAGGTGGAAGCCGCCGTGGCCGGCCGCCTGACCGGCGTGTTCAACGGCAATGGCGCCGTGATGGCCGAACGGATGCAGCGGGCGGTGATGCAGAAATCACGGATGAAGATCCCGCTGATCTTCGCCGCCGACATCATCCATGGCCACCGCACCATCTTCCCCGTCGGTGTGGGGGAGGCGGCCAGCTTTGAACCATCGCTGGCGGAGCGTACCGCGCGGGTAGCGGCGATTGAGGCCGCCGCCGCCGGCATCGACTGGACCTTCGCCCCCATGGTGGATATTGCCCGCGACCAGCGCTGGGGCCGCACCATGGAAGGGGCCGGGGAGGATGTGCTGCTGGGCTGCCTGTTCGCCGCGGCGCGCGTGAAGGGGTTCCAGGGCGGTGACCTGCGGGCCGATGATGCAATGATGGCCTGCATCAAGCATGTCGCCGCCTATGGTGCTGCCATGGGCGGGCTGGATTATAATACGGTGGATATGTCCGAACGCACCCTGCGGGAAGTCTATCTGCCCCCCTATCAGGCCGGGTTTGATGCCGGGGCCCTGTCGGGCATGGCCGCTTTCAATGAAATCAACGGCATTCCCGCGCATGGCAATAAATGGCTGATGACCGATCTGCTGCGCGATGAATGGAAATTCCAGGGCATCATCGTTTCCGACTATACCGGCGATGAAGAGATGATCGCCCATGGCTATGCCAGGGATGGGCGGGATGCCGCCCGTCTCGCCATCCTGGCCGGCGTCGACATGAGTATGCAGAGCGACCTCTATGCCCGCCACCTGCCGGGGCTGGTGCGTGACGGGCTGGTACCGGAAGCGGTGGTTGACCGGTCAGTGCGCCGGGTGCTGGCGGTCAAGGCCATGCTGGGCCTGTTCGATGATCCGTTCCGCCGCATCAATGCCAAGCGGGAAAAGGCCCGCACCCGCCTGCCCGCCCATCTGGCCCTGGCGCGGGAGGCGGGGCGCAAATCCATCGTGCTGCTGAAGAATGAGGACAACCTGCTGCCCCTGCCCAAGCAGGGGCGCAAGATCGCCTTCATCGGCCCCTTCCTGCGCCAGGAACGCAGCCTGAATGGGCCCTGGGTGATCTATGGCGACAATGCCCAGGCGGTGGACCTGCCCACCGGCGTGCGCGCGGCACTGGGGCCGGATGCGACGGTCAGCTTCACCGATGGATGCGGCGTCAATGCCCCCCTGCCGGGTGGGATTGAGGCGGCAATGGCCGCCGCCGGGGCCGCCGATATCGTGGTGCTGTGCGTGGGCGAGAATGAGCGCATGTCCGGCGAGGCGCAGAGCCGCACGGATATCGGTCTGCCCACCGCCCAGCAGGAACTGGCCGAGGCGCTGGCCACCAGCGGCAAACCCATGGTGGTCCTGCTGACCAATGGCCGGGCGCTGGCCCTGCAAGGGGCGGTGCGTGATGCCAAAGCCATTCTGGTGACCTGGTTCTTAGGCTCAGAGGCCGGGCACGCCATGGCCGATATCCTGTTCGGCGACCATGGCCCCTCCGGCCGGCTGCCCTGTTCCTTTCCCTATGAAACCGGGCAGCAGCCTTATTTCTATGCCCATAAGAACACGGGCCGCCCGGTGCTGGCGGGCAAGCCGACGGAATATAAGGCCAGGTACCGGGAAGCGCCCAACGCGGCGCTGTACCCGTTCGGCCATGGTCTGACCTATGGCGATATCCATTACAGCGACCTGAAACTGCCCACCACGCTGGCCTGGGATGGCACGCTGACCATCAGCGCCACCATCACCAACCGGGGCCGGCGCGCCGCGGAGGAGGTGGCCCAGCTTTACATCCGCGACCAGACAGCCAGCATCACCCGGCCGGTGCGGGAATTGAAGGCCTTCACCAAGCTGCCACTGGCAGCGGGCGAAAGCCGGGTGGTGAGCTTCACCCTCAGCCGCCGTGACCTGCTTTTCTATGGGGTGGAGAACAAGCCGACGGTGGAACCGGGCCTGTTCACGCTCTGGATCGCCCCCTCCGCCCAGGCGGAAGGGGTGACTGGCATGTTTGAACTGCTGGCATAATACCAATCCGCCGAAAGATTGACCTTTCGGCGGATTGGAGGCCGGCGACTGCCGGCTCAGCACCTCGTGGCGCGTAAGCCAAGGGCGCGGATGCGCCCGCCCGGCGCCTGAGGGAACGCAAAATCTCCCTGGATCGGTCACGATCAAGGGAGATTGGTATAAGTCGAAGCCCCCGCAAGTGCCCCAACGGGCACCGGCGGGGGCGGTCATGCCGCTGGCATTCAACACGGGATTCGCTCAGGCTTTCAGGATCAATCCCTTGCGATCCATTGCCCAGGCCACCGCCCAGCAGACCATCGTATAGGCAAAGGCGCAGAGCAGCGATCCGACCGGCCCCGGCGCCAGGGGCTGGAACAGCGTGACGCCGATCCAGTGATAGACACCGCCCTGCGGGCCGATGCGCACCATCTCCAGCACAATCACGAACAGTTCGGAGAACAGGTATATCGCCAGCGGGTTACGCCCCAGGATGGTGAAAAAGGACGTGCCGCGCTGTCGGCCCGCCAGTTCCACCAGGGCGATCAGCCCCGCCAGCAGGATAAGGTCCAGCCCCGTCGTCAGCAGAACGAAGGAGCCGGTCCACAGCTTCTTGGCAATCGGGAACCAGGGTGCCCAGGCCAGCCCGGCCAGCACCAGCCCCACCCCGGCCACCGCCATCAGCCGGACCGTGCGGGCCAGCGATGCGCCGCGCAGGATGGCCACACCGGCCAGATAGCCGGCCAGCACATTCACCGTCGCCGGCAGGGTGCCCAGCAGCCCTTCCGGATCGAAGCCATTATCCTTCTTGTAAAGATGCGCCGGGCCAATCAGCCAAAGATCAATCTTGGTGCCGATATTGGCATATTTATCATAGGCCAACCCCGGTTCGCTGAAGGCCAGCAGAATCCCCCAATAGCCCAGCAGCAGCACGATACAGGCCAGCACGATCTGCCGCACGCCCAGCCAGCGCACCAGCAATCCGGCCAGCAGATAGCAAAGCGCCAGCCGCTGCAGCACCCCCGGTATCCGCGTGTGATCAAAGGGCAGGAAGGCCCATCCCGTTTCCCCGCGCGCCACAAAGGGGAACCAGTACATCAGGAAGCCCAGCAGGAAGATGATGGCCGCCCGCCGGCACAGGCCCTTTACATAAGGGCCGGTCGGCAGCGGCTTGCGCAACGCGAAACTCATCGCGTTGCCCATGGCGAACAGGAAGGTGGGGAAAACCAGATCGGCCAGGGTGAAACCGATCCATTTCGCATGGACCAATTGTGCAAAGGGCGGGGCCCCGGCCCCGGCCGTATTGACCAGGATCATCAAAAAGATGGTGGCGCCGCGAAACACATCGAGCGCGATGAAGCGCTTGGGCGCGGCTGTGCTGATCACGCTCATGGCCGGTCCACCTCTGCCAGCAGCGTGCGCAGGGCGGCCAGGGGCGATGCCGGCCGCTGACGCGGCCACAGGTTCCCATCGCTGAGCCAGCCTTGCTCCCAGGCCTTGATATCGGCCTTCACCGCCGCTTCATCCAGCGGCTTGCCGGCCACGGCCGCCTGTCGGGCGGCGTTCAGGAAGCGCTGCCAGCGCGGCAGGTAATAGCCGGCATAAAGCCCCTGCCAGGCGCGCGAGGCATAATCCGACAGGTTCCCCGTGCCGCCCCACAGGGTGACAATGGCCTTGGCATCCTGGGCAAAATGCTGCTTCTCCGCCGGCGTGTCGCCATAGGCGCGGGCGTCTTCGATCCAGCTTCCCAGTGTTTCCTGCTGGTTGCCCAGCAGGCTGTCAATCTGGCGGGCCAGCGCCTCCACCCGTGCGGCAGCGCGATCACCGGCCGCCAGATCGCCGGCCTTATAGGCGGCGATGGCCTGCTTCAACGCCTCGTCCAGCTTCAGGCTGGCATAATGGCCGGTCAGATCGATCAGGTCATAGAGGTAAAGCGGCTCTGCCCCCAGCCCGGACGCCTGGGCCAGCAGCGCCTCGATCCCGGCGCGCAATTGGGCAGCATCACCCGGCGGGGCGGGATAATCCGAGCCGGCCAGGGTCGGCCGTTTGAAGAACAGATAGGCCCCGGCGCGCTTTTCCCACCAGCGCGGCGTCCAGTAGCGCGTGCTGAAGGCCCCGGCAATCACCTTGTTCCAGCCATCCAGCAAGGCCGGCGTCACTGTGCCATAGCGGGCGCGCAACCGGTCGGACAGCCAGCTTTCCACCGGCGGCGCCCCCGTTTGGCCCGCCAACTCCCCCCAGGCCAGATCATAGGCGTAATCATAGACGATGCCGTTATTATGCAGCCCTTCCGGGAACATGCCAAAGCCGGCCAGCGACCCGCGCCCCGGATGGCGCAGCACCGCTTCCATATCGGTGCGGTAGAAGGACAGGTCGCCATAGACCGGGTTGCTGCCGCCATAATTATGGACATAGCCATAGATCCAGTGCTTGCCGTCAAAGGCGTTGCTGGATTGCCAGATGCCGGGATAACGGTCATTGCCGATATCCAGGATCAGCATCCGTTCATCCGGCACCTTGGACAGGAAGGCGGCGATGGCGTCGGGCGTCCAGAAATGCTTGTCGGCCCCGAACAGCCAGCCCTGCATCACCCAGGTGGCACCGGGGGCCGCCTCCGTCACCGACTGGTAAAGCCGCTCGCCATAGGCGGCCAGCCGGGCGCTGCGCACCTCCGCCGGCAGGGCGGCGGCGCGGGCAGCGGCGGTGTTGGCGGTGGAATCGCCATAGGTGGCCTGGCGGGCGTCGCTGCCATCCTCCGCGATGGGGGGCACCATCTCGTTGAAGGCATCCAGCAGGTAATATTGCCCCGGCCCATAGGTTTCATTGTAAAGCGCGATGAAGCGCTTGGCGATGCGGGCGAATAGCGGGTCGGACGGGTCCAGCCAATAGGTGCCGGGGAAACCTTCCCATTCCCGCATCTGATAGATGCGGGCCTCCGGATGGCGCTCGGCAAAGGCCTTGGGCACATAGCCGGCAAAGGCCGGCAGGATCGGCTTCATGCCCAGGCCACGCATCCGTTCCAGGATGCGCTTTTGCAGGGTGTGCTTCTTGTCGATCCAGCCGGTGGACAAAGGCGCGCGATATCCGGCGATATTGCCCATGCGCTGCCAGGGCAGGAAGGGGGCGGCGGAGAAGCCATCGGCAATCGCCGCGTCGCTCAACCCCTCTTCCCGCCACAGGGCGCGCCAGACATATTCCTGCCCCTCCATGGCCAGCGGCGTATCAATGCCATGGGCGGCCATCCAGTCAATTTCCTGCTCCCAGCGGGCCCAATCCCACCAGACGCTGGTGTAACCAAAGGTGCAGGGGTTGAGATAGGTGCGCAGGCCGAAGGGGGATGTGACGTCCCCGCTGTCATAGCCGGGCGCGAAGGCCACCGTTTGGCGACGGTTGCCTTCCCAGCTGACCGCCAGCGCCCCCTGGCGACCCAGATAGCGGACAGCCCCATGCACCAGCGCCACGGCGGAATCCCCTTCCACCGAGAGATGCCCCTTATCGGTCCGCACCCGGTAATAGGGCTTGTCCTGCTTCTTCAAGGACAGGTTGATCAGGCTTGTATCGACACCCAACCGCCCCAGCACGGCCTGCGCCTCTGCTGTTGCTTCGGCCGGCATGGCGGTTTTCTGCGTCGGTTTCGCGGCCACCGGTGCCGGCAGACCGCCGCTGGTGATCAGCCAGAGCGCGGCCGACATCAGGCAGAATGAGCGGGTGGAAAGGCTGGCCAATGCTGAAATCGCCAATGTCTGTCATCCATCCGTTGAAGTGCTGACCCCGCAAGCGCGGATGTCGCAGCGCTTGCGGCAATCAAAAGCTGGCAGCATCCCAATGGGCAAGGCACACCGGGATGCTGCCAATGGCGATTACATCTTCCAGGTCGCCGCCGCATAGAAGCTGCGGCCATAGAAGCTGCTTTCCTGCCAGACGGAAGGATCGTTGTAATAGGCCTCTTCGCTGCTTTCGTTCAGATTGATGACACCCACGCTGAAGCTGAGATGTTCATCGAACGTATAGCCGGCGCTGAGATCCACCTGGGTGCGGGCCTTCACCGTATGGCCTTCGCGGGCGAAGAAGCTGTCGGCGCTGTTCTGGTCATAGCCGCTGCGGTGGTTGATGGCCACGCGCACGCTGAAACTGTCATTTTCCCAATAGGGCGTGACGTTCCAGGAGGTCTTGGACAGGTTACGGACGGTATAGCCGGTACCAATCTTCACCTTCTGCGGATAGACCTTGGTGAAGTTACCGATGATGCCAAAGCCATCCACCGGCAGGTAATCGTCGAACGACTGGTTCCAGCTCACCTCAAAGCCCTTCAGCTTGATGGTGGAGGGGTCGTTCAGCGTCTGGGTGATGTCATAGATATTGCCGGCGGCATCCACGCAGTCATTGCCATTGTTGGTCAGCGGCGTGCCGGCAAATGAACCCGGGCAGACCAGCGCCGAATAGGTGCCGTTCTTGATCCATTTCTGGAAGCCGTTGATGGAGAAGGCACCGGTGCGGCTGTAATACCACTCCACCCCCAGATCAATCTGGTTGGCGGTCAGCGGCTTCAGGCCGGCCTGACCCAGATTGACCGTCACAATGTCGGTCTTGGTGTTCTGGGAATTGGTGGTGCGCGAGGTGGTCTGGGCCAGGGAGCTGTTGGAATCCAGGATTGGGCGGACCAGCACATTGGCGGCGGCAAACCGGACCATCAGCTTATCCACCGGCTCGACGGACAGGTTGAAGCTGGGCAGCCAGTTATCGTAATGCTGCGACTGGGTATAGTCGCCAATATCCTGCTGCACCTCGCTATAGCCATCGGTCCGCGGGCCGGTGACGTTACCCTTCACCTTCTGGCGGGTATATTCATAGCGCAGGCCAAGATTACCCGTCACCTTCATGTCGGCCAGCATGGTGTCGATGCTGGCCATCGCATAGGCGGACGGCATATAGCGGTCCACCTTATAGCTGGATTCCGGGGCGAAGATTTCCGGAACCACGATGCCAGCCGCCGCCAGCGCCTTGTCATAGGCGGACGGGTTGGGGCCGACCCAGCCATGCGGGATGTCAAAGCGTCCATCCAGGAAATCGCCGACCGAATAGTAATTGCTCGGCATGGATGGGAAAATGCTGCTGCCGGGCGCCGGGGCGTTGGACAGCGCGATCATGTCATGACGCGTGATATAGCGGTCGAAACTTTCGTGCCGGTTCTTGGCACCAACGCTCAGCTTGCTGATCGGGCCGAACGCTACTTCCTTGGACAGATCGACCTGTTCAGACAGTTCGCTGGACTTCATCCGGCGGGTGGCGCCATTGGGATATTCGTTGCGGTTCAGCAGGTTGGGGGCATACAGCCCGGCATTGGCCAGATCGGTGCTGACCGTGTAGCCAATGGCATCCGGATCGGCAATATCGATGGTGGCACTGGGGATATTGATGCCCAGAATGGCCGCCGCTTCACGCAGATAGGCCTTGCCCTGGGTATAGTTCACCGCCGTCTTGGCGACCCAGCCATCATCACCGGTCCATGTGCCCGACAGGGTATAGCCCTGGCTGGTCAGATTGCGCTCTTCCTCCTGACGGTTATTTTCCATCGTGAAGTTGGTCGCGGTGGTGTTGACCGCCGTACCATTGGTCACCTTGTTGACCTTCAGGCGCGCGGTGTTGAACAGGAAGACCTGCTGGTTGACGTCGTAATCCGTATTGTCGCGCGCGAAAATCGCCGAGGCATTAATCTCAATAGAATCGGTGGGGCGCCATTGCAGCCCGCCGCTGGCCTGCTTGCGTTCCGTTTCGCGGTCGATACGGCGATAACGCGGGCGGCGCGGCACCGTCACGGTCGATCCACCGATGGATTGGGTGGTCCAGCGATCCATCCAGAAATAATCGGCGCGGTCGTCCAGCTTCTGATAGCCGACATTCAGGTAAACGCCGAGCGTATCGTTCAGCAGCTGATCGACATAGCTGACACCAACCTTCGGCGTGATCTTGCCGCCGGCGAACTCTGAATTCTGGCCTTTGACGGAGGTGACGAATTCCGGTGCCTTGTAATCCAGCGGCTTGGTGGTGTCGATATTCACCGTGCCGGACAGGCCGCCGGCATCCATGTCCGCCGTCGGCGATTTGATGACCTGGATGGAGCTGGCCAGCTCGGTCTGAATAATATCGTAACGGAAGCCATCGGTGAAATCGGCACTCTTGAAGACCTGGCCATTGATGGTGGTCAACGCATATTGCGGACCCAGACCACGAATGCTGATCGTCGCCCCGCGCCCATTGACATTGGACATCTGCACGCCGGAAATGCGCTGGATCGCTTCCGTGATATTCTCGCTGGGGAACTTGCCCAGATCTTCCGCCGAGATACCGTCGGTAACGCGGGAGTCCAGGCGCTTGGACTCCATGGCCGCATAGATCGAACCACGGAAACCGGTTACCACGACCTCGTCAAGCGTCTCCGTGCTTTCAGCGGAAGAGGATTGCGCCAATGCCGGGGCGGCAAGGGCCAGCAGGCCGATGCAGGTGCCGCACAGCAAGGACATTTTCTTGCGGCGAAGCGCCGCGACATTCCCACGAACTGAGTTGCTCATCCCGTAACCCCTGCCTGTTAAGTATGATGCTGAGGTGATGTTCGACGGCTGGCGGCTTGTTTTCGTTTCTCGTCGTCCATTCCTTCATGTCAGCAATTGGTATGGTTCGTCAAGTCCACTATAAGACATTTCAAGACGCCGAATTTTTAATTCAAATTAATTAAATCAAGGCCCCGGATAAATTTCGGACGGATGAAGGCCATCGACACCAAAATGCACAAATACAAAGCATCATCTTTTAATACATAAATAAAATTACGCAAAATATGCACATTAAACATGCATACATATATAGTTTTATGAAAAAATTGCACATCTCTTGAAATATCAAGAAATACAGTCGCGAAATTTAGAATAAATATATAAGATAAATTTATGAAGAATTTTTGTTACCCCACCTGATAACGCATCACGCGCATTTATTGGTATATTTTCATTAAAAAAATCAAATAATCTCACGATTTCAACAAAATAATGAAGCGATCACCCCACCCAAAAGCCATCTGGAATAAAAATGGCGGAAATGGCGCAGGTTCTTACCGTAAAATAACAATACCAATTTATGCCAAATCCTCTCGCCGATTTTCCGGATTATGCCGGGAGCGGGAACCCCGTCCATCACTATTACAAAGTGAAACACCGCCAGTGCCGCCGCTGGAGAAGAGTTCGTAAATATCAGTTAACCGTTTGCCTAGATCACAATTAACGGAAGTCAATCCCTCAGACGTCAAAAACTATGCTGAGGGCTATAGGCTTCCCCCTGTTCTGGCAACGCCCTTTCCCCTAGCCTCTGAAACAGGCAACACGGGGACAAACGACCCCGAAAGAACATTCTTATGTATGGAGGGGTCAGTCAAATGGTGTTCAATCTGCTGAAGCAACAAGATGCCACAGCGCAAATCATCGCCGCGCTGAACCGCTCCCAGGCGATGATTTCCTTCAATACGGATGGCACCATCCTCGACGCCAACCAGAATTTTCTGGATGTAATGGGCTATACGCTGACGGAAATACGGGGGCAGCATCACAGCCTGTTCGTCGATCCGGCTGAAAAGAACAGTGCCGATTATACGAATTTCTGGCGGGCGCTGAACCGCGGTGAATTCCAGGTCCGCACCTTCAAGCGCATCGGCAAAGGCGGTAAGGTCGTCTGGATTGAGGCTTCCTACAACCCAGTGCTGGATGGAAACGGGCGGGTCACCAAGGTGGTGAAATATGCCATTAATGTGACCAGTAAGGTGATGGAACAGGCGGAAGCCGCCGGCCAGCTGGCCGCCATCCGCAAATCCAACGCCGTCATCGAATTCGACCTGGACGGCAACATCCTGTGGGCCAATGACAATTTCCTCAACGCCGTCGGTTATCGGCTGGAGGAGATCAAGGGCCGCCATCACAGCATGTTCGTGGAAGCGGCGGAGAAGAACAGCCCCGATTACCGGGCCTTCTGGCATGCGCTGCGCGCCGGTCAGTTCCAGGCACGGCAGTTCAAGCGCATCGGCAAGGGCGGCAAGATCATCTGGATCGAAGCCTCCTATAACCCGATCCTGGACCCGGATGGCAAGCCGATGAAGGTGGTGAAATATGCCACCGACATCACCGCCCAGATCGACATGCTGGCCAATCTGAAACAACTGATCGACCGCAATTTCGCGGAGATCGACAAAGCCGTCGGTCTTTCCACCGGCGAGGCTGCCTGCGCGGCATCGGCCGCCAACCAGACCTCCGCGGCGGTGCAGATGATGGCCTCCAGCACAGAGGAGCTGGCCGCCTCCATCAATGAAATCTCCCATTCCATGGTGCAGTCCCGCAGCGCCACCGATAATGCGGTGCTGTTGACCAACCAGGCTGGTGAGGCGGCGCAGCGGCTGGACACCGTGGCCCAAGCCATGGAAGGGGTGGTTGATACCATCCGCACCATCGCCGGCCAAATCAACCTGCTGGCCCTGAACGCCACGATCGAGGCGGCGCGCGCCGGGGAGGCCGGGCGCGGCTTTGCGGTGGTGGCGACGGAGGTGAAGAATCTGGCTAACCAGTCGGCCGGCGCCACCCAGAAAATCACCCAGGAAATCGGTGGCATCCAGGCGCTTTCCGCCGATATGGTTGGCGCGCTTCAGCAGATCCGCGATGCGGTGGCCAATGTGCGCGAATATGTCTCGACCACCGCCGCCGCCGTGGAAGAACAGAGTGCTGTTACCCGTGACATGTCCGCCAGTATGCAGACAACCGCCGCCGCCGTGGAAACCGTGACCCAGAATCTGGGCGCGATCAACGGTTCCATCGGCAAGGTGGGCCATGCCGTGGAAACAACCAAGGCCGCCGCACGGATACTGGCACGGTAATACCGGGCCAGTACTCCCCGCCGCCGAAATGTGGTGTTTACGGATGGACCTCCGGCAACACCTTGCCCCCGGCCATCACCGGCAGCGCCTCGATCAGGATGAAGGCGATGCGGCAGACCTGATCGGGGGACGGGTTGCGCCAGAGATGGTTGGTGGCGCGCTGCACCACAATGTCACCGGCCTGCAGCGCGGTGACGGAACCATCATCCAGCTCCAGTTCCAGCTGACCGGACAGGACGATACCGTAATCAATGGAGTAGGAGCGGTGCAGCGGCGATGCCTTGCCCGGCAGCATGTCCACAATGCGGATCACCGATCCGCCATACAGTGTCTTACCGGCCGGCACCATGCCGTCGGTCCCGGCATTCAGATCGGCAGGGACTGTGGGCGTGGCCCAGACCAGTTGAAAGGCGGCATCGCCGCTGTCGATCAGGCTGGGAGTCAGCGTATCAACGCTACGGATCACCGACAGGCCCTGATCATCATGGGCGGTGACGATGCGGCGGAAAGGCTGGGTCATGATGCGGAAACGCTCCGGTTTTGCAACAGCAGGAAAAGGTTGACGGCAGCCACCAGCAGGGCGCCCAGGCCGATCACCGGCAGCGCTGCCGCCACCGATCCGGTGGCTAGCGTCAGGGCCGGCACCACCAGGGCGGACAGGAACTGCCCGATGGAGAAGCTGGATTGCCACAGGCCGGTACCGCGCCCGCGCACCGTGAAGTTCAGCACGGACAGGGCCCAGGTCAGCAGGGTGGGCAGCAACATGCCGGCCGCCAGTTGGCCGACAAAGGCAAAACCGATGAACAGCCCGGCATTGCCCGCCAGCCCCATGGCAATGAAGGCGGCGGCGATCAGGCTGAACTCCCCGGCCAGCAGCAGCCGCACATCCAGCCGCGCCAGCCGCCAGAAAACCAGCGTACCCAGCGGGACGCCGATGCTGGCCAGTGCGGAGAACAGGCCGATCTGGCCGGGATCGGTGACGCCATGGGCGGGCAGCACCGTGCTGATATTCACCTGGATCGTATAGAACAGAATGGCCGCCAGCACCGTGGTGCCGCAGGACAGGGCCATATGCCGCCCCGGCAGGCCGGACCAGTCCAGCATCCGGATGCGCGCGACATGCCCCCCCTGCCCCGCCGGTTCACGCACCAGCAGCAGCACCCCCAGGGCCATCGGCCAGGCCAGCCCATAGACCAGGAACGGCGCCTGCCAGCCCTGGCGCCCCAGCAGACCGCCAAGCGCCAGGAACAGCAAGGCCGAGACCGAGGCCACCGCCGTCTGGGAGGACAGCCAGCGTTCCCGGGCCTTGCCGCTGTAAAGGTCACCGATCAGGGTGGTGGACAGCGTCATGATCACCGCCTCGCACAATCCCACCGCCACGCGGCTGGCCAGGATGGGGCCGATATCCGTCAGCAGCATCGGCCCCATCCCCGCCAGCCCATACAGCAGCATGGCGATGATCAGCAGCCGCTTGCGCCCGAACCGGTCGGCCAACATGCCGGCCACGGGGGAGAACAGGGCGATGCAGAGACCCGGCAGGGTCAACAGCACCGGCACCAGAAATTCCACCCCCGGTACATGGGCAAAGGCGGCCATCATCTGCGGTGCCACCGGCACCAGCAGCAAAATCCCCATCACCGCCGAGGTGCAGGGCAACAGCAGGGCAATGCCGGTGGCAATCCCCGGCGGACGGGATAGGGCGGATTGCATGGGGGGTGTCCTTTGGGGGGGTGGGATGCGTGCGATGAGGGCTATTTCTTACCCGTCACCCCGGCGCAGGCCGGGGTGACGGTGGGGAAAGCGCTTATCGTCGGTAAAGTCGTTGGGAACCGCTGTGATCAGGAATGTACGCAGCCCCCCTTAGAACCGCACGCTGCCGCGCAGGCCATAGGTGCGGGGCGGGCGCAGGCCGTTATAGACAACGTTCAGGATCGGCCGGGTGACGGAGGTGGAATAGATGTCCTTGTCCTCCAGATTATTGACGAAGGCGGTCAGCGACCAGCTGTTCTCCGGCGCTTCCAGCGTCAGCCAGATATCGGAGGTCATATAGCCGCCCTGATGCTGTTCCGGCCGGTAATCGATGGACAGGAACCGGCCGCTTTCAATGCGGCTGCGCGCGCCGGCCATCAGGGCATAATCCCCCGGCAGGGTGAATGTATGCTCATAGGACAGGTTGAGCGACCATTTCGGCGCATTCACCGCCGGCTGGCCGGAACAATCCACGGTAAACAGCCGGGCCGGGGCCGCCACCGGCAGGGAGGTATTGGGCGTCACCGCGCAGCCGCTGGGCAGCGGCGCGCCATTGGCGGAAATGGCGGTATAGACGAAGCTCTTATATTTGCTGTCCATATATTGCAGGTTGATGCCGATCTCGTCATCGCGGGTCAGCCGGTACTGCGCTTCCAGATCCAGCCCATACATGCGGGCCTGGCCGACATTGGCGGTCACCGAGGCCTGGCCATAGACACCGGGCCGCACTTCCACCGGGCCGATATAGCCGATCTGCTGATCCTGATAATCCCACCAGAAGGCTTCGGCATTCAGCTGCAGCCGGTTATCCAGGAAACGGTTCTTGGAACCCAGCGTATAGGCCGTCAGCTTCTCCGGCTCAAAACTGTTCTTGCCGACGGCGGGATAGAAGCCGCCCGCCTTGAAGCCGGTGGCGACATTGGCATAGAGCAGCGATTGCGGCCCGGCATCAAACTCGATCCCGCCCTTCCAGGTGACGCTTTCAAAATTCTCGTCCCCCGTCGCCGTCAGGAAGGGCGGGTTGGGGTTGGAAATGCTGCTCTGGCGCAGCGGTGTCGTCTGTTCCTTGTTTTCATGGGTATAACGGATGCCGGCCACCAGCCGGAAATCCGGCGCCACATCATAGGTACCCTGGCCGAACACGGCCTTGCTGGTGGTTTTCTGGTGGGGCATGAAGGTGGTGGTGGACAGCCCGCCCTGGAAGAAGCTGTTCAGCGCATCCACCTTATCATGGAACAGGAAGCCACCCACCACATAACGAAACGCGCTGTCTTCGGCGGAGGCAAACCGCACTTCCAGAGAGCTTTGCTTGGAGGTCTCCTGCATATCGCCCTGGAAGCCGACGCTGTAGAAGCGGAAATCCGGCCGGCTGTCACGATAGGCTGGCAGCACGGTCAGGGTGCCGGCATCAAAACTGTAATCCAGCGTGGCCGAGACGCCCCAGAAGGTATTGTCGTTGAAACCGTCCTTCTGTGGCGGCACCACCAGGCCGCTATTGATCAGGCCGGGGAAACGCAGCCGCAATTCAGCGATGCTGGCCGCTTCCGACCCGCCGATCCGGTCCGATACGGCCGGGGCGGTGGGGGTCAGGCTGCCGGGCACCAGCACGCCGCCAACCCCCTTGCCACCCTGGTGGAAGTAATCGCCCATCACCAGCAGGCTCAGCCGGTCATTCGGTTCCCACAGCAGGGAGGCGCGGGCCGCCTCCCCCTTCTCATCATCATAACCGTCGGAGAGATAGCCATCGCGGTCCAAAGCCTGTCCGGCAATGCGCAGGGCCAGCGTTTCGGAAATCGGTGCATTGAGGACGGCACTGCCCTTGCGCAGATTGTAATTGCCGATCTCCGCCCCCACCTCGCCGCTGGTGCGTGACAGGTCGGGGCGGTTGGGCAGCACATTGATGGCGCCGCCGGTGGCGTTGCGGCCATAAAGCGTGCCCTGCGGCCCCTTCAGCACCTCCACCCGCGCCAGATCGAACAGCGCACCGACGGGGGCAGTGGGGCGGCCGATATAGACGCCGCCATAATTGAAGGCGATGGCATTTTCAGAGAAGGAGTTCGGCCCCAGCGTACCCACCCCGCGCAGATAAAAGCCGTTATTGGAACCGCCGCCCGGCTGCACCACCAGGGCCGGCACCATCTTGGTCAGCCCGATCGTGTCGGTGACGCCAGCATTGACCAGATCGTCGGTGGAAATGGCCGTGACGGCGATGGCCACCTTCTGCAGGTTCTCCGTCCGGCGCTGCGCGGTGACGACAATCTCATCCAACCCCGGCCCGCCGGCATCCTGGGCCAGGGCTGCCGGCATGGGGCCGGCCAGCAGGGCGGTTGAAAGCAACAGGGCTTTATAGGCGCGCATCTTTGGTCTCCTCCTGGGGCCGCCCCGCCATTGCACAAGCGGGGCTGTTTCCGGACGTGATGCCGGATTGTTTTCGTTGCAGCCGGTGGGGGATCAGCGGGCAATCATGGCCGGTGCCGACAGGCAGGGAATAAACCCGCCATGCAGGCCCTGGTCATGGATTATCCATTAGCGGCCCAAAGGCCGCCCGTGCTTCCGGGTTCATACCGGTCATCCTCCCCGCCGCCAGCCTTTGTTGGCCAGTCTGGTCATTTGCAGGGAAAACCATATCAGCCGCCGTATCATCGGCGTAATCGTATTTGCTGATCCGATCTATCGGTCGGACCGATAGTTGGGACTGGTTGCCCCCTCCGATAAACCGTCAATATCGGAATCAACACATAAACTCATTTTATGCGCCAAATATCATAAATCCTGTTCCGCCATGCATTCGCGCAGCAGCTGGCGGAACCAGAGCAGGGCCGGATCGCGCTGGAAATGTCGGTGCCACTGGATCATCTCCGTCAAGACGGGAAACTCGATGGGCAGCGGCAATATGCGCAGCGGCAGGCGCTGCACATATTGTTTTGCCAGCCTGGCGTGCATGGTGGCCAGCAGGTCGGTCTCCACCAGCATGGCCGGCACGGTGGTGAAATCAGGCACGAAGACGGCCGCCTTGCGGGCATAGCCGAAGCGTTCCATGAACCATTGGTCGAAGGAGGGGGAGCGTTTCATGCCGAACCGCACCTGCACATGGTCCATCGCCATATATTGATCAAAGCTGATCGCGTCGCCCACCTGCCGGTTGCCTTCCCAGACGACGACGACATGTTCGTCGGTGAACAGCTTCTCCTTCGGGTGGTCGGGATGGGTGAAGTTATCCGGTGTCAGCAGGAAATCCACCTGCCCGCGCCCCAGCCGGTCCAGCACCATATCATCCATGAAATCAATTTCCACCCGGATGCCCGGGGCCAGCGCCCGCGCCTTGGCGATGGCGCGGGCCAACAGCACCTCTGTCACATAATCGGACGCGTGCAGCCGGATGGAGCGGGTGGCGCTGGCGGGATCGAAGCTGGGCTTGGTTTCGATGGTGGATTGAATTTGCATCAGAATGTCGCGCACCGGCTCGGCCATGCTTTCGGCCAGCGGCGTGGGCACCATGCTGCGCCCGATCTGGGCCAGCAGATCATCATCAAAAAATTCGCGCAGCCGGGCCAGATTGCCCGAGACGGCCGATTGGCTGAGGTTCAGCCGGTTGGCCGCGCGTGAGACGCTGCGTTCTTCCAGCAGCACATCCAGCACCACCAGCAAATTCAGGTCCAGTTTCTGGAACCGCATCTTATTTCCTCCCTGTCCTATCGGCTGTGGCGATAGGTCGTCTCAGTAAATACGATTTTGGTGATGCAGGTCGAGACCCTATCGTGACCACATCGATTTCCCGGCAAAGGAATAGCCATGGACGCGACCCACTATGGCCGCCTGTTCGACCTGTCGGGTCGGCGCGCCCTTGTCACGGGCGGGCAGCGCGGGCTGGGCCTGGGGATCGCCACGGCGCTGGCCTGCCAGGGGGCAGAGGTCTGGATCAGCAGCGAGGATGCGGCCGGCTGCGCCGATGCTGCAGAGGGGTTGCGGGCGCAGGGGCTGAACGCTCACGCCGCCGCGTGCGATGTCAGTGATCAAACCGCCCTGTCGGCCATGGTGGCACCGGTGACGGCGGCGGGGCCGCTGGATATCCTGGTCTGCAATGCCGGTATAGCCCCCCATGCCGGCCCCATCGCCAGCGCCAGCGAGGCCGATTGGCAGGCGACCATGACCGTTAATCTGCAAAGCGTGCTGTGGCTGACCGGCATGGTTCTGCCCGGCATGGCGGCGGCGGGCGGTGGCAGCGTGATCATCATGTCCTCCATCGCCGGGCTGCGCGGCAACAAGGCCTTGGGGCTCTATGCCCTGTCCAAGGCGGCGAATGCACAATTGGCCCGCAATCTGGCGGTGGAATGGGGGCCGGCGAATATCCGGGTCAACGCCATCTCCCCCGGTTTCATCCGCACCGACCTGTCGCGGGATCTGCTGGCCAACCCGGCCTTCATGGAACGGCGCATGGCGATGACGCCCCTGCGTCGGCCGGGTGAGGTGGCAGAGGTGGCCGGGGTGGCGGTGATGCTGGCCAGTGCGGCCGGCGGCTTCATCACCGGGCAAAATATCGTCGTGGATGGCGGCACACTGATCACCGACGGCAATTGAAAAAATAAGGGGAAACGCCATGCATATCCTTGTTACCGGCGCCGGCGGTTTCGTCGGTGCGGCCCTTGTCCGCCGTCTGCTGGCGGGGGCGGGGCCTGCTTTCACCAGCCTGACCCTGGTTGACCGGCAATTCAGCACCCGGCCCGACGATCCGCGGGTGACCGCCCTGGCCAGTGACATTGCCGATGCCGGCATCTGGGCCGATGCGCTGAACCAGCCGGCCGATCTGGTTTTCCATCTGGCCTCCGTGCCGGGCGGGCTGGCAGAGCGGGATTTCGATCTGGGCATGGCGGCCAATCTGGGCGGCACGCTGGGGCTGCTGGATGCGCTGCGCCGGCAGCAAAGCCCGGCCCGGCTGGTCTTTGCCAGCTCAGTGGCCGTCTATGGCGACCCGCTGCCCGATCAGGTGGATGATGCCACGCCCGCCCGGCCCGGCCTGTCCTATGGGATGCAGAAGCTGGTCGGCGAGTTGCTGGTGACGGATTACAGCCGGCGCGGTTACATTGATGGCAGCAGTCTGCGCCTGCCCGGCATCGTCGCCCGCCCCCCTGCCCCATCGGGCCTGATCTCCGCCTTCATGAGCGAGGTGATGTGGGCGGCACGGGACCATCGCCCGGTGTGCTTACCGGTCTCCGAACAGGGCGTGTGCTGGTGGATGTCGGTTTCGGCGGCCGTGGAGGCCCTGCTGCACGCCGCCTCCCTGCCCGGCCAGGGCCGTGTCTGGCTGCCGCCGGTGCTGCGCCTGACCTTGGGCGAACTGGTGGCAGCCCTGACCGACCGGTTTGGCCCGTTTGATGTGACCTATGCCCCCGACCCGGCGGTGGAGGCCAAATTCGCCCGCCAACCGCCATTGATCGCTACCGCCGCCCGTGCAGCGGGGTTCCGCGACGATGGCGACGTGGCGGGGCTGATCAGGGCGGCCGTGGGGTGATGGGGGGCAGGAACCTTCCCCGCAATCCGGCCTGACGGCCACAATCCCTTGAACATCCCGCAGCTTGACCAGCCGCAAAAAGCAGCCTAATTTCAGAATTAAATTCTAATTATAGTAATGGGAGGGAAACATGAATACGCGTCGTGACCTGTTCCGTATGGCCCTGGCGGGTTCAGCCGCCGTACCTGCTTCCGCCCTGGGCCTGTTGTCCGCCAGCGCAGCAGCCCCAGAGGGAAAGGGGCAAGCCACAGGCTGGGCGCAGGGCATTGAGGGACAGCGCAAGGCCGATCTTGGTGACGGTACCTTTCTGAACCCGATCCTGGCCGGCGATCATCCCGATCCCAGCATCCTGAAGGATGGGGATGATTACTATATGACGCATTCGTCGTTCGAGGCGTCACCCGGCCTGCTGATCTGGCATTCCCGCGATCTGGTGAACTGGACCCCGATCTGCACGGCATTGGAAAAGCCGCCGGGAATGGTCTTCGCCGTCGATCTGGTCAAGCATAAGGACCGCTACTACATCTATATTCCCTTCCTGAAGGTGCCATGGGCAACCACTCTGCCGGCACCGATGTGTATCTATGTCATGCACGCCCCCAGCATTACAGGGCCGTGGAGCGCGCCCATTGATCTGGGGCTGCGCGGTATGATCGATCCCGGCCATCTGGTCGGGGAGGATGGCAACCGCTACCTTTTCCTGTCGGGTATCAAACGGGTGCGCCTGTCTGAGGATGGGCTGTCCACCGTCGGGCCGGTGGAGAAAGTCTATGATGGCTGGCATTATCCCGATGACTGGATTACCGAAGCCTATGCGCTGGAAGGGCCAAAGCTGCTGCGGCGCGGCGACTGGTTCTATCTGATCAGTGCGGTTGGCGGCACAGCCGGGCCGCCAACGGGGCATATGGTAATTGCCGCGCGGTCCCGTTCGGTGCATGGCCCGTGGGAGAACTGCCCCCACAACCCGATTGTCCGAACGACCGATCCCGATGAACGCTGGCTGTCGCGCGGCCATGCCACCCTGGTCTGCGGGCCGGGGGAGCAATGGTTCATGGTCTATCACGGCTATGAAAATGGCTATCGCACCCTGGGGCGGCAGACCTTGTTGGAGCCCATCGAATGGACATCGGATGGCTGGTTCAAGGCAACGGGCGGCGATCTTGCCCAGCCGCTGCGCAAGCCGGTCAACCTGCCTTCTGCGCCGCATGGCGTTGCCCGCTCCGATAATTTCTCCCAGGCTTCATTCGGCTCGCGGTGGAGTTTCTATGCCGGTGGCCCGAACGAGATTGAGCGGGCCAGCCTGTCAAAGGATGGTCTGGTTTTGCGGGGTAAAGGCACCGGCCCGCATGATTGCTCCCCTTTGACCCAGATGGTCGGGGATCATGCCTATGAGATTTCCGTCACCCTGGCATTGCAAGGCGATGCGGAGGCCGGGCTTCTGCTCTTCTTCAATGACCGCCTGTTCCTGGGCGTGGGGGTCAATGGGGAGCGGATGAAAACTTTTAATGGCGGCAAGGTAAGCCACTGGCGTGAACCTGCGCCGCCGACAAAGCGCATCCATCTGCGGATCAGCAATGATCGCCACATCATCACCTATTATTACAGCCTGAACGGAACCGACTGGACCCGGCATGGTGTTCGGGCAGAGGCTTCTGGCTATCACGCCAACACCATCGGCGATCTCGCCAGCTTGCGCCCTGCCCTCTATGTGGCGGGGTCGGGTACGGCTACGTTCAGCGATTTCCGCTACCGAGCTTTATAAAGTCTACTGATACAGCCATGGTGAATTCCGCCCTTGTGTTCCGTGCACAAGGGCGGAAGCCACGTGCATTGTTCAATCCGGCATGATGGCGACAGCGCGGGTCCAGCCAGCGCTGGCCGCCCGTACCTTCACCGGGAAGCAGGCGACGGTGAAGCCGTGCGGCGGCAGGCTTTCCAGGTTGGAGAGCTTTTCCATGTGGCAATAGCCGACATCCTTGCCGACATAATGGCCCTCCCAGATCAGCGAGGCGTCGCCGGTTTCCTTGAACTTGGCGGCGGTGAAGGGGAAGGGTGCATCCCAGCTCCAGCCGTCAATGCCGGTGACGCGCACGCCGCGTTCCACCAGATACAGCGTCGCCTCCCGCCCCATGCCGCAACCCTTGGCCAGGAAATTCGGCTGGCCATAGGCGGCACCGGCCGCCGTGTTCACCAGCACGATATCCAGCGGCTGCAGCACATGGCCGATGCGGGCCAGCTCGGCCTCCACCTCTGCCGCCGTGACGACATGGCCGTCGGGCAGATGGCGGAAATCCAGTTTCACGCCGGGGCGGAAACACCAGTCCAGCGGCACCTCATCGATGGTGATGGCACGTTTGCCGCCATCCATCGTGGAATGGTAATGCCAGGGCGCATCCATATGGGTGCCGTTATGGGTGGTCAGCTCCACCCATTCCGCCGCCGGGCCTTCGCCATCGGGCAGCTGGTCGACCGTCAGGCCGGGGAACATCTGGCAATATTCCGCCGCCCCTTCGGCATGGCTGGCATAGCGGATCTTGGGACGCATGAAAGGCGGGTCCGCCGGCACGTCATTTTCCAGATGCACGGAAAGATCGATGATACGGGGCACGGGTTTCACCTTGGTTTGATGATGGCGACAGACAGCGGGCCTGGCGGGTGGGTCTGGCAGGCCAGCCGGATGGCGGGATCGGTGATGGCAAGCTGGCGCCGCAACTGCGCCTCCCGCTCCCCCATCGGGCCAGGATCGCCATCCACCACCCGCACCCGGCAGGTACCACAAATACAACCACCCCCGCACAGGGCGGTGATTGTATCACGACCGGCGGGGGTGATGGCTTGAAGCAGATTCTGGCCGGGGGGAAGCGGCAGGGTTTGCGGCGGGCCGATTTCGGGGAGGATGGTCAGGCTGGGCATGGGGGTTTCCATGGCCAGGTTTGCGGTGTGACCCCTATTCCCATTCATTTTTTCTCTTCCTACCCCGTCATCCCGGCGAAAGCCGGGACCCAGGGGCCACGCGCCCAACCACTCAGTTGCGTTGATTGATGCAGCGTCGACAGGTTTCCTGTTGCCCCTGGGTCCCGGCTTTCGCCGGGATGACGGGAGGGGCGAGTTGCGGTGAGGTATACCCCCCTTACCCCAACCGCCCCCCCAACGTGTCGGCGAACCAGTCGGCGATGTAATCACGCCCGAACGACATGTTATCCGCCCCGACATGCTCCACCCCGCCTTCACGCTCGGTGAAGATTTTCAACTCGCGCCGGGGGGAGTTCACCAGCTGGTCATAGGTCTGGTGGGCGTAATCGACGGAAATCTGCCGGTCCTTGGAACCGTGCGTCACCAGGAACGGCACCTTGATCCGGTCCAGCACGCCATTCAGATGCATCCCTTCGGCCTTGGCGAAGAAATCATCCATATCCTGGGCACCAAACACCCAGCGCACATGGCCCCAGTAATGCGGCACCGGGTTTTCGCCTTCCCGCTTCAGGCGCTTCTGCTGCACTTCGCGCCAATCATGGTTGGCACCCCAGACAGCACCAGAAGCAAAGCGCGGTTCAAACGCCACGGCGCGCGGGGTGAAATAGCCACCCAGCGAAATGCCGACCATGCCGATCTTGTCAGGCATCACATCGGGCCGGGCGGCCAGATAATCGAACACGGGCGTGGCCCAGCGTTCGGTTTCATGCGTGGCATACAGGTTGTTGGCGCGCAGCGCCTCACCCGTGCCCGGCTGGTCGATACAGAGCGTGGAAATGCCGCGCTTGGCCAGCGCGTGCGGCAGCCAGGACCAGAACAGCAGCTCCTTGCAGCTGTCCAGGCCATTGACATACAGCACGCAGGGGGCCGGGCCATCCACCCCTTCTGCCTTGGTGAACAAGGCCGGGATGAAGCTGTCACCAAAGGGGATTTCCACCCGCGTGCAGTTCTCCCGCGCCAGCGCTGTGCCCTTGCGGAAGGCGTTCTGACCCTTGGTGAAGGTCTCCCCCCGGCCCGGATGGCCATGGCCCTGCATCCGCTCCGCCGTGATGTAATAGAGCGAGGCGCGCTGCAATTTGGCCCCGGCGGAAAAGGCGCGGCCCCGCGCCTCATCTTCTTCGGCCAGCCCCACCAGCTTGTCGGCCATGGCTACCCATTGGGTCAGGAAGGCACCGGTGCCGGCATCTTCCCCGCGGGCTGCCGCGTCCAGCAGCGGGCGGCACATATCCTCGATCTCGCCGATCCGCGCACCGCTTTCCAGGGCGATATTGACCGAGAGATTCCAGATGTAATTGTTGGGGAAATATTGGAACAACGCCATGATCAGACCTCCACCGCCTGGAACAGGCCGGCATCCGGGGCCGGGTGCGGCATGGTCTGCGGGCCGCCGCTGCCGGCCCCCCACTGGTCCATCACATCCGGGCTGGGCACATGCACGGTGGCAACCCAGGTTCCCTCATCCACCCGTTCCAGCTCGGCGGTATATTCCACCGCGAAACCGGCCGGCGTGGTGAAATAGCTGAAGGTGTTGTTGCCGGCGGTGTGGCGGCCAGGGCCCCAGCGCAGGTCAACCTCTTTGCGCTTCAGCTTGCCGACGCCGCGCATCATCGCATCCATGTCGGCCATGTCATAGGCGACATGGTTCAGGCAGGGCGGGCCGGGCAGAATGGCGATGCGATGGTGCCATTCATTGCAGCGCAGGAAGCACATGAAATCGCCCAGCCAGTCCGAGACGCGGAAGCCCAGCACAGTGACGAAGAACTCCACCAACCCCTTGTGATCGGGGGAATGCAGGACGATGTGGCTGATCTTTTCCGGCAGCGCTTCCTTGCCCGCGACGGCACGGAAGGCCCCGCGCTCCACCCCGGCGGAGATCTCGAAGCTCATCCCATCCTTGCTGAAGAAGCGGAAGCCATAGCCGCCGCCGAAGGAGGTCAGGGCACGCGGGGTGAAGATGATGCGGCAACCGGCGGCGGCCACCTTTTCATGCAGCGCATCCACATCAGCATTCGTATCCGCGGCCAGCGCGATCACATCGATGCGGGTGACATCGGCCGGGCGCAGCCGCACGACATACAGCTCCGGGTGGCCCTCGGTGGCAAAATAGACCATGCCGTCCTTCTCGGCCACTTCGCGCAGGCCCCACTTGTCGCGGTAAAAGGCGCGCTCGGCCTCCAGATCGGAAACGGCATAGCCGACATAGCGGATATCGGTGACGCGGGTCATGGGGGCTTCTCCCGGTAAATTCTGGTTCAGAGAGGTTGGGCCAAAGCGGCCATGGTGCTGTTCATCAGGCGGGGATGTTCATCGCTGTGAACCCCGCTCTGCTCGATCTCACCCAGGCGGATGGAATTATTCACCACCAGGGCGGCACGGTCGGCACGGCGGGCCATGAAGCCAGCGAAGGCAGCGCCCAGGCTGTCATTCTTGGCCAGCTCATCGCCCAGCACCACGGCATCTTCCATCGCCATGCCGGCCCCGCTGGCCAGATGCGGGGTGGTGGCGTGGGCGGCATCGCCGATAAGGATGGCGCGGCCCGTGTGCCAGGGGCCGGGCAGCAGCAGCGCTTCCAGCGGGCGGAAATTCACCACCGACTGGTCGGTGATGGCATCGCGGACATAGCCGATGGCACCGGCAAAACCGGCCAGCCGCTGGCGCAGCAGACCGGGCAGGTCGGCTTCGTCATGGCGCGTGTTGGGGGCGATGGTTTCCAGCGCGAACAGATACATCTGGTCGGGCGAGCAGGGGTTGACCCCCGCCTTGATCGGCGCGCCCAGATACATTTCCACGCCCGTCACATTGTCAGGCCGGGCGGTGGTGACGCGCCAGCAGGCCTGGCCGGTGAAGCGCGGCTTGGGCGCATCGGGGAACAGCAGCCCACGGGTGCGGGAATAGATGCCATCAGCGCCGATCAACAGATCATAGCGGCCCTGGCTGCCATCGCTGAAACTGACATCCACCCCTTCGGCATCCTGCTTGATGGCATCCACCATCACGCCCAGCCGCACATTGGCGGCGGCGGTGCGGGTGCGGCTGGCCAGAATTTCATGCAGCACCGGGCGCATGATACCACCATCCGCCGGCAGGCCGGGGGCCACCGGCGGGCTTGTCACCTCCCCGATCGGGTGGCCTGTCGGGGTAAACAATCTTACGCTGCTGGCACAATAGCCGACGCGGCGGAAATCCTCCAGAATACCCAGCTGTTGGAAAACGCGCATGGAGGGGCCGGTGATGGAAATACCGGCACCATAGACGCGCCAGGCCGGATCGCGATCGATCACATCCACAGCGATACCCAGGCGCGACAGCACCAGGGTGGCCGACATGCCGGCGATACCGCCGCCGATAACAAGCGCATTGCGGATCAAAGCCACAGCTATTTTCCTCCCGGAACAGGCCGTTTCCTTAAGGGGGCGGAACGGGCTGCCCGTCTGCTGCCCGCCGATGGCGGCGGGTCATTATTGTGGGGGTGGTTTGTCGGGGTACCCCGCGACGGAACCCCATGGCACCAACCATAAGCCCGGCGAACCAATCACCAAAACCGTTTGTACGGATACAAGGGATCGGTTTCGCCGATGCATCACCTCCCTTTACCCTTGCACCACCGGCTGGTCGATGGCGCCGAACAGGCTGGTGCCATCGGCCGCCTTCACCTCCATCCGCACCCGGTCGCCGAAGCGGATAAAGCCGGTACGGGCGGCCCCTTCATCAACAATTTCAATGCCCCGCCGCTCGGCAATGCAGCTGGAGCCGACCTCGCGGTAATTCTCGTTCGAGACAGTGCCGGAACCGACAATGGTGCCGGCGCACAGGCTGCGGGTGCGGGCGGCGTGCGCAATCAGTTCGCCAAAGCAGAAGCCCATGGCCCCGCCATTGGCGGCCCCGAAGCGCTGGCCGTTCCAATCCACCAGCAGGTTCAGATGCACGCGCCCATCCTTCCAGGCCTCCCCCAGCTCATCCGGGGTGACGGCGATGGGGGCGGCGGAACAGGCGGGCTTGGCCTGGACCCAGCCGAAACCGGTCAGCATTTCCGGCCGGGCCAGGGTGCGCAGCGACCAGTCATTGACCAGCAGCACCAGCCGGATCAGCCCGCGCGCCGTGGCCGCATCGGTGCCCATCGGCACATCATCGGTGACGACGGCATATTCACCCTCGAAATCAATGCCATCCGCCTCGCTGGGCAGCGTCACCGGCGCGGTCGGCGCGATGAACTGGTGCGACATGCCCTGATACATCAATGGCTTGTCATGCGGCTGCGGGTTGGTGATGTTGAACACCTTGGCCATCAGCTCCCCATGCGCATGGAAGGCCGAGCCATCCAGCCATTGCCAGGCACGCGGCAGCGGGGCCAGCGCCTGGGCCGGATCGAAGGGGAAGCTGCCGGCGGCCGTGCCGGCATTCAGCGCATCCGACAGGGAGGCCAGCCGCGGGGCGGCATCGGCCCATTGGTCGAGCGCCTGTTGCAGCGTATCGGCGATGCCCTCGGCCAGCACGGCGCGCGACAGGTCGCGCGATACCAGCGCCAACCGGCCATCCCGCCCGCCCAGATCAAGACTTGCCAGCTTCATGATTGCGTTTCCGTATCATTATGGGTTGATCCCGCCTTCAGGCGGTTACTGTTGGTATAGGCCCCGCCGGCAGCCGGGTTTAAGCCGGCAATGCCGATGCCTCCTATCGGCCCCGCCGATGCATCGGCGGTACGGCCCTCCCCTCCCCGTGATGCCCAGAAAAAAACTTCTGCTGCCGATTGATTGTCCCATAAAAGAATGATAATTCCAATTATGATTTAACGGCCAGAACGGCCCCGGGTGCGGCATCAGCGCCGCCGGGGCCGGTGGCCGCTCACCCATCGGGCAATGCGCCTGAGACCGCCGCTATCCACCGGCTCCCGGCGGGGCCGTCGTTTGAGCCCAAGAAGCAGGATAGTTCCATGTCAAATTATGAAATCAAAAGGGGTGTAAGCCTCTACAGCTACCAGGAGGAATATTTCCTTGGCACCAAGTCGCTGGAAGACCTGATCAAGGTCTCCGCCGAGATGGGGGCCAAGGGGATAGAGCTGATTTCAGAGCAGACCTTCCCCCACTATCCCAACCCGCTGGACCAATCTGTCTATGACAATTGGCACGCGCTGATGGCCAAATACGGCACCACGCCCGTGTGCCATGATTTCATGCTGGACTATAAGAAGTACAAAGACCGGCCGATGCCGTTCGATGAACAGGTGGCCAGCTGCAAGGTCGATATTGACCATGCCGCCCGGCTGGGCTGCCCCTATACCCGCGCGCTGGTGTCGATTGATCCCGATGTGCTGGTTGCCTGCGCCGATTATGCGGAAAGCAAGAATGTCCGCATCCTGATCGAGGTGCACGCGCCCCTGCATTTCGACCATCCCTGGATCATCCGCCATGCCGAGGCGTTTGAGAAATCCGGGTCGAAATATCTGGGCTTCCTGCCCGATATGGGCATGTTCCTGTTCAAGTTCCCGCCCGTCTGGAAGGCGAAATTCATCCGCGACGGCGTGCCGCCGCACATCGCCGATTATATCTGCAAGGCCTATGAGGATCGCACGCTCAGCGAATATGTGATCCTGGAGGTGGAGAAGATGGGCGGCGTCGGCCCGGCCATCGGCATGGCCATCACGCTGCGCCACAATGCAGCTTTTGAGCCCAAGCGGATGCTGGACCATATGGACCGCATCTGGAACATCCATGCCAAATTCTATGAGATGACAGAGGATCTGGTTGAACCCTCCATCCCCTATGATGAGATCATCCGGGTGCTGAAGAAGGGCGGCTACAAGGGCTATATCTGCTCTGAATATGAAGGCAATCGCTGGATTCAGGATGCCTTCCCGGTGGACAGCATCGAACAGGTGCGCCGCCAGCAGGAAATGTTCAAGAAGCTGATCGGCGAAACCGCCACCGCCGCCGCCTGAGGAGCCGCACCCATGTTCGACAAATATATGATCTGTGAAGACGGCTTCGGTAACGTGACGGAGGGTGGCGACACCATCGGTTTCGCCTTCCAGGCCCGCCTGCCCTATTACCGCGGCATCGGCCTGTCGATGGTGGAAGACATCGCCGTCACCATCGACGGGGAAGCCGTGCCGCGTGACCAGGTCCGGTTCAGCGTGCGCGGCCGGACCTGGACGCTGGACGAGATGGAAACCGAATATACCGACCGCTGGAATTTCGGCGAAAAGGCCCTGATCACCGTGCTGCGGGCCGGTGGCCTGCCGCCCGGTAAGCACAAGCTTCAGCTGGCCGAACGTATCCGCGTCTCCTACCTGCCCTTTGTGCCGACCACGCGCGACACCAAGGTGCTGGAGATTGCCGCCTGATCATCCTTCCCCGATCAGTTGGCACTTTGGGCATGGCGGCACAGGCTGCCATGCCCTTTTTTATGGTCGGTCGCCGGGCCTTGCCATTTGGCAGAGAGTTGGTACTCTTATGCCAAAGGAGACAGGCGATGCAGTTCGCAGAGGTCCAATCCATCGCAGCCAGCCCCGGCCAGCCCCTGATCACGGATGAAGAGGCGGCAGCATTGGCGCGTACGACGGTCAATCTGTTCCGGGCCTGGGAATTGAGCGATGCGGAGGCCAGAACCCTGCTGGGCGGTATGGCACCGCGGACCTGGGCGCGCTGGAAAGATGGCGATATTGGCCGCATCGACCGCGATTTGCGGGCCCGGATGGCGATCTTAATGGGGATTCACAAGGCCCTGCGCTATCTGTTTACCGAACCGGCGCGCGCCTATGCCTGGGTGCGCAAGCCGAACGCCGCCTTTGCCGGCCAGCGCGCGCTTGACATCATGCTGCGCGGGGAGATCACCGACCTGATCGACCTGCGCGCCTATCTGGATGCGGAAAGGGGCGGCTGGTGACAGTGCCGGTCCGGCGCGTCACCTGGGCCAGGACGGTGCGTATCATCCGCTCCATCCACCCGCCCATCGACCTGTTTGAAGATATTGCCGACCCGGCGGACTGGGAAGCGCTGGCCTCGGCGGAAGCGAAGTTCAACCCCCGCCTTCGTGACAGCATTGGCGACCTGTCGAAGGTGCCGCCGGCCCGGCGGGTTGCCGGCCCTGGGGCAAGCTGGGTCATGGCCCCCTTTGTCCATTGCTCCACGCTGCGACCGGGCCGCTTTTCCGATGGCAGCTTCGGCCTTTACTATGCCGGCGACCGGACAGAGGTGGCGATTGCGGAGACCATCCACCACCATGCCCGGTTCATGCGGGCCACGGCGGAGCCACCCGGCTGGACCGCGCAGTTCCGCGAACTGATCGGCGCGGTGGATACCGATCTGGATGATGTGACGGGCCGCGCCGATCTGCTGCACCCCAGCGATTACGGCCCGTCACAGGCGTTTGGTGCCGACCGCCGGGCCGCCGGGTCCAACGGCATCACCTGGCCCAGCGTGCGGTATCCGGGCGGCCAGTGCATCGCGGTTTTCTGGCCGGATGTGATCCCCGTGCCGGTCCAGGGTGCCCATTTCGCCTATCACTGGAACGGCAGCACGGTTGATTACGTCAAAAAGCTGGATAGCGGCGAGGTCTGGCGGGTGACGGGTCAGGAAGGGGTTTAAACCACCCTAACCCCATGCCGCCACCCGCCCACAGCGGTCGCGCACATCCGCCACCACCTGATCCAGCAGGGGGGTGTCGGCCAAACTGCCCCGCATTCCTTCCCGCAAAAGCCTGACCTGTTCGGGCAGGGCGGTGGCCATGGCGCGCAGCCGGTCGCGCACCAGTTCCCGCCGCAGCCCCACCGCGGCGGCAAAGGCGTCCCAATGCGCGCCGGTCAGCAGGGCGGGGTCACGCTCACCGCCGATGAACATGGCCAGACGCGGGCGCTGTTCCTTGTAATGACTGCGGAAAGCGGCCGCATTATTCACATCATAGAGCTTGCTCAACACCATGCGGCTGCCGCGATAGACCAGGGCGTAATTCTTGGCATGGGCGTCAGGATTGCCGATCAGGAACTGGAAGATGGCGCGGCCCATCAGTTCCTGCACTGCCGCCACCGGGTCAGCGGTCAGCCGCATCAGGGCAAAACAGTCAGGCCAGCCCGGCCCACCATCCTTTTCATATTTTTCGCGCGGATAACGCCCCAGCGCCTGACAGAAATCCTCCTGATGCAGCCGGCGCAGATGGCGGCGGCCATCGCTTTCCACCAGCACCCGGTCATAGCGGGCGATCAGCATATAGGTGCGATCTTCCGCCCGGCGGATGCTGGAACGCGGCACATCCAGCCCCACAGAGGCCGCCGCGCGCAGGCAGAAATGTTCCACGCGCACGGAATCCGGCAGCCCGTCAATATCCACCTTCAGGATGTGCGATGTCGGCGTGTTGCCCCGCGGCAGGGCCAGCTGGTCCCCCACCAGCAACAGGGCGGTTTTATGATGCACGCCCGGCAACGACAGGCGCAATTCCCCATCGGCATCCACGAACAGGGGCCGGCGCGGCAGGTCGGCGATATGCCGGGCCAGCCGCGCCGCATCCAGCAGATCATAATCCGGGGCGATATCATCTTCCGGCACGATGGGCGCATCCGGTTCCACAATGGCGACGGCACCGGGGCATTCCCGGCCAAGCGCCAGCAGCAGCCGGTAATCATCGCTGGCATCCAATTGGAAATAGCGGGCCAGGGTGCTGCGGATATTGGCATTGTCGGGCAACAGCCCATCGAAATAGGGGCCGGCCCGATCCTCCCCATAGGGCGCATCGGCCACCGGCAGCCGGGCGGACAGCCCGTGCAGCGGCAACCGGCCCGCCTTCACCGCCGCCACAAAGGCGGGCAGATAGGTGAAGGACAGCGCCCCGCTGGCACTGGCGCGCAATTCCCCGACCGGCAAGCCGTGCAGGCGGACGGAGGCCACCATCTCACAGCCCCTCATCCAGATCGATTTCGCGCTCATCGGTGCGGCTGGCCGGTGCGGCCATATCCGGCCCGTCGCTGCCGGCGATCAGCGGAATGCCCAGCAGCACCAGCAATTTCAGGCTCATGCTGGTGGGCGGATCATTCTTGCCGGTTTCGAAATCCGACAGCCATTTCTGCGTATGGCCGATCAGCCCCGCCGCCTGCGCCTGCGTCAGCCCAAGCCGCTGTCGCGCGGCCCGCACCAGGGTGCGCAGATCATCCAGGCTGTGCAGGGGAACGGCCATGACACCAGGCTCACGGGTGGGGAAGGTGCCACCAGCCTATAACGGATCGGTGATATGGACAAGCGGCACCGACATTTATAACGGATCGGTTATATGAGCGATCTGAGGCGGGAAATATCACCGATCCGTTATACTCAGCGGCGAGATCACCCTTCCCGCCGCACCGGGCTGCCGGGATAGAAGCCGATGCAGATGATCTGCGCCAGCAACACCAGCAGGGCCGGGGCGTAGTAGAGCCAATGCACCATCTGCCGTGCCCCATCGCTGACAGCCGCCGCGTCATAGCCGGCCCATGCCAGCCCATAGGCGACCACCGCCCCGCCAATGGCCATGCCGATCTTGGTTGCCAGGCTGATACCGGCGGAGAGCAGCCCTTCATGGCGCACGCCGAATTGCGCTTCGTGATGATCCACCACCTCCGCCGCCATGGCGAAAATCGCCGTCATGGTGACGGAAATCAGGATGGAGGCCAGAATATAGACCGTCAGAAACAGGGCCGGCTGCGCTTCTACCAGCGGCAGCAGCGCATAGAGCAGCAGGGCAGCCGCCAGGGCCAGCCGGTTGCCATTACGCATCCCCAACCGCTTCAGATAGGGCGGTGCGATGACGGCGCCCAGCAGCAGCGTGCCGGAAATGGCCGGCAGCAGGATGGAGATCATCCAGGGCTGTTTCAGCACATTGATGGCGAAATAGGCGGTGACCGACAGCACCGCGCCGAAGCGGATGAAATTCAGCGTGGTGAACAGGAACACCACCAGCCAGGCGCGGTTGCGCAGCATATTGGCCACAGCCCCCAGCGTGGTGCGCTCCCCGCCGGTGCCGCTGGTTTCCTCGTGAATCTGTTCCCGGCACTGGGCGAACAGGTTCCAGATCAGGGCGACGGAGATCACAGCCGCCAGGATGGCCACCAGCAGGAAACCCTTTGCCTGATCGTCCCCGCCCAGCCAGCCGACCAGCGGCATAGTGGCCGCCGTGGCGGCGATGACGGAGAGGGCGGTGCCGGCGGATCGCAGACTGCCCAGCTGCACCCGTTCATCCCGCCGCGCCGTCATCATCGGCATCAGGGCGCTGTAGGGGATATTCACCACCGAAAACAGCAGCCCCAGCAATACGAAGCTGACACAGGCCCAGACCAGCTTGCCCGACGCCCCCAGCGGCGGCATCCAGAAGGTGGCGACGACCAGCAGGCCGAAGGGCAGCGCGCCGAACAGGAACCAGGGCCGCGCCCGGCCCCAGCGGGACCGGGTGCGGTCCACCAGAATGCCGACCACCGGGTCAAACCCGGCATCCAGCAGGCGCGACAGCAGGAACAAGGTGCCGACAATGCCCACTGGCAGCATGGCGACATCAGTATAAAAATACAGCAAAAAGGCCCCGACCATGTTCCAGGACAGGCCAAAGGCAAAATCACCGGCACCATAGCTGAGCTTGGCACGCAGCGGCAGCGGCGCGGCACTGGGGCCGCCCGTTTGGGCAGGGTGGGTCATGGAAGGCGGCTCCGGTCGTGGGGGGACGGGATTCAGAGCGGGTATGGGGGGATAGTGGGGGTGCTGAGCCATCCTGTTGCACAATGGTGCCTCCCCCGCGAAAGCGGGGGTCCAGGGGCCGCAAGAATGACGGTTGGTGCTCTTGGCCCCTGGATCCCCGCTTCCGCGGGGAAGGCAGGAAGGGTGCTAACGGTGAGGTTACACCCCGCATCCACGCGGGCGTGGACTAAACCCCCAACGCCGTGCGCGTCGTCGCCAATGTCTCCAGCGTCGGGCCGGTGGGCTTATATTCCAGGCCGATGGCGCCGTCATAGCCCAGATCGCGCAGCAGCCCGATATAGCGCGCCCAGTCGATGGTGCCGCTGCCCGGCTGGTTGCGGCCCGGCACATCGGCCACCTGCACATGCCCCACCAGATGGAAGCGGCCGGCCAACACCTGGGCCGGGTCTTCGCCCATCACCGTGGAATGGTACATGTCATAGAGCAGGCGCAGGTTGGGGCTGTTCACTGCCTCCACCATGTCCAGCCCTTCCACGGTGCTGACCAGATACATGCCGGGATGTTCCACCCGGTCATTCAGCGGTTCCAGCAGCAGAATGATGCCGGCCTCCTCCGCCAGTGTGGCGGCCTGACGCAGAATGCCGACGGCGCAATCATGCTGTTCCTGGCGCGACACATCGGGCCGCGTAAAGCCGGACGCCACCACCAGGGCCGGCGATCCGGCCTGTTTGGCGGCGACCAGACTGTCGCGCACGGCGGCCAGGAATTCATCATGCTGGGCCGGGTCGACCAGGGAGCGGCGGGGCTCCACCACGAAACTGGCCAGTTGCACCCCGGTTTCATCCAGGGTGCGGCGGATATCGGCCAGCGGCTTGTCACGCCAGAGATGGAATTCCACCGCCGTCAGCCCCGCTGCCTTGGCGGCACGGATACGGTCGGTGAAATTGGGGTTCTCGGCGGCGAACAGCCATTCAATACAGGCGGCGAGATGCATCACGGTTCTCCCGGTTGCAGCAATCGGACCGGCGGCCATGCAGGATGGCCATCGGCGGCCCGCACCGGCGGACCTGGCGCCGAAGCGCTGAAAGGGAATGGGGGCGTTTTACTTGGTCCCTAAACTAAACCGTCACCCATGCTGTGGCCGGGGTGACGGTGAAGAGAGCGGCGGTGGTGCGGAAAATCGCTGCAATCAGCCCCCCTCAGTACCTCACCCCCGTGTCCGGCTTGGCCTTCACCAGGGCCACCAGCGCCACAGCAGCGGCAACCAGGGCGGCGATGCCCATGGTCAGGAAGGCCGCCTGCACGGTGCCGCCCGTGGCCGACTTGGCACCGGCGACAAAGAACGGGCTGGTGAACTGGCCCAGGAAGAAGCACGACGCCCAGATGCCCATGCCGCGCCCGCGATGGGCAAAGGGCAGTTTGCTCTGGGCCCAGGCGATCAGGATCGGGATGGTCATGCCCGCCCCCATCTGCTGGATCACCAGCAGCGCCATCATGGATTTATATTCCGTCGCCAACCCGATCCCGGCCAGCCCGACGCCCAGGAAGGCGAAGAAGCAGAAGATCTGCAGGGCGGTGGCCTTCTTGCCGATCCAGCCGAAGATCAGCGCGCCCACCGGCACGCCCAGGCTGGCCAGTGCGATCAGCGATCCGACCTGCTTGGGGTCATTCACCCCGATTTCGCGGAAGGCCAGCCCGCCCTGGATGATGAACACGTAATAGAGCGTGGAGGCAAACAGGGTGACAGCACCATAAAGCGCCACCGCGCGGGTGGGAAAGGGCGGGGTGGGGCCGTGATCGGCCTGCGGGGCCACGGGGGCACCCTGTTTCGTCTTGCCCGGCTCAAAAATCATGAAATGCGTGCCGACGAAGATCGGCAGGGCGATCAGATAAATCAGGAACACGCCATTCCAGCTGACCGCCGTCAACATGCCCGACGCCGCGATGACGCCCGACGCCATGGCCGGCCCGGCCAGCCCCTGCGCCATCAACAGCTTACGCCGACCCGCCGCATCATAATAATCGGCGATCAGCGTATTGATGATGGTCAGGATCGCCGCCTCCGTCACCCCCAGCAGCAGGCGGGACGCGATCACCGCATTCAGACTGTCCAGGAAATAAGGCAGCGACCCGGCGAGACCATAGAAGAAAGTCGCCCAGACCAGCAGCGGCCGCCGGCCGAACCGGTCCACCAGCATCCCGGCAAAGGGCGCCAGGATGGCAATGGCCAGACCGGGGGCGGAGACAAGAACCGGCACCAGCAAAGAGGCATTGGCGACATCACGGAAATGGTCCAGGATTGTCGGCACCGCCGGCGTCAGCGAGACAATTGCCAGAATCGGCAGGAAACCGCTGATCACCAGGATGATGCCCTGGGCGAGCCCAGCCCTTCGCGCGCCGCCTGCAATCGGCGGCGCCACGGCCTGATCCACCATCGAACGTTACTCCCGTTTCAGCGCTTGGAAGCGCCATATAAGAATTATTATTCTAATTATGATGAAGGGGCCGGGCGGGTTTTGTCAATGCGGTAAACGCACTATCAAGCCCAGAAATTGCTTGGTGAAAAATCGGATCACTCACCGCTGCTTTCGGTTGACACCCGGCGGTTCGCTCCGTTAGCTATTCAGAATAGCAATTCTAATTCCAAAGCCATGGCCGGCCACGCACCAGGGGTGCGATGCGCCAGGACCGTGGCTGTGAACAAGGAGGAACCCCATGCGTTTTTCAACCTTTCTGAACTCCCGCACCATGGGCGAAGACCAGGACCGTGGTCTGCTGCTGGACCTGATCGAGCATGTCGATCGGGCAGAAGCCGCCGGTCTGGACGCGGTGTTCCTGCCGGACCATCATTTCACCGGCTATATGCCCATTGCCTCTGACCCGATGATGTTCGCCGCCTATCTGGCGGCGCGGGTGAAGCGGATGCATTTCGGCATTTCCGTCACCACGGTGCCGCTGCACCATCCGGTGCGCTTTGTCGAACGCATCAATATCCTGGACCAGCTGACCGAAGGTCGCCTGCTGGTCGGCGTGGGCAGCGGCACCACGCCGGAGGAAATGATCGGCTTCGGCGTCAGTTATAAGGAAGCCTCCCGTCTGGCTGAAGAGAATCTGGCCATTGCCGAACAACTTTGGGCCAAGAAGCCGGAAGACCCTGCCATCCGTTTCGATAATGGCCATTACCGGGGTGAAGTGCTGCAGCGCATTGCGCCCGTCGCCTATACACCCGGCCATGCGCGGCTGATGCCGGTGGCGATGAAGGAAAGCAGCGCCCGGCGCGCGGCGGAATTCGGCTGGCCCGCCTTCATCCCGGCCTTCACCCCGCCGCAGATCGGCGGGACGGAGCCGTTCAAGCATGTGCAGAAATTCTTCAATATTTACCGCGACCTGCTGCTGGCCGCCGGCCATTCGGCCGAACGTGTGGCCGACGCGCTGTCCTGGACCACCCACACTTATCAGTGCGTGCATATTGCCGAGACCGATGCGCAGGCGCGCGCGGAACTGGAAGATATCCTGACCGATTATCAGGCCGCCGTTGACCGCGAAACCGCCTTCAATGCCAAGGCAGAGGAAGCGGCCGCCAACAAGAAGACCGACCACACGCCCAACGCCCTGACCGAGGACTGGATCGGCACCTGGTGCCTGTATGGCAGCCCGGAAACCGTGATCGAGCATCTGAAGCCCTATGCCGAACTGGGCATCGGCAATGTGCTGTGCGGGATGCTGACCGGCCCGCTGACGGCCAAGCGCAAGGCCTATGCCAACCAGACGCTGGACCTGCTGTCCCGCCATGTCATCCCCGCCTTCAAGGGCAAAGCAGCATGAGCCGGCCGCTGATCGTCGGGTTCGGTGGCACCACCCGGCCGGGTTCGTCGGGTGAACGCATGGTGGCGGCCGTTCTGGCCGCCACCGCCGAGCTGGGGGCGGAAACCCGGCTGTTCGGTGGGGCGGCCCTTGCCGCCCTGCCGCACTTCGCCCCGGAAAACCCTGAGCGCACGCCCGAGCAGCGGGAGTTTGTGGAGGCTGTACGGGCGGCGGACGGGCTGGTCATCGGCTCCCCCGGCTATCATGGCGGGGTGTCGGGGCTGGTGAAGAACGCCATCGACCTGCTGGAAGATCTGCGCAGCGACACCCGCGTCTATTTCGATGGGCGCGCGGTGGGGCTGGTGGTGACGGCGGCGGGCTGGCAGGCCGGCGGCGTGACGCTGTCCGCCCTGCGCGGCATCGTCCACGCCATGCGCGGCTGGCCCACCCCGCTGGGCATCGCCGTCAATACCGTGGCGCAGAAGCCGTTTGACGCGGAAGGACGGCTGGCCGATGCCGACATTGCCGCCCAGGTCAAGGCGCAGGCCGAGCAGGTGATGCGGCTGGCGCGGTGAGGGAGGCCTGGCCCCACCAGCGTGTTCATCTGTACCGTAGTGCCCTTCTTCCACCGTCACCCCGGCGTAGGCCGGGGTCCAGTTTCGTAGAGCGAAGCGCCTGTGGCCCCTGGACCCCGGCCTACGCCGGGGTGACGGTGGATGGGGCGGTGATGGCGGAACAAACCGGATCACGCCGCCCCTCGTAAACCCCTCCAAACCCAACCAAAAACCACCCCCCAGGGAGTTAACCCCATGTCCCCCACGCTTTCCCAACAGGCAGCCCTGACCTCTGGCCGCGATATGTGGTCCACGGCGGAACTGCCGGGCGTCCGGTCCATTCAGATGGCCGATGGGCCGATGGGCATTGCCTCTGGCCGGGTGGATGAACGGGATGTGGCGGTGCTCACCCCCTGCGGCACGGCATTGGGGGCCAGTTTCGACCCGGCCCTGGTGCAGCGGGTGGGGGCCATTGTGGGGATGGAGGCGCGGCGCCTGGGCGTGGATGCCGTGCTGGCCCCCAACCTGAACCTGCAGCGCAGCCCGCTCTGTGGCCGGGGTTTTGAGCTGTATGGCGAAGACCCGTTCCTGGCCGGCACGCTGGGGGCGGCCTGGATCACCGGGCTGCAGGGCCAGGGTGTCGGCTCCGTCGCCAAGCATCTGGTCTGCAATGACAGCGAAACCGCCCGCGACAGCATGAATGCCGTGGCCAGTGATCGTGCCCTGCGGGAAACCTATCTGCTGCCATTTGAAATGGCCGCCGCGGCCGGCTGCGTCGGCATCCTGGCCGCCTATAACCGGCTGAACGGGGATTATTGCGTTGAACATCAGGGGCTGCTGACCGGCATCGTCAAGGGCGATTGGGCCTTCCCCGGCTTCATCGTGTCGGACTGGTTCGGCGCGCATAACACCCTGCGTTCGGCCCAGGCCGGGCTGGACCTGGACATGCCGGGGCCGGACCGGGTGCTGGGGAAGAAATTCGCCGCCGCCGTGGAAGCCGGCGAGGTGCCGGCCAGCCGGCTGGAAGATGCGGCGGGCCGCGTGGCCAAGGCCGTGGCCCGCATCGATGCGCTGCCGCGCCAGCCCGCCCCGCTTGATGTGGATGCGACATTGGCGGAGGCAGCCGCCGCCGGCTTTGTGCTGTTGAAGAACAGCCAGGATATCCTGCCGCTGCAGCCAACCCGCGCCCGGCGCATCGCCGTGATCGGCCCCAATGCCACCGCCCCCTGCCTGCAAGGCGGCACCTTCGCCAAGATCGCCGTGCGCCCGGATTTCATCAACCCGCTGCAGGCCATCCGCGACCAGTTCGGCGACCGGTTCGAGGTGGGCTATGAACAAGGCGTGGAGCCGGAATACCGCCTGCCGCCGCTGTCCGCCCGCCCCGCCCGCGATCTGGGCGACGGGGCGACGCGCGGCCTGACGGTGGAATGGCTGGCCGGGCATGAGGGGGAGAGCGAGCCGCTTCACGCCGAAACCCGCGACACCAATTCGCTGACTTGGTTTGTCGGCCTGCCGGGCACCGATGCGCTGAAACAGGCGGGCCGCATCCGCGCCACCGGCTGGTTCACCCCGGAACGCGACGGGCCGCACCGCGTGCATATCGGTGGCACGGGGGCCGTCACGCTGTATGTCGATGGCAAGCCGGTCTTCCAGGGCGGCGGGCCGGTTTCCCCGTCCGACCTGATGGGCATTCTGAAGGGCGGCGACAGCGAGAGCGTGCTGGTGGAAATGCAGGCGGGCCGCCCGGTGCTGCTCTGTTTTGAACTGGCCTATACGCCCGCCCGCGCCCAGGGTCTGTGGTACGGGATGCGCGGTCCCGACCGCCCGGCGGACATGCTGGACCGCGCGGTTGCCCTGGCGGCCCAGGCTGATCTGGTGCTGCTGATGCTGGGCGAAACGGCGGATTCCGGGGTGGAAAGCAAGGACCGCGCGGGCACCCGCCTGCCCGATGCGCAGTTGGAGTTGCTGCGCCGGGTGCGGCATGTGAATGCCAATCTGGTGGCCATCTGCAATGTCGCCCATGCCTTTGATATTTCCTGGCACGATCAGGTGCGCGGCCTGCTGATCACCTGGTTCCCCGGTGAACAGTACGGCCCCGCCCTGGCCCAGGTGCTGGCCGGCGACCGCGAACCGGGCGGGCGCCTGCCGGTCAGCATCGCCGCCAAGGACGCGGATTACCCCGCCTTCGGCCTGACGCCGGATGCGAAGGGCGATCTGCCTTACCTTGAAGGCCACCTGATCGGGTACAAGGGGATGCAAGCAGCGGGCAGCACCCCGCTTTACCCGTTCGGCGCCGGTTTCGGCTATGCCCGGTTCGCCCTGTCCGATGCGCGCCTGACGCCAACCGCCGACGGCGGGGCGGACGTGACGGTGACGCTGCGCAACCTGTCCGACCGCGCCGGCAAGGCGGTGCCGCAGCTTTATGTGGCCGGGCCGGATGGCATCCGCCACCTGCGGGGCTTTGCAGCACTGGCCATCGCGGCCGGGGCGGAACAGCAGGCCCGCTTCACCCTGCCCCCCCGCGCCTTCCAGCATTGGGATGAACAGGCTGGCCGCTGGCAACGCGCCCCCGGCCCCCATCAGGTGCTGCTGGGCTGGAACAGTGCTGACCTGCCGGTAACCCTGTCGGTGGGCTGAGGGCAAAGGGGGCCATGTGCTGGCGCTCACCTTGCACAGTCTGAATTTATACCATAATATGGTATAAATTCAGACTGAAGGCTGGGCCATGGGCAGGAATACATCATTCATTCTGGGTGAGCATTTCAGCAGCTTCATTGAAAAGCAGGTCGCCAGCGGGCGTTACAGCAATGCCAGCGACGTTGTTCGCGCCGGTCTGCGCCGGCTTGAGGAAGAGGAAACCAAGCTGGAGCTGTTGCGGGCCGCCCTGGTGGCCGGTGAAGCAAGCGGCACCGCTGACGGCTTCGATATTGAGACCTTCATTGCCCGCAAGCGTGCCGAACATCCGCCCGCATGACCTGATGATCGCTTATCTCTCAGTGTCTGTCTGGAAAGTTTTCTTTGATTTCAATTTCACCGTCACCCCGGCGAAGGCCGGGGTCCAGACTCAAAGGGCGCTTTGCTCTACGAACCTGGACCCCGGCCTTCGCCGGGGTGACGGTGTAAATCAGTAAAATATTGATAAAAAGAAAAAATTCTTAGGCGGACACTCAGTGTCTATCTGGAAAGTTATCCCGCCTTTCGAAGCCTTGCCCTTTCTCTACCGTCATTCCCGCGAAGGCGGGAATCCATACAACAGCGCGGATTTTGGATTCCCGCCTTCGCGGGAATGACGGTTAAGATATTGACAAATAATTGAAAATTCTTGGACGAACTCTCACCGACCTGACAATCGTTGGTCACGCCCATATGGTGTTGTACAAACGGCTGACCCTTGGCCATGTAGCCCAAGGATCAGCTGTATCCCCCTTAAATCCCCAACAGCCGCCGGTTCAGCCCCGCATCCACGCCGGCATCGGCGAAATCGTCGAAGGCGCGGTCGGTGACGCGGATGATATGGTCGCGGATGAAGGGGGCCCCTTCCCGCGCGCCATCTTCGGGGTGCTTCAGGGCGCATTCCCATTCCAGCACGGCCCAGCCGGGATAATCATACTGCGCCAGCTTGGCGAAGATCGCCTTGAAATCGACCTGCCCGTCGCCCAGCGAACGGAAGCGGCCCGGCCGGTCCACCCAGCCCTGATAGCCGCCATAGACACCCGACCGGCCATCGGGCCGGAATTCCGCATCCTTCACATGGAAGGCGCGGATACGGTCATGATAGCGGTCGATGAAGGCCAGATAATCCAGTTGCTGCAACACAAAATGGCTGGGATCGAACAGGATATTGGCGCGGGCATGGCCACCCACCGCCTCCAGGAACCGTTCGAAACTGGCACCATCATGCAGGTCTTCGCCTGGATGCAGTTCGAAACAGAGATCGACACCGGCCTCCTCAAACGCCTCCAGAATCGGGCGCCAGCGCCGGGCCAGCTCGGCAAACGCCTCCTCCACCAGCCCGGCGGGGCGCTGCGGCCAGGGATAGATATAGGGCCAGGCCAAAGCGCCGGAGAAGCTGGCATGGGCCGTCAGCCCCAGATTGGCGCTGGCGCGGGCCGCCAGATGCAGCTGTTCCACCGCCCATTGCTGGCGGGCGGCCGGGTTGCCGCGCACCGAAGGGTCGGCAAACCCGTCAAACAGCGGATCATAGGCCGGGTGAACGGCCACCAGCTGGCCCTGCAGATGGGTGGAAAGCTCCGTCACCGCCAACCCCTTGGCGGCCAGCATCCCCTGTATCTGCTGGGCATAGTCGCGACTTTCAGCGGCCAGCCGCAGGTTGAACAGGCGGGCATCCCAGCTGGGGATCTGCACGCCCTTGTAACCCAGACCGGCCGCCCAATCGGCAATGGCTTCCAGGCTGTTGAAGGGGGCGGCATCGCCGGCAAACTGCGCCAGGAAGATGCCGGGGCCTTTGATGGTGCGCATGGGTGTTCCTCCGGGTGGTTTTGTGTTTTGACGTATAAATTTCGTGCATTGCGTGGGGGAGAGAAGGGGCCACGTGTTTGGCGTCTCTCCCACCGTCACCCCGGCGTAGGCCGGGGTGACGGTGGGAGGATGCGGGAATAGTGAGGATAATCAACGCCGTCGGCAGCGACACGCCTTCCTCCCCCCTACACCACCAGCCGGCTCCACCCCGCCCGCGCCTGGCTGTTGGCCACGGCGGTTTCAATAAACGCCATGCCACGCAGGCCCGCCTCAACCCCTGGCAGGCTGCCATCGGCCGGCATCGCCCCTGCCCGGATGGCAGCGGCGAAATCGCGGTAGAGATTGGCGAAAGCCTCGATATAGCCCTCCGGGTGGCCGGTGGGCAGGCGGGTGGCGGCACGCGCCGCCGGGCCCAGATTGCCGGCACCGGTATGCAGCACCTCCGTCCGGCCATCCAGCCCATGGATGGTCAGCGTGTTGGGCACCTCCTGGGACCAGTCCAGCCCGGCCTCTGTGCCGAACACCCGCAGGCGCAAGCCGTTGCGGTCACCCGCGGCAATCTGGGAGGCGTGCAGCACGCCGGGCACGCCCTGTGCCGTGCCATCATCAAAACGCAGCAGGATGTTGCAATCATCATCCAGCCGCCGCCCCGGCACCATGATGGAGAGATCGGCACAGAGTTCCCGCACCGGGGCCCCGGCAACATATTCGGCCAGATTGAAGGCATGAACGCCGATATCACCGATGCAACCGCCGGCCCCGGAAAGGGCTGGATCAGTGCGCCAGCCGGCCTGTTTGCTGCCCGTTTCCTCCAGCGCGGTGGACAGCCAGCCCTGGCTATATTCCACCACCACCTTGCGCAACCGGCCCAAGCGTCCGGCGGCCACCAGGGCGCGCGCCTCGCGCACCAGCGGATAGCCGGTATAGGTGTGGGTCAGCGCATAAAGCCCCTTCGCATCGGCCACCACCCCGGCCAGCCCCTGCATTTCCGCCAGCGACAGGGCGGCCGGCTTGTCGCACATCACATGCAGGCCGGCGCGCAGGGCGTCCCGGCTGGCCGGCACATGCAGATGGTTGGGGGTGACGATGGCCACCAGATCAATCCCATCCGCCCGCTGGCTTTCCGCCGCGATCATCGCCTGATGGCTGGGATAGGCCCGGGCAGGGTCGATGCCATAGCCGGCCCCGGCTTGGCGCGACCGTTCAGCATCGCTGCTGAAGGCCCCCGCCACCAGCCGGATACGGCCATCCAGTTCCGCCGCCATGCGGTGGACGGGCCCGATGAAACTGCCCGGCCCGCCGCCAATCATGCCCAGGCGCAGAATAGGGTCGCTCATACTGTCCTCCCTTATCCTTGTTGCTTCTTGAAAATCCGCAGATCGCGCGGCAGGCGCGTCACCAGGAACGCCACCATCAACAGCAGCCCCGCCAGCAGCGGCACGGTCAGCAGAAAGGCCGAGCGCGCGGCACCATTCGCCAGATCGCCAGCCAGGATGAAGAACACGCCGCCGATCAGCGCCGCACCGCTGGCAGCACCCAGCTGCTGCACCGCCTTCATGCTGCCAGACGCCGAACCGGCATGGGCGACATCGACATCCGACAGGGTGACCGGCCCCAGCGGCCCGCCCACCATGCCCATGCCGGTCCCGGTCAGCAGCAAGGCCGCCCCCAGCGGCACCAGCCCACCCCCGCCTGCCACCAGCGCAGCCAAGGCGGCCAGCCCGGCCAGCATCAGCACCACACCGATCAGGATCAGCCGCAACCCGATGCGCGGCAGCGCCCGCCTTGCCACAAAGCCGATGGCCACCGACGCCCCCAACGCATAGGGAATATGGACCAGGGCCGTTTCCAACGGCGTGCAGCCCAAGCCATATTGCAAGGTCAGTGTCAGGATGAACAGCAGCCCCGCCGTCGTCGCCTGAAAGCAAAGCGACAGGGACAGGCCCACGCTGAAACCGCGATTGGCGAACAAAACCGGGTCCACCAGCGCCTTCCCATGCGGGGCCTGTCGGCGGATATGGGCGATGAAGGCCCAGGCCAGCAGCGGCGAGGCCGCCAGCAGCGCCAGACACCAGAGCGGCCAGCCCGCCTCCCGCCCCTGCAACAGCGGCAGCAGCAGGGCCAGCAGGGTAGCGGCAATCAGGCCGGTGCCCACCAGATCGACCGCCCCGCCATGGGCCGACCGGCCCGGCGGCAGCAGGCGCCAGGCGGCAATCAGCCCCACCAGACCCAACGGCCCGTTGATCAGGAAAATCGGCCGCCAGCCCAGGCCGAACAGGTTGGCCTCAATCAGGATGCCGCCGATTACCGGCCCCAGCACAGCGGCAATGCCGCCCAGCACGCCGAATACGGCCAGCGCACCGATCCGTTCGGCGGGCGGATACATCACCTGGATCAGTGACATGACCTGCGGCAGCATCAACGCCGCCGTCGCCCCCTGGGCCAGCCGCGCCAGCACCAGCATTTCCGCACTGACCGCCGCCCCGCAGAGCAGCGAGGTGGCGGTGAAGCCCGCCATGCCCAGCATGAACAGCCGGCGATAGCCCTTGGTATCCCCCAGCCGGCCACCGGTGATCAGCAGCACGGCAAAGGCCACGGCATAGCCCGCCACCATCCATTGCATCGCCGCCGTATCGGCCCCCAGATCGCGCTGGATGGAAGGCAAGGCGACATTGACGATGGTGAGGTCAATCAGATCCATCATGAAGGCGCCGGCAACCACCACCAGCGCCTGTTTGCGCCGTTGCGGCGTCATGGCGGCGGCATGGTCGATGGCGTGCAAGCTGGCGGCCCGCCCGCTGGCGGGGGCAGCACCGGATGCCATGGCGGCAGACCTTTCCGTTTGGGGATTCGGTCGCGCATCGACCGAATAAGAATAATAATTCTATTTATAAACGGAAAGGCGCGCCGTCAACGTCTCATCGATGGGCGTTGCGCAGATAGGTGGAACACATCACCCCCACCTCCGTCTTCAGGTTCTTCCAGTCGGCCTTGTTATAATTGCCGCCGGTCATGCCGAATCCCAGATGGCGGGCGAAGGTGGAATAGGCGACGCGCAGGATGGTATCGATGGCCAGTTCGGGCAGATTATGGCCAATCTCCTCCCGCCGGGCCAGCAGGGCCGTCTGCACCTTGTCAGCCAGATCCTGATAGCCGCGTTGCCCCAGCGCGCTGACCACCGGGTCGCTGGCAGCGCGCTGCATCATCGGCCGCATCACCGGGGCATTGCGCTTCAGGAACTCCGCCAGCTCCTCCACAAAGGCGCGGACCAGGCTGTCCAGGTCGCCGGCCTTCGCCGTCATCCGCGCCACCATTTCCGACTGTTCAATGATCATCCGGTCGATAAAGCGGTGCTGCACCACCTGGATCAGATCATCCTTGCTGTCGAATCGGCAATAGATCGATCCGATGGAGACTTTTCCCCGCTTCGCCACGTCGGTCAGGGCGAAATCATCATTGCCGCGTTCCATCAACAGATCGGTGGCGGCGGCCAACATCCGCTCAAAAGACGCCCGGCTGCGCCCCTGTTTGGGCTCCCGCCCGGTGGGGTTCAACAACGGCTCGCTCTCCGGCGCCTCATCCATGCTCGACACTTTCACGCCCTTAAAAAATTAAAACCCTGATTCTATTGACATCATTCTAATCCGTAGGGCCGTGTGGGCCAACACCTATTACCATTGCATTTCCATGCGTCACGGAACGGCTTGACGCCCGAACCATCCGGGGGTTAAATGTTTTCAGAATTAGGGTTCTAGTTTTAGAAAAAGAGCCCAGGCCCTGACCAATCGGGCTCTCAAGGGAGGACATCGATGCGTACCCGTTCCAAGCTCCTGCTGGCCGCAGGAGCGGCCGCCCTTTTTGCGACCGCTGCCCAGGCGGCTGACAGCGATTTTGCGCTGGAAGAAATTGTGGTGACCGCGACCAAGCGCGCCACCAACCTGCAGGATACGCCTATTGCCCTGCGCGCCTTCAGCGCTGACGATCTGCTGAAATCCGGCGTGACCGATGTGAACGGGCTGACCCGGCTGGCACCCGACCTGAATGTCACCAACGACACGATCTTCACCAAGATCAGCGTGCGCGGCGTTTCCAGCCAGGACGTGTCGGAGGCATCCGACCCGGCCCTGACCATCGGTATCGATGGCGAGTATATCAACCGCCCGGTGGCCTTGAATGCCAGCTTCTTCGATCTGGAACGGATCGAGGTGCTGCGCGGCCCGCAGGGCACGCTTTATGGCCGCAACGCCACCGCCGGCGCCATCAACATCATCGCCGCCAAGCCGGTGTTGGGCAAGACCACCGGCTTCGCCACCCTGGGCTATGGCAATTTCGACGCCAAAAAGGCCGAGGGTGCGGTCAATGTACCGCTGGGCGACACGGTGGCCGTGCGTCTGGCAGGGATGCACACCTCCCATGATGGCTATCGCAAGCATGGTGCCGTCGGCCGCGGCGAGGATCAGAATGTCGATGCCGCCCGCCTGTCGCTGGCTTGGGAACCGACGGAGAATATCCGCACCTATATCGCGGGTGAATATGTCAATGTTGACCAGTTGCCGCCGTCGCAGTATGGCGTCCTGGTCGCCCAGAATGGCGTGCTGACCAACCCAGCCTATGCGGCGGGCATTGTGGATGCCATCCCCTCCACGCCCACGCTGGAAAATAACGGCATCCCGTCCAAGCTGACCTTCAGCGGTATCAATACGCACAGTTTCCCGCTGGGCGATCTGGGTAATTTCAACAGCGAGCAGTTCGCCCTGCGCGGCCGGATCGAGGTTGATTTCGATCTGGGCACCCTGGCCTATCTGGGTGGCTACCGCGACAATAAGACGGACAGCGTGCTGCCCTTGAACGGCTATCTGCCGGCCACCTTCACCTATCGCAACAACAAGCTGAATTCTGAGACGCAGAGCCATGAAATCCGCCTGTCCAAGACGCTGGACAGCGGGCTGTTCTATCAGCTGGGCGGCTTCTATTTCCGGGAAAAGGTGGATCTGTCGCGCGGGCTTTATCTGGAACTGCCCAAGGCCTATCTGAATTATTTCTACCGCCCGGACGTGCTCTCCACCTCCAAGGCCGCCTTTGGTCAGGTGACCGTGCCGCTGATGGGGCCGGAACTGACGGTGACCGGCGGCCTGCGCTATACGGATGATGCCAAGAGCGGCACCTTCTATAATTACGGTCCGCGCTTCGGCCGTGGCGAAGGTCCGACGCCGCCGGCCTTTGGCTCCCCCGGCGCCAGCATCCTGAAGCCGCGCTCCTCCTCCGATCAGGTCACCGGCAATATCGGTATCGACTGGAAGCCGGCGCGTGACAGCTTGGTCTACGCCAAGGCCAGCACCGGCTATAAGAGCGGCGGGTTTGACAGTGTCGGCTCCTATGATCCGGAAAAGCTGACCGCCTATGAAATCGGCACCAAGAACCGTTTCAATAACGGTCGCGTGCAGTTCAACGCGTCAGCCTTCTATTATGATTACAAGGATCAGCAGATCCAGGTGTTCGTCGATAATAATGTCGGCGCACGCACCCTGAATGCCGGTAAATCCCGCGTCTGGGGTATTGAAACCGACACCCGCCTGTTGTTGAGCCCGGTGGATGAGCTGTCCTTCACCATCAATTATCTGGACGCCAAGGTGCAGGATTTCGCCTCATCGCTGATGGGCGTCAATGGCAATGCCATCAATGACAGCGACCCGGTAACACCCGGCATCCAGCCCTTCAACCTGGCCGGCAACCGCCCGCCGCAGGCCCCGAAATGGACGCTCTCAGCCGGTTACAGCCACACGTTCGAAATTGGCAATGGCGCCAATATCGTGGCCGGTGCCTTTAGCCGTTACAAATCGACCCATTACCTGTCGGTGGTGAATTGGGCCGGGATGCGGCAGAAGGGTTTCATCATGACCGATCTGTCGCTGGAATATAATTCAGCGGAGGGCGACTATTCCATCCAGGCCTATGTGCGCAACCTTGAAGACAAGCAGCCGTTGGCCTTTGCCAACTTCAACGCCGCCGGTGGTTCGCTGATCTATAACACCATCTATGCCCCGCCGCGCACCTTCGGTATCCAGGGCACTTACCGCTTCTGATAAGCAGACTTTGTGACGGCCGGCGGCCATTGGCGGGCTGCCGGCACTCATCAAGGACCGGATTTCAGAACAGGGGAGGCCGGGATGCGCCGATATTTGCGCTGTTTGACCAGCGCTGCCTGCCTGCTGTCGCTGCTGGCGGCTGGGGCAGCCGTACAGGCGGCGGCACCGCAGGTGACTACCAGCGCCGGCCCGGTGGCCGGTAAATCCGCCGATGGCGTGGATGCTTTTCTGGGCATCCCCTATGCGGCGGACACGGGCGGGGCCAACCGCTGGCGCGCACCGCAGCCGGCCCCGGCCTGGACATCGGTGCGCGATGCCACGGCATTCGGGCCGGATTGCCTGCAGGAGCCGCCGCACAGCCCGCCCGGCGGCTCCCCCTGGACGGCGGAATATTTCTCCACCAACCCAACCAGCGAAGATTGCCTGACCGTCAATCTTTGGCGGCCGGCGGGGGAGGCAACGGCTTCCGGCAAATTGCCCGTCATGGTCTGGATTCATGGCGGGGCCTTTGTCGGCGGTGCCGGTTCCGTGCCGCTCTATGAAGGCACGGCCCTGGCGCGGCAGGGCATCATCGTGGTTTCCCTGAATTACCGATTGGGCGTCTTCGGTTTCCTGGCCCATCCCGCCCTGACGCGGGAAGCCGGTTCATCGGGCAATTACGGGCTGATGGACCAGATCGCCGCCCTGCGCTGGGTGAAGGAGAATATCGCCCGCTTCGGCGGCGATCCGACGCGGGTGACCGTGGCCGGCCAGTCGGCGGGGGCGGCCTCTGTCCATGCGTTGCTGGCTTCCCCTGCGGCCGCCGGCCTGTTCGGGCAGGCCATCGCGCAGAGCGGTTCCGGCATGGGGATTCCCACGCTGCCCCGCACGGCGGCCGAAACCATGGGTGAAAAGCTGCTGGCGGCTACCGGCGTGACCGACATTAACGCCCTGCGCGCTTTGCCGGCTGAGGCGGTCAGCAAGGCCGCCAAGGCGCCGACGCTGGGGCCGCCGGGCCTGCGCTTCTTCCCGATCACGGAACCTGCCATTCTGCCAGACCCGGCAAAGCAGCGGTCGGATATACCGGTATTGACCGGCCTGACCGCCGATGAAAGCAGCACCGGGCCCGACTGGTCCCTGACCAGCGTGGCACAATTGGGGGAACTGCTGACCCGCCGCTTTGGCGACAAGGCCGACCGTTTCCGCCCCTTCTACACCGCCGCGTCCGACGCGGCGGCCCCAGCGGCGGCACAGCGTCTGCTGCGCGAACAGGCAACCGCTGCCATGCTGGCCTGGGCAGAGGCCCGGCCGGCAGGTGCCGCGCCCGTTTATGCCTATCTGTTCCGCCACGCCCAGCCGGGCACCCCGGCCGAACGGTTCGGCAGCTTCCACAGCGCCGAACTGCCCTATATGTTCGGCACCCTGGATAAGTCTGGCCGTCCCATGCCAGAAGCCGACCGCGCGATTGCCGCCAGCATGATGGGCTATTGGGTGAATTTCGTGCGCGATGGTGACCCAAACGGCAAAGGCTCCCCCGCCCCGCTCTGGCCCCGGCTGTCCAGCGGCAAGATCATGGCCCTGGGCGATCAGCCGGGTCCAGTTGACCCGCTGGAACCGGCCCGCCGGGATGCTTATCGTGATTTTGTCGCCGGCGGCGGCAAGCTGGGCCTGTTCTGACCCTGAAGGATGATAAGGATGCAGCCGATGCCAACCCTCGCTCACCCGCCCGGCACCAGTCGCCGCCATCTGCTGCGCGCCGGTCTGGCGTTGGCTGGGGCGGCGCTGACACCGGCCCAGGTCTGGGCGCAATTGGCCCAGGCCGGCGGCGCGCCGCCCCCCCTGCCCGCCCGGATGCGGCAATTGCTGGAACGGGTCTGTGACCTGACCATTCCCGACACGGCCACGCCGGGGGCGGTGAAGGCCGGGGTGCCGGATTTCATCGCCCTGGCGCTGCAGCATGGGCTGGCCCGCACCGGCCGCCCGCCCCCGGCCGACCAGTTCAGCGGCGGTGCCGCCCCCGCCGGGGCCGGCTGGCTGGACTGGCTGGGGTTTGAGCTGGACCTGAAGGCCGGCGGCAATTTCCTGGCCGCCAAACCGACGGCCCAGACCAAGGCGCTGAGCGATCTGGATGCGGCCGCCTATGCCAAGGGGGGAGAGAAGTCACCCTGGCGCACGTGGAAGGGCCTGATCGTCACCGGCTATTACACCTCGGAAATCGGGGGCAGCCAGGAACTGTTCTTTGAGCTGGTACCGGGCCGTTTCGACCCGGATATACCCGTCGGCCCGAATGATCGGGCTTGGTCGAACGATTGGACAGCGGTGGATTTCGGATGAATACAGATTTCGACGCGATCGTCGTCGGCTCCGGCATCACCGGCGGCTGGGCGGCAAAGGAACTGACCGAAAAGGGCCTGAAGGTTCTGATGGTCGAACGCGGTCGCCATATCGAACATGGCACGGATTACGTCACCGAAATGAAGGCGCCGTGGGAAATGCCCTTCCGCGGTGAAGGCGATCCGCAGCTTTTTGAAAAGGACTTCGCGGTTCAATCCAAAAACCGGCATTTCACCGAATATACCCAGAACCATTTCGTCAATGACCGTGAAAACCCCTATAGCGTGGCGGATGGCACCCAGTTCAACTGGTGGCGCAGCTATCAGTTGGGCGGCCGGTCGCTGACCTGGGGCCGCCAATCCTATCGGATGAGTGACCATGATTTCGGGGCGAACAAGAAGGATGGCCATGGGGTGGACTGGCCCATCCGCTATGCCGACCTGAAGCCCTGGTACGATCATGTGGAAAAATTCATCGGCGTCTCAGGGCAGAATGAGGGTCTGTCCTCCCTGCCCGATGGCATTTATCAGCCGCCCATGGCCTTGAATGTGCTGGAAAAGCACGCCAAAGGGGTGATTGAGGCGCAATGGCCCGACCGGCGGCTGACCATTGGCCGCACCGCCAACCTGACCCAGGAAAAGGAAGGGCGCGGCGTTTGCCAGAACCGGATGCTCTGCCCGCGCGGCTGTTCCTATGGCGCCTATTTCAGCACGCAAAGCTCCACCCTGCCCGCCGCTCAGGCCACCGGGAACCTGACCCTGATCACCGATACGGTGGTGGAGACGGTGGATTACGACGCCAAGGCCAAGCGGGCGCGCGGCGTGTCGGTGTTGAATGTGAAAACCGGTGAACGCCGCCGCTATACCGCCCGCATCATTTTCATGAATGCCGGTGCCTTCAACACCAACCATGTGCTGCTGCGCTCCCGCTCCGACGCGTTTCCCAACGGGCTGGGCAACAGCAGCGGCCGGCTGGGCACCCACATCATGGACCATGCCAGCACGGTGGGCGCCATCGCCCTGTTTGATACGTTCCAGGACCGCACCAGCTATGGCAACCGGCCGACGGGTGTGATCATCCCGCGCTTCCGCAATCTGGCCGACCAGCCGGAAACAGATTTCGTGCGCGGTTACAGTTTCCAGGGCGGGGCGCTGCGCAGCACCTGGACGCGCGGCAAGCGCGAGGCCGGCATCGGCGAAGCCTTCAAAAATAATCTGCGCCATGTCGGCCCCTGGCGCATGGTGCTGGTCAGCTTCGCCGAAAGCCTGCCGCGCGAAAGCAACCGTCTGCGCCTGGACCCGGTGAAGGTCGATCAATTCGGCGCCCCGCTGCTGCAGATCGACTTCACCCATGGGGAGAATGAGCGCAAGGCCCTGACCGATGCCAGCAAGGAGGCCAGCGCCATGCTGACCGCCGCCGGCGGCAAGGTGATCTTATCCTTGAACCAGCCGGGTATCGGCGGCAGCGCCATCCATGAAATGGGCGGGGCCATGATGGGCCATGACCCACGCATATCGGTCACCAACCGCTGGAACCAGCTGCATGATGTGCCCAATGTGTTCGTCACCGATGGGGCGGCCATGGCCTCATCCGCCTGTCAGAACCCGTCCCTGACCTATATGGCGCTGACGGCGCGGGCCTGCGATAATGCAGTGACGATGTTGAAACAGGGCCGGATCTGACGCTCCCCGGCACCGCCGGCAAAAGTATGATTATTTATACCAGCGGGGTGCAGCGGACACGGGGCTGGCCTGTCGATGACAGACAGAGCCAGCCATTTCCGCCCCCGCCGGGGGCAAGCCCAGCCCGCCTATTTCTCTGACAAATCGTGCAATTTTGCCGACTAGGCTGAGGATGACTATCCCAAAAGCTGGAAAACCGGGCTATAATGGCCAGCCCGGCACCTTTGCCGGGCCAAGGAAAACCCGCAGGGTAAAGATGCGTCAGCGCAAGGAACAGACCGGTCCCCGGACCACCGGCTTGAATACCACATCCATGAAGCGGATCCATGGTTCCATCGCCCATGATCTGGGCGTGGATATTGTCACCGGCATTTACAAGCCGGGCGACACGCTGCCGGGGGAGATTGAGTTTTCCGAACAGCTGGACGTCTCCCGCACCGCCTATCGGGAGGCGGTGCGCATCCTGTCCGCCAAGGGGCTGGTGGAAAGCCGGCCGCGCACCGGCACGCGGGTAACGGAAAAGGAACGCTGGAACCTGCTGGACCCCGATGTGCTGGCCTGGATGTTCGAAGGGGAGCCGAGTGTGGAATTCATCCGCGACCTGTTCGAACTGCGCATGATCATCGAACCCTCGGCCGCCGAGCTGGCGGCTGTACGCCGCAGCGGCGCCGATCTGGCCCGCATGGGCCACGCACTGGAAGAAATGGCCCGCCACGGGCTGGCCACGGAAGCCGGGCGGGAGGCGGACCAGCTGTTCCATCACGCCATCCTGGAAGCCTCCCGCAACGCACCGCTGATGACCCTGTCCAGCACCATCTCCGCCGCCGTCAGCTGGACCACCATTTTCAAACAGCGCAAGCGTAAATTGCCGCGCGACCCGGTGGCCGATCACCGCGTGCTCTATGAAGCCATCGGCAACAGCGACCCGGTGGCCGCCCGCGCCGCCATGGTGGATCTGGTGCGGCTGGCACAGGAAGATACGGAACTGGCACTGTAATACAGGCTTCCAGCGATGGAGATCCGGAGCCCCTGACGGTCACCGGGGCAGGGAATAAGTAGGGAAACCTATCCTGAAGGATAGGCACGCGCCCCATTCCTTTTGCGTGTAATAATTGTCTCTTATGCTTCAGCCAGTGGTGATTTTAAGCCGTGGTTACCGATAAGAATACTCTCGGCAGGCTGGAGGAAGACGATGTGTATGGCGTGCGGCAACAGGCAAGCAATGTTCCTATTGCCTTTCCTGCGCACTACGCGTTCAACGGGGACTGAGGCTGCAGAAGGCAATGCACAGCTGCTTGTCGTGGCCGAGCCAAAGCCAACACCACGCGCCATTTTGGCGGAAAACCCCGGTGAAAATACCAGTGATATTATCGCCGCCGCCCCGGAAACCCTAACGGGCGGTGCCGGCGATGACCGGCTGATCGGCGGCCCGGACGCGGATATGCTGACAGGTTACGCGGGAAACGACACGCTGATCGGCAATTCAGGGAATGACACGCTGAACGGTGGTATCGGCAATGACAGCCTGGATGGTGGTGATGGGAACGATGTGTTCTACGGCTATTCGGCCGGCAACGACACTTTGAAAGGCGGAAATGGAAAAGACACGCTTTACGGCGGTGATGGTGAAGATCTGTTGGATGGCGGCGCCGATGATGATTATCTCAGCACCAACGGCTATTTTGGCAATACAACATTAATCGGCGATACAGGGAATGACACGCTGGTCGGCGGCGGCGGTGCGGATATTTTGATCGGTGGCGATGGCGACGATGCAGCCGGTGGCTACGACGGATCCGACACCCTCATCGGCGGCCTGGGAAATGATGATCTCAACGGGGGGACAGGCAACAATCTTCTAGACGGTGGCGCCGGGAATGACACCCTAACCGGGGGCGGAGGGAATGACAACCTGTATGGGGGTGAGGGGAATGACAGTCTTTACGGAGCTGGTGGAGTCGATTACTTGGATGGTGGGAGTGGAGATGATTATATTCTAGGCGACTACTACAGTTCCACGCGCGCCGGGAAGCTGACATTGGTTGGGGGACATGGTAATGACACGCTCTATGGCGCCAATGACGCCGATATACTGGATGGGGGAGAAGGGAACGATTTTCTCTATTCTTACGGGGGCAACGATATTTTAAAGGGCGGTATTGGAAAAGATATGCTTTACGGCGGTGATGGAGACGATCTTCTGGATGGTGGAGCCGACGATGATTATATCAGCATAACTGGTTACTTTGGCAATTCGACATTAATCGGTGGCACTGGTAATGACACCCTGACTGGGGGCGGCGGTACAGATATTTTGATCGGCAGCGATGGCAGCGATGTCGCCAATGGCTACGACGGATCCGACACCTTGATCGGCGGCCTGGGAAATGATGATCTCAACGGGGGGACAGGCGATGATCTTCTTGAAGGCGATGCCGGTAATGACTTCCTGACCGGGGGCGGCGGCAATGACAGTCTGTATGGCGGCGAAGGAAATGACAGTATTTATGGCAGTGGCGGGAATGACAGCCTGTATGGCGGCGGAGGAAATGACAGCATTTATGGCAGTGGCGGGAATGATTATTTGAATGGTGGTAGCGGTGATGACTATATTTTAGGCGATTATTACAACTCCACAACCGGCGGGAGGTCGACATTGGTGGGCGGGGGCGGTAACGACTCGCTTTATGGCGCCAATGACGCCGATATGCTGGATGGGGGAGAGGGTAACGATTTTATCTTTGCTGACGGGGGTAATGACACCTTGACGGGTGGGAGCGGGATTGACACCCTCTACGGGGGTGACGGTGATGATACCTACTATATTGATGATATACGGGATTTAATCTCAGATACCAGCGGCACTAACGATACCGCCATTGTTTCGGTGCGGGGTTACGTTCCCGATGCAGGAATTGAAAGAGTAATATATATTGAGGAAGGGACACCTTCTCCATACTTCATCCAATCTTTGGTTGCAAACAAATCGCATTCAACAAGAGATAATACGGATAAGGCTATTGTTACATTTGGATGGAGAACAGATTTATCCGTCACGATATTTTATAATGGAAAAAATCCACGCATTTTCAACGAATCAGAAAAATCGCTCGCCAGACAGGCATTTGCCAAATGGGGAGAGGTTGCCAATGTCCGCTTCACCGAAGCGGACGCGAAAGCAGATATCGTGTTTGCTGCCGCAGAATTGGATGTTGGGGGGTATGGTACGCTGGGGCTGGCAAAAGGTGAAATCTGGATGCATTCCAGCGGCGTGAGCCTGAGTACCCACATCCACGAAATTGGCCACGTACTTGGATTCAAACACCCCGGGAATTATGGCACCGCTGGATCGGAGCCGCCATTTCTACCCATACAAGAGGACAATGACAGCAACACGCAGATGTCCTATTATGGCTATTCCAATACGGGCCTCGGCGTCTATGACATCGCCGCCATCCAGTACATCTACGGCCCCAACAAGGATATCCGCAACGGCGCCGATACCTATATACTTTCGCCGACGAAGAAGGGCGATTACATCTGGGATGGCGGCGGCAATGACACGGTGTCGGCCAGCGGTTCCGCCCAGGCGGTAACCATTGATCTGCGTGATGGCGGCTGGGGTTGGTTCGGGGCGAAGAACGATCTGTTCCTGACCGAAGGTCAGTTCTTCATCGGTTATGGCACCGTCATTGAAAATGCCATTGGTGGCAATAGCAATGACCTGTTGACCGGCAATCTGGCCGATAACAGCCTGACTGGCGGGGCCGGCAATGACACGCTGGTGGGCGGTGCCGGGACCGATACGGCCATTTTCGCCGGCACCTATGCCAGCTACGCCATCGCTTTGCAGGGGGAGGAGGTTCGTGTCACCAACAGTAAAGGGGAAGTGGACAGACTGACCGGTATCGAATGGCTGAAATTCGATGATCGCACCGTCGCTGCCCCGGCCCCGGTTTATCCAACGTTGACGGTTGCCGCCCAACCGGCGGTGGAAGGGGCGGCAGCAAAGATAGCAAAACTGATTTATACAATCACCTTGTCAGAGGCCGCCAGCACGGCGGTCAGTTTCAGCATTCGGATCAATGGCGGAACGGCCACCGACGGAATCGATTACAAGAAATATTTCGATAATGTTGGTGGCCGGGGTTACACGATATCCAATCAGCTGGTCACCATCGAAGCGGGTGCCAAGGTCGCCATGGTGACCGTGGAGGTTCAGAATGATCGCTTCATGGAAGGCAATGAAACCGTCCAGCTGCTGATCAGTGACATCAAGGGCGCCCAGTTGGCCGGCGGCGCCAGCAGCCTGATCGTCACCGGCATCATTCAGGATGATGATACAACAAACCCCGCCTTCTCTCTGGAGGCGTACCGCAGCCAAAACCCTGATCTGGTTGCGGTTTTTGGTGATGATGCCGTTTCCACCATCAAGCATTACGTAAAATATGGCCGCGCGGAGGGCCGGGCGGCCAATGGCTTTGACCTGGATGCCTATGCCGCCCTGAACCCGGATCTGCTCAACAATTTCGGTTTCAATGAATCCGCGCTCAGCAATCATTACCAACGCTTTGGCCGGGCGGAACAGCGGGCGACCTTTGGCTTTGATGCCGAAGCCTATGCGGCGCTGAACCCGGACCTTTTCAAGGTCTTCGGCCTGGATAAGACCGCGCTGATCCGCCATTACACCACCTCCGGACAGGCGGAAGGCCGCCTGGCTCTGGGCTTTGATGCCGAAGCCTATGCCGCCTTGAACCCGGACCTGTTCAACGCCTTCGGCCTGAACCATGCCGCCCTGGCCAGCCATTATGCCAATTACGGAAGGGCGGAGGGCCGGCAGGCGACCGGGTTCAGTGTGGACGCTTACGCCGCCCTGAACCCCGATCTGCTGGATGTTTTCGGCTATAACCCGCTGGCCCTGATCAGCCATTACCAATATGCCGGCCGGGCAGAGGGACGGCTGGCCTTCACCGCGACACCCATCAGCGGCATGATCGCCGAAAGCAGCCTGAGCCTGCTGGGCATGGTGGACGACATGGGGTGATCACCTGACACAGACGGCGCAGGCGCCTACAAACCCAGGCAGACTATCCAGTTGCGATGCGTTCCACTCGTCGCAACTGGGTACGGCAGAGGCTGCCGCCCCACCGTCCGTGCAGCATATCGGAGCCCTACATATGGGGTCCCTGGCCATTAAATTAACCAAACAGAAAAAACCACCCTCAATTCAATAAACTTCACGCATAAATTAAGTGGATATATATGCCAAAAAGCAAAAAATATTAAAATTTAGCCAGCAGTTTAATGAGCGAACTCTGCCTATTTACATCCGCTTTATGGAGCAACGATTTTAGCTGTGTGCGGACTGTTTCTTTTGACACACCACGTTGCGCTGCAATCTCGTCAAGAGTAAACCCGACATAGAGGCGTTCAGCTAGATCTGCCTCCATCCCGGAAAGACGATAGGCATTTTGCACCATGTGTTGCCAGCCTGGTGGCGGTGCGTGATCCGGGTCATCAATTCGCAATAACACGCCGGATGAACCCTCAAACCCTGCCGGCATTAACACCAGTCTGTAGGAGCGACAACCTGATGGCCGTGGGCAAAACAGAGCGGTGCGCGTCAGGCCCGTCCGATCAATAATGGCAGTTACGGCTGCGAGAAGCTCCGCCCTTATGCCAACTGGTGGCACAAGGCGCTGCTCCCGCAGCATCAGGCCATCGCGCGCCTGAAGCAGACGTTCGGCTGCCGCGGATATCGCAACCACACGCAGATTGCGGTCAATGCGCACGATTGCATCATTGCTGCTATCAACCATGTCTTGAAGACGCATGGCTTTATTCTGTACCGAGGCCAAGCTTTTTCTAAGTAAAACAACACGGTGAATATGGCCATAAACCTCATCAAGCCTCTGTTCTTCTGGAGCAGTGAAAGCCGTATCCCCGGCCGCGCGATGAACCGCGACAATCAAGCCCTCCCGACCGAGGACCGGCATCACGCCAAGGCATCGGGCCGTATCATCGCCATGCATCCGGATCAGATCATTATAGAGCGGTGTCCGTCGGAACTGCTCGGGTATGATTATAGTATCCAGCGCAGCAGCGCGACCGAAACGGCCAAGCTTAACCCCCAATCCCGTCCAAGGATCACTATTCATGAAGTACTGTTGGTAATCCTTCATGAAATTTTGATCCCAGTAGTTCGTTTGTACGAACGCCGGCATCCCCTCCTTCGTGAGACTGACAACGAGGGCTGAACGGGTACCGCAGGCGGCAGCAACCTGACCTGCCAGCCCATCAAATGCGCCGTCATCCTCTATCGCGGCATAAATGCCGTCCAGATCAAGCCGCATGTCGTTCCCTGCTAGCCGGGATCATTCTCTTACGATTTTAAATTCCTGCCGCAATGATGACAAGGCGTCATCTTTCTGCCGCCAGCATTCACCCAAACGGGGGAAGCGAGACTTCATCGCCAGGATTTAAAATGATCCTGTCCGTTGGGGAAGGTTAAGACGCCAATCCATAAGGTGTTCTGCCCCAATTCAGAAGCACCCTATCACACGCTTCGCTGCCTCACCCAACGGATAACGAGCACCTTGAATGCCCACGATGGATTGAACCAAGCAGCAAAGCGGAAACGGCGGAGAGAACAATGCTGAAAGTAACGATCTTAACCGACAGCGACATGGTTCATGATCTCGTTGACTATGCCAATAACAACAGGCTGTTGGCAGCTGGCTCCCCTGGTGACGATAGACTTGATGGCGGTACCAGCAATGAAAGCCTGAATGGTGGGGATGGGAATGATACGATAAACGGTGGGGCCGGAGACGACACATTGATAGGCGAACTGGGAGATGATTCCCTGTTCGGCGATGCCGGTGATGATCGACTTGATGGTGGCCCAGGCAATGACACGATCTATGGCAACTCAGGAAATGACAGCCTATTTGGCGGCGATGGTCAGGATTGGCTCTATGGCGATGGGGGCAACGATTATTTGGATGGGGGCGCCAAAAATGACTATCTGTCGACAATTGATTATTCCGGCAAAACGACCCTGATCGGCGCTGGCGGCAATGACACTCTTCTGGCTGGCAACGGGGCTGACAGCCTTGATGGGGGCGACGGAAATGACGAGCTAAAGGGAGGTGGCGGCAATGACACACTGGTGGGGGGCCTTGCAAATGACACCTTGAATGGGGAAGCGGGCGATGATCAGCTTGAGGGCGGTGAAGGCAATGACAGCCTAAGGGATTCTGAAGGAAGAAATTATCTTGATGGTGGCGTTGGTGATGATTATCTGTATTCTGATGGCTCAGGTGCCAACACACTGAGTGGCGGGGCTGGGAATGATACGCTTCAGGGCGGTGGCATCAGTACGCTGGAAAATGTGGCTAGTTTATTAGGCGGTGATGGTCAGGATACACTCTACGGCTCCGGTGAAAATATTTATCTGGATGGTGGCACCGGTGATGATTACGTATCGTCGTCTGCCTATGGCAAGAATACGTTGGTGGGTGGCACCGGCAATGACACCCTTCAAGGGGGTGCCGGAACTGACAGCCTTTCCGGCGGCACGGGAGATGATTCCCTGAATGGTGGTAACGGTAATGATTATCTGGATGGTGGAGATGGCAATGATACTTTGGATGGTGGATCATCTGGTAACGACACACTGATTGGGGGTGCTGGAACGGATACGGCCGTTTTATCCGAAAATTATGCCCGCTACAGCATTGCCACCGAAGGCACAGAAGTTCGCATTACCTTCCCGAATGGTGAAGTCAATACATTGATCGGGATCGAACGGCTTAAATTTGCTGATCGTACAATTGATGCTCCCAAAACTGTTGACCCGACCCTGACAGCCAGCGCCCGCCCGGTGCTGGAACTGGATAATGGCGGTATCAGCAAGCTGGTTTTCACCTTCACCCTGTCTGGCCCGGCGGCCACGGCGGTCAGTTTCACCGTGCGCAGCAGTGGCGGCACCGCCACAGCGGGGCGCGACTATACGGCGCTGGAACAGACGGTGACCATTGCGGCGGGTGCAAAAACCGCCGCCGTGACGCTGGATGTCCTGGGTGACCGCACGCTGGAAAACAACGAGACAGTCCAGCTGCTGATCAGTGACATCAAGGGTGCCCAGTTGGCCGGCGGCACCAGCAGCCTGATCGCCACCGGCATCATTCAGGATGATGACAGCAGCGAGCCCGCCTTCTCCCTGGCGGCGTACCGCAGCCAAAACCCTGATCTGGTTGCGGTTTTTGGTGATGATGCCGTTTCCACCATCAAGCATTACGTAAAATATGGCCGCGCGGAGGGCCGGGCGGCCAATGGCTTTGACCTGGATGCCTATGCCGCCCTGAACCCGGATCTGCTCAACAATTTCGGTTTCAATGAATCCGCGCTCAGCAATCATTACCAACGCTTTGGCCGGGCGGAACAGCGGGCGACCTTTGGCTTTGATGCCGAAGCCTATGCGGCGCTGAACCCGGACCTTTTCAAGGTCTTCGGCCTGGATAAGACCGCGCTGATCCGCCATTACACCACCTCCGGACAGGCGGAAGGCCGCCTGGCTCTGGGCTTTGATGCCGAAGCCTATGCGGCCTTGAACCCGGACCTGTTCAACGCCTTCGGCCTGAACCATGCCGCCCTGGTCAGCCATTATGCCAATTACGGAAGGGCGGAGGGCCGGCAGGCGACGGGGTTCAGTGTGGACGCTTACGCCGCCCTGAACCCCGATCTGCTGGATGTTTTCGGCTATAACCCACTGGCCCTGATCAGCCATTACCAATATGCCGGCCGGGCAGAGGGACGGCTGGCCTTCACCGCGACACCCATCGGCATGATCGCCGAAAGCAGCCTGAGCCTGCTGGGCATGGTGGATGATCTGGGGTGATCAAGGTCAAGCCAAACTCGGCGATGTTAAGGGATTCGAATCCCCGTCCACCTAGTACCCAGTTGCCTTGATCAGAACCGATAATTTCTGAACAAAATCCGCAAGCGCCGGCGCCAACTCCGTTGGCTTGGCTTCATGTGTTACGAGCCACGCGGTGGCCATCGCCGTCCCACCAAGATGAGATGAGTCGAAATCATCGCAGATTGGCATAACTAGTGCTTCCAGAAAAATGGAGAAAAATGATGAACATTGCAGGCGGCAATTTGTTTGATATTCTACTATCCTCATTCCAGGGCGGAACTGGATCGTCAGCAGAACAAACAGCACAGCTGGAAAATCCGATACCATATGTTTTTGATAGAAAAAATAACGATCAAAGAACCATTTTTTCAATGGTGAAATATGGAAGTGACGAACCAGACGGAATATCGGGCAGTTCCGATGATGACCAGATTTATGGCCTGAGTGGCCCTGACTTTATAAATGGCGCTGACGGAAACGATTATTTGAATGGTGGCGTCGGTGATGATTATATGTATGGTGGCAGTGGAAATGATACCCTTGACGGGAGCGATCAAGACGATACTTTATATGGTGATGATGGTCAGGATTCAATTATAGGGGGTAGTGGCAACGATACCCTTAATGGTGGTTCAGGCAACGACACGCTTATTGGCGGAGACGGTACAGATAGAGCCATTTTCAGTGGCAATTATACGAGTTACCGCATCGCCACTGAAGGCACGGAAATCCGCGTCAGCAGCATCAGTGGGGAGACGGATACGCTCACTGGCATTGAGTGGCTAAAATTCAACGACCGCACCATTGCCGCCCCCACCCTGGTGGATCAAACCCTGACAGCCAGCACCCGCCCGGTGCTGGAACTGGATAATGGCGGTATCAGCAAGCTGATCTTCACCTTCACCCTGTCTGGCCCGGCGGCCACGGCGGTCAGTTTCACCGTGCGCAGCAGTGGCGGCACCGCCACAGCGGGGCGCGACTATACGGCGCTGGAACAGACGGTGACCATTGCGGCGGGTGCAAAAACCGCCGCCGTGGCGCTGGATGTCCTGGGTGACCGCACGCTGGAAAACAACGAGACAGTGCAGCTGCTGATCAGTGACATCAAGGGTGCCCAGTTGGCCGGCGGCACCAGCAGCCTGATCGCCACCGGCATCATTGTGGATGATGACAGCAGCGAGCCCGCCTTCTCCCTGGCGGCGTACCGCAGCCAAAACCCTGATCTGGTTGCGGTTTTTGGTGATGATGCCGTTTCCACCATCAAGCATTACGTAAAATATGGCCGCGCGGAGGGCCGGGCGGCCAATGGCTTTGACCTGGATGCCTATGCCGCCCTGAACCCGGATCTGCTCAACAATTTCGGTTTCAATGAATCCGCGCTCAGCAATCATTACCAACGCTTTGGCCGGGCGGAACAGCGGGCGACCTTTGGCTTTGATGCCGAAGCCTATGCGGCGCTGAACCCGGACCTTTTCAAGGTCTTCGGCCTGGATAAGACCGCGCTGATCCGCCATTACACCACCTCCGGACAGGCGGAAGGCCGCCTGGCTCTGGGCTTTGATGCCGAAGCCTATGCGGCCTTGAACCCGGACCTGTTCAACGCCTTCGGCCTGAACCATGCCGCCCTGGTCAGCCATTATGCCAATTACGGAAGGGCGGAGGGCCGGCAGGCGACCGGGTTCAGTGTGGACGCTTACGCCGCCCTGAACCCCGATCTGCTGGATGTTTTCGGCTATAACCCGCTGGCCCTGATCAGCCATTACCAGTATGCCGGCCGGGCAGAGGGACGGCTGGCCTTCACCGCGACACCCATCGGCATGATCGCCGAAAGCAGCCTGAGCCTGCTGGGCATGGTGGATGATCTGGGGTGAGGGTAAAAGCCCACCTGAACTGTGCCGCCCCTCGGCATCCCAGGGTAGCCAGGGCCTCTTGATCGACGAACAAGAGGCCCTGGCACTGTCACTACATGATCAGGTCTGCATTGGTGATCGTGGTGATATTGGCAAGCGTGATCTCCAGATCAGCAACGCCATCGCCATCCCGATCAGCCAGCAGCTTCAACGCTGTCGCATCAGACTGCCAGCACAGCTGACCCGCGACATTGCTGAAAGCGCCTGTGTCGATCCAGATAAAGCTCTGATGTCCCACAGCACTGCTGTCAGCATCCACTCCTGACAGATCCAGCACATCACCCTGGACAGCTGCGAAGTCACTGACCGTATCACCGTCATCAACAACAAACCGATCGGCCCCCGCCCCACCGACCAGCGTATCGGCACCAACACCGCCATCCAGCGTGTCGTTACCGGCACCGCCGGTCAGCACGTTGGCCAACGCGTTGCCCGTACCGGCGAAATTCCCGCTGCCGGTATAGGTCAGGTTCTCCACTTCGGCGGCAAGGGTGAGGCTGGACAGGTTGGTTTCCACCTTGTCCACACCCTGCCCGGCGGCTTCCGTCACCACATCGCCCACATCGTCAACGATATAGGTGTCATCCCCCACCCCACCGACCAGCGTATCGGCACCAACACCGCCATCCAGCGTGTCGTTACCGGCACCGCCGGTCAGCGCATTGGCCAACGCGTTGCCCGCACCGGCGAAATTCCCGCTGCCGGTATAGGTCAGGTTCTCCACTTCGGCGGCAAGGGTCAGGCTGGACAGGCTGGTTTCCACCTTGTCCACACCCTGCCCGGCGGCTTCCGTCACCACATCGCCCAGATCGTCGACGATATAGGTATCATCACCCGCCCCGCCGACCAGCGTATCGGCACCAACACCGCCATCCAGCGTGTCGTTACCGGCACCGCCGGTCAGCGCATTGGCCAACGCGTTGGCCGTACCGGCGAAATTCCCGCTGCCGGTATAGGTCAGGTTCTCCACTTCAGCGGCCAGGGTCAGGCTGGACAGGTTGGTTTCCACCTTGTCCACCCCCTGACCGGCCGCTTCCGTCACCACATCGCCCAGATCGTCGACGATGTAGGTGTCATCACCCGCGCCGCCGACCAGCGTATCGGCACCGACGCCACCATCCAGCGTGTCGTTACCGGCACCGCCGGTCAGCAGGTTGGCCAACGCGTTGCCCGTGCCGGCGAAATTGCCGCTGCCGGTATAGGTCAGGTTCTCTACCTCCGCTGCCAGGGTCAGGCTGGACAGGTTGGTTTCCACTTTGTCCACACCCTGACCGGCCGCTTCCGTCACCACATCGCCCAGATCGTCGACGATATAGGTGTCATCCCCCACCCCACCGACCAGCGTATCGGCACCAACACCGCCATCCAGCGTGTCGTTACCGGCACCGCCGGTCAGCGCATTGGCCAGCGCGTTGCCCGTACCGGCGAAATTGCCGCTGCCGGTGTAGGTCAGGTTCTCCACTTCGGCGGCAAGGGTGAGGCTGGAAAGGCTGGTTTCCACCTTGTCCACACCCTGCCCGGCGGCTTCCGTCACCACATCGCCCAGATCGTCAACGATATAGGTGTCATCACCCGCCCCGCCGACCAGCGTATCGGCACCAACACCGCCATTCAGCGTGTCGTTACCGGCACCGCCGGTCAGCGCATTGGCCGCCGCGTTACCCGTACCGGCGAAATTCCCGCTGCCGGTATAGGTCAGGTTCTCCACTTCGGCGGCAAGGGTCAGGCTGGACAAGCTGGTTTCCACCTTGTCCACACCCTGCCCGGCGGCTTCCGTCACCACATCGCCCAGATCGTCAACGATATAGGTGTCATCACCCGCCCCGCCGACCAGCGTATCGGCACCAACACCACCATCCAGCATGTCATTACCGGCACCGCCGGTCAGCATGTTGGCCAACGCGTTACCCGTACCGGCGAAATTGCCGCTGCCGGCATAGGTCAGGTTCTCCAGCACGGTTGAGAGGGTCAGGCTGGAAAGTGTGGTTTGAACGGTATCAATGCCACCCGCCCCGATGATCTGGTCATCAACATTGTCAATGACATAGGTATCATCGCCAGCGCCACCTTCCAGCGTGTCGGCCCCGGCACCGCCATTCAGCGTGTCGTTACCGGCCCCACCGGTCAGCACGTTGGCCGCCGCGTTACCCGTGCCAGCGAAATTGCCGCTGCCGGTATAGGTCAGGTTCTCCACATTGGCGGCCAGGGTCAGGCTGGACAGGCCGGTACGAACGGTGTCCATACCCGCGCCGCTGGCCTCCACCACCACGTCACCGGCATTGTCGACAAGGTAGAGATCATCGCCGCCACCGCCGGCTAGGGTGTCTGCACCAAGGCCGCCATCCAGCGTATCATTGCCAGCGCCGCCGGCGATGCTGTTGGCGGCGGTGTTGCCGGTACCGGTAAAATCACCGCTGCCGGTATAGGCCAGATTCTCCAGATTGGTGCCCAGCACATAGCTGGACAGGCTGGTTTCCACCTTGTCCGTACCTTGGCTGGCGGCTTCCGTCACCACATCGCCCAGGTCATCGACGATATAGGTGTCATCGCCCGCCCCGCCGATCAGCGTATCAGCCCCGATGCCACCGTCCAGGCGGTTGGCACCGCTATTGCCGGTCAGGATATTGGCCAGCACATTGCCGGTACCATTGATGGCACCGCTACCTGTCAGCGTCAGATTCTCCACCTCCGCCGACAGGCTGTAGCTGACGGAGGCCTGAACCGTATCGGTCCCTTCCCCTGCGGCTTCAGTGACGACATCGCCGATATTGTCGACAGTATAGAGATCATCCCCCACACCACCTTCCAGCGTATCGGCCCCGCCACCGCCATTCAGACTGTCATTGCCGGCCCCGCCGACCAGCAGATTGGCGGCACCATTGCCGGTAATCTGGTTATCGGCATCATTGCCGGTACCATTGATGGCGGCACTGCCGGTCAGGGTCAGGTTCTCCAGGTTGGCACCCAGCACATAGGTGATGGAGGACTGGACCAGATCCGCCCCTTCATCGGCGGCTTCCACCACCTGATCACCGACATTATCGACCAGGAATATGTCGTTGCCAGCGCCACCCACCAGCGTGTCGGCCCCGGCACCGCCATTCAGGCTGTCATTGCCGGCCCCGCCGCTCAGGCTGTCATTGCCATTGCCGCCAACCAGCGTGTCGTTACCATCCAACCCTTCCAGCGTGTCATCGCCGGTGCCACCGGTGATGCTGTTGGCCAGATTATTGCCGGTACCGGCAAAGCCACCGGAGCCGGTGAAGACAAGATTTTCCACATTGGCGGCCAGCGTATAGGCGGCAAGGTTGGTGCGCACCGTGTCTGTGCCCTGGCCTGCCGCTTCCACCACCACATCGCCGACATCATCGACGATGAAAATGTCATTGCCCTGGCCGCCCACCATGCTGTCGGCACCGCTGCCGCCATCCAGCGTATCGTTGCCGGACTGACCATCCAGCGTGTCGTTACCGACACCGCCGACCAGACTGTTATTCCCGCTATTGCCGATGCCGGTGAAATTGCCGCTGCCGGTATAGGTCAGGTTCTCCACATTGGTGGCCAGGGTCAGGGCGGACAGGGTGGTTTCCACCCGGTCCGTGCCTTGGCCAGCCGCTTCGATGATCTGATCACCAGCATCATCAACGATATAGACATCGTTGCCGGCCCCACCGGCCAGGGTATCGGCCCCGGCTGCACCATCCAGCGTGTCGTTTCCGGCACCGCCGCTGATGCTGTTGGCCACGTCATTGCCGGTCCCGGTGAAGTTACCGGTCCCGGTAAAGACAAGGTTTTCCAGCCCCGCCGCCAGCGTATAGGCCGACAGGCTGGTGCGCACCGTATCAACGCCTGCGCTGTCGCTGATCTGATCACCGGCATCATCAACGATATAGGTATCGTTGCCGGCCCCGCCTTCCAGCGTATCAGCCCCGGCCCCGCCATCCAGCGTGTCGTTGCCGACCCCACCACTGATGCTGTTGGCCAGATCATTACCGGTACCGGCAAAATCGCCCGTGCCGATAAAGCTCAGCCGTTCCACCTCTGCCGACAGGGTGTAGGCATTGGCCAGCGACTGGACATGGTCATTGCCGCCGCCAGCCTGCTCCACCACCAAGTCAGCGGTCTGTTCCACGATATAGCTGTCGTCCCCGGCGCCACCGACCAGCGTATCGGCACCGGCGCCACCGGTCAGCGTGTCATTGCCGGCCCCACCACTGATGCTGTTGGCCAGATCATTGCCGGTGCCGGTAAAGGCACCCGTGCCAATGAAGGTCAGATTTTCCACATTGGCCATCAAGGTCAGGCTGGTCAGCGTGGTCCGCACCTCATCAGTGCCTTCACCGGCCTGTTCCGTCACCAGATCGTCGGCATCGCCGACGATATAGGTATCGTCACCCACGCCACCGACCAGCGTGTCCGCCCCGGCCGCCCCGTTCAGCGTGTCATTGCCGGCCCCGCCGGTAATGCTGTTGGCCAGACTGTTGCCGGTACCGGCAAAGGCACCAGTGCCGCTATAGGAGAGGTTCTCCAGATTGGCACCCAGGGTGTAGGCGGCGGCACTGGCAACAACATTGTCCGTCCCGGCATCGGCGGCTTCCACCACCTGATCACCGGCATCATCCACCAGATAGGTGTCGTTGCCCAGGCCGCCGACCAGCGTATCCGCGCCAGCCGCACCATCCAGCGTATCGGCCCCAGCCCCGCCGGTAATGCTGTTCGCCAGATTATTGCCGGTGCCAGCGAAATTGCCGCTGTCGGTATAGGTCAGGTTCTCCACATTGGCAGCCAGGGTCAGGGCGGACAGGGCGGTTTCCACCCGGTCCGTGCCCTGGCCGGCCGCTTCGATGATCTGATCACCGGCATCATCAATGCGATAGAGGTCGTTCCCTGCCCCACCGGTCAGCGTATCGCTGCCGGCGCCGCCGGTCAGCGTATCGGCACCAGCCGCACCGGTGATCAGATTGTCGGCATCATTGCCGACACCGGTGAAGTTGCCGCCGCCAATATAGGTCAGGTTCTCCAGCCCGACCCCCAGGCTATAGCTGGTCAGCGTGGTGCGGACCGTATCCACCCCGCCACCGGCATTTTCGACCAGCTGATCGCCGAGATTGTCGACAATATAGGTATCGTCGCCAAGGCCGCCTTCCAGCGTATCGGCCCCGGCACCACCATCCAGCGTATCGTTCCCTGCCCCGCCGCTGATGCTGTTGGCGCTGGCATTGCCGGTACCGGCAAAGGCACCGCTGCCGATGAAGGCGAGGTTCTCCACATTGGCGGACAGCGTATAGGCATTGGCCAGCGACTGCACGACGTCCACACCGGCCGAGGCGGCTTCAACCACCACATCGCCCGTCTGTTCCACGATATAGGTGTCGTCGCCGGTGCCACCCACCAGGGTGTCAATGCCAGCCCCACCGGCCAACGTATCAGCCCCGGCGGCACCGGTGATGCTGTTGGCGCTGGCATTGCCGGTGCCGGCAAAAGCACCGCTGCCGGTGAACAGCAGATTTTCCACCTCATTGGCCAGGGTATAGGCATTCAGCGCGGTTTGTACCGTGTCCGTGCCCTGCCCGGCCAGTTCAACGATCTGGTCATCGGCGTCGGTGACAAGGTAGAGATCATTGCCCTGGCCGCCGACCAGGGTGTCGCTGCCGGCACCACCGGTCAAGGTGTCGGCCCCGGCCCCGCCGGTGATAACATTATTGGCGCTGTTGCCGGTACCGGCGAAGTTTCCGCCACCAATATAGGTGAGGTTCTCCACATTCGCCGTCAGCGTATAAGCAGACAGGCTGGTACGCACCGTATCGCTGCCCTCGCCCGCCGCTTCGCTGATCACATCCTGGGTGCTGTCAATGACATAGGTGTCATCGCCCGCGCCCCCCACCAGCGTATCCGCCCCAGCCCCGCCATTCAGCGTATCGTTGCCCGCACCCCCGCTAATGCTGTTGGCCAGGGCGTTACCGGTGCCGGCGAAATCCCCGGTCCCGACAAAGACCAGATTTTCCACATTGGCCGACAGGCTATAGGCATGGGCGCGGGACTGCACCGTATCCGTGCCGCCCGTCGCGGTTTCGGTGATGACGGCCAGACTGTCGGCGACGAGATAGGTGTCGTTCCCGTCCCCGCCGACCAGCGTGTCAGCACCCCCGGCGCCGTCCAGCGTATCATTGCCGGCGCCGCCGGTGATGCTGTTGGCCTGGGCATTGCCGGTGCCGGCAAAGGCACCAGTGCCGGTATAGGTCAGGCGTTCAACCTCCGCCGGCAGGGTATAGGCGGACAGGGCTGTCCGCACCTCATCCGTGCCGCCGTTGGCCGCCTCCACCACGATGTCGCCGGCAGCGTCAACGATATAGACATCGTTGCCGCTGCCCCCCTCCATCTGGTCGTTCCCGGCGCCGCCATCCAGCGTATCATTGCCGGCCAGCCCGATCAGCGTATCATCCCCGGCACCACCGGTGATGGAATTGTCGGCCGCATTGCCGGTGCCGGTGAAATTGCCGCTGCCGATGAAGGCCAGATTTTCGACATTGGCCGGCAGGCTGTAGCTGGACAGACTGGTGCGCACCGTGTCCACGCCCTCATTGGCATTCTCGGTGATCACATCGCCGCTGTCATCGACGATATAGACATCGTCTCCCTGGCCACCGATCAGGATGTCGGCCCCGCTGCCGCCATCCAGCGTATCATTGCCGGCCCCGCCTTCCAGCATATCCTCGGCCTTGCCACCGGACAGGCTGTCATTGCCAGCTTCACCCCAAATCCGGTCCCGGTAATCCGTTCCCGTCAGCGTGTCATTTCCGCTGGTGCCGAAAAGATGCACATAGCCGTTGGGCAGGCTCTCCGGCGAACCATAGACCGTGGTGTAAATATCATAGTCGTTCTTATAGCCTGACGCCCAGACAGCAACAAAACCACCATCGGCGCGGGCAACAAGCTGTACGTCCTGCTGATCGTTGAGAGTGATGGTGTTGAGCCGGAACTCATTGCCAATCTTCTCACCAGAGGCGGTCAGACGCTGGGCATAGATGCCGGCGAGGCTGCCATCCTGGAAATAGGAGTGCCAGGCCACCAGAAGATCACCACCAACCAGCTCAATGATCTTGGGCACGGTCTGGACTTGAGCAGTCGTGGTGTTGACCCGTATCTCCCCCCCGATCTTGCCGCCAGCAAGGTCAAAGCGCTGGATGTAGATATCATGGTTAGCGCCGGGATGGACGCCCGCCCAGGCAACCACAAAGCCAGTATCCCCTTGGCGAGCCAGGACTGATCTTTCCTGTGTACTGACCTGGTAGGTGTTGACCCGGAACGCACCGGTGACGCTGTTGCCATGGGCGTCATAAACACGGCCGAACACGTCGCTGCCATTTACCGTTTGATAGGTGTTATCGGTCCAGGTGACGACATAGCCACCATTTGGCAGGCTGATAATATCAGAATATGTAAGGGCGCCCCCCACATTCCCCTTGGGCGCTGATGCCAACTGCCTTGCATCAATCCGGTTCCCTTCGGCCGATATCCGCTGAAGATAGAGCCCGTGCGTTGTCGCCCCCACCGGGCCAAAATACGTTACGACCAAGCTGTCGTCGTTCAGCAGGGCCGCTTGCGGCGTACCCGAGACGGACACGCTGGTGATCGCGAATTGCTCCCCAACCTTAACGCCACGAGAATCATAGCGCTGACCATTCAGGCCTTCGCCCTGCCATAGGACAACAAAGCCGCCATCAGCCAAAGTGGTCACCGATGGCTGTCCCTCAGATGCGAAATGGCGCATCGGTACCAGGAACTGATCACCCGTCTTATTGCCCGACGCGTCATAGCGTTGGCCAAAAACGCTGCTCCCGTTTCCATTCTCCAACATGCTCTGGAAGATGATGACATGACCACCATCGGCCAACGTCGTCACCTTGGGCAGGAACTGCCGTTGGGTCGAGACGTTATTGACCAAGGTTTCCACCCCATTGGTCACCAACACGGAAGATGGCGCCAAGGTGGAAACGGTGGAAGTCTGCCAGTCACTCCATACCAGCCCGTCGGACGCACGGACCTGGATGCTGTCCAGGGCCGCCCCAGAACCGCCGACAAAGCGCAGCTTGGCCAGATCCGTTGCTGAAACCTGGATCACCTGACCAGCTGCCTGCGCCACCCCGTTCAGGACAAAATGGCCGCTGGTCGGATCGGCGCTGGTATCAATGAACTGGTAGGTCTTCAGAACCTGCAGGTTGCCACCGGCAAAGGCATCCCCCTGGATATGCCCCTGCCGCAGCAGGGCGGCGGCGGAAAGGGAGCCACCGACGGCAACCACATCCGTGGTCGCATGGATGACCGGCGGCGTGCTGTTGGCCTGGAACACACGGCTCATCACGGCATAGCCGCTGCCATCAATCTTGGTACCGCTCCAGGTCGCCACAAAACCGCCGTCGCTGCGCGCGGCCAGCTCCACATCCCGCGTTTGCCCCATGCCGCTGGTGGTGATGTCAAACTCACCACCGATGCGCTCACCATCCTTGGTGAAACGTCGTGCGGAGATGCCGTTGCCGGCACCAGGGATGGTATAGGACGACCAGGCAATGACAAAGGTCCCATCGGCCAGTTGCACAATATCGGGGTCCGACTGACCGCCGATGGTGAAGCTGTTCACGAGCGTTTCACCGCCGATGCGGCTGCCATTGGCCGCATAGCGCTGCATGAAAATGTCACCCTCCCGGCCAGAACTTCCCCAGCCAGACCAGACAACAATGAAGGAGCCATCATCCAGCCCCAAGATGGAGGAGTTACTCTGCGTGTGTTTAGTAATACTGGGAACAGCAAGACCGGGTCCGACCATAAGCCCATCACTATTGAACCGCTGCGCCCGGATATTTTCGCCGATATTGGAATTATACCATCCTTCGCTCCAGCTGAGAACGAACCCGCCATCCGCAGTCGCCTCAATTGCCGGCTGACTGTAGCTATCCGGTATGCCCTTATAGGGACGGCCGGCAAATACCGTCGGCCCCAGCGGTTCTCCATCCACACTGATACGGCGAACCAGGATGTCACTCGGGCTTGGGCTGTACTTCGCCCGGCCTGTCCATGCCACCGCCAGCGAGCCATCAGCCAGCAATGTGGCAACGGGCGAGCCGGTCGTTGGTGAAGAAGCGACAGTGAAGCTGTTCCCCACCGCATGACCATCGGCATCATAGCGCTGCCCCTTGATGCCGGCCTGCTGCCAGAAGACAGCAAAACCACCATCGGACAGCGCCACTGTCGACGGGGCCGCACCGGCCACACCCGGTATGGCCGTTTCCCCACCGACCGCATTCCCGGCGGCATCAAAAAACTGCATCCGCACCGAGGAACCGGAAATATCCTGTTTGGCGGATTGCCAGATGATGACATGGCCCCCATTGGCCAGGGTGGTCACCACCGGCCGCATCTGGTCATTCGCCGTGTGGCTGTTGACCTGCACCACCGCGCCTGCGCCCAGATTAGCCGTCTGGCCGGATGCCGGGGGCGGTGCCAGGTGCGAAACGGCGATGTTGAAGCTCTGCTCGGCGCCATTATCCAGACCGTCATTGGCAACGGCCTTGATCGTGTAGGGCGTGGCCCGCGACGGATCCAGCAGGGAGGCATCCTTGATGGTTACCACCCCCGTTTGCGCGTCGATCTGGAACCGGCCGCCGGCATCATCGGTCAGCGCATAGGTGACGTCCCCGCCACTGATATCGCTGCTGGCGACCGTGATGCCCACCCTGGTGCCGTTCTGCCAGAGGTCGGAGGCGACATTGGCCGCTTTATCGATATCCTCCGGTGTTTCCGGCGGCGTATTCATCACGGTGACGGTAAAGTCCTGCAGGCCGATATGGCCGGTGCTGTCCTGGGCCACCACCGTCAGCGTATAATCCGTCGTCCCCGCCGCATCGAAAGTGGCACCCACCGCCGTCGTGATGACGCCGGTAACAGTATCAATGACAAACAGATCATCGGGATTGTTCAACAGCGAATAGGCAACCGGCTGGCCATTGGGCGCGGTGCTGCGGGCCGTCACGCCGACAGCCACGCCGGACGCCTCCCCCTCCATCACGCGGTCGGGATTGGCATCCGCGTCAACCGGGGTCAGGGCCGCATCAACCGGTGCCCGTGTCACGGTCACCGTGGCCGATGCCGTGCCGCCGCGCCCATCGCTGATCACATAGGTGAAGGAACCAGCCGCCGTCACGCCCGTGGCGGGGGTGAAAATGATCTGGCCCTGTTCATCAATCTCCACCGTGCCATTGACCGGATCGGAAACCCCTGTGACGGAGAGGCTATCGCCATTCAGGTCAAGATCGTTGGCCAGCAGTTTGGCCGGCAGGATGGTTACCGGCTGCCCCTCAATGCTGAGGAACGTATCGGCCTTGGCCAGCGGCACCAGATTGACCCCGCTCAGCTCCACATCCTGATCATTGAAACGCAGGGTCTCCACCCCGGTCAGCAGATCAGTGCCGTCATTGATGCTGCCAGTGGGGGAAATATGCCGGACCCGGACCGTGGTGGCGTTCACCGCCTCAATCACATAATCCGCCAGATTACCGCGGAAGAGGGCGACATCATCGCCCTCACCGCCGCTGAGCGTATCGTTGCCGCCCCCGCCCTGCAGCGTGTCGTCACCATCCTCACCCACCAGCTGGTTGGCACCATCATCGCCGCGCAGCAGGTCGAAACCCAGGGAGCCGTAAATATTTTCGATACTGGACAGGCTGTCGCCCTGTGCATCCCCGCCGCTGGCAGTGCCGGTGGCAAGATCAACCGTCACCCCGTCGCCGGACGCGCGATAATCCACCCAGTCAGCACCCGCCCCGCCAGAAAGCTGGTCAACCCCGCTGCCGCCATCCAGCGTATCGTCGCCATCACCCCCGATCAGCGTATCATTGCCGGCACCGCCGGCAATGCTGTTGGCCAGCTCATTCCCCGTGCCGGCGAAATCGCTGCTGCCGCCATAGGTCAAGTTCTCCAGATTGGCGGCCAGGGTAAAGGCCGACAGGCTGGTCTGCACCCCATCCCGCCCGGCATTGACCTGCTCCACCAGGGTCACACCGGCATGATCAACAATATAAGTATCGTTGCCGGCACCGCCCACCAATGTATCGGCGCCCGCATCACCACCGGACAGGGTGTCATCGCCCGCCCCACCAACAATGCTGTTATCCGCCGCATTGCCCATACCTGTGAAGGCACCGGTGCCGGTAAAGCGCAGATTCTCCACATTAGCGGCAAGGGTCAGGCTGGACAGGTTTGTCTCAACCTGATCCGTACCCTCACCCGCTGCCTCCACAATCACGTCACCGGCATTGTCCACCCGGTACAGGTCATTGCCGGTACCGCCGATCAGGCTATCCGCACCGGCACCACCGATCAGGGTGTCGTTCCCACCACCGCCGGAGAGCGTATCATTGCCGGCACCGCCGGTGATGCTGTTGTCGGAAGCATTGCCCGCACCGGTAAAATTGCCGCTGCCGGTAAAGATCAGGTTCTCCACATTGGCGGAGAGCGTCACCATGGTGGCGGTCGCCTCCACCGTATCCGTGCCTTCGCCCGCTGCCTCAACAATCACATCGCCGGCATTGTCCACCCGGTACAGGTCATTGCCGGTACCACCGATCAGGCTATCGACACCGGTACCGCCAACCAGGGTATCGTTCCCGCCACCGCCGGAGAGCGTATCATTGCCAGCACCACCGGTGATGCTGTTGTCGGAACCATTGCCTGTGCCGGCAAAATTGCCGCTGCCGGTAAAGATCAGGTTTTCCACATTGGCCGCCAGCGTCACGCCGCTGACCGTCGCTTCCACGGTGTCCAGGCCGGCACCCGCCGCTTCCACCACAACGTCGCCGGCATGATCGACCTTGTACAGGTCATTGCCGGCACCGCCCACCAGGGTATCCACCCCGGTACCGCCATCTAGCGTGTCATTCCCGGCGCCACCGGTTATGCTGTTGGCCAGCGCATTGCCGTTGCCGGTGAAATTGCCGGTACCAGTAAAGGTGAGATTTTCCACATTGGCAATGGTGGCCAGACTATAGGTGGTCAGCGCCGTCTCAATCCGGTCTGTGCCCTCGCCGGCGGCCTCAACCACAACATCGCCCAGCACATCAACGCGGAATACGTCATTGCCGGTGCCGCCGATCAGGCTGTCGATCCCCCCCAGTCCGTCCAGCGTATCATTGCCGGCCCCGCCGATCAGCGTATCGGCAAGGGGCGTACCGGTGATGCTGTCATTCCCGCCATAGCCGTTGATGCTGGCCGGCCCATAAAGGGCTGTCAGCACATCATTGCCTTCCGTCCCGGCGACGGGATTGCCCGCACCGGGGACTTTGCTGTCGGTGGTATAAATCCGGCTATACACGCCAAGGTTTGAGCCATCCTGGCCATCGCTGTCCCAGGCGACGACAAAGCCGCCATCGGCGCGGCCGGCGATGCTGGCGCGGGTCTGGCCCTGGGCGGTGGTCTCCGTGACGCGGAACTCACCGCCTACTTTGATATCGGTCGCCGAAAAACGCTGGGCATAGACACCATCGCCGCTGCCATCCTGGCCGGCAGATGTCCAGCTGACAATATAGCCGCCATCCGCCAGCGCCGTGATCGTCGGCAGGGACTGGGCGCCCGTCTGATAGGTGTTGACCGCCACATCACCGCCAAGCGCCACGCCCGTGGTGCTGAAATGCCGTGTGACAATGCCACTGCTGTTACTGTCGGTCCCCCGCCAGGCCACAACAAAGCTGCCATCCGCCAATGTCGTCACCACAGGCTGCCCCGGACCGCCCGCCGTGGCATTCACTTGGAACTCATTCGCCAGGGCTTTACCATCCGCCTTGAAAATGCGCGCCGCAATGCCGATACCATCACTCAACCAGGTAACGACAAAGCCGCCACCCGGCAGGGCAGCAACCGAGGGCGCGGATTGCGTGTTGGCCGTGATATTGTTCACCCAGCCAAACTGGTTGCCAATCGCCACCCCGTCCGCCCCGTAAAGCCGGGCCGAGATCTCCCCGCTATACTGATCCTCAAACACAATGACAAAGCCGCCATTGCTCAATCCCGCCACGGACGGGTTCGCCTGTGTCCCCGTCACAGCTGTATTGACTGTCGCCGGGCCACCAACCTTCACCCCATTGGCATCATAGCGCTGGAAAACCACGCCATAGCCATCCGTGTCCCCACCATTATCGTGCCAGGCCACCACAAAGCCGCCATTGGCCAGGGCCGCCACCGACGCCTCGTTCTGATGACCGGTATTGGTGGTCGACGCATTGACCTGGAACTCACCCCCCACGGCCACACCGGCCGCATCATAGCGCTGGCCAAAAATCTTCCAGACATTTCCGCCAGTCTGGGCATAAGACTGCCAGACAATCACATGCCCGCCATCGGCCAGCACCGTCACCGATGGGCTCTGCTGATGGGAATTCGTATAGCTGTTCGCCCGCACCTCCGGCGTGACGAACTGACCGGCCGGCGGCGTGCTCCAGATACGTTGATAAACCCCCAGCCCGGAACCATCGCTGCCATCGCTGTCCCAGGCGATCACATAGCCGCCATCCGGACGCCCCGCCACAACAGCCCGCGACTGCGCCAGCGCCACCGAGCCATTCACCCGGAATTCCGCATCCAGTTTCGTGTCATAGGCCGTGAAACGCTGGCCATAGACACCCTCCACATCGCCATCCTGGCCATAGGAGGTCCAGCCAACCATGTAGCCGCCATCCGTCAGCGCCGACAGCGTCACATCCGACTGACGACCCGTCTGGTAGCTGTTCACCACCATCTCGTTCCCCAGCGCCACGCCCGTGGCGCTGAAACGACGCGTTACAATCCCCAGATCGTTGCTGTCGGCACCCATCCAGCCCACAACAAAGCTGCCATCCGACAGCGTCGTCACCGCCGGCCGATACTGCCCCCCTGTCAATGTCGCATTGACCTGGAATTCACCCGTCAGCGGCTTGCCATCCGCCTTATATATCCGCGCCGAAATCCCTTCACTGCTGCTGTCAACACCCTGCCAGACAATCACATAGCCGCCACCCGGCAAGGCCGACACAACCGGCAGCGTCTGCGTCCCCGTCGTGTTGCTATTGACCCACAGAACCTGATTGCCAATCGGCTGGCCATTGGCGCCATAAAGACGTGCCGACACTTCACCCAGGGTCACATCCGCAAAGGCAATCACAAAGCCGCCATTGCTCAGGCCCGTCACTGACGGATAATATTGATCACCCTCCAGATAGGTGTTCGCCACGGTAGGGCCACCAACCGCCACACCCTTGGCGTCATAGCGCTGAAACGCTATCCCCGTCTTGTTGCCAGAACCCTCAAGTGCGCCGTCCTGCCACGCCACAACAAAGCCGCCATCCGACAGGGCACCGACCGAGAGCTCCGTCTGATATCCGAGAGTGCTCCGCGCCGTAACCGGAAACTCACCACCAATCGCCCGACCAGACGCGTCGTAGCGCTGACCATAAGCTCTCCAGGCGACGCTGCTGTCACTCTGGCCCTGCGACTGCCACACAACGACATGGCCACCATCCGCCAGAACCGCAACAGAAGGGCCCTGCTAATGCCCAGGAGTGTGGCTGTTTACCCGCGTCTCTGCCGTTGTGTAGGTGTCCATGTTCTTCCGCTATGAGTGAAAATACCGCGATTTTTGTAATTTTCTTATATTTAATAAGCAAGTAAATTTCGTGTGAAAATCCACCGATAGCATTATCCAATATGCAAGCAAAAAATCAGGCAACTCTTCACGAGTTCGCCTTTAGGAAAGGCTTGGAAAATGATCATGTTACGCAAGCCAGAAAGGCCAAGAGTTTCCATTTAGGCAATTCACTGGATGATGTACAATAACGCTGATGAAGGTCAGGCCTCATTCCACGTCAGAGCAGACGGCCGCGGTGAACTCTTCATTCAGGCGCTCCGCTATCGCTCTTGCCCCCCCCCTTTGCCATCGGGCGAAAAATTTTCGCCATGGTATCCGCCAATGTAATCCATTACATTGGCGGATACGCACAATAATGGGCCTGCGCCTTTTACCCATGGGAGATGAGAATTGCGTCAGCATCCGATCAAACGTCGCCGTTTGGCCCCTGCCCTGCTGGCGGCCATGTTGTTGGCGAGCGCTGCCTTCTTTCCCGCCCATGCGCAAGCCCCCGCCGACCTGGCCAACCCGCTGATCGGCACCGACAGCAATTTTGAACTGTCCAACGGCAACACCTATCCGGCCATCGCCCTGCCCTGGGCGATGAATTTCTGGACGCCGATGACCAACAAGATGGGCGATGGCTGGGCCTATCGGTATGATGATACCAAGCTGCGTGGCTTTAAACAGACGCACCAGCCCAGCCCCTGGCTGAATGATTATGGTGCCTTCTCCCTGATGGCCGTCACCGGCACCCTGAAGATTGAGGAGGAGGCCCGCGCCTCCTGGTTCAGCCATAAGGCGGAGGTGGCGCGCCCCTATTATTACAGTGCTTATCTGGCCGACCATGATGTGACCGTGGAAATCGCGCCGACCGAGCGGGCCGCCCATTTCCGCTTCACCTTCCCGGAGAATGATCACAGCTATATCCTGCTGGATGCCTTCAATGGCGGATCGATGGTGAAAATCCTGCCGGAACAGCGGCGCATTATCGGCTATGCCCGCAACAATCATGGCGGTGTGCCGGCCAACTTCCATAATTATTTCGTGGCCGAATTCGACCATGATTTTGAGCTTGTGCAAAGCTGGGGCGATGGCTGGAAACCCCTGCCCGGCAGCCGGGAAGCCAAGGGCGACCATGTCGGTGCCATCATCGGCTTCAAGACCAAGCGCGGCGAACAGGTGCAGGTGCGCGTCGCCTCCTCCTTCATCAGCGTCGAACAGGCGGAACTGAACCTGCGGCGCGAAATCGGCACCCAGGATTTTGACGCCACCAAGCAACAGGCCGCCACCGCCTGGAACCAGGAGCTGGGCCGCATCCGCATTGAAGACCCCGATCAGGATGCTGTGCGCACCTTCTATTCGGCACTCTACCGCACCCAGCTTTTCCCCCGCGCCTTTCATGAGGCCGATGCCAAGGGCAACATCCAGCATTACAGCCCCTATAATGGCCAGGTGCGGCCGGGGCGGATGTTCACCGATAATGGTTTCTGGGACACGTTCCGCGCCGTCTTCCCGCTCTTCACCCTGCTGCGACCCGATCTGGATGGCCAGATCATGGAAGGGCTGGTGAACACCTATCAGGAATCCGGCTGGCTGCCGGAATGGGCCAGCCCCGGCCACCGGGATGTGATGATCGGCTCCAACTCCGCCATCATCATCGCCGATGCCTGGCTGAAAGGCATCCGCGGCTATGACATTGAAAAACTCTATGAGGCGATGAAGAAGAACGCCACCACCGACCGGGGCCGCCCGCTCTCCGACGATGGCAAGGTGATCAGTTCGGTGGGCCGCGAAGGGGTGGATTATTATAACCGCCTCGGCTATGTGCCCTATGATGTCGGCATCAAGGAAAATGCCGCCCGCACCCTGGAATATGCCTTTGCCGATTTCAATCTGGCCCGGCTGGCCGAAGCGCTCGGCAAGAAACAGGATGCCAAGCTGTTCTATGAACGCGCCGGCAATTACCGCAAGCTGTTCGATAAGCAAACTGGCTGGATGCGCGGCCGCAACAAGGATGGCCAGTTCCAGGCCCCCTTCAACCCGCTGAAATGGGGCGACGCCTTCACCGAAGGCAATGCCATGCATTATAGCTGGTCGGTCTTCCACGATATCCAGGGGCTGATCAACCTGATGGGCGGTGACGCGGCCTTCACCGCCAAGCTGGACAGCGTGTTCGACACGCCGCCGATTTTTGATGACAGCTATTATGGCTTCACCATCCATGAGATTCGGGAGATGCAGATCGTCAACATGGGCAACTATGCCCATGGCAACCAGCCGATCCAGCACATGATCTATCTCTATAATTACGCCGGCCAACCCTGGAAGGCGCAGGCCCTTCTGCGCGATGTCATGCGCCGGCTCTACCTCAACAGCCCGGATGGCTATGCGGGGGATGAGGATAATGGCCAGACTTCGGCTTGGTATGTCTTCAGCGCCCTGGGCTTCTATCCCGTCACACCCGGCAGCGGCCAATATGTCATCGGCTCCCCCTTGTTCCGGCTGGCGGAAATCACCCTGCCCACGGGCAAAAAGCTGCGGGTGGAGGCACCTGCCAACAGCCCGGCCAATGTCTATATCCAGTCGGCCCGCCTGAACGGCCAGCCGCTGAACCGCACCTGGCTGACGCATGAGGAATTGATGCAGGGCGGCACCCTGCATTTTGACATGGGGCCGCAGCCCAACAAGGAATGGGGTACGGGCCCCGGTGCCGCCCCCTTCTCCATGACCGCGCGCAGCGATTGATCCCCCTCCCCTTCCTCTTTTTCCCTCCCCCCTAGGGCGCCCCTGTCTGGCGCCCTTTTTGCTGCCTGTCTGACGTCAGACAGGGGAACGCCTTTCCGATGTTGACGAAAAACCATCAACTTAACCGTCTTTCCCATTGACAAGCCCCCTGCCCTTGCGTCACCCCTAATCCAGCGAATTTCAGGGGGAACACCCACATGGACGGCGAATTGCTCAAGGCCTATCGGCGCAAGCGTGGCCTGTCGCAGGAAGGCTTTGCCGAAATGCTGAATGCGAAGCTGGACCGCGCCTATGACAAGGCCAAGGTCAGCCGCTGGGAGAATGCCAAGGAACCGGTGCCCGACCCGGTGGCTGATTTCATGCGCCGGGGCACGCGCACCCGCGCCCGCATCATCGCCACCGCCAACCAGAAGGGCGGCCAGACGAAAAGCTCCACGGCCCTCAACCTCGCCCATGCCTTCGCCATGATGGGCAAGCGGGTGCTGCTGGTCGATGCCGATCCCCAGGCCTCCGTCACGCTGGCCGCCGGGGTGGATCTGGAAAGCTGCATGGCCAATGGCAATGTGCTGGGTGCCGTGCTGGATGAAAAGAAGAGCCTGCGGGAGATCATTGTCAGCGTGAACGGCATTGATGTCGCCCCCACCGACATCACGCTGGCCGAGTTCGAGGTCTCCGTCCTCTCCAAACCCGGCCCAGAAAAACGTCTGGCCCGGGCCCTGTCTGACGTCAGACAGGATTATGATGAGATCATCATCGACACGCCGCCGCATCTGGGCGTGTTGACCCGCAATGCCCTGGTCGCCGCCACGGATATCCTGATCCCGGTGGTGCCGGCCCCGCTGGATGTGCCGGGCGTGCCGCTGCTGCTGCGCACCATCGAACAGATCCGCATTTATGAAAACCCGGAACTGAATGTGCTGGGCATCCTGCCCAACCGGTTTGAGGCGAATACGTCGGTGCAACAGGCCACGCTGCAGCAATTGCTGGCCACCTATGCCGACAGCGTGCGCGTGTTCGAACCGATCCGCAAAACCACGGCGATGGATCAGGCCGTTTATAACGGCGTCATCGCCGTGCGGGCGCTGCCCAAGGATAACCCGGTCGTGATTGGATATCTGCGTTTGGCGGAGGAGATTTCCCATGAAGCTTAAGGCCAACCCGAAAAGCCCGCTGTCCCAGGCGGTGAAGGTTTCCACCGGCACCAGCGCCGCCCCCCAGGGCGCCAGCGCGCATTTCCAGCGCAGCGCCGATTTTCGCCAGATGTTTGAGGTTGATCTGGACCGGGTGCATCCCCGCCCCGACCAGCCGCGCCGCCATTTCGATGAAGGGGAGCTGCAGGCGCTCGCCTCCTCCATCGCGGCGCGCGGCGTGCTTCAGCCCATCCTGGTGCGCAAAAGGGAAGGGGAGGAGGATGGCCATTACGAACTGGTCGCCGGTGAGCGCCGCTGGCGCGCCAGCCGGCTGGCCGGGCGCGACCGTATCCGCGCCCTGGTGGTGGATGGCGACCCGGCGGAAATCGCCCTGATCGAAAACATCCAGCGCGTCGACCTGACCGCGCTGGAAGAGGCGCGCGCCATCCAGGCGCTGATGCAAGCGCATGATTACAGCCAAAGCCAAGTAGCCGATATTCTGGGCCGCAGCCGCGTGCGGGTGAATGAAACCCTGCGCATCCTCTCCCTGCCCGCCGACCTGCTGAATGCGATGGAGAAGCAGGGCAGGGGGCTCCCGCGCACGCTGTTGCTGCAAATCGCGCGGGAGGAAGACCCCACGCGCCAGCGCACCCTGTATCAACAGGCGATCAGCGGGGCAGGGGAGAAGGCCTTGCGCGCCGCGCGCCCCGCCAAAGCCAATTCGGAGAAATCGCCAGCCCCCCCGGAGCAACTGGATCAAGCGCGCGACTATCTGCGGGCATTGACCCGCACCAGCCTGGCCCTGCCGCCCGTCGCCCCCGTGCGCGCCGCCCTGTCAGAGCCCCAACGCGCCCGCCTGCGCGAACTGCGCGACCATCTGAACGCGGTGCTGGGGGAGTAATCCCCCGGCACAGGCCCCGGCTGACACCCTGAAGGACTAAATTCTTATGGCTGAAGCACGTGCTTCAGCCATTCATCCCAGGTGGTTTCGCGAACACGGTCCGCAAAAAGAGCCAGGATATCTACAACATGCCGGGAAAACTGCTCCATCAGCATTAATTGCCGCTGTCCAGCCTCCCCCAGAACGGTCGCGCTACGGTTTTGCACGCGGGCATTCAGCTTCTCGACACGTTCCAGCCAATATTCGGCACGGTCCATCCAATCTTCCACCTGCCCAATCTTAAACCCGTTTAATACCCACAATTCCACCCGGTCATTAAAATCACCATCGCGTTGGCAATTCTGCCAAAGCATGAAAAGTTCAAACATACAATTGGGCGATTTCAGGTATTTGTCACTCAGCATCACAAATACCCGGTCGCCCTTACCCAGCCGGCGCATAAAATCGGAAATACTATCCCCTGGCCGCAGCACATTCTTGTCCCGCAGAATCGTCCGCCCCTGCGCCTTTGCCGCCTTGCACAGCCGGTCCACATCCTGTTCCCGCTCTGGTGTGTCCTCATCCGCCCAGGCGTAGGAGACATACCATGTCTCCCCCGTCGCCGGCTCCGGCCCCGGCTGCAATGCCACCTCGCCCATCCGCGTCCCCTCTTTCTACCGGGGCACACTTGGCCCGGCGTCCCCGCGCAGGCCCACCTTGGCCTGCGCCTCTTCCACCAACTCCCCCAGCCGGGCCAGCAGCCCCTCCGCATCGCCGCGCTGGGTGCGCAGGTGGATATGGCCGGCCCAGCCCCCGGCTGGGATCACCTGTTCAATCCAGAACCGGCTTTTATAGTTCATGTCATACCCACAAACCCCGCCCTGCCAATAAACCGCATCCGGCCCGGCCACTTCCCCGATCACGCACAGGATGGTGCGGATCAACCCGCCATGCAGCAGCGGATAATCCATCCGCCATTCCGCCGTCGCCGCCTCCCCATCCCAATGCGCCTCCAACCGCGCTGCCATGGCGTTCCTGTCCGGCAACAGGTCCGGCGCGATAAATTCCTCATACCGTTCCCCCGCCGCTTCCCACCGCCGGTGAACGAAACAAATCCCGCAGGATTGCATCATGCTGAGGAACAGTTCCTGTTCGCCCTCACCAAAGCCCTGCCAGACCAGCCGGCCCAGCAAATCCCGGTCAAACCGCCCATCCTGCCGGCGGATCGCCGTCAGCGCCTGGCTGTCCCGGTCAAAAATCGCGTAAATCGCCTCCAGCGCCCCGCCCTGGTCCAACACCACCTGATTGTTAAACAGGCCGCGCCGGTACAACACCACCCCCTCGGCATCCAGCCAGGTCAACACATGCTCAGGCGCAGAAATCCCCCCGGCCTGCGCACAAAGATCGTGAAATTCCGCCATGGAGAGCAGGTGCCGCCGCTGTTCCGCCGCCACTTGCTTATTCTCCGCCTGCATCCCCTCCAGCCGCTGGCGCAACCGGTCCCGCCCGGCCCCGATCAGCGGTACCCCCATCCGCGCCGGGTCGCGCAGCCACTGCGCCGCCTCCCCCAGCCTTTCCCGCAGCCCCGCCAGCCCCCGGCGCTTCAGCACACTGATATGCAGGCTGGCCGCCGGAAAGGCCAAATCCGCCAGCGCCGTCGCCGGCACGGGGAAGGGCCGCACCTCCGCCGCCGGCTGGTCGCATTTATTCTGCACCAGCGTGATCGCGCTGGCCGCATGGCCCTGTTGCCGCGCCAGCGCCACCCAATAGGGCAGGGGATAATCCCGGAACCATTCCGCCCCCTCCCGCACACCGCTGCGCGCCTCCGTATCGGCGGCCCAGACCAGCAGCATCAGGGAGGGGCTGTTCAAAAACAGCGCGTGGGCCCCATGGTAAATATCCTGCCCGCCAAAATCCCAGACAGACAGTTTCAGCCCGTCCGGCAGATCGGCCATCTCCACCTGAATGCCATGGGTGGAATCCCATGCGGGATTCAAGATGAAATCCGCCCGGCAGAGCGACCCGGCAATCTGCGTCTTCCCGGCCCCGCCATTGCCCAAAATCAACAGCTTCACCCGGCTGTCCTGTACCGCCCCCGCCGCCAGATCGGCAAAGTGGGCACGCAGGCGGGGCAAATAGTTGCCCATCACATCGGGGACAAGCACACCGCTAACCGGAATGCCGGGGATGGTTACATCGGCTAGAACCAGTTCATACAAGTCAGGTAATTCCAGAAGTGATGCTGGAAAATCCGCTAATGGACAAGAGCTAGAATCAAGCTTTTGTAAATGGATGAGACCGGACAGCACACTCAAATCACGGACACCCGTGTCACTGCAATCAAGGGTTTGCAGTTGGATGAGGCCAGACAAAGCTCTGAGATCACCCACCCCCGTGCTGCCGCAATCAAGATATTGCAGTTGGGCAAGGGCGGACAAAGCCGTGAGATCACTCACACTCGTGCCGCTACAAATGAGAAATTGCAGTTGAGCGAGGCTGGACAGCGCTTTTAGATCACTCACCTCCGTGCTGCTGCAATCAAGATGTTGCAGTTGGGCGAGGCCAGACAAAGCCGTGAGATCACTCACCCCCGTACTGCTGCAATCAAGATGTTGCAGTTGGGCGAGGCCAGACAAAGCCGTGAGATCACTCACCCCCGTACTGCTGCAATCAAGATGTTGCAGTTGAGCGAGGCCAGACAAAGCCGTGAGATCACTCACCTCCGTGTTGCTGCAATCAAGATGTTGCAGTTGAGTGAGGCCAGATAAAGCCGTGAGATCACTCACCTCCGTGTTGCTGCAATCAAGATGTTGCAGTTGAGTGAGGCCAGATAAAGCCGTGAGATCACTCACTCCTATGCCCCAGCAATCAAGATGTTGCAGCTGGGTGAGGCCAGATAAAGCCGTGAGATCACCTACCTTCGTGCTGCTGCAATCAAGATGTTGCAGCTGGGTGAGGCCAGATAAAGCCGTGAGATCACCTACCTTCGTGCTGCTGCAATCAAGGTGTTGCAGCTGGGTGAGGCCAGATAAAGCCGTGAGATCACCTACCTTTGTGCTGTTGCAATCAAGGTGTTGCAGTTGGGCGAGGCCAGACAAAGCTACAAGATCGATCACTGCTGTGTCACTGCATTTGAAAGTTTGCAGTTGAGTGAGAACTGAAAGTCCTGTCAGATCATTCACTTGCGTGCCGCCGCAATCGAGATGTTGCAGTTGGGTCATATTCTTAAGGAAATCGAAATCCGTCAGATCACTCCGTAGCACCGCTAAAGTGCGCAACTGTCCCAGTCGCGCAAGCTTGACAGCATCATTCTTGATTCTCAAATACGGACCCAAATGCTTAAATCCCAGTCTCCTCCCCATCCACAATTCCCGCAGCCAGGTCAGCTTAAAAAGCTCATCCGGCAGCCCCTCAAGGCGCAACCCGCCCAGGTCCAGCGCCCCGGTCTGCGCCTGCGCCTCCGCCCGAATGCGGCGGAGAACCTCTTCCATATCATTATCGTGGTTACGCATCGTCCGGGGCGGGCCTGTTTTGCTTGTAGGCGGGTGGAGTCATACTAACCAAGATAGCCATCCCCCCGCCAGACACATGCAACCTTGCTCCCCCGCAATGGCGAACTCCCCCCTTGCCTGTCCCCTATGCTCTGTAATAGGATTTATTTCCCCAAATACGGAGAGCCAACATGTTTTCCATCCCATCCCCCAACGCAACATCCACAAAATTCCTGTTGCGTAGTGTTGCGCAGGATCGGGCGAACCCTGGCGAAAACTCCGAAACCTCACCCCTGGCAAAAACTCCGACCGTTTTGGCCCCCCTGTCTGCAACTCCGAATCGGGGCCGCTGAAAGCCTTGTAAATCAAGCGCTTCAGGCCGGGCTGGCCAAAACTCCGAAAGGGCAGGGGGCAGGATCAGGAAAATGGATAATCCATCGACAGCGCAAAAGGCCGGAGTCGCCATATCCCCGGCAAACCCTGGCAAAATCTCCGAATGGCGGCTGGCCTCTTTGCTCCGATTCGTGGCCAACGGGGGCCGTCGTGCGCCCGTTTGGCCGCGTCATTACGCGGATCGGGGGCGAAATCCTGGCAAAATCTCCGAATGCACCTCCCCTTTTTCACCGAAGATCCCCACGCCAGCCCCTGGCAAAATCTCCGAACTCATTGAAATTCCAGCCTTTCCTGAAGTTCCTTTGATTCCTACTAAGATTCCTAGGGCCGGAATCGCCCAATCATTCCAACCCCTTACACCCCCTATCCCGGAGGTTTCGCCAGCCCATTCGGGAGTTTTTGCCAGGGGTGAAGGGGAGGTTTCGCCAGACCCGAACGGGAGTTTTCGCCAGGATAGGCCCCTTTCATTCGGAGTTGCCTGCCCCCCGGCTCCGACTTACAATCCGGCCATGGCCCCGAAGCTCCCCACCAGTGCCGCCACGGCCCGCAAGACCCCGCTCACCCTGGTGAAAGCCACGGGTGCGGTGGAGATCAAGGCTGACGCCGATCTGACCCTGGCGGATCGGCGGCTGTTCAACCATCTGCTGGCCCATGCCTATGAGAGCTTGGGCACGGTGGAAAGCCACGCGATTGAGCTTGCCTCCATCCGCCGTTTCGCCGCAGAGGTGCGGGACGGTACGGCGGATGTGAACAATACCCGCCTGAAGGCCAGCATTGAAACCCTGCAAAAGGTGTTGTGCCAGTTCAACTATCTGCGCTCTGACGGCACGGCGGGCTGGGAAAGCGCCCAGCTGCTGGGGCCGTGCCGGATTGAAGGCGGGGTATTGACCTATACGTTCCATTCCTGGGTGTCGGAGCGGCTGAAGGAACCGGCGCTTTATTCCTATCTGTCGCTGCGCATCATCTATGAGTTTGAGAGCAAATATGCGCTGACCCTGTATGAGGTGCTGAAGCGTTACGCCGACCGCAACGCCGCCGAACCCTATTGGCAAACCAAGGTGGAGGAGTTGCGGGCCATCCTGGGCTGTGTCGACAAGCTGAAGGATTGGAAGGATCTGCGCAAATATGCGCTGGACCCCGCCTTGGCGGAAATTGCCCGGTTGGGTGATTTTGAGGCGACCTTGCATGAAATCCGCCAGGGGGGCGGGCGGGGTGGTGGCCGCGTGGTGGGCTGTGTTTTCCGCATCCAGCGCAAAAGCAAGCAGGCGGCCGAACAGGCCGTGCGCGAAATCGCCAAGCCCAAGGCGCAGCGCCGGGGCGAACGCGCCGCTGAGAAGGAGGAGGGGCTGTTCGCCGCCCGCGTCGATGCCGCCCTGCGCTTCCTGGAAGGGGCGGAACTGGGCAAGCGGATGGAATGGGCCAAGCGCGCCGAAGAACTGGGCATGACCCTGCCGCCCGCCGCCACCGCCAAGGATAATCTGCGCAAATGGGTGCCGGCCCTGGCGGAAATCGTGGTGGATGAGGAACATTTGCGCGTGCGGGCACCGGCGGCGGGGCGCGGTGGCAAGGGCGACGCCGGCGCTGCCGCTGCCGCAACTGATCAGGCTGGTGCCGGGCCGGACTGAAAAAAAGGCGCCGGGGGCAAACCCCGGCGCCTCAGACTGCTGACAAACCCCGTCGAAATTCGGCGGGGTTTTGTTTTTGGTGATTTCAGGCGGCGATTGGCGTTTCTGGCGGGCCGATGAGGATGGCGGCGCGGATGAGGCGGCAGATTGCGCGA
>NZ_JANLNL010000011.1:0-224892 GCF_027568365.1 Niveispirillum sp. BGYR6 | reverse complement strand
GCGCAATCTGCCGCCTCATTCGCGCCGCCATCCTCATCGGCTCACCCAAAACACCAATCGCCGCCTGAAATCACCAAAAACAAAACCCCGCCGAATTTCGACGGGGTTTGTCAGCAGTCTGAGGCCGGGGGCAACCCCGGCCTTTTTCATGGGAACGCGGATGGGAACAAGTCCTGTCAATATGCTGGACGCGGCAGCCGGATTGGGGCCGGGTTGGGCATCCAGAATATTGGCCGATATGCCGGCAGCCCGGATCAAGCTGTTTCAGGTTGATCCGGCGGGACTGGCGGAAGAGGTGCACCCAACCTATCCCGAGGCACTGTTGATGCTGGCGGGCGCCATCCGGCTGCGCCTGGGTGAACAGGTGCTGCCGCTTCGGGCCGGTGATTTCCAACTGATCCCGGCCGGTGTGCCCCATGCGATAGAGCCGGGGGGAAGCGGGGCGTTTCTGCTGGTGGACCCGGAATAGGGCGGTGCCCTACCCACACGCCTCCACCCATTTCCGGATTTGCTCCATCGCCGGATGCCCACAGCCGAATCGCGCCTCCTCCGCCTGCAGGATGGCGTGGAAGGCGCGCAGTTTATGGGCGTTGATGCGGGCTTCCGTCAGGCTCAGCCCGCCGGCATCCACCAGCAGGTCGATGCAGCGTTCCGCGGCGTGCAGCCGGCCCAGCACATAATCCAGCGCCCGGTCCTGCCGGCTGAAAAAACCGCCAAAGGCATTCATCCGGGCGCTGCGCAGTTCCACCGGTGCCCCGCCCCGGCGCAGCAGCCGGGCATCGGGCGGGCCGATCCGGTCCACCTTGATGGCGTGGAATTCATCCAGCTCCACCCAGCCGCTGGTGGAAAAGGTCAGCACATCCCAGAAGGCGAAGCCCAGATAGGCCTCAAACACCCGCGCGCGGGCACTGGGCCCCAGATAATTCAGCCCCATCAGGGCGAAAATCTCATCCACCTCCACTGACTGGGCCTCCAGGTTCCAGACGGCGGCCAGCCGTTCCAGCGCCTGATCCAGCGCTGCCGGCCCCGGCGGGCGATTGCCATCGCCGCGCAGCAGGTGGTTCAGCGCCGACCGTTCCCCGGCATTCAGCATGTCCAGACCAATGGCATGGGGTAGGCGTTCCAGGGCGCTGTAGAGCCCGGCCTTCATCTCATCCAGATCACTGTGACGGGTATCGGTGAACTCCCCCTCCCCCACCACGGCATAGAGGCCGTTCAGTTCCCGGATCAGGAAGCGCAGGCGGCGGTCGCGGAAGGCGACATCGAAATCGCGCAGGAAGCGCACCCAGGGTGGGGCGCTGTCGGCCGGGCCGGTTTCCACCTCCGGCGGGGTGTCGATCCGGTCGGGCAGCACGCCGCGCGCCTTGGCCCATTCATGCAGGGCCGCCTGCATGGTGGCCCGGCCCACCGCATCGCCCCGGCCCAGACAGGGGGCCAGCACCCGCGCCAGCCCTTCCAGCGCCCCTTCGATCTTCAGCCGCAGATAGGCTTCATAGGCAAAACCGGCCTGCGATGCGGCGGCGCGGCTGGCTGCATCGCGCCAATGCCGCACCTGTTCGATGCTGGGCGCATCGGGCAACGGGCCGCCCACCACGCGGGCCACCTGTTCCGTCACGCGCGGGCGGGCGGCATCCAGCAGGCCGCGCAGCCGTTCCACCCGCGCATTGCGCCCGGCAATGGCCAGCAACTCATCCCGCACCGGTTCATTGCGGGGAATATCCGACAAGGCCCCCCGGATGGTGCGGAAGAATCCCGGCGGTTCCGGCTTGGCCGCGCCATTGGGAACCGCCGGCTTGGGGTCGATATAGACCATGCGCCGGTCAACCTCCCGATAGGCCGGGCGGCCGGCAATGGCCGCCAGGGCGGCGGCGAAGGGCTTGTTGTTCAGCACCGACCCGTCGATGAAACTCGCCTGTTCCGGGTCAGCGCCATGGCGGCGATACTCGGCGAAATTCCGCTCAAAAAACCGGGCGCGGCCGTCCCAGGTCTCCGCCCTTTCATGCAGCAGATGATCCATCTGGCGGATCTGCGCCGGGGGGAAGGCGCCGGGATAGCTGGCGGACGCGCGGGCGGCAAACACCAGCCCCGGCACATCGCCATCGGTGAAGTCGCTTTCGACATCGCCAGCCCCGCCGCGCCGGTAACGGAAGCTGAACCGATGGCGATGCTCCCGCTCGGCAATTTCCGGCGGGTCATGGGCGGGGATGCGGGTGGTATAGCCGTGGAAATCGGTGGCGGTGATATAAAGCGAAAGCGGCAGGCCGCGCGGCATCAGGCTGGCATCGGGCCTGGCCCCGCTCTTGCCCATGGCGCGGGCAGCATCCAGCAGGAATTCCATCAGCCGCTTGCCGTCGAACGGCGGGGAGAACCAGCGCGAGCGCACGAAGAAGGACAGCTTGTCCCGCGTTTCCTCGTCCGGGGCCATGTTGGTGAAACGGCGGAACCAGAGCCAGAGCAAGGGCCGCATGAACCATTTGCTCCAGCGCCCGGCCTTGTGGTCGGGCGTCAGCAAGGCGGTGACATCGGCATTTTCCAGCCACAGCCGGGTCAACGGTTCCAGGTCCAGATCATGGGCGATGGCGCGGGCCAGCAGCACGGCATTGATGCCCCCCGCACTGGCCCCCGCGGCCACATCCACCAGCACCCGCAAGGAAAGGTCCGGCAGCAGATCGGCCAGCAGGCCGCGATACACCACCTCTGTATCCTGCGGCGCCTGCACGGGGCCATGGGGCGGGGCGTGCAGCCCATGGCTGGCGCGCACCAGCTTCCACAGCTCCTTGGTCACGCCATGCATGTAAACGGCCAGACTGACCCCGCCATAGCAGACGAGCGCGATGCGCAGCTCCTTCTCCTTCAACGGCTTACCCTCCCGGCGGTTTATTGCCGCCAGTGTGGGGCCGGCAAGGGGGCGGGGTCAACGCGCGCCGTCACAGGGGGACGAGGTCGTGCATTCGGCGATTATTTGCAGGCGCTCACACGCGGCGTTGCCACCAGCGTGGATGGCGGCGGGCATGGAAGCAGGCAAACACCTCCACGACATCACCTTGGATGCGGAAGAAGAGGCCATAGGGAAAGCGATGAAACCCCGCCCGGCGGACTGCGCCGCGCACGGTCGGGAAAAGGCGAGGGTGCTCCGACAGGCGCAGGGCAAGGGCGCGAAACTCCCCCATAAACCGTTTGCCCAAATCCGGTTGCTGATCGTCGTACCAGTCGAGGGCCTCGGCAAGCTCGGCTTTGGCAGCGGGCGTCAGCTCAACCCGCATTGCGATAGCGGGCCGTCAATTCTTCATAAACCGCGAAAGCGTCCTGACCCTGTTTGATATCCTGATCCAGCGTTGCAAGGCGGCGGTCGATCTCGGCGGCCTGCGCTTCGGTCAGGGGAATATCCTCCGGATCAATGCTGGCCAGAAGTTCGTCAGCCAAAGCGATTTTTTCAGCCGCTGTCATGTGGCTGAAGTCAAATGTTGGCATCGGTGCCACTCCTGCTCTCATCGCGCTGCGGGGTCAGCGCGGTCCGCTTCTCATGGATCAGCTTATGGTGCGCCGAACAAGCCGTTTCAAGCTATCACGCCCCCGGCGTGGCGCAATAATCCGCCAGCGTATAGGCCGCCTTCACCTCGTATTTCGCCCCCGGCTTCAGGATGAATTCGCTGGCGCCATAGCGTTCAAACCCGCCGCCCTGTTTGGGCTTCCAGTCGAAGGTGTAGCCAAGCCGGGTCCAGGGGGCGCCGCCTTCCTTCAGGTTCTGGCGCATATTGCCGGAAAACCAGTCCCAATAGGATTGGCGCTCCCCGCAGGCCGTATCCCCCGCCGTACAGGTGGGGCGGGTCACCGTGCTGGCATCATCCAGGGTGCAGGTGCTGGCGGTCACATCGGTCAGCGGGCAGGGCCGGGCCAGTTGCGCCGGGTCGATCCACATTTCCACCACCTGGGCATAGGGCACCGCCGGGTTCAGGCCCAGCCATTGCACCACCCGCTGGGTCTTGGCCGCCGCGTCGCCCGCCGCCGCCTGACAGAAGCCGCGCAGTTGCGGCACCGCCGTCACCCAGATCTGGCCCCAGCCGCTGGGGCCACCGGTGGGCTTGCCCTCGTAATATTTCTGATAGGAACTGGTGGACATGGTGGAGGCAACCAGCACCTGCCGCCCCGCCGCCCCCTCGCGCCACACCAGATCGGGATTATCCGCCGCGATGCGCAGCAAGCCCGGCCCGATCACCCCCGGCCCCGTCACCGCCACAGCCTGCAGCGACGCCGTATAGAGATCGGCCGGCGAAACAGCGGTGGCCGCCGTGGCCGATGCCTTCACACCCGTTGCCGGTTGCCCGGCACAACCGGCCAGCAGCACCGCCAGAAAAGCGACAATAAAAGACCCGCGCATGGAACATCCCCCCGCTGAACGATGACGCGGGATGGGATTATCGACCTTTAATTCGGCAACTCAACCAAAAATACGCGGAATGCGGGCAATTCGCTTATTTCCCCAGCAACTCTGCATAGACAGACAGGGTGGCGTGGCACATGCCAGCCTTGGTGAAGTTTTCCCGCACATGGCGCATCCCGTCCATGCCCACGGCCTGACGCTGCAGCGGGTCCAGGTCCAGGGCGGCGCGGATGGCCTTGGCCATGGCCTCCGGATCGTTGGGCGGCACCACCAGCCCGGTGGTGCCATCGATCACGGTTTCCTTCACCGCCCCCAGATTGGTGACGATCACCGGGCGGCCCATGGCCTGCGCCTCGGCGATGATGCGGCCAAACGCTTCAGGCTCGGTCGAGGCGCTCACCACCACGTCGGACAGCATATAGGCCGCCGCCATGTCGTTGCAGTGGCCGGCGATGGTGACATGGCCACCCAGGTTCAGCCGGCGGATCTGTTCCTCCAACTCCTGCCGGTATTCGGTGCGGCCCTGATCATCCCCCACCAGCACGGCGCGCACATCCGACCGGCCCAGACGGGCGATGGCATCGATCAGCAGGGTCTGGCCCTTCCAGCGGGTCAGCCGGCCGGGCAGCAGCACGATGCGCTGATCTTCCGGCAGGCGCCATTGCTGGATCAACTGCGCCATGCGGGCCTGCGTCACCTTTTCCGGCGACATGATATCCACATCGACGCCGCGATGGATCAACCGCAGCCGGTCCGGCCCCACGCCGTAATTCTGCGCCACATGATCATAGACAAAGCCGGAAACGGCGATGATGCGATCGCCCTGCGCCATCACCGAATTGTACCAGCGCTTCAGCCGTGACTTGAAATTATAGGGCGCGTGGAAGGTGGTAACGAAGGGAATGCCGGTGCGCCGCGCCGCCCACATTGCACTCCAGGCCGGGGCGCGGGAGCGGGCATGGATCAGGTCCACCCGATATTCGCGGATGATCGCCGCCAGCCTGGCGGCATTGCGCCGCATGGTGAAGGGGTTCTTGGATTGCACCGGCAGGGTGATGTGCCGGGCGCCATAGCGTTCCAGTTCCCGCGACATCGGCCCGCCAGCCGAGACGACAATGGCTGTGCCGCCGGCCCGCTGCACGGCGGCGGCAATATCGATGCACCCCCGCTCTGCCCCGCCGGTCACCAGGGTGGGGATCACCTGCAGGATGGTGGGCCGCCCGTTGCCGAACAGCGGGTACGGGTCCACGGGCGGGTTTACCGCAACATCATCGCTGGCTAGGGTACCGGCGCTATCGGAAATCGACATGGGATGCGACTGATGGGTGACGAAGGGCCGATACATAGCCTGGAAACGGCCGATACCACCATAGCCTATCGGCGCACGGCAGGGCGGAATCCGGGGCTGGTCTTCCTGGGCGGTTTCCGATCGGACATGACGGGCATCAAGGCAACCGCGCTGGAAGCCTGGGCCAAGGAAACGGGCCGTGCCTTTGTCCGATTCGATTATCAGGGCCATGGGGCCAGCGGCGGGGAATGGGAACAGGGCAGCATCGGCCAATGGTGCGATGATGCGCTGGCCGTGCTGGACCGGCTGACAGAGGGGCCGCAGATCCTGGTCGGGTCCAGCATGGGCGGCTGGATCGCCCTGCTGGTGGCACTGGCACGGCCGCACCGGGTGGCGGGCCTGCTGGGCATTGCCCCCGCCCCGGATTTCACGGAACGGATGATCCGTTCCCGGCTGGGGCCGGACCAGTTGGTGGCCCTGGAACACGACGGACGCTTCATCGCGCCATCGGCCTATGATCCCGCCGGATATCCCATCACCCGCCACCTGCTGGAAGAGGCAAGGGCCCATCTGCTGCTGCCGGGGCCGATCCCCATCACCTGTCCGGTGCGACTGCTGCATGGCCAGCGCGACCCGGATATTCCCTGGCAAACCAGCCTGGAACTGGCCGACGCGCTGGCGGGCGAGGATGTGCGGGTGGTGCTGGTGAAGGATGGCGACCACCGCCTGTCCCGCGACGCGGATATCGCCTTGATGCTGCGGCTGGCGGGGGAGCTGGCGGAGAAGACCAAGGGTCATGGAACATGACCCTTGGAGGCCAGCGACCGCTGGCCCGTACCCGCGTAAGCCCAAGCTGCCGGAGGCAGCGCCCGACGCTTGAGAGTCCGTCTGAAAAGTTTTCCTTCTTTCTCAACATGTTAATGTTTTAATCCCGTCACCCCGGCGAAGGCCGGGGTCCAGTTCGTAGAGCAAAGCGCCTGTGATTCTGGACCCCGGCCGCAGCATGGGTGACGGGAGCGTTTAAAGATAAGACGTGTAAGACGTTGAGATAATGTGAAACTTTCCGGACGGGCACCTGAGGGAACATGTAAACCCCAGTGGGATAAGGTTCCACCGGATGGCGGAAACGGCCATTTCGTGCTACCCATTCTGCATGGTCAGCCCCCTCGCCGCCCCCGCCCGCAGGATGAAGCCATCCGCCGTTCCGCGCGGCCGGGCGGGGATCAATCTGCTCTGTGTTACCTTGTTCTGTGGCCTGTGGCTGCTGATCGGCTGGCAGATTCGTCTGTCCTATGCCGATGCCATCGCCTCTGCTGAACGCGATACCAGCAACCTGACCCGCGCCTTTGCCCAGCATGTCAACCGCACGCTGAGCCAGGTGCAGCAATTGCTGATGGAGGTGGCCGACCGGGTGGCCGCCGACCAGCCGCTGCATCTGGACCAGATGCGCCGCCGGGTGCCGGGGATGGACAGCGTGTCGAAGTTCCTGGGTGTGCTGGATGGCACCGGCCGGGTGCTGGATAGCACCCGCACCGCCGTGCTGGGTATGGATTTCGCCGATAGCGACTATTTCCAGCGCGCCATGGCACCCGGCACCCGCCCCATCGGCTTCGGCAAGCCCATTGTCGGGCTCTCTCCCTTGATGTCGTCCATCCCCTTCTGGGTGCGGGTGGAAGGGCGGGAGGGTACCGTGCGGGCGGTGGTGGTAGGCGACGTGCTGTCGGAATATTTCTCCGGCCTGTTCAACCAGATGGATCTGGATTTGGGCGGCGTGGCCACGCTGCTGGATATGGATGGCACCATCTATGCCCGTGGCAGCGAAAACCGCAGCGCCGTGGGCGCCACCTTTCCCGGGGCGACCATTGTGCGGGCCGCGCGGGAAAAACCGCGCGGGGTGGTACATGGTCGCAGCGCGGTGGATGGCACGTGGCGCATCACCAGCTATGAAAGGCTGGAAGGCACCAATCTGGTGGTCGCCGTCGGTTATGAGATGCAGTCGGCCCTGCGCGGTTACCGGACGGCGCGCAACCAGATGCTGGCCCAGGGGCTGATCGGCAGCCTGTTGCTGTTGCTGCTGGCCCTGCTGATCAACCGCTATATCCTGCGGCTGGAGGAGAGCGAGGCAACAGCCCGCGCCGCACGGGCGGAAGCCGAACATGCCAGTGCGGTGAAATCCCAGTTCCTGGCCGTGGCCAGCCACGAGTTGCGCACCCCGCTGAACGCCATCATCGGCTTTGCCGAGGTGATGGCGTCGGGCCTGCATGGCCCGCTGGGCCATCCACGCTATGCCGAATATGCCGATGATATCCATAAAAGCGGGCTGAACCTGCTGGCCCTGATCAATGACACGCTGGATCTGGCCAAGATCGAGGCCGGTCGGATGGAACTCCATCCCGAACCAGTGGATGTGCGGGCGCTCAGCCTGGAATGTGTGCGCATGTTGCGCGCCCTGGCGAAAGAACGCGGGGTGGAATTGGGGGCCAGTGTGGAACAGCCGGTCCCCGCCCTGGTGGCCGACACGCTGAAACTGCGCCAGATTCTGCTGAACCTGCTGACCAATGCGGTGAAGAACACCGATGCTGGCGGTGCTGTGCGCCTGTCCGCCCTGGCGGACGGCCCCGACCATGTGCTGTTCCGCGTGGCCGATACCGGCTGCGGCATGACGGCGGAGGAAGTGGCCCTGGCACTGGAACCGTTCCGCCAGGTGCATTCGCATCTGAGCCGGGACCGGCAGGGCACCGGGCTGGGCCTGCCGGTGGCACAGGCCATGGTGGCGCTGCACCGGGGCAGCCTGTCCATCGACAGCCAGCCCGGCCACGGCACCCTGGTCACCGTGCGCCTGCCCACCCGCCCGGAAATGATCGGTGAGGGAATTTAGGGCGACAGTGCCGTTCCCGCCCTCCCTCACATCTCCAGATCAACAATCACCGGTACATGGTCGCTGGGCTTGGGTTCCCAGCCGCGCGCGTCGCGCAGGATGGTCTGCCCCTTCAGCTTCGGTGCCAACGGCGGCGTCACCCAGACATGATCCAGCCGGCGGCCCTTGTCCGACGCGTTCCAGTCCGCCGCGCGATAGGACCACCAGCTATAGAGCTTGCGGTCGGGCGGCACGAAATGGCGCACCGCGTCTACCCAGTTCAGGCTGTTCTGCAGGGCGGTCAGCTTCTCCACCTCAATCGGGGTGTGGGAAACCACATCCAGCAACTGCTTGTGCGACCAGACATCATGTTCCAGGGGCGCGATATTCAGATCGCCGACCAGGATCATCGGCTGATCCGGGGTCCGGTTGGCCAGGAACCATTCCTGCATTTCCGCCAGGAACTGAAGCTTGTGGGCGAATTTGTCATTCACCGCCGGATCGGGGATATCCCCGCCGGCGGGGATATAGAGGTTATGGATCTCCACCCCGTTTTCCAGCGTGGCCAGCACGTGGCGGCAATCCTCCTTCCCGCAGGAATGGCGGATATCGCGGGAGGAAAAGGGCAGGCGCGACAGGATGGCCACGCCATTATAGCTTTTCATGCCATGGATATGGATATGCTCGTACCCGCGATCCTTGAAGGCATTGCGGGGAAAGGCATCGTCCACCACCTTGGTTTCCTGCAGGCACAGGACATCGGGGGCCTGTTCGTCCAGCAGCTTCATCACCAGATCGATGCGCAGGCGGACGGAATTGATGTTCCAGGTGGCGATACGCACGGGGGCAGCCCTCTACCGATGTTCGGGAAAAGTTCCCGCAAGGCTTACCCGTGGCACCCGCCGCTGTCCACCGGCTATTGCACCGTGGCATTGGCGGGGATGGCGCCCTTGTCCTGTACCACCAGTTTGCGACCGATCAGCCAGTCGATGGCCTGATTATAATGGCGGCGGGTTTCGGCGCGGTCGCCGCGCGCCATCAGCCGGTGATCGGCCCCCACCAGCCGCCAGATGGTGACATCATGCCCCCCTGCCACCAGCAGGGCATAAGACGCCTCCATCGCCAGCATGGAGGCGTCCTTGTCCCGCGTACCGCCGACCAGCAACAGGCTGGCATCGCTTTTCAACAGCTCCAGCCCCGGCGGTCGGCGCAGGAAGGAACGCCATTGCCGCAGGCTGGAACCCCAGAGGATTTCATCATCCCGACCCTTGCCATTCATGATGGCGCGCAGCCGGTCGGACATCTTGCCCGCCTCTTCCTCCCGCACCCCGGTCCAGCCGCCGCCGATATAGGCAAAGCTGGTCATCTCGAACAGGATATCCAGGCCGCCGCCGGCGATGATGGCGGCCCTGCCAATGTCAGGGTCGGCCCCCACCAGATAGGCCGCCATATCCGCCCCTTCCGAATGGCCGAACAGCATGATCGGGGCGGCATCGGGCGGCAGCGTGCGGCGCACATCGGTCAGCACAGCCGACAGCGCCGCCTGCCAGCTGTCGGCCGAGAAATCGGCGATGAAGGCGGGGCTGCACTCATCCCCGCGGTCGGCATCCTCATCATTACTGAACGGCTTTTCCACCAGCACCGCGTTGATATCCTGCCGGTCCAGAATGATGGCGGCGGCATTGGTGCGCGGTTCCAGGCTGCCATCATCCTGCCGCTCAAACCAGCTGTCGCAGCCAGAGCCCTGGATGAACAGGATGGTTGGCTTGTCCGCGCCATGATCGGCCACGAAATAGCTGACCTGCCGCTTGCCCTGCTTTACCGAGTGGGCGGTCAGCCAGGGCATGTCGGCGATCAGCGGCGCCTGTGCCGCCGCCGGCAGGGTGGATATCAGCGATGCCAGCAGCACCGCGCCAAGAAGCCAGCCCCGCCGAGCCTGTCCCATTGCCACCGCCTTTTCGTCTTCGGCACCGCACAAAAATTCGTTCAGGAAATTTTCACCAGATTATCGCTGGGGAATCCAGCCCCCTTGTGCCCCTGGGATAAATTATCCGCCCGCGCTTGACCGGCACCGGGGTGCGGGCATACACGGGTTGCAGGAATGTTGGATGCGCGGCGGCGACTGCAAGGGTATTTTTCCATCCAACAATCCAGCACTTTTGAAATCTTGTTACCCAGAGGATAACCCCCGTGCCTCAGCTCCGCTCCCGCAAAAGCACCCATGGCCGCAATATGGCCGGCGCCCGTGGCCTGTGGCGCGCCACCGGCGTGAAGGATGAGGATTTCGGCAAGCCGATCATCGCCATTGCCAATTCCTTCACCCAGTTCGTGCCGGGCCATGTGCATCTGAAGGATCTGGGCCAGCTGGTGGCCGGCGAGGTGGAAGCCGCGGGCGGTATCGCCAAGGAATTCAACACCATCGCCGTGGATGACGGCATCGCCATGGGCCATGACGGGATGCTTTATTCCCTGCCCTCGCGTGAAGTGATCGCCGATGCGGTGGAATATATGGTGAATGCCCATTGCGCCGACGCGCTGGTGTGCATTTCCAACTGCGACAAGATCACGCCCGGCATGTTGATGGCGGCGCTGCGCCTGAACATCCCCACCATCTTCGTGTCCGGCGGCCCGATGGAGGCTGGCAAGGCGACGGTGAAGGGCAAGGAAATCGCCATCGACCTGATCGACGCCATGGTGGCGGCGGCCGATGACAAGTACAGCGACGAGGATGTGAAGGTCATCGAACGGTCGGCCTGCCCGACCTGCGGTTCCTGCTCTGGCATGTTCACCGCCAATTCGATGAACTGCCTGACCGAGGCGCTGGGGCTGGCCCTGCCCGGCAACGGCACCGTTCTGGCCACCCATGCCGACCGCCGCGCCCTGTTCGTGCAGGCCGGTCACACCATCGTCGATCTGGCGCGGCGCTATTATTTCCAGGACGATGAGGGCGTGCTGCCGCGCAACATCGCCACGTTTGAGGCGTTTGAGAACGCGATTGCGCTGGATATCGCCATGGGCGGTTCCACCAACACCGTGCTGCACCTGCTGGCCGCCGCCCACGAGGGCGAGGTGAATTTCACCATGGCCGATATCGACCGGATGTCGCGCCGCGTGCCCAATATCTGCAAGGTGGCCCCCGCCGTGGCCGATGTGCATATCGAGGATGTGCACCGCGCCGGCGGCATCATGTCCATCCTGGGTGAGTTGGCCCGCGCCGGCCTGCTGCACACCGATGCCAAGCGCGTGGATGCCCCGACGCTGGCCGATGCCCTGGCCCGTTGGGACATTGCCGTCAGCAACGACCCGGATGTGCAGACGCTGTTCAAGGCCGCCCCCGGCGGCGTGCGCACCACGGTCGCCTTCTCCCAAGCCAGCCGGTATCACGAACTGGACACCGACCGGGCCAAGGGCGTGATCCGTTCGGTCGATAACGCCTTCTCGAAGGATGGCGGTCTGGCGGTGCTGTTCGGCAATCTGGCCGAAGAGGGCTGCATCGTGAAGACGGCGGGTGTGGACCCGTCGGCGCTGACCTTCAGTGGCCCGGCCCGCGTGTTTGAAAGCCAGGATGCCGCCGTTTCCGCCATTCTGGGCAACCGCATCCAAGCCGGCGATGTGGTGCTGATCCGTTATGAAGGGCCGAAGGGCGGGCCCGGGATGCAGGAAATGCTCTACCCGACCAGCTATCTGAAGTCCAAGGGGCTGGGCAAGGTCTGCGCGCTGATCACCGATGGCCGCTTCTCCGGCGGCACGTCGGGCCTGTCCATCGGCCATGCCAGCCCGGAAGCCGCCGAGGGCGGCACCATCGGTCTGGTGGAGGAAGGCGATCTGATCCTGATCGACATCCCCAACCGCCGCATCCATCTGGATGTGACCGACGCCGAACTGGACCGCCGCCGCGCCGCCATGGATGCCAAGGGCCTGGACGGCTGGAAGCCCACCGCCCCGCGCGAACGCTATGTTTCCCAGGCGTTGCAGGCCTATGCCGCGCTGACCACGTCGGCGGCCAAGGGGGCGGTGCGGGATGTGAGCCAGCTGTATCGGCGGAAGTAAGAAATACCATGGGGCGCGGCAGATAACCGCCGCGCCCCCGTTTTCGTCAGTTACATCGCCAGGGATGGATATGAAAGTCCGAAGCGCCGTCAGCGCCGGCTAATCACTCATCCGTATTCAGCCGTTCCCGCAGCTGCTTGCCGGTCTTGAAGAAGGGGATGACCTTTTCATCCACATCCACGCTTTCACCGGTGCGCGGGTTGCGGCCGGTGCGGGCGTCGCGCTTCTTCACCGAGAAGGCGCCGAACCCGCGCAGTTCCACTCTGTCGCCCCGGGCCAGCGCCTCGGTAATCTCGTCAAAGATGGTGGTGACAATCTTTTCAACATCGCGCTGGTACAAGTGCGGGTTGCGTTCCGCCAGACGTTGGATCAGTTCCGACTTGGTCATACCTGTCAATCCCCCCTGGGATGTGGTGGCCTGTTCTAAACGGGTAGCGGGCCGGTGCGCCCGCTGCCATCAACGGCAGGCCGGACACGCTTGGCCACCTTTGCATCAATTCGCCCCCAGATTGCCGCAGCCAGCGTGACGGCGCAAGGGTAAGCCGTTCTGCTGTAACGGATTTCACCCTATTGCTTTCGTCGGAGGGGCAGTGTGGCACGCCGGCCATAGCGGGGACGCTCCGCCCCCCTCAATATGCCCGGACGATAGGTTTTGTCCCGGCAAGGCAACATCGTGCGCCGGGCGACTCCGGCAGGGTCGCCCGCCGCACTGACATCAAAGGTTTCAGACCACGCGGTGCGGCGCCTCCAGCCCGGCGACGACGAAATCCACCACCCGCGCCGTCACCGCCGGCAGATTATCCAGGTGACACTGGCCGCCGGACAGGGTTTCCAGCCGTTTCATGTCGGTATAAAGCGAGTGCTGGACCCCCATCACGAAATGCAGCCGCCAGTAAACCTCCTGTTGCGGCAGGTGCGGCAGGGCGCGGGCCAGCGGCAGCACGAAGCGCTGCAGGTGCCCGACATCCTTGTCCAGCATCTCGCGTGCTTCCGGCGGGCCATCGCCGCGGGCAAAGGCGACGAACTGGTTGTACAGCGCCAGCCGGTTGGAGGTGAAGCTGTAGCGGATGGCCGGCGCGATCAGCGCCTCCACAATCTCCCGCAAGGGCGGGGTGCCGCCACCGGCGCGTTCCTCCGCCTCCCGCAGCAGGCGGGCGCGCTCCCGGTTCAGCGCCACGGCCCCCCGCCGGAACACCGCCACCAGCAGCGCATCCTTGGACCCGAAATGGTAATTCACCGCTGCCAGATTGACGCCGGCCGCCGCCGTCAGTTCACGCAGCGAGACGCTGGCATAGCTTTTTTCCGCAAACAGCTTTTCCGCCGCATCCAGAATCACCTCCTTGGTGTCCGGGCGCGCGCTATCCGCCGGGGCCGTGCCCCCTTCCTTCTGCTCGGCTTCCGCCTTCATCCTTTTCGCGTCCCTACCCGTCCGCACAGGGCCGGCCCGGTCACCGGGCAGCCCCGCTGTTGTTGGCCTGTCTCAAACAGGCGTTTTCCAGCTTAGCGTTCCCGCTGATCACTGCAAAGAGCCCAAAAGCTGGGGATAGGCCCCGGTTGACCCTGCGTCAACCACCCCTATCGCCTCGACAGGGAACAGGTTGACGCAAACACTTGTTTGAAACTAGCATACGAACAGCGATGAGGCGCCGGCAAAGGCGCCCACCTGAACGGAGGAAATGCCATGGACCGGCGGGTTGTCCATTACGCCCGACAGGGCGATGTCGGTGTCATCACGGTGGACAGCCCGCCGGTCAATGCGCTCAGCCAGGCCGTGCGCCAGGGCATCGGGCAGGCCTTGGCCGAGGGACTTGCCGATGCGACGGCCAAGGCGCTGGTGATTCTGGGGGCCGGGCGCACCTTCATTGCCGGGGCCGATATTGCGGAATTCCTGGGCAGCGGGCTGGCGGAGCCGGACCTGAACGAGATCAACGCCGCCATCGAATCGTCGCCCAAGCCGGTGATTGCCGCCATCCATGGCACCGCCCTGGGTGGCGGGCTGGAGGTGGCGCTGGCCTGCCATTACCGGGTCGCCACCAGCGAGGCCCAGGTGGGCCTGCCGGAGGTGAAGCTGGGCCTGCTGCCCGGTGCCGGCGGCACCCAGCGCCTGCCCCGGCTGGTGGGTGTGGCCAAGGCGCTGGCCCTGATCACCAGCGGGGATTTCCTGGCGGCAACGCAGGCCCAGGCGCTGGGCCTGCTGGACCATGTGGGCAGCGGCACGCCGCTGGAACTGGCCACCGCCTTTGCCGCCAGCCTGCCCGACACGCCGCCCTTGCCACGCGCCAGCCTGCGCACCGACCGGCTGGGGCCGGGCGATGCTGCCGCCGTGGCGGCCGCCCGGCAGAAGCTGGCCGACAGCACCCCCTGGCTGCACGCGCCGCAGCGCTGTATTGATGCGGTGGAAGCCGCCATCACCCTGCCCTTTAGCGACGGGCTGGCGCGGGAACGCGCCCTGTTCTGGGATTGCATGGCGCATGACCAGTCCAAGGCGCTGATCCATGCCTTCTTCGCCGAACGCGCCGCCGCCAAGGTGGCCGGGCTGGGCGATGCCAAGCCCCGCCCCGTGGCCCAGGTGGGGGTGATCGGCAGCGGCACCATGGGCGGCGGCATCGCCATGTGCTTTGCCAATGCCGGCATTCCGGTGACGCTGCTGGATATGGATAAGGCGGCCCTGGACAGGGGCATCGGTATCATCGCCCGCAACTATGCCGCCACCGTGGCCAAGGGCCGCTTGACCCAGGCGGCCATGGATCAGCGCCTGTCGCTGATCACCCAAACCACCGACTATGCCGACCTGTCCGCCGCCGATCTGGTGGTGGAGGCTGCCTATGAAGATATGGCGGTGAAACAGGCCGTGTTCGCCCGGCTGGGGGATGTCGCCAAGCCGGGGGCCGTGCTGGCCAGCAATACCTCCACCCTGGATATTGATGCCATCGCTGCGGCCAGTGGCCGGCCAGCGGATGTGGTGGGGATGCATTTCTTCAGCCCCGCCAATGTGATGAAACTGCTGGAGGTGGTGCGCGGCCGCGACAGTGCGGCGGACGCCATCCAGACCGCCATGGCCATCGGCCGCAAGATCGGCAAGGTGGCCGTGGCGGTGGGCAATTGCGATGGCTTTGTCGGCAACCGGATGCTGCAATATTATGCCACGGAGGCGCAGCGACTGGTGATCGAAGGGGCCTCGGTCGCGGCGGTCGATCAGGCCGCCCGCCGCTATGGTCTGGCCATGGGGCCCTTTGCCATGGGCGATATGGCCGGGCTGGATGTGATGCAGGCCATCCGTGACCGCCGGGTGGCGGAGGGCAAGATTTACGGCACCGCCCTGTCCGACCTGCTGACCGCCGATGGGCGCAAGGGGCAGAAGAACGGGCGCGGCTGGTATCATTATGAACCTGGCGACCGCACGCCCCGCCCCGACCCCGCCGTGGCTGCCATGGTGGATGCCTATCGCCAGCAGCACGGCATCACCCCCCGCGCCATCGGGGAGGAAGAGATCCAGAAGCGGCTGGTCTATGCCCTGGTGAATGAAGGGGCGCGCATCCTGGAAGAAGGCATGGCGCAGCGGCCGGGCGATATCGATATCGTCTATCTCTACGGTTACGGCTTCCCCGCCTGGCGCGGCGGCCCGATGAAGCAGGCCGAACTGACCGGGTTGGCCAATGTGCTGGCCGATATCAACCGCTTCGCCCAGATGGCCGGCGACGACCCCACCGGCGCCCACTGGTCCCCGGCACCCTTGCTGGTGCGGTTGGTGGCCGAAGGGCGGGAACGGTTTGGCTGAGGGCGCGCACGTCTCCCTTATCGCCTCATCAGACCATCCTCTAGTACCGTCACCCCGGCGCAGGCCGGGGTCCAGCTCGTAAAGCAAAGCGCCCTTTGATTCTGGACCCCGGCCTTCGCCGGGGTGACGGTGGCAGGGCTGATAACAAAAGGCCTTAACAACCGTGGGCCGCTCACAAAAAACCACCCATCCGGCCACCACAGGAGGCCCCCATGACCGGCATTTTCACCCAAAGCCCGCGCACCATCGCCCTTCACGCGGCCCTGAGCCGTTTCATGGACGAGCATGTTTATCCCAACGAGGCGGCGCTTTACGCCCAGGTGGCAGCAGGGGAGACGCGGTGGAAGCCGCTGCCCCTGCTGGAAGAGTTGAAGGATAAGGCCAAGGCCGCCGGCCTGTGGAACCTGTTTCTGCCGGAATCCGACCAGGGGGCCGGGCTGACCAACCTGGAATATGCGCCCTTATGCGAGGTGATGGGCCGCAGCCACTGGGCCCCGGAAATCTTCAATTGCGGCGCGCCCGATACCGGCAATATGGAAGTGCTGGTGCGCTATGGCAGCCCGGCACAGCAGGAACGCTGGCTGAAACCGCTGCTGGCGGGCGAGATCCGTTCCGCCTTTGCGATGACGGAACCGGCGGTTGCCTCCTCGGACGCCACCAACATCGCCACCACCATTCAGCGCGACGGCGATCATTACGTGATCAATGGCCGCAAATGGTGGATCAGCGGGGCCAATGACACGCGCTGCAAGATCATGATCGTCATGGGCAAGACTGACCCGGACAATGCGGACCGGCACCGCCAGCAATCCATGGTCCTGGTGCCGACCGACACGCCGGGCGTCACCGTGAAGCGCCCGGTGCCGGTATTCGGCTATGACGATGCCCCGCATGGCCATGCCGAAGTGCTGTTCGAGAATGTGCGCGTGCCGGTGGAAAATATCCTGCTGGGCGAGGGGCGCGGGTTTGAGATTGCGCAGGGCCGGCTGGGGCCGGGACGCATCCATCATTGTATGCGGCTGATTGGGGCTTCCGAACGGGCATTGGAGCTGACCTGCCAGCGCCTGTCGTCGCGCGTGGCCTTCGGCAAGCCGATCGCCACGCAAGGCGTGTGGCACGAACGGATTGCCGAAGCCCGCATTGCCATCGAACAGGCCCGCCTGCTGACCCTGAAGGCAGCCTATATGATGGATACGGTGGGCAACAAGGTGGCCAAGGCCGAGATCGCCATGATCAAGGTGGTGGCCCCCAACATGGCCTGCAAGGTGATCGACATGGCGATCCAGGCCCATGGCGGCGGCGGCGTATCGGACGATTTCCCCCTGGCCTGGGCCTATGCCAACGCCCGCACCCTGCGCCTGGCCGATGGCCCGGACGAGGTGCACCGGGCGCAACTGGGCAAGCTGGAACTGGCGAAGTACAGGTCCTGATCATCCCTCCAGCCCCTCCCCCGCCGCTGTACGTACGGCGGCGGTCAGGGCCCGTAAGGGGGCAGCCTGCAGGCGGGTGACGGTCCAGTAAAGTTGTACATGCACCGGTCGATGCGGCGGCAATTCCACCAGCCGACCGGCGGCGAGATGCGGGGCGGCCAGCATCAGCGGGTGCATCCCCCAGGCCAGCCCCGCCAAGGTGAAATCCAGAAAGCCTTGGGTGGAGGGCACCCAGTGCGGCGGGGCGGTCAATTCCATGCCATAGGCATCGCGGGCCCAGCGCGCCTGCAGATGGTCCCGCCGGTCGAACCGCATCAGGGGGGCCTGCGCCAGACTGGCGGCACCCACCCCTTGGGCGAAATGGCGCGCCATGAAGGCGGGGCTGGCACAGGCGATATAGCGCAGCCGGCCCAGCGGCAGGGTCTTGCAGCCCTGCACCGGTTCCGGGTCGGCGGTGACGGCGGCCAGCACATCCCCGGCCCGCAGCCGTTCGGCCGTATGCGCCTCGTCATCCAATGTCAAATCCAGCAGGGCGGCATTGTCCCGGGCGAACAGCCCTGCGGCGGCGGGAAACCATGTCGCCAGACTGTCGGCATTCACCGCCAGCCGCAGGGTGGGCGGGCTGGCTCCCCCCTGCCCCTCCGGTTTCAGCAGGGGGGCCAGATCGGCTTCCAGCAGGCGCACCTTGTCCATATGCGCCACCAACGCGCGCCCCAGATCGGTGGGGATGCAGGGCTGGCCGCGCACCACCAGAATGGCGCCCAGCCGTTCCTCCAGCCCGCGCACGCGCTGGGACACGGCGGACGGGGTGATGCCCAGCGCTGTCGCGGCGCGTTCAAAACTGCCTTCATGGATGATGGCGGCCAGGGCGGCCAGGGCCGGATAATCAAGCATGGATGAAGCATGGCTTCATCAGCTTAAGAAGAACAAGTTTTACTGAAGCATCCCGGCGGCGTTACCGGTTGGGACATGACATACAACCTCGCCCCCTTCCTCACCGGTTTCGCCCTCTCCGCTGCCCTGATCATGGCGATCGGCGCACAGAACCTGTTCGTGCTGCGCCAGGGGTTGAGCCGACAGCATGTCGGCCCCATCGTGCTGTTCTGTGGCGCGGCGGATGCGTTGCTGATCACGGCCGGTGTGTCGGGACTGGGGGCCTTCCTGGCCGCCCTGCCACAACTGGCCGACCTGCTGGCCATCGCGGGCGCGGGGTTTCTCGGCTGGTACGGGCTGCGCGCGCTGGGGCGGCTGCGGGCGGGGGAGGCCATGGCGGTGGCCCAGGGCGAGGGGGTGACGCTGCCGCGCGCCCTGGCCGCAACGGCGGCCTTCACCTTGCTGAACCCGCATGTCTATCTGGATACGGTGCTGCTGATGGGCACCGCCGGTTCCGCCCAGCCGGTGGAACTGCGCCCGCTGTTCATTGCCGGGGCGGTGGCAGCCAGCTTCTGCTGGTTTACCGCCCTGGGCTATGGTGCGCGGATGCTGACACCCCTGTTCGCCCGGCCAGCGGCGTGGCGGGTGCTGGACGGGCTGATGGGGCTGACCATGCTGGCGCTGGCGGCGTCGCTGGTCTGGCGGGTGGTGGGGTAAGCGCCCTGCCTACAACCTTACGCCTGCTTTGCGTCGATGATCGACCGGCGGATGGCGCGGGTGCGGGTGAACAGTTCTTCCAGCTTTTCCCCCTCGCCCCAGCGGATGGCGCGCTGCAGGGCGGTCAGGTCTTCGGTGAAGCGCTGGATCACCTCCAGCACGGCTTCCCGGTTGTTCAGGAAGATGTCGCGCCACATCACCGGATCGCTGGCGGCGATGCGGGTGAAATCGCGGAAGCCGGAGGCGGAAAACCGGATCACTTCCGATTTCAGATGTTCTTCCAGATCGGTGGCCGTGCCGACGATGGTATAGGCGATCAGGTGCGGCAGATGGCTGGTGATGGCCAGCACCCGGTCATGGTGGCCGGGTTCCATCAGTTCAATCTGGCTGCCACAGCCGCGCCAGAAGGCGGCCAGCTTTTCCACCGCCGCCGCATCGCTGTCGGGCACCGGGGTCAGGATGCACCAGCGATCCTTGAACAGGCTGGCAAAGCCGGCATCGGGGCCGGAATGTTCGGTGCCGGCCAGCGGGTGCCCGGGCACGAAATGCACACCATCGGGCACATGCGGGCCGATATCGCGCACCACCGACTGTTTCACCGAACCCACATCGGTCAAAATAGTGCCGGGCGCCAGATGCGGGCCGATAATGGCCCCCAGATCAGCAAAGGCCCCAATGGGCGTGGCCAGCACCACCAGATCGGCGGTGGCAACCAGGGCCGGATCGGTGCTGGCCGCCGCCGCAATGCCCAGTTCCATCACCCGGTCGCAGACGGTCTGCGACCGGTCGATACAGACCACATCCTTGGCCAAGCCCGGATATTCCGCCACGCACCGCGCGATCGAGGAACCGATCAGGCCAAAGCCGACAATGGCAACGCGGGTGAAGAGCGGGCTGGTCATGGGAAAACGCCTGATAAGATTGGAGCCATGGTCAGTACCATGGGTGACGGGCAGCCTCAAGCGGAGTGGCCAGCAACGATCCCGGCAACCCACTGGTAAAGCCGGTCGAAGGAAGGTGCACGGCGGGCCTGTTGCAAGGACATCAGTTCAGTGAATTGTCTTTGCAATTCATCATCATAGCCGTAGTTTCGTCCCAACAGTCGTCCCAACTCGCCTTTGGCGTTGCGCTTTGCTTCGGGGTCATTGGGGGCCTGCACATCAGCGGGCAACCCCGCCTGACCGGCCAGCGATTCCAGGGCAGCCAGAAACCAGCTTTCATACTCCTTGTGCGCCAAGGCGACGAACATGGATACATCCGGGCGAATGACGCGGAGTTGTGCCAACAGGCTTGGCCCCAATTCGGCTGGGCACGCCTGTCGCCTATCGCCCGCTTCCTGATCGCAATCCAGCATCAACAGCACATGGCCCCTGCCCTGAATGGCCTTGTTGGCTGCCAGCCCCACATATTTACGCCGCTCCTCCTCCCGATTGAGAAAGGAGCCAGATGCAACACGGATCGGGGGATTGACCTTCACCCAGCCCCCAACCTCCGCCGCGATCCGACGCAGCAGGATTGGTACCGCCTCTACCTCCCCCTTGCCTTCGACGATGGGCACGATGAAGGCCATGGCTCAGATATCCATCGGGCCGAACAGGTCTTCCTGAACCGGGCTTTTTTCGCGGAAAACCTCCGGATCGGGAGCCAATTGATCCTGGCGCAGCAATTCGCCGGGGGTCAGCAGGTGGTCGCGCAGGGTCTGGATAGATGCAGAATCAAGGGGGCCAAGAACGGATGTACCATTCTTGCTTTCCACAGCAATCATCTGATTCGGCACGATGTCGAAACTGTCCAGCAAATCAGGGCTGTGGCAGGTGACAAGGATTTGCCGGTGCCGGGCCCCCTCCTGCAAGGCCGACAACAAGATGCCCACCGCTGCGGGGTGCAGTGCCGTTTCCGGCTCTTCGAGCCCAATCAACCGCGGGCTGACAGCAGCACTTCCGGCCCCATCCTGGAAAGCCGCCAGCAAAATGCCAAGGGCACGCAGCGTGCCATCCGACATTTGCTGAGCCAGAAAGGCCCAGGGGTGTTTCTGGCCCTGCACAATTTGCGAAAACTCAATCGTCTCGTAGCTGCCCAGCGGCTTCACTGTTACCGCCGACACACCGGGCACGATGCGGGAAAGATGGGTACGCACGCTTTCCCGCGTCTCAGCAGAGAACCGATGAAGGACGCTGGCTGCATTGCTGCCATCGTGCCGCATCACACCGCCCAAATCAGGCTTCTGCGGTGCGCGCAGCACCTCCGGGTTGATGTTATAGACATCCATGCGGGAAAGCAGGTCAAACACTGGGCGGAATGCCGGCAAACCAGACGCCGCCACCAAAGCCAGCCGGTCCGGCAGTACAGCCGGAAACGCAGACAGGCTGTTCCCCTTCACCTCTCCGGCAAGTATCTCGAAATAGTCCGGTTCACCAAAATCTTGTGCAGGATAGACCCAACACTCCTCCCGCGCCACCTGGGGGGCCCCGGTCCCGGTCGTACCGACGCTGAAAGCGTAGTAGCCATAGCGACCGTCAGGCAATTGGAACTCAAGACGGATGGCAAAATGGGTCGGGTGGCCACCCGACCTGCGCCGCACCTCTCGAATGCCGCCACGATCCCGCAATGCCTGATCCAGGCTGGTGCGCAGCGCATCAGAAACAAAACGGAAGGCATCCAGGAAATTACTCTTGCCTGCCCCATTACGGCCAACAAGGAACATCAGATCATGCAGATCAATACGGCAATAGGCGATGCTTTTGTAGTTGCGCAACGTGATCCTGCGGATCGAACCGGCGCCCATCGCCCCCCTCCTTGATCAGAAAGCCTCGCTACCTCTATGGCTTATCATTCCGAAGCCAGATCAGCCAGCCCTGTAATCCTCTGCCCAAATATCATCGCAATGACAATAGCGTGTCCCCCTCACCCCTTGGGCAGGGTGATGGGGGTGGCATAGGCGCCGATAGGCAACATGCGGGTGGCGCTTTCGCCCAGCTTCAGCGTCGCGGCATCCAGGCGCGCATCCCCCGCATCCACGAAGCCCTCCACCTCCACCAGATGCACGGCACCGCCGCCACCGGGCAGATGGTGGGTGCGCAGTTGCAGGGTGGCAAAGCCGGCCGCTTCCAGCACATCCTTCAGCCGGCCCCGGCTGACATCCTGGCCCACTTCCACCGCCAGCAGGGTGCGGTCATCGCCCGTGGCTTCCGCCGGGACGGCGGCCAGCACCAGGGCGTCGCCGCCCTCACGGCCAACCTGCTGGCCGGTCTGGCGCAGGAAGGGCAGGCGGGCAATGATGCGCGGGGTCTTGGGATCGGGGGAGACGAGGAAACGCCACCAGGCGTCGTTATCATCCTCTTCCGGCCAGGGCACCACGGCGACGGTGGCCGTCCCCTCCGACACGGCGCGCAAGGCGGCCATGGGGGTATTGACGGCGATGGTGGGGGTGGCGCTGCCGAAATGGTCCCGCGCATTATCCCAGAGCGGGCTGCGCTGGTCATCCGGGCAGACCACGGCGACGCCCAGCGGCCCCTGCACGCGGGTAAAGGCCGATACCATCTCCCGCCAGATGCGGATCAGGGCCTGCAACGGGAAGGGGCCGCTATGGCGGGCCACCAGGGTGCGGATAATCTCCGCCTCCCGTCCCGGCCGGATGAAGGGACGGCCCGGAGGCTTCACCCGCCCCACCTCCTGCACCACCTCGGTGCGACGCAGCAAAAGGGCGTGAATCGCCGCATCGATCTCATCGATCTCGCGGCGCAGATCATCAAGCGTGGGGGTCGGGGACATGGATGGCCGGAAATTTGTCCGTGCAGGGCCGGATAGTAGTAGTCGCCACCCCCGGTAAAATCAAAGAAAACATTGACACCCGTGCCCCCCCTTTCTAGCTCTACTTGCCCAACCGGACCCGTGCATCCCCTGCCCGGCCGGCCCTGACCGTTATCGCCGCCGCTTTTTGCGTGCGCCTTCGATGGAACGCCCGGTGACTGAAACGCCCGCCCTTTTCCGCGATTGTGGCCCGGCCGAACCCGCGCGTTCCATCGTGCTGGGCAAGGATACGCCCCTGATGCTGGATAGCGGGGTGGAACTGGGCTGCTTCCGGCTGGCCTATCAGACCTATGGCACACTGAATGCCGACCGCTCGAACGCCGTGCTGGTCTGCCATGCGCTGACGGGGGATCACTTCGTCGCCGAAAAGCATCCGGTGACGGGCAAGCCCGGCTGGTGGAACCTGATGGTCGGCCCCGGCAAGCCGATTGATACCGACCGATTCTTCGTCATCTGCTCCAACGTCATCGGCGGCTGCCTGGGCAGCGAGGGGCCGAAGGAGATCAACCCCGCCACCGGTCAACCCTGGGGCCTGTCCTTCCCCGTCATCACCATCGCCGACATGGTGCGGGCGCAAAAGATGCTGGTGGAACATCTGGGTATCCGCCAGCTGTTCTGCGTCATCGGCGGGTCGATGGGCGGGATGCAGGTGCTGCAATGGGCCGTCTCCTATCCGGAAATGGTTTATTGCTGCCTGCCCATTGCCACGGCGGCCCGCCACAGCGCCCAGAACATCGCTTTCCATGAGGTGGGGCGCCAGGCCATCATGGCCGACCCGGAATGGCGCGGCGGGGATTATCTGAACCAGAATACAAGGCCCACCAAGGGGCTGGCGGTGGCCCGCATGGCCGCCCACATCACCTATCTGTCCGAACCGGCCCTGCACCGCAAATTCGGGCGCAACCTGCAGAACCGGGCCGCCATCACCTTCGGCTTTGATGCGGATTTCCAGGTGGAAAGCTATCTGCGCCACCAGGGCATCAGCTTTGTGGAGCGGTTCGACGCCAACTCATATCTCTATATCACCCGCGCCATGGATTATTTCGATCTGGCCGCCGACCATGGCGGGGTGCTGGCCAATGCCTTCCGGGTGAAGGGGGCGGACGGGGTGGAACGACCCACGCCGGTGCGTTTCTGCCTGATCAGTTTCTCCAGCGACTGGCTGTTCCCCACCAGTGAAAGCCGCGCCGTCGTCCATGCGCTGAACGCGGTGGCGGCCAATGTCAGCTTTGTGGAGGTGGAGACCGACAAGGGCCATGATGCCTTCCTGCTGGATGAGCCGGAATTCTATCAGGTCGCGCGCGGTTTCATTGAAGGCAACGCCCAGCGGCGCGGCCTGACCAGCACGGCCAAGGGGGCCTGAACCATGGCGATTTCCGGTCCCCATATCCGCACCGACCTGGAAAGCATCACCGCCTGGGTGGATGAAGGCGCCCGTGTGCTGGATGTCGGCTGCGGCGAAGGCGAATTGCTCTATGCTTTGGTCCATCGCAAGAAGGTGGATGGGCGCGGGCTGGAACTGTCGATGGACGGGGTGCGCCGCTGCGTCGGCCAGGGGCTGGCGGTCATCCAGGGCGATGCCGATACGGATCTGAAGGATTACCCGTCCAACAGCTTTGATTACGTGATCCTGTCACAGACGCTGCAGGCCACCCGCCAGCCGCGGGAAATATTGGAACAGCTGGTGCGCATCGGCCGGCACGCCATCATCTCCCTGCCCAATTTCGGTTATTGGCGGGTGCGGATGGAATTGCTGCTGAAGGGGCGGATGCCGGTCACCGACCGGCTGGGCTATGATTGGTACAACACACCCAATATCCATTTCTGCACCATCCGCGACTTCGTGATGCTGTGCCAGGACATGGGCATCCGCATTGAACGCAGCCTGATCCTGGGCGCCGATGAAAAGGTGATCGACGCCCCCGCCGATAGTGGGCGGGCCAATTGGTGGGGCGAACAGGCCTTGTTCCTGTTGCAGCGCACATAATATCATTTCGTATAGTCCATACAAAAGGTCATGTTCGAACCCTTGCCGGGGGCCGGGAATGGGCGCACAGTTCCATTACGGTCCGGTTGCAGTTGGATGACAGGTTAGGCCCCCCAGCTACTCCCACCCCCCGCCTGTGGCCGGACCGCCATGTATCTCACGCCATCGCCGGTTGCACCCGCGGTGGTGGGATGTAAGGGAGGTTCAAGATGCGTCGTCATGCTTATGCTTACACTGAAATCACCAGCTCCTTGCGTCAGGCCCGTGAGCGCCTGGAACGGCTGGAACGCATCTCCACCGCCCTGCTTGGTCTGTCTTTCGCCCTGCTGATTGGCGCGGCGATCATGTGACAATCCGCCTGTCCCCCATGGGCGGCATTGACCGGGGTATGCCGGTTGTCTCCGTACCGAGCGTATTTCCTGGAAACTTTCGACGGCCCCGGCGTTATGCTCGGGGCCGTTTCTTTTTGGGCCTTTCCTCCGGCCCCGCCCAAATGGGGAGCATGAACCCGTGCGTTATCTTTCCTGGATCGTCACCCTGCCGCTGGCAGTCATCGCCATTTCCTTTGCCATCTCCAACCTGACCCCGGTGCAGCTCAGTCTTTGGCCCCTGCCCTTTTTCGTGGAAGCGCCGGCCTTTGCCCTGGTGCTGGTGACGCTGGTGCTGGGTTTCCTGCTGGGGGGCTTGACCGTCTGGGTCGGCCAGCACGGCCACCGCAAGGCGGAGCGCAAGCATCAGAGCCGCGCCGACAAGCTGCAAAAGGAACTGGACCTGCTGCGGGCGGAAAAGGCGGCCGGCACTGCCGACACCCCCATCGGCCAGACCTTGCCGCGCGTCTGATCCCCCTTTCCGCCCCGCCCGTTTTCAGGCCATAGTGCAACCTGAATCAAACGAGTGTTTAAAAGGGGGCGTCATGGCAGCACCGGTTATTCCCTTGGCCGATTATCCGGGCCTGGTCGGTCAGCAAGTCGGCGTATCGGACTGGGTGACGGTCGATCAGGCGATGATCGACCGATTCGCCGACCTGACGGGCGACCGGCAATTCATCCATGTCGATCCGCTGCGGGCGGCCCAGACGCCGCTGGGCGGCACCATCGCCCACGGTTTCCTCACCCTGTCCCTGCTGGGCGGCATGGGGATGGAGATCATCCCATTGCCCGCCGGCATGGCGATGAGCATGAATTACGGTTTCGACAAGCTGCGTTTTCTGGCGCCCGTGCGCAGCGGCGCCCGCGTGCGCGGGCGTTTCACCCTGTCGGGTCTGGAAGACAGGGGCAAGGGCCAGCATATGCTGCATTATGCCGCCAGCATGGAGATTGAGGGGGAGACCAAGCCAGCCCTGGCCGCCGACTGGTTGATCATGGTGGTGATGGCCCCCAGCTGAGGGCAAACCCGCCCTGCCGGTCACCGGCTTGACCGGACAGAAGTCTGAAACCATATGGCAATCACGACATTTCCCCTGCACAGGCGATCCGGGACGGCCCGGATCGCCGGGGAAAGCGCCATAGCGGGGACGGCCCCTTCGACAAAGGGGAGATTCCCGCCATGGCGTGGTTTTACCTGCTGGCCGCCGGCCTTGCTGAAATCGGCTGGGCCATCGGCCTTAAATATACGGACGGTTTCACCCGTCCCCTGCCCACGGCCCTGACGCTGCTCTCCATGCTGGTCAGCATCCTGCTGCTGGGGCTGGCGCTGAAGACATTACCCCTGGGCACTGCCTATGCGGTCTGGACCGGGATCGGCACCGTGGGCACGGTGCTGGCCGGGATGCTGCTGTTCGGGGAACCGGCCGATGCCCTGCGGCTGGGCTGCATTGCCTTGATCGTGGCGGGCATTGCGGGGCTGAAATTTCTGGCAGCAGGATAATCAGCAGGGAAGGGCTGATCATGTGCTAAGCCAATGATCAGCCCTTCCCCGAACCGCCAGACATAGACTTTCTCTAATGAAACCAGCCGAAAAACGCACCCTGCGCCTGCCGGGTCTTGATCTGGTGCGCGCCGTCGCTATCGCGTGGGTGATGATCTATCACGCCATGAATTTTGGTCTGGTGCCGGCAGGGGACAACTGGTTCGTCCAGTTCGGCTGGATGGGGGTAGACCTGTTCTTTGTGCTGTCCGGCTATCTGATCGGCGGCCAGTTGCTGCGCCCCCTGGCCGCCGGGCGGCAGCCAGATTATGGGCTGTTCTTCGCCAAGCGGCTGTTACGCACCCTGCCGGCCTTTCTGGTGGTGATCGCCCTTTATGCCCTGGTGCCAGAAGCCCGCGAACGGCCCGCCATGCAGCCGCTTTGGCAGTTTGTGACCTTCACGGAAAACCTGCTGCTGCCTTACCAGGGGATCGGCAAAACCTTTTCCCATGTCTGGTCGCTGTGCGTGGAAGAACAGTTCTATCTGGTCTTCCCCCTGGCCGTGCTGTTGCTGGGCAACCGCCCGTCGCCACGCAAAACCGTGCTGGCCCTGCTGGCGGTGGTTTTGCTGGGGATCGGCCTGCGCGGGTTCCTGTGGCTGTCACAGGTGGCCTCCCCTGCTTTCGATCCGGCGGCGGCCCCGCAGGTGACGCCCTATATGAACCTGATCTATTTCCCAACCTGGAGCCGGCTTGACGGGTTGCTGGCCGGGGTGGCGCTGGCCCTGGTCCGGGCTTTCCGCCCCGATCTCTGGGCCCGGCTGACCGCCCGGCCCACCCTGCTGCTGGTGGCAGGCCTGGCCCTGATGGCGGCGGCCATCCTGCTGTTCGACGACCAGATAACCGGCCTGTTGGGCACCATGCTGGGCTTTCCCCTGCTGGCCACCGGCGTTGCCCTGATCGTGGCCGCCGGGGCCGAGCCTAAGGGTTTGATCGGCACCCGTGCCCTGCCGGGGGCGGGCGCGTTGGCGGCGGGGGCCTACAGCCTCTATCTCAGCCACAAGATCGCCTATCACGTCGCCCAGACTTGGCTGATCCCGGCCCTGGGCCTGTCCGGCTGGGCGGGTTTGACGCTGGCCATCGGTCTGGCCCTGTTGTTCGGGGCGGTGTTGTATTGGGCGGTGGAACGGCCCTTCCTGCACCTGCGCGACCGTTGGCTGGCCCGGTTCAAGCCAAGGCCCACCCCTTCCTATGGCATGGCGGCGGAATAAAGGGCGGCACTATCCGTTCCCTTATTGTTCCCAAGATCATCTTGCGTCATGCTGGGCCGATATGACGGGAACAAAAGGCCACCCACGTGACAACCACCCCGCTTGCCATCGGCCTTGACCAGGCGCTGGCCTTTCGTCTGCACCGACAGCATCTGCTGGAACCGGCGGCGGATGGGCTGGCGGCGGCGGGCAGCCTGATCGGGGCGCAGGCGCAGGTTCATTCCGCCGCCCTGTTGCAACTGCGTGCCCGCGCCGCCGCCGGGGTGGATGATGCGGCGCTGGAGCGGGCCCTTTATGCTGACCGGTCGCTGGTGAAGCTGTGGGCCCACCGGTCCACCCTGCATTTGTTTCCCGCCACCGACCTGCCCATGGTGCTGGGGGTGCGGGGGCTGCACAGTGACGCCTATCAGAAATGGTACAGCCGGGAGGGGTTGCCGCCGGAGCAGGTGGCGGTCTTGATCGGGGCCATCAGTCAGGCCCTGGCCGACGGGCCGCATAGCCGCATGGATCTGTCGCGCCGGCTGGTGCCGCAACTGGGCGATTGGGCCAAGCCGTGGCTGGAACATAGCTGGGGCGGGGTGCTGAAACTGGCCTGTGCGCTGGGCCATCTCTGTCATGGTCCGGCCATGGGGGCGGAAAGCGAGGGGGAAGCCGGCCTGCGGGAAGCGCGTTTCGTGCGGCTGGAAAGTTGGCTGCCACCCGGCACGCCCATTACCCCGATGGCGGGGCGGGCGGCGGTGGCGGCCCTGCTGCGCCGTTATCTGGCCAGTTTCGGCCCCGCCAGCCCGGCGGATTTCCGCAAATTCAGTGGCCTGCCCGCCGGCCCGGTGCATCAGGGCTTTGCCGATCTGGCGGGAAAGATCACCCCCGTTGCCATCGCCGGCAAGCCCGGCTTCTTCATCCTGGTCGATGATGGGGAGGCGTTGCACCAGGCCGAGCATGTGCCCGGCCACCTCACCACCCTGCCCTTGTTCGATCCCTGGCTGCTGGGCCATCAGGATACCGGGCAATATCTGGACGACCGGCACCGCCCCGCCATCTATCGCACCGCCGGCTGGATCAGCCCGGTGGTGCTGCGCCAGGGCCGGGTGGTGGCGCATTGGAGCCACCGGCGGATCGGGGCGGCAGGCGGGCGCAATAAGCCGCGCTGGCAGGTGACGCTGACCCCGCTGGAGAAACTCTACAAGAAAGAGCTGCCGGCCATCACCCGGGCCCTGCGGCGGCTCTCTGGCGGGCTGGCGGTGGATCTCGTCAATCCATAAGCCATGCGATGCAGCAAAGCCCTGTCATGCGCGCAAGCTTGTGCTATGGTGTCGCCCCCTTCTCTGGCCGCCGGGGTGGCCGGGTGGGGATTCGTGTAACCATTCCCCTGTCCCTTGGACCGACCATGGGGCGACAAACCGACCGGGTTCAGGATGAAGATCACCATCGAACGTGCCGCCCTGCTTCGCTCCCTCGGGCATGTGCAGAGCGTTGTCGAGAGGCGCAACACCATCCCGGTCCTGTCCAACGTGTTGCTGCGCGCGGAAAATGGCGAGCTGTCGCTGACCGCCACCGACATGGATCTGGAGATTGTGGAAAGCGTGCCGGCGGATATCGCCCGGCCCGGCTCCGCCACCGCCCCGGCTCACACGCTGTATGACATTGCCCGCAAGCTGCCCGATGGCAGCCAGGTGGAGCTGGATGCCTCGGGCGATGTGCTGACGCTGCGCTCTGGCCGTTCCAACTTCAAGCTGGGCACCCTGCCGGTGGATGATTTCCCGCAGATGACCCAGGGCGACCTGCCCCATCGGTTCAGCCTGACCGTCGGTGCCCTGAAGGGGCTGATCGACAAGACCAAGTTCGCCATCTCCACCGAAGAGACGCGCTATTACCTGAACGGCATCTATATCCACGCCACCAAGCCGAAGGCCGGTGAAACCGCCGCCCTGCGCGCCGTCGCCACCGACGGCCACCGGCTGGCGCGGGTGGAAGTGGGCCTGCCGGAAGGGGCGGAGGCCGTGCCCGGCGTCATCATCCCGCGCAAGACTGTGCTGGAAGTGCGCAAGCTGCTGGATGAGGCAGCCGACAGCATCGAGGTGCAGCTGTCCGACACCAAGGTGCGCTTCGCCTTTGACAGCATCACCCTGACCTCCAAGCTGATCGACGGCACCTTCCCGGATTATGAACGCGTGATCCCCGCCGGCAATGACAAGACGCTGGAAGTGGATGCCAAGCTGTTCGCCGCCGCCGTCGACCGCGTGGCCACCATCTCCACGGAGAAGTCGCGCGCCGTGAAGCTGGCCCTGGGCAAGGGCGTGCTGACGCTCTCCGCCACCTCCCCCGATGCCGGTTCGGCGACGGAAGAGATTGAAGTGGTCTATGAGCAGAGCGCGCTGGAGATTGGTTTCAACAGCCGTTACCTGCTGGATATCACCTCCCAGATCGAAAGCGGTGTCGCCAAATTGCAGATGGCCGACAGCGGCTCCCCCACCATCGTCCGCGATGCGGCCGATGGTTCGGCGCTTTATGTGCTGATGCCGATGCGGGTGTGACCCGCTGCTTGCCCAGCCCCTGCGTTACGCGTTACACTGATGCGTAACGCAGGAGACTCTTCTGATGGGACAGGCGGCTGAACGGGTAAAGGCGTTTCGGGAGCGCAAGCGGGCGCAGGGGTTGCGGGAAATCCGTCTGTTCATCCCGGATGCCCGTTCCCCCCAGTTACGTGCCCGGATCGCCGAACAAGTGGCCCGCCTTGATCCGGTCGCCGAGGCTGATGCCATGGACTGGATCGAGTCTGTCAGCGACTTTGATAATGAAGACCTGACGGATGCAACGCGGTGATGTGGTGGTGGTCGCCACCAATGGCGACTATGGGAAGCCACGCCCGGCGGTGATCCTGCAAACCGATGCGTTACCGCCAACCCATCAGTCCGTTATCCTTGTCCAATTCACCAGCGATCTGGCGGACGCCGATTTCCGGGTCACGATCGAACCCAGTGCGGAAAACGGCCTGCGCGCCCGCTCCCAATTAATGGCGGATAAGCCGGTCACGGTGCGCCGGGATCGCATTCAGCAGGTGATCGGGCATTTATCGCGGGATGAAATGGCGGAGCTGACACGGGCCGTCGCCTTTGTGATCGGTCTGGCAGACGCATAACCTGTTCACCGCCGGACCGATGATGCATCGGTCGAAAAATTTTCTTTTTACTTCAATGCATTACCCTCATCATCCCCGTCACCCCGGCGAAGGCCGGGGTCCAGTTCGTAAAGCAAAGCGCTCGCCATTCTGGACCCCGGCCTTCGCCGGGGTGACGGAGCGAGGGCAGTAGGTATTGATTAAAAACACATCTCCGTCGAAGACAGAGATGGAAGCCCAGCCCCCCGGCCCCGCGTCGGGGCATTTTCTTTTACCCCTGTGCCATGCAGGCAATCTTGACATGGGTGGGCGCAGTGTCAGATTCTGTGAATGTGACACACAGGAACTCTCCCATGCCCGCCACCACACAAGCCAACCTGACGGTCGCCCCGAATGGGCGGGTGGTCATCCCCGCCGGGATGCGGGCGGCCATGGGCATCCCGGAAGGGGGACGCGTAGTGGCGCGCCTGGTGGATGGCGCGGTGATACTGGAGCCGATTGCCGTGGCGATAAAGCGTGCCCAGGATTATGTGCGCCAGTTCGTGCCCGAGGGCGTCAGCCTTGCCGATGAGGTGATCGCCGAACGCCGGGCCGCCGCCGATCATGAGTGATCCTGTGCTGGATTGTTCCGCCCTGCTGGCCTTTCTGCTGCGGGAGCCGGGGGCGGAACAGGTGGAAGCCATCCTGCCCGCCGCTGCCATGTCCGCCGTGAATTTCACCGAAGCGCTGACGAAACTGGTCGAACGCGGCATCCCGCCGGCCAATGCGCGGGATGTGGTGCTGGGGCTGGGGATCGAGATTGTCGATTTCGACGCCGATCAGGCCGTCCGTGCCGCCGCCCTGCGGGAGCCGACGCGTAAAGCCGGCCTGTCCTTAGGCGACCGGGCCTGTCTGGCGCTGGCCCTGCAACGGCAAGCCCCGGCCTTGACCAGTGACAAGGCGTGGCTGCGCCTGCCCGCTGCCGGCCTGCCCCCGATCATCTGCATTCGCGGCGCTGCATCTTGACCCACCCCACCCTTGCCGTCACCCGCCTGACCCTGACGCGCTTCCGTTCCTATGCCTCTGCCCGGCTGGAATGTGATGCGCGGCCTGTTGTGCTGACGGGGGAGAATGGGGCCGGCAAGACCAATCTGCTGGAAGCGGTCAGCTTCCTGGCTCCCGGTCGCGGGATGCGCCGGGCCAAGATTTCAGACGCAGAGCGCATCGGCGACAGCCGTGCGGCCGACTGGACCGGTGGCCCCGGCTGGGCCATTGCCGCCCAGGTGCAGACCCCGCTGGGGCCGGTGGAAATCGGCACCGGCCGCGACCCGGCAGGCGGGGAGAGTGAGCGGCGGCTGGTGCATATTGATGGCCGCCCCGCCAAGGGCCAGATCGCACTGGCCGAGCATGTCGCCGTCGTCTGGCTGACGCCGCAGATGGACCGGCTGTTTCAGGAGGCGGCGTCGGGCCGCCGGCGCTTCCTGGACCGGCTGGTGTTCGGCTTTGATCCCGGCCATGCCGGACGGCTGACCAAATATGAAAATGCCCTGCGCGAGCGTGCCCGCATCCTGCGCGACGGGCCGGTTGATCCGGCCTGGCTGTCGGCGCTGGAAGACCAGATGGTGGAAACCGGCATCGCCGTGGCCGCCGCACGGGCGGAAATGGTGCGGCGGCTGGAAGCGGCCGCCTCCCAGGGTGTCGGCCCCTTCCCCGCCCCCGGCATCCGCATGGCCGGCGCCATTGATGAGCTGCTGGCCGACCGCCCGGCGCTGGAAGCCGAGGAAGGTTTCCGCCGTGCGCTGGCCGACGGGCGGCGGGTGGATGCGGTGGCCGGCGGTGCCGGCATCGGCCCGCATAAATCCGATCTGGCTGTCACCTACCGTGCCAAGAACATGCCGGCCGAACTGGGCAGCACGGGCGAGCAGAAGGCCCTGCTGATCGCCATCGTGCTGGCCAATGCCCGGCTGATGAAGGCCGAAACCGGCACCCCGCCGCTGCTGCTGCTGGATGAGGTGGCGGCCCATCTGGATGAAGGCCGCCGACAGGCCCTGTTTGATGAGATTCTGGCCACCGGCGCGCAAGCCTGGATGACCGGCACGGATGCGGAAATCTTCCGCCCGCTGGGGGAACGCGCCACCCATATCCAGGTCGCCCAATCGCAGCTAAGCCATGCGGAAATTTGGTAGGCTGAATACGCTTTTACCCCTCTTTTTGCGCCCTTTCTGATAAACTCCGCCACCATGACCCAGACTGATCTCCCCCCCATCGAACCCACGGCCCCGCAGCAGTCGGAGGAGTATGGCGCCAGTTCCATCAAGGTCTTGAAAGGCCTGGATGCGGTGCGCAAACGCCCTGGCATGTATATCGGTGACACCGATGACGGGTCCGGCCTTCACCACATGGTCTATGAGGTGGTGGACAATGCCATTGATGAGGCATTGGCCGGCCATGCCGACAAGGTGGATGTGCGGCTGAACGCCGATGGCTCGGTGACGGTGCGCGACAATGGGCGCGGCATCCCCGTCGATCTGCATGAGGGTGAGGGCGTGTCGGCGGCTGAGGTCATCATGACCCAGCTTCATGCCGGCGGTAAGTTCGACCAGAACAGCTATAAGGTGTCCGGCGGTCTGCATGGCGTGGGCGTGTCGGTGGTGAACGCGCTGTCGGAAATCCTGGACCTGCGCATCTGGCGCCAGGGCCGGGTATGGGAAATGCGCTTCTCCCACGGTGACGCCGTGGCCCCGCTGGCCGATGCCGGCGAGGCACCTTTGGTGACAGAAGGCCCGCGCAAGGGCAAGCACCTGACCGGGACGGAGGTGACCTTCCTGCCGTCGAAGGCCACCTTCACCAAGACGGAATTTGATTTCCAGACCCTGGAACACCGGCTGCGTGAGCTGGCCTTCCTGAATTCCGGCGTGCTGATCCTGTTCACCGACGCGCGCGGGGTGGAACCACGCACGGTGGAACTTTATTACGAAGGCGGGCTGGAAGCCTTTGTGCAGTATCTGGACCGGTCCAAGACCCCCCTGCACAAGCCCGGCATCTATGCCAAGGCCGAACGCGCATCGGAAGCGGGCGTGCCGATCGGGGTGGAAGTCTCGTTGCAGTGGAACGACAGCTATCACGAGACGACGCTGTGCTTCACCAACAACATCCCGCAGCGCGACGGCGGCACCCATCTGGCCGGTTTCCGCGCTGCCTTGACCCGCACGGTCAATAAATACGCGGAAGAAAGCGGCATCCTGAAGAAGGAGAAGGTGGCGCTGGCCGGCGACGATATGCGCGAAGGCCTGACCTGCATCATCTCCGTCAAGGTGCCGGACCCGAAATTCTCCAGCCAGACCAAGGACAAGCTGGTCTCGTCCGAAGTGCGCCCGGTGGTGGAATCGATCTGCGCCGATGCGCTGTCCACCTGGTTTGAGGAACATCCCGCCGATGCCCGCAAGATTGTGGGCAAGGTGGTGGAAGCCGCCGCCGCGCGTGAGGCCGCGCGCAAGGCCCGCGAACTGACCCGCCGCAAGGGGGCGCTGGATATGGCCAGCCTGCCCGGCAAGCTGGCCGACTGTCAGGAACGCGATCCGGCGCTCTCCGAACTGTTCATTGTGGAGGGCGACTCGGCCGGCGGTTCGGCCAAGCAGGGCCGTTCGCGCCAGAATCAGGCCATCCTGCCGCTGCGTGGCAAGATCTTGAATGTGGAGCGGGCGCGCTTTGACAAAATGCTGTCCTCGGCCGAAATCGGCACGCTGATTGCGGCGCTTGGCACCGGTATCGGGCGCGATGAGTTCAATATTGAAAAGACGCGCTATCACAAGATCATCATCATGACGGACGCCGACGTCGACGGCGCCCATATCCGTACCTTGCTGCTGACCTTCTTCTACCGGCAGATGCCGGAAGTGATTGAGAAGGGCTATCTCTACATCGCCCAGCCGCCGCTTTACCGGGTGAAGCGCGGTACGGCGAAGGAGCGGTATCTGAAGGATGATCGGGCGCTGGAAGATTACCTGATCGGCCAGGGCACGGATGACGTTTATCTGGTCGGCCCCATGGGCGACCAGCGCGGCGGCGATGATCTGCGCGGGCTGGTGGAACAGGCGCGCGCTGCCCGTTCCGCCGTGCAGACGCTGGCCCGCAAGGCCGGCAACCGCGATGTGGTGGAACAGGCCGCCATCCTGGGCGCCTTGACGCCCAAGCTGCTGGATGACATGCCGCGCGCGCTGGAACTGGCGCAGAATCTCGCCGGCCGGCTGAACGAGCTGGCCCGCCGCCGGGCGGTGACCAGTGGCGACGCCCTGGCCAGCGACACCAACGCCGCCGCCATTGGCGGCTGGACGGGTGATGCCGGCATTGACGGGCTGATCCTGTCCCGCACCCGCCGGGGCGTCACCCATCGCCATGTGCTGGATATTGACCTGCTGAAAAGCGTGGAGGCCCGTCGCCTGGACGCGATGCAGGAGCATCTGGCCGCCACCTATACCGATGAAGCCACCCTTCGCCACCGGTTGAAGGATCTGCGCGCGGTCACCGGCCCGTCCTCCCTGTTCGAAGGGGTGATCGACCAGGGCCGCCACGGTCTGACCATCCAACGCTATAAGGGCCTGGGCGAAATGAACCCGGATCAGTTGTGGGAAACCACGCTGGACCCGGCCAACCGCTCCCTGTTGCAGGTGAAGGTCAACCACGCCGACGAGGCTGAGGATGTGTTCAGCACCCTGATGGGCGACGTGGTGGAACCCCGCCGCGCCTTCATCCAGGAAAACGCGCTGAAGGTGGCGAATCTGGACGTTTGATGGGGTGGGGGTGCGGACTATCAAGGTTTGTGCCCCCTCTCCCGTCACCCATGCTGCGGCCGGGGTGACGGTTGAGAGGCGAGCGACGATTAGGGATATTCCCCAACCTTCAACAAAAGCCCCTCACCCCACCGGCTTGCCAATCGGGCAGACCTCTTCCCGATCCACGATGTCAAAGGTGAAAATCCATTTGGCGATGCCGGTCAGGATGGCGGCCACGAAGCCCAGTTCCACGATCTGGCCATCATCATAATGGGCACGCAGACGGGCATGAAGGTCGGCGGACAAATGCCCGTCCATGTTCTGCAGCGTCATTTCATCCGCCAGCGCAATCACCGCCCGGTCCTTCTCGTCCCATACCGGGGCGTCGGGCGTGTGGATGGCGTCGATCATTTCCTGGGTGATCCCGGCGGCCAGCGCGTCCAGCGTGTTGGAGCGGTTGCAGAGCTGGCAACCATGCTGCTTGGACAGCTTGATCCGCAGCAATTCCTTGCTGCGCACATCCACCCGCATTCCCGTTAGGCGGTTATAGAAAATGCCGCCGTAAAATTCCTCGAAATACCAGCGCATGATATCGGGCTGGTGGGCCATCACCTCAATGATGGTGCCGTCGCCGGTCTTTTCCACGCAGCGATGAAAGGCCGCCGCGATGGACGGGCTCATCGCCGCCAGCGGTACGCGTGGCATCACAGTGTTGGGCATCGGGCAGCTCCCTGTTAAATGACATTAAGATATATCATTTAACGGAGAGCACAAAAACTCAATCGCGCGGCCCCAGATGGCGGGCACCGCGCTGGCGGGCCAGCGTGATCTGGCGCTGGCGTTCGCGCAGCGCCGCCCGCCGGGCCGGCTCATCGCGGTCGGCACAAGCGGGACAGGCCACCCCTTCCTCAAACCGTGGATCGGCGCGGTCGGCCGCTGTCAGCGGCGCGCCACAGCCCAGACAGGCGCTCACCCCTTCCACCGGCACCAGCCCATGGCCCAGCGCCACCCGTTCATCAAAGACGAAACAGCCGCCGGACCACAGGCTGTCTTCCGGCCCGATGCGCTCCAGATAATTCAGGATACCGCCCTTCAGGTGGTAAACCTCCCCAAACCCTTCGGCCAGCATGAAGGCGGTGGCCTTCTCACAGCGGATGCCGCCGGTACAGAACATGGCGACGCGGCGGTGCCGCTGCGGGTCCAGTTCGCGGCGGACATAGGCGGGAAATTCGCCGAAGCTGGCCGTACCGGGGTCCACCGCGCGCTGGAAGGTGCCGAGCGCCACCTCAAACCCGTTGCGGGTATCGATGACCAGGGTGTCCGGATCGCTGATCAGGGCGTTCCAATCCTCCGGCTCCACATAGGTGCCGACCTGCCGGGTCGGGTCGGCGGAGGGTTCCTTGATGGTGACGATCTCCCGCTTCAACCGCACGCGCAGGCGCAGGAAGGGCATGGTTTCATCCGCCGACCAGCGCGGTTCCAGCGGCTCTGCCAGCCCGGCGGCCTCGGCAATGGCCGCAATGGTCCGGCGCATCGCATCCGGTTCGGCAGCCAGGGTGCCGTTGATGCCTTCCGGCGCCACCAGCAGCGTGCCCTTCACCCCTTCAGCGTCACACAGCGCATAAAGCCGGTCGCGCAGGCCCGCCGGGTCGGCGATGGGGGCGAAACGATAAAAGGCGGCGATGGCATAGGTCATGGCGGAAGGGCTGGCTTTATCGATGTCAGGGACTCGTGGGCTTTTCGGTGGCTGGCGGCTGGGATGCAAGGGCAAAAAGCGGGGGGCGGGAATGGTCCCGGCAATGATGTGGCTGCCGCATCATCCAGACCATCCCCGCCCGACCTTGGGATTTTTATGGATTTAACGCCTGAATCCCGCCTTGATTGCGTGTAAAGCATACGCCGCCACCCTGGCCTCAAGCGCCCGGCCTTGCCTAGAGCCGGCTTTTTTGCTCTAAGGGTGGCTCTGTCTTTCCCGCTGGCTGTTCCCAGGTGGCTTGCCCATGTCCTTGCGTGCCCTGTCCATGATCGGTCGAACCGCCCTTTTGGGCTCCCTGGCCCTCGGGTTGTCCGCTTGCGGTGTGCTGAAAAGCGTCGGCCTCGGTTCGTCCGAGCCGGATGCCCCGCAGCCCAATCAGACGTTCCGTCAGAACAGCGATGGCAGCGCCGGCATGAATGTCGCCGCCCGCCCCGCTGGTACGGTGGCCGTCAATGCTTTCCTGTGGCGTGCCGCCCTGGATACGGTGGAATTCATGCCCATCACCCAGGCCGACCCCTATGGTGGCATCATCCTGACTGACTGGTACGCCCCGCCGGCCACCCCGACGGAACGTTTCAAGGTCAATCTCTACATCGTCGATGCCGCCCTGCGTGCCGATGGCGTGCGCGCCAGCGTGTTCCGCCAGGTACAGCAGAATGGTGTCTGGCTGGATGCCCCGGTCACCACCGAAACCCGTACCCAGTTGGAAGACAGCGTGCTGACGCGCGCCCGCCAGCTACGTCAGCAGGCTGTCGCCGCTGAGGCGAAGTAAATCAAGATCGCGCCGGGCGGCAGCCCCTGTAACGGGTGACGCCCGGCGAAGCGACACCCGTTACCCCTTCCAAGGCTGCCCCCGATGTCCCGCTACAATGTCCGTGAAACCGAAGCCAAGTGGCAGTCCATCTGGGACGAGCGCCGCAGCTTTGCCGTCACCGCCGATCCATCCAAGCCCAAGACCTATGTGTTGGAAATGTTCCCCTATCCATCGGGGCGCATCCATATGGGCCATGTGCGCAATTACACCATCGGCGACGTGATCGCCCGCTATAAGCGGGCCAAGGGTTTCAACGTACTGCACCCGATGGGCTGGGACGCCTTCGGCCTGCCGGCGGAAAATGCGGCCCTGGAGCGGAACACCCATCCGGGCACCTGGACCTATGAGAACATCAAGGCGATGCGCGCCCAGTTGAAGACGATGGGCCTTGCCATCGACTGGGAGCGGGAAATTGCCACCTGCCGGCCGGAATATTACCGGTTCGAACAGAAGATGTTCCTGGATTTCCTGAAGGCGGGGCTGGCCTATCGCAAGGAAAGCTGGGTCAACTGGGATCCGGTGGATAATACCGTTCTGGCCAATGAACAGGTGATTGACGGGCGCGGCTGGCGCACGGGTGCGCTGGTGGAAAAGCGCAAGCTGTCCCAGTGGTTCCTGAAGATCACCCATTTTGCTGACGAACTGCTCTCCGCCATCGGTACGCTGGACCGCTGGCCGGAGAAGGTCCGCATCATGCAGGAGAACTGGATCGGCAAGTCCCAGGGCTGCCGCTTCTTCTTCGAGCTGTCGGATGGGCACGCCGATCTGGAAGTGTTCACCACCCGGCCCGATACGCTGTTCGGTGCCAGCTTTGTGGCCATCAGCCCGAACCATCCGCTGGCCGCCACGCTGGCGGAAGGTGATGCCGATCTGGCTGAATTCATCGCCGAATGCAACCGCATGGGCACCAGCGAAGCCACGCTGGAACAGGCGGAAAAGAAGGGCTATCGCACGCCGGTGACGGCCGAGCATCCCTTCGTCAAGGGCTGGCACCTGCCGGTCTATGTCGCCAATTTCGTGCTGATGGAATATGGCACGGGCGCCATTTTCGGCTGCCCGGCGCATGACCAGCGCGACCTGGATTTCGCCCGCAAGTACGATCTGCCGGTGAAGCCGGTGGTGGTGCCGGCCGATGCCGATCCCGCCAGCTTCCAGGTGGGGGCTGAGGCCTATGCCGGCCCCGGCCTGCTGCGCAATTCCGACTTCCTGGATGGGATGGAAGTGGAAGCGGGCAAGAAGGCCGCCATCGCCAAGATTGAGTCCCTGGGCCGTGGCCAGGGCACGACCATGTTCCGCCTGCGCGACTGGGGCGTGTCGCGCCAGCGTTACTGGGGCTGCCCGATCCCCATCATCCATTGCCCGGATTGCGGCGTGGTGCATGTGCCGGAAGACCAGTTGCCGGTGACCCTGCCGCCAGACGTGACCTTCGACCAGCCGGGCAACCCGCTGGCCCGCCATGCCACCTGGAAGCATGTGAAGTGCCCGTCCTGCGGCAAGGATGCGGAGCGGGAGACGGACACGTTCGACACCTTTATCGAGTCGAGCTGGTATTTCCTGCGTTTCGCCGACCCGCGCAACGAACAGGTGGCGTTTGACAAGGAATTGGTGAAGTACTGGCTGCCGGTCGATAATTATATCGGCGGCATCGAACATGCTGTGCTGCACCTGCTCTATTCCCGCTTCTGGACCCGCGCCCTCTCCCATGTCGGTTATCTGGATCTGCCGGAACCGTTTGGCGGCCTGTTCACCCAGGGCATGGTGACCCACGCCACCTTCCAGGATACTGACGGCAAATGGATGTTCCCCACCGATGTGGATATCCAGGGCACGACGGCAAAAAAGATTGCCGATGGGTCGCCGGTGACGGTCGGCCCCGTCATCAAGATGTCGAAGTCGAAGAAGAACGTCGTCGATCCGGAAGGCATCATCGGTTCCTATGGTGCCGATGCCGCCCGCCTGTTCATGATGTCCGACAGCCCGCCCGACCGCGATCTGGAATGGACCGAGGCCGGCATTGATGGCGCCTGGCGCTATATCAACCGCCTGTGGCGTCTGGTGACGGAACCGGGCTTTGACCTACCCGCCGCCAACAGCGCCCAGCCGGACAGCTTCAGCGCGGAGGCGACATCCATTCGCCGCGCCGCCCACAAGGCAGCCGCCGGCGTGGGGGAGGATATCGAGGGTTACCGCTTCAACAGCGCGGTCGCCAAGCTGCGCACCTTCACCAACGCGCTGGGTGATGCCCTGTCCAAGCTGGCGGCCAAGGGCACGGTCGGCGCGGATGAGGGTTGGGCCGCCCGCGAGGCGCTGGAGTACATGGCGCAGATCGTGCAGCCGGTGATGCCGCATCTGGCCCAGGAAATGTGGGCCGAACTGGGCCATGGTGACCTGCTGGTGGAACGCCACTGGCCGGTGGCCGATCCGGCCCTGGTGGTGGATGACAGCGTCACCATGGGTGTGCAGGTGAATGGCAAGCTGCGCGCCACGCTGACCCTGCCGCGCGACTGCGCCCAGGATGTGGCCCAGGCTGCCGCACTCGCCGATGCCAATGTGCAGCGCGCGCTGGACGGCAAGGAACCGCGCAAGGTGATTGTGGTGCCCAACCGCATCGTCAATATCGTGGCGTGATGGGATGGGGGCCGGGCGACCGGCCCCTGTTATCTAATTGCTTTTCCTCCGTCATCCCGGCGAAGGCCGGGATGACGGAGATAAAGACGGTAGGATAAGGTGAGGCAACTAAGGGGCCACGCCAACCACCCATGGCCGCCGCTCCCCATCCGCGTTAAACTGCGCCGCCGCCCCTGCCAGGGAACGATTAGTCCATGTCCAAGCGCCTGATTGCCGCCGCCCTTATCGCCCTGCTGCCGCTGGCCGGCTGCGGGTTCCAGCCGGTTTATGGCACACGGGCCGGCGGCGTGACGGCCGGCATGGCCCTGGCCAATGTGCAGATCGACCCGATCCCCGACCGTAACGGTCAGGTGCTGCGCAATAACCTGATCGACCGTTTTTATAGCGATGGACGCCCGGCCGACCCGCGTTACCGGCTGGCCGTCGCCCTGTCGGCGGCCGAAGAGCAGTTGGGCATCCAGAAGGATGCCACGGCCACCCGCGCCCGCCTGCGCCTGCAGGCCAATTATGAACTGATCGATAATCACAGCGGTCAGGTGGTCTATCGCACCTTCTCCCGCTCCGTGATCAGCTTCAACCTGCTGGACAGCCAGTTCGCCGTGCTGGCCAGCCGCCAGGGCGCCTATGACCGTGGCCTGACGGAACTGGCCGACGATATCCGCACCCGGCTGTCGCTCTATTTCGTCCGCGAAGCCCGCTGAGGGGGTGGCTTCGTGAAGGTACAGCCCCGCAACGCCGACGCCTTCGCCAAACGCCCCAGCCCGGCCACCCGGCTGGTGCTGTTCTATGGCCCCGATCCGGGCTTGGTGCGCGAACGCGGCAAGCTGGCCGCGCAATCCGCCTGCGCCGACCTTTCCGACCCGTTCCGGGTGACGGAGATGAAGGCCGATCAGGTAACGGGCGATCCGGCCCGACTGTCCGATGAAATGGCCGCCATCGCCCTGACCGGCGGGCGCCGCGTGGTGCGGCTGCGCGATGCGGATGAAAAGCTGGCCACCGCCATCATCGGCCTGCTGAAGGCCATGCCCCCCGGCGATACGCTGCTGGTGGTGGAGGCGGGTGAACTGGACGCCCGTTCCAAACTGCGCAAGGCGGTGGAGGATGCCGGCGAAGAGGCGGCATCCATCGCCTGCTATGTGGAGGGGGAGGACGAGCTGGCCGCCACCATCGGCCGCATGATGGTGGACCATGGGATGCAGATCGATCCGGAGGCGCGCGACTGGCTGGCCGGCAATCTGGTCGGCGACCGCGCCATGGCCCGCAGCGAGATCGACAAGCTGGCGATCTATATGCTGGGCGAAAAGCGGGTGACGCTGGCCGATGTGCGCGCCGTGATCGGCGACAGTGCCGCCCTGGACCTGGATGAACCGGCCATGGCCGCCGCGTCCGGCGATCTGGCGGAGGTGGATCGCAGCCTGCGCCGCCTGTTCGCCGATGGCACCAGCACGGTGGCCATCCTGCGCGCCGCCCAGCGGCATTTCCAGCGGCTGCATCAGGCGGTGGCCCATATGGCCCATGGCCAGACACCGCAGCAGGCGGTGAAGTCGCTGCGCCCGCCCGTCTTCTTCAAGCTGGAAACGCCGATGGTGGCCCAGGTGCGGCGCTGGACCCTGCCGCTGCTGGCCCAGGCCCTGACCCGGCTGGTGGAAGCAGAGGCCGACGCCAAACGCACCCATATGCCAGACGAAACAATCTGCGCCCGTACCTTCTTCCAGCTGGCGCAATGGGCCAAACGCGGCGGGTGATGCCGTAAAGACCGGGAGGATTGGGCGATGAATGTGGCGATGCTGCTTTATCCCGGCCTGACCCAGTTGGACCTGACCGGCCCGTTTGAGGTGCTGGCCCGGTTGAAGGAACTGACAATCCATCTGGCCTGGAAGGATACCGGGCCCGTCACCGACAGCGGCGGCCTGCGCCTGCTGCCGACGGTGGATTTCGCCCAGTGCCCGCCGGCCGACATCCTGTTCGTGCCCGGCGGCCCCGGCCAGCTGGCGCTGATGGATGACACGGTCGTGCTGGATTTCCTCTGTGCCCAGGCGGCCCAGGCCCGCTATGTCACCTCGGTCTGCACCGGATCGCTGCTGCTGGCTGCGGCCGGGCTGCTGACCGGCTATCGGGCCACCTGCCATTGGCTGTCGCTGGAGCAATTGGCCCTGTTCGGCTGCGAGCCGGTGGCCGAACGGGTGGTGGTGGATCGCAACCGTGTTACCGGCGCCGGCGTGACCTCGGGCATTGATTTCGCCCTGGTGCTGGCCGAACTGCTGTTGGGGCGGGAGCGGGCGGAGACAACCCAGCTTTCCATGGAATATGACCCAGCCCCACCCTTTGCCGCCGGCAACCCGCAACAGGCGCCCGCCGATCTGGTGGCCCAGCTGCGCGAGCGTGCCGCAGGTTTTCAAACCCGCCGCTGGGAAGCCGCCCGCCGCGCCGCCACCCGGCTGGGCTTGTATGCTGACAAGGATTTTTAAGCCAAAGGCGATTTGGACACGAAACCGCGTATCGCCGATACAAATTTGGGAACCGAGTGGGCTGTAGACACAAATTCGTGGGCGGGGACACGAATTCGTGACCAGAAGCCACTTCAGATCAGATTTTTTGACGCGGCCAACGTCATTCCCGTACGCAATGCTGTCTGTATCAAACGATCCGCATCGAACGGCCGCCTGGGTGCGGCAAAACGTCTAAGCCAGTTTTCTGAACTGACCGAGGCTGAAATCGCCCGGTTGGAGACCATCATACTGGCAGCCATGCACAGTACGCCGACCTAACCGTTCCGGCATACAATTGAAGCTATTGCTCAGACATTACTGGGCGACGATTTCCGGTTCTAGAGCCGTGATATCCTTTGGCTATGTGACCGAAAGAACTATTGGCACAGCCAGAGGGCGTGTTCATCTTCATAACACGTCGCTTCTGTAAAAAAAGCCCCCACACTCATACAGCTTTAGGAAAGCCATCGCAAAAGGCGCAGAAGCCGGTGGCCTTACATCCCGAAGCATAGGGCAAAGAACTTGACGTCATGCAAACGTATGTCGCAGGATCAGCCCATCCGCCAATCTGGAGGTTGTTAAAATGCAAACCGCAACCCGTGGCCGTCGTGGTGGCGGTCGTCCCAAGCTGGGTAAGCCCAATCCGATCGATGTGCATGTCGGCGCCCGCGTCCGACTGCGCCGCACCCTGCTGGGTATGAGCCAGGAGAAACTGGGCGAGGCCATTGGCCTGACGTTCCAGCAGGTGCAGAAGTACGAACGGGGTGCCAACCGCATCGGTGCTTCCCGCCTGTTCGACCTGTCCCGCGTGCTGGACGTGCCGGTCTCCTTCTTCTTCGACGACATGGCTGACCCGGAAAGCGGGGAGAACACCAGCGCGCCGTCCGCCATGCCGGAAGCCGGTGAGCCGGACCCGATGGCCAAGCGCGAAACGCTGGAGCTGGTGCGCGCCTATTACCGCATTACCGATCCCGGTGTGCGCAAGCGCATCTTCGAGCTGACCAAGGCTGTTGCTTCGGCCGCCGACGCGGCCTGAGCAGGGGGAAAGGGTGAAATGCCAGCAAACGGCTGTCACCCTCTCTTGACCACATCGGTAAAGCTTGCGACAAACACGCTGCACCTGGTTGTTCCGGGGGCGGCGTGTTTTGTTTTCACACCCAGCGCTTTCACTGACCGAGGCGATCGCAAGTGGCAAAGACGAATTATATTTTCACCAGCGAGTCCGTCTCCGAAGGCCATCCCGACAAGGTGTGCGACCGCATCTCTGATGCCGTTGTCGACCTGTATCTGGCCCAGGACCCCTATGCCCGCGTCGCCTGTGAGACCCTGGCGACCACCAACCGGATCGTCATCGCCGGTGAAGTGCGCGGCCCCGGTGAGTTGCTGAAGCAGGTGGAAGAGGTTGCCCGCGCCGCTGTCCGCGATATTGGCTACGAGCAGAAGGGCTTCCACTGGGCCACGGCCGATGTCTCCGTCCATCTGCACGCCCAGTCCGCCGACATCGCCGTCGGCGTCGATGCTGCCGGCAGCAAGGATGAAGGGGCGGGCGACCAGGGTATCATGTTCGGTTACGCCTGCACCGAAACCCCGGCCCTGATGCCGGCCCCGCTTTATTACAGCCACAAGCTGCTGAAGAGCCTGGCGGACGTGCGCCATTCCGGTGCTACCCCCTGGCTGGGCCCGGATGCGAAGAGCCAGTTCTCCCTGCAATACCGCGATGGCAAGCCGGTGGGCGCCACCTCTGTGGTGCTGTCTACCCAGCATTCGGAAAGCGTGAGCCAGGAAGAGATCCGGGAGACGGCGCGCCGCCATGTGCTGGATATCCTGCCGGAAGGCTGGATGTGCCCGGAAGAGGCGTTTTACGTCAACCCGACCGGTCGTTTCGTCATTGGTGGCCCCGATGGCGATGCCGGCCTGACCGGCCGCAAGATCATTGTGGACACCTATGGCGGGGCCGCCCCGCATGGTGGCGGCGCCTTCTCCGGCAAGGATCCGACCAAGGTTGACCGTTCCGCCGCCTATGCCGCGCGCTATCTGGCCAAGAACGTCGTTGCCGCCGGTCTGGCCGACAAGTGCACCATCCAGCTCAGCTACGCCATCGGCGTGTCGCACCCGCTGTCGGTCTATATCGACACGGCCGGTACCGGCCGCGTGGATGAGGACAAGCTGTCCGACGTGCTGCGCCAGCTGATGAACCTGAGCCCCCGTGGCATCCGCGAGCATCTGAAGCTGAACCGCGCCATCTATGCCCGCACCGCTGCTTACGGCCATTTCGGCCGCGAGCCGGAGGCCGATGGCGGCTTCAGCTGGGAGAAGACCGATCTGGTCGCCGATCTGAAGTCTGCCTTCGGCGCCTGATCCAGGCCCTGCCAAAGTACCCGCGACCGGCCCGCCCTCACCGGCGGGCCGTTTGCCATTTTTCGATACCCCGATCCAAAACCGGTTGATCCAGCACCATGTCCACCCAGAACCCCGACGACATCCCCCACCGCAAGGTTCTTTACGGCCGTCGCCATGGCCGGCCCCTGCGCAAGGGCCGGCTGGAGGTGCTGGACAATCTGCTGCCGACGATAAAGCTGGAAGCGCCCAAGGATGGCAGCAGGCTGGATGTCTCCGGCCTGTTCGACCAGCCGATGCGCGACCTGTGGTTTGAGGTCGGGTTCGGCGGCGGTGAACATCTGGCCTGGCACGCGGAACGCAACCCCGACATCGGCTTCATCGGCTGCGAGCCGTTCATCAACGGCGTCTCCTCTCTGCTGAAACATATCGAGCAGGGCGGGCAGCGGAATATCCGCGTAGTGCCCGATGATGCCCGCCCCATTTTGGATGCCCTGCCCGACGCCTCGGTCGGCCGGGCCTTCGTGCTGTTCCCAGATCCGTGGCCCAAGGCCCGCCATGCCTTCCGCCGCTTCATCGGTCCGGACAACCTGCCACGCCTGTCCCGTGTGCTGAAGGATGGGGCGGAACTGCGCATGGCGTCGGACGATATGCAGCTGGCCCGCTGGATGTTGGAACATACCTGGCGCCATGCCGATTTCGAATGGATGGCAGAAGGCCCAGCCGATTGGCGCACGCGCCCTGAAGATTGGCCCGCAACCCGCTATGAACAGAAAATGCTGACCGGCTGCCGCCCTGTTTTCCTGCGGTTTCGCCGCCGGCCCCGCCAATGACATCGGTTACCTGATCAGGAAACCAATAATCCAGTAACAAAATCAATCAATTCTGAAGAGGGTTGTAGTCGATACAACCATAACCCTCTGCATATCTGTTCAAAATTGGGGATCATGGCATCCTGGCAACATTAGGCAGAGACGCAGATATAGCGTCACGATCTATCCAAAAGTTGTCAGGAGAAAAAGCCATGTTGAATTTTCGCGATATGGGAATTGCCATCAAGGTCAACTTGGCCGTGGCGTTTCTGGCCCTTGTCGCGGTGACCATGGTTGTACTGGGGTTGCAAGCCCTGTCCGTTTACCAAAAAGAGGTGGAGCGGATGGGGGAAGCCAGCAAGCGTGCCGTTCTCTCTGAACAGATCAACGGTCTGATCAATGCCGTGGTGATGGATAGCCGTGGCATCTACATGGCCCGTGACGTCGCTGAGCTGGAGAAATTCGCAAAGACCATGACCACCAGCCTGGAAACGCTGAACAAGCGGTTAACTGCCTATGAGGCGGTGATCGATCCGGCGGTGGAAAAGGACATGCGCGACGCCATCGCCAAGGGCCGGGAATTCATCCGCTTCCGCACCGACATGATGGAAGCGGGCCGTCAGGGTGGGGCCGATGCCGCCCGCACCATTGGCGACAATGACGCCAACCGCGCCAACCGCAAAGCCTTCAACGATGTGATGATCAAGCTGTCGCAGCAGCAGGTGGCTTATGTGGAAAGCACCATTGATGAGCTGGATGCCTTTGCTGATACCGAACGCAATCTGATGCTGATCATTGCCGCTATTGGTATTTTCACAGCGGTCAGCTTCGCCACCTGGATGGTGTCGCGCCAGGTGACCAAACCTTTGACCCGTGTGACCGCCACGGTCCAGACCCTTGCCGGCGGCGATTATGAAGCCACCGTGCCGGAAACTGGCCGTGGGGATGAAATCGGCCATATCGCCAAGGCGCTGGACGTGTTCAAGGCCGGGCTGCTGGATGGGCGTCGTCTGGCCGCCGAACAGCAGGCCGAACAGATCGCCAAGGAACAGCGCCGCCAGCAGCTGGAACGCATGACCAGCGATTTTGCCGGCAAGCTGGGGCAGGTTTCCGCCGCCTTGGCCGCCTCTGCCCAGGATATGCGCGATAGCGCCCAGGGCTTGACCGCCGCCGCCACGGCCGCCGCCGGGCAAGCATCGGAAGTGGCCCAGGCATCCAACGAATCGGCCGGCAGTGTGCAGGGCGTGGCCGCCGCCACCGAACAGATCAACGCCTCCATCGCCGAAATCGCCCGGCAGGTGGTGGAGGTGAATAATGTCACCCGCGCCGCCGTGGAAGATGCCACCGAAACCACCCGCACCATGGATGGGCTGCAGGGTGCCGCCACCCGGATTGAAGAAGTGGTGACGCTGATCCAGGGCATCGCCGCGCAAACCAACCTGCTGGCGCTGAACGCCACCATTGAGGCGGCGCGCGCCGGGGAGGCCGGCAAGGGCTTCGCCGTGGTGGCCAGCGAAGTCAAGACCCTGGCGACCCAGACCGGCAGGGCGACGGAGGACATTGCCGCCCAGGTTGCCAGCATCCAGCGGGAAACCGGGGCCGCCGTCAGCGCCATCAACCGCATTGCCTACACGATCGACAAGATCGGGGAGATCACCACGGCGCTCGCCGCCGCCATTGAGGAACAGCAGGCCAGCACCAACGAGATCGCCCGCCGGGTGCAGGATGTGGCCAATGGCACCCAGGCCGTCTGCAACGCCGTGCAGGGGGTCAGCGAGGCCGCCGCCAATACCGGTGGGGCCGCCAGTTCGGTGCATGGCACGGCATCCGACGTGACGCGCCAGTCCGAGGTGCTGAATGTGGAAGTGGACAAGTTCGTCAAAACCCTGATCGCGGCGTAATGCCGCCGGGGGCTGGGGCAGCAGAACCCCACTCCAGCCCCCGGAAACGCAGCCTTTCCAACCCCGTCCGGGCAACCGGGCGGGGTTTTCCATTTGTGCCAAGCATGGGTGACGGCCATGTCCGGGCCTTGCTTTCGCCCTGTGACAGGCCCATGACTCTTCTTATCGTCAATCTGGGGTGCCGTGGCCGGTGAATGCATCGGCACGGCTGAGATCATACCCATCGAACCTGATCCGGGTCATGCCGGCGAAGGGAGGATGTTTAGCCATGTCCCTCACCATGTCTTCATCACAACCGCGCGTCGCCCTCATCGGCGGCGGCATCATCGGGCTGGCCATTGGCTGGCGGCTGGCGCTGGCCGGCGCGTCGGTCGATATTTTTGAACGCGACGCCGCTGCCGGCCAGCGGGCCAGCCGTGCCGCCGCCGGGATGCTGGCCGCCGCCGTGGAGGCGGAGCCGGGCGAACAGCCCTTGCTGCCGCTCTGCCTGGCCAGCCGGGAAATGTGGCCCGACTTCGCCGCCGAACTGGAAGCGGCCAGCGGCCTGCCCGTCGGCCTGCGCCGCGAAGGCACCATGGTGGTGGCGCTGACCCGCGACGATGTCGAAACGCTGCGCAGCAATTACGAGTTCCAGCGCGGGCTGGGGCTGGAGATCCACTGGCTGACCGGTGCCCAGGCCAAGGAGCGGGAGCCCTTCCTGAACCCGCGCACGGCCGCCGCCGTTTATTCCCCCCGCGATGGGCAGGTGGATAACCGTCTGGCCACAGCGGCGCTGCGCGTGGCCCTGGCCCGGGCCGGCGGACGCCTGCATGAAGGCACACCAGTGACGGGGCTGGAGATCAGCGCCGGCCGCGTTACCGGCGTGCAACTGGGCGACCGGGTGCAGGCGGCGGACAAGGTGGTGCTGGCGGCGGGGGCCTGGTCGCGCCTGCTGCCCGGCCTGCCCGCCCCGCCACCGGTGCGCCCGGTAAAGGGGCAGATGCTGTCCATCGCCATGGACCCGGCCGCCCCGCTGTTGAACCATGTCGTCTGGGGCCCCAAATGCTATCTGGTGCCGCGCGCCGACGGCACGCTGATCGTCGGTGCCACGACGGAGGAAAAGGGCTTTGACGAGCAGATGACGGCGGGCGGCGTGCTGGCCCTGCTGGAGGCCGCTTGGCGTACCCTGCCGGGGATCGAGGAACTGCCGATCCGGGAAATGTGGAATGGCCTGCGCCCCGGCTGCCGCGACGATGCGCCCATCCTGGGCTGGGCCGAGGGGGTGGAGGGGCTGGCGCTGGCCACCGGTCACCACCGTAACGGCATTCTGCTGGCCCCGGTGACCGCCCATACCATTGCCGATCTGGTCTTGACCGGCAAACTGGACGAAAAGATCGCCGGCTTCGGTGCCGCGCGCTTCGCCCGCCCCGGTGCGGCGGCCGCCTGAACTGGGAAAGAGATGATGATCAATGTGAATGGCAAGGATCGCCAGCCGGCGGATTATGCGCTGACATCCATCATGGCGGCGGACGGGATCGACCCGCAGGCGCGCGGCATCGCCGTGGCGCTGAACGGTACGGTGCTGCCGCGCGCCCGCTGGGCCGACACGGTGCTGTCCCCCGGCGACAAGGTTGAAATCGTCAAGGTTCTGCAGGGCGGCTGACATGAATCACAATCCCCTTCTTTCCGCCGATCCGCTGAAGATCGGCGGCAAAAGTTTCGCGTCGCGCCTGTTCCTGGGCAGTGCCGGCTATCCCAACCAGCAGGTCTTCCTGGACAGCCTGGCGGCGTCGGGGGCGGAAATCCTCACCGTTTCGGTGCGCCGGGCCGATCTGACCGGCTATGGCGAGGGGTTGCTGGATCTGGTGGCCGGCAAGGTCTGGCTGCTGCCCAACACGGCCGGCTGCGCCACGGTGAAGGATGCCGTGCTGACCGCGCAATTGGCGCGCGAAGCCATGGACACCAACTGGATCAAGCTGGAACTGATCGGCGACCGCGAAACCCTGTACCCGGATGTGGAACAGTTGCTGCGTGCCGCCGATGAACTGGTGCGCGACGGTTTCACCGTGCTGCCCTATTGCACCGACGATCCGGTGGTCTGTCAGCGGCTGGCCGATCTGGGCTGTGCGGCGGTGATGCCGCTGGGGGCCCCCATCGGCACGGGGCTGGGCATTCTGAACCCCTATAATATCGAACATATCTGCCGCACCAGTGCCGTGCCGGTGGTGCTGGATGCCGGCATCGGCACGGCCAGCGATGCCGCCCTGGCCATGGAACTGGGCTGTGATGCCGTGCTGTTGAACACGGCCGTCTCCAAAAGCACCGATCCGGTGCGCATGGCCGCCGCCATGCGGGCCGGCGTGGAAGGCGGGCGGCTGGCCCGGCTGGCCGGTCGCATCCCCAAGCGTCACCGGGCCGAAGCCTCCAGCCCCGAACTGGGGTTGATCGGCGGGTGAGCCAGCGCCGGCCCCTGCCCTGCCTGCCCCTGCTGCTGATCACCGACCGCCACCAGACCGACGATCTGGTGGCGACGGTGCGGGCGGCGGTGGCCGCCGGCTGCCGTTGGGTCTCCCTGCGGGAAAAGGATTTGCCGCTGGCCGACCAGCAGGCATTGCTGGACCAGCTCCGCCCGCTGCTCTGTGCCGTGGGCGGGGTGATGATGGTGCATGGGAATGTCGATCTCGCCCGGCAATGCCGGGGCCTGCATCTGCCGGCGGGCGGCGATGTGGCGGCCGCCCGCGCCGCCCTGGGGCCGCAAGCCTTGATCGGAATTTCCTGCCATCATCCGGCGGAACTGAAAGCGGCGGCAGCGGCGGGGGCGGATTACGCCACGCTCAGCCCGATTTTCCCCAGCGCCTCGAAACCCGGTTACGGCCCCGCCCTGGGGCCGGCGGCGTTGGCGGACGCGCCTTTGCCGGTGCTGGCCCTGGGCGGGGTGGGGCCGGATAATCTGGCCGCTTGCCGGAAAGCCGGTGCCGCCGGGGCCGCCCTGATGGGCGGGCCGATGCGCCAACCGGAACAGATGGCAGGGTTGGCCACCATCTGGCGGGGTATCGACGATAAAATGCCGCTGGCATAGGGTTTGACGATCGCGCGCGATGGGTCCATATCGGCTTGCTACAAAGCCGTTTTCCCAGCGACAGGCCCGACCTTGACGACCAGCCGCTTTCCCGCCGCCGCCTCCCCCACCGCCGCCCACCGGGTGGCGAACTGGTTGCTGCTCTGTGCGGCCATGGTCTTCGCCATGGCCATTATCGGCGCCATCACACGGTTGACGGAAAGCGGGCTTTCCATCACCGAATGGAAGCCGATCAGCGGCGCCATCCCGCCTCTGTCAGAGGCGCAATGGCTGGCAGAATTCGAGAAATACAAGCAAATCCCCGAATATCAGGTGCTGAACCGGGGGATGAGCCTGGAAGAATTCAAGCATATCTTCTTCTGGGAATGGTTCCACCGGCTGTGGGGCCGGCTGATCGGCATTGTCTTTGCCGTGCCGCTGGTCTGGTTCGCCGTGAAAGGCATGATCTCCCGCCCCATGCTGCCCCGGCTGGTGGGGCTGTTCCTGCTGGGCGGGCTGCAGGGTTTCATTGGCTGGTTCATGGTGCAATCCGGCCTGTCGGAACGCACCGACGTGTCGCATTACCGGCTGGCCCTGCATCTTTCCATGGCGCTGATTCTCTATGCCCTGTTGATCCGTACCGCACTCAGCCTGCGCCATCCGGGGGCAGGCCCGCGGGCGGAACTGGCCCCGCTGGTCTGGCACGGGCGGGCGGCGCTGGCGCTGGTGGGGATCACCGTGGTCTGGGGGGCCTTTGTCGCCGGGCTGGATGCCGGCTTTGCCTATAATACCTGGCCGACAATGAATGGCGATTTCATGCCGCCGGAGGTGTGGAACCTCTCCCCCGCCTGGCTGAATTTCCTGGAAAATACCGCCGCCGTGCAGTTCACCCACCGCTGGCTGGCCATTGTGACCGCGCTGACCGTGCTCACCTATGTCTGGCGCATCGGCCAGCGCCACGATGTGGCAGCCCGCGCCAAGCCGGTGGCGCTGGGGCTGGCGGCCGGCGTGCTGGCCCAGGTGGGGCTGGGCATCACCACCCTGTTGCTGGCCGTCCCGGTGGCACTGGGGTCCGCCCACCAGGGCGGGGCCATGGTGGTGATCGGCCTGCTGGTCTGGTCACTGCACACGCTGCGCCGGCCGGGGATTTAATCCGTTCCCTCAGGCGCCGGGCGCTGCCTTCGGCAGCTTGGGCTTGCGCGGGCACGTGCCCGCGGGCCAGCGGTCGCTGGCCTCCAAGGGTCATGGGACATGACCCTTGGTGTGTTTCCCTACACCCGCTCAAACCGCGCCGGCTTGCCAAAGAAGCGGGTGGCCAGCGGGGTGATGCGGGCGGCCTCCCCCGTGGTCAGGAACTGCACCTGCCCGCTGCCGGGCCGGTCAAATTCCGGGTGGCGTTGCAGATAGGCGGCCAGACTGCGCGCCGTCAGGTCCGGTTGCGACAGTACCTCCACCCCCTGCGGCAAGGCTTCGATAAAGGCATCGGCCACCAGCGGGTAATGGGTGCAGCCCAGCATCACCGCCTGGGGGGCGCCGCCGCCCAATTGGCCGAGCAAGCCATCCGTGTAGCGATGGATGGCATCGCGTACCTGGGCCGGCGGGGCATCGCCTTCGATCAGCCGTACCAGTTCCGGGCAGGCCTGCTGCACCACGCGCACTTCCGGGGCGCGGTGGCTGATTTCGCGCGGATAGGCGCCACTGTCCACCGTGCGGCTGGTGGCAAAAATGCCGATGGTGCGCGGCGGCCCGGCGGGGCGATCGGCGGCCAGATCGGCCATCCAGGGCACGCCGGTAATGGCCTCCACCATCGGCACCAGCACGCCCAGCACCCGCCGGCCGGGATAGGCCCCGTCCAGCCAGGTCTGTTGCAGGCGGCGCAGGGCCACGGCCGAGGCGGTGTTGCAGGCCAGCACCACCAGCCGTGCCCCCTGGTCAAACAGGCGGGACACGCTGTCCAGCGTCAGTTGATAAATCTCTTCCGGGGTGCGGTCGCCATAGGGGGCGAAATGATGATCGCCGAGATACAGGAAATCATGCGTCGGCATGGCATCTTGCAAGGCGCGCAGCACCGTCAGCCCACCATGGCCGGAATCAAACACACCGATCATGAAACAGGTCCACCCAGACTACCGAATTTCCTGGGTTTAACATGGGATCATGGCGATGGAAGGGCCATTGCGACAGGGCAGCCCCTTGCCAAGCGGCCCCTGCCTGTGCGTAATTCCCTGCGCGCTTGTTAGGCATACCCCGCGCTGGAGATATTTCCGCACCATGTCCGTGCTGTCGTCCCGTACCCTTGTCGCCGCCGCCCTGCTGTTCAGCGCCGGCACCGCCTATGCCGCCCCCGACAAGAGTGAGCCGGTCGGCCCCACCATGGGGGACATTGTACGGCAGGCATCCCAGCCGGCGCCCAAGGCCGCAGCACCGCTGCCCGCCGCCACGAACCTGCCCACCATGGGCGATATCGTGAAGCAGACGGAAGCCCAGGCCAAAGCCGCCCAGCACAAAGCCCCGGAAGGCTGCACACGGCCCAAGCTGCCGGGTGACGTGCCCGATGGCACCAAGGCCAATGAGGAGGAAATCCGTCAGGCGCAATTGCGCGTGAAGGCCTATGTCAGCGAGTCGGAAGAATTCAACCGCTGCCTGGATAGGCTGGTACAGGCCAATTACAGCCGGCTGTCGGTGCATGAATATCTGTCGCTGACAGCCCAGCATGACCTGACCATCTCCGCCATGCAGCTGTTCGCCGAACGGTTCAATGTGCAACTGCGCGCCTTCAAGGCCCGCAATAACGGCGCGGCACCGGCGGCCAAGCCGTAAATAATCCCCTATTCCGCTGCCAGGGCCGTCAAAACCGGTTCCGGCAGCGGCTGGTCGAAGACGATATGGGCCAGGGTGGCGGATTTGCCGCGCACCCGGAAGCCCAGCGGTTGGCTGATACGGGGCAGGATCACCTGCCCGCGTGCTTCCGGTTCCAGCGCCAACCCTGACAGGCTGGCCCCACCGGCCGACAGATCCACCAGCCGGGCCGGCTGGGCCGCCGCCCCTTCCAGCCTTGTTTCACAGGGAATATCAACGTTATAGCGCCGGGCCCCGCGCCGATCGGCATCGGGGGTGGCCGTGCGGACTACCCGCACCAGCAGCTTGTGCAACTCCTCGATGGCGCCGGCCACGGCGGTGGCATTGCCGCTGACCATCTGGGCTTGGCTGCCGCTTTCCGCCGCCTCCCGCGCGACGCCGCCGATCAGTTCCGCCACCTCCCGTGCGGCGGCGGTGGTTTCCTGCACATTGCGGCTGATTTCGCGCGTCGCAGCCGCCTGTTGCTGCATAGCGCCGGCAATATCACCGGCAATGGCGTCAATTTCCGCGATACGGCTGCCGATCCCCTCCACCGCCTGCACGGCATCACCGGTGGCCCGGCGGATATCCTGAATGCGGGTGGTGATGGCGTCGGTGGATTGTGCCGTCAGCGTCGCCAGATGCTTCACCTCCCCCGCCACCACGGCAAAGCCTTTGCCGGCCTCCCCGGCCCGCGCCGCCTCGATACTGGCATTGAGCGCCAGCAGGTTGGTCTGGCTGGCGATCTGGGCGATCAGGGCCGCCATCTCCCCGATACCATCCACCTGCTGGCGCAAGGTTTCGATCACGCAGGCGACATCGTGGCCCTGGGCCACGGCCGCACCGGTACTGTCGCTGGCATGGCCGATCTGGGCGGCAATGTCGTGGATCGTGGCCGACAGTTCCTCTGTCGCCGCGGCAACCGCCTGGGCATTGGCCAGCGCCTGTTCCGCCGCCGCCGCCACCCCGCCAGAGGCTTCGCCCACCCGACCGGCCCGGCTGGCCAATATGTCGGCATCATCCGTCATGGCATGGGTGCGGGCCGCCACATCGGTCACCGCCCGCGCACTTTCGCGTTCCACCGTTGCCGCCATCATCTGCACGGCGCGCTGGCGTTCGGCGGAAACGCGGCGTTCGCATTCCGCCGCCTCCTCCGCCGAACAGGCCAGCCGGGCGCGCAGCACCCGCAACCGGTCCGTGACGGGGGCGAATTCCAAAATGGCGGCTGGCTCAATCGTGTGGCTGCGCGGATCGCGGGTGATGGCCTCCAGATGCTGGCACAGCCGCGCCAGGGGCGCCTGAATGGCCAGCCGCAGCAACCAGCCGGCCAGTACGGAAAACAACAGCGCCACCACCCCCAGGGCGATGAAGTCCCCATTCAGCCCCTCGATCCGCGCCAGGGCTGCCGCCACATCGGGCTGTGCCCCGGTCAGATCACCCCGCAGGCGGGACAATCCGACCAGACCGATACCGCCCAGCCCCGCCATGGCCAGGAACATGCCCAGAAAGGCGCCATGCAACCGGCTGCCGATGCTGCGCCAGTACAGCCCCAGACGCCCGGCCAGCCTTGTCGGCCGCAACTCCCCCTGATGCAGCCGCACCGGCAAGGCATCACCCCGGCGCATGGCGGCGTAAAGCTGTTCGGCCGCCGCCACATCGGCCCGTTCCGGCCGGGTGCGCACGGACAGAAAGCCGGTGACGGTTCCCCCCTCCACCACCGGCGTCACATTGGCCCGCACCCAGTAAAAACGCCCATCCTTGCGCCGGTTCTTCACCAGCCCCTCCCAGGGGCGACCGGCCTTGATGGTGGTCCACAGGTCGGCAAAGGCCGGTTTGGGCATATCGGGATGACGGACAATATTATGCGGCCGGCCAATCAGTTCCGCCTGGGTGAAGCCGGATGCCTTGACGAACGCCTCATTGGCGAACTGGATGCGTCCCTGCGGGTCCGTCCGCGATACCAACACATCCTCGGCCGATACCAGCCATTCCTGTTCCGCCATGACCCCGCCCCCAGTCTGAATTGCAGCGGGAATTTAAGTAAAGTCATGTCCCCTGAATTTGACGTAGATCAGACCGACGATGTATTTCGCCCTTACCGGGCAATGTTCATCATAAAAAAAAGGATAAGTGTAGCAATATTGCACAATCATTAACCTCTAGTGGCATTTCCATGTCAGCGATTTTTTCTTCAAATGCGGCAGAACATTTCGTTCACCGAAGAAAATTTCCTCATAGATTCAATATGCTGTGAGTAGGCCAGGGGATTGCCAAACAAAAACCCCCGACGGATGTCTCCGCCGGGGGTCTTCGCATTCAGGCCAGTTCGGCTGAACGGCGTGGGACTTAGAAGTCCATGCCGCCCATACCGCCCATGCCACCCATACCACCCGGAGCGCCACCACCAGCGGCCGGCGGCTGCGGCTTCTCGCCGATCATCGCCTCGGTGGTGATCAGCAGGCCGGCGATAGAAGCGGCGTCCTGCAGGGCAGCGCGCACAACCTTGGTCGGATCGATGACGCCGAACTTGAACATGTCGCCATATTCGCCGGTCTGGGCGTTGAAGCCGTGGTTGGTGTCAGCCTGCTCCAGCAGCTTGCCGACGATCACGGAACCGTCGAAACCGGCGTTCTGGGCGATCTGACGGACCGGGGCCTGCAGGGCCTTGCGGACGATGTCGATGCCGAACTTCTGGTCTGCATCGGCAGCCGTCAGCTTCTCCAGGGCGCGGGTGGCGTACAGCAGGGCTGCGCCGCCGCCGGCGACGATGCCTTCTTCAACCGCAGCGCGGGTGGCGTGCATCGCGTCATCAACGCGATCCTTGCGCTCCTTCACCTCAACCTCGGTCGCACCACCGACGCGCAGAACCGCAACGCCGCCGGCCAGCTTGGCCAGACGTTCCTGCAGCTTCTCACGGTCATAGTCGCTGGTGGTTTCTTCGATCTGGGCCTTGATCTGGGAGATGCGGGCCTCGATGTCAGCCTTGGCGCCTTCACCATCAACGATGGTGGTGTTGTCCTTGGAGATCGTGACCTTCTTGGCGCGACCCAGCATGTCCAGGGTCACGTTTTCCAGCTTGATGCCCAGATCTTCGCTGATGACCTGGCCGCCGGTCAGGATGGCCATGTCTTCCAGCATCGCCTTGCGACGATCACCAAAGCCCGGGGCCTTGACGGCGGCGATCTTCAGGCCGCCACGCAGCTTGTTGACCACCAGCGTGGCCAGGGCCTCGCCTTCCACATCCTCGGCCACGATGACCAGCGGACGGGAGGACTGCACGACGGCTTCCAGCACCGGCAGCATGGCCTGCAGGCCCGACAGCTTCTTTTCGAACAGCAGGATGTAGGGGTTTTCCAGGTCCGCGACCATCTTGTCGGCGTTGGTCACGAAGTAGGGCGACAGGTAGCCGCGGTCGAACTGCATGCCTTCGACGACATCCAGCTCGGTCTCCAGGCTCTTGGACTCTTCGACCGTGATCACGCCTTCGTTGCCGACGCGGGCCATGGCTTCGGCGATCTTCGCACCGATGAAGGCTTCACCGTTGGCGGAGATGGTGCCGACCTGGGCGATTTCGTCGTTGGTCGTGACCTTGCGGGAACGGGCCTGGATGTCGGCCACGACGGTGGCAACAGCCAGATCAACGCCGCGCTTCACATCCATCGGGTTCATGCCGGCGGCAATGGCCTTGGCGCCCTCACGGACGATGGCCTGGGCCAGCACGGTGGCGGTGGTGGTGCCGTCGCCGGCCAGATCGGCCGTCTTCTGCGCCACTTCCTTCACCATCTGGGCGCCCATGTTCTCGAACTTGTCAGACAGTTCGATTTCCTTGGCGACCGAGACACCGTCCTTGGTGATGCGGGGAGCGCCGAAGCTCTTCTCGATCACGACGTTGCGGCCCTTCGGGCCCAGGGTCACCTTCACGGCGTCGGCCAGAATGTCCACGCCGCGCAGCATCTTGGCGCGGGCGTCGGAGCCGAACTTAACTTCCTTGGCAGCCATTGTTTTCGTCCTTCGAATGAATAGGGATCAGATAAGGTTCAGTGAACCGACTCAGGCGTTCAGCACGCCCATGATGTCGCTTTCCTTCATGATCAGGTATTCGACACCGTCGATCTTCACTTCCGTACCGGACCACTTGCCGAACAGAACGCGGTCGCCGGCCTTCACGTCCAGGGCGATCAGCTTGCCGGATTCGTCACGGGCACCGGTACCAACCGCAACCACCTCGCCCTCCTGGGGCTTTTCCTTGGCGGTGTCGGGGATGATGATGCCGCCGGCAGTCTTCTGCTCGGATTCGACGCGCTTGACCACGACGCGGTCGTGCAGCGGACGGAACTTCATGGATCTCTCCCTGAGATAGGCAAAAGTGTAAGGCGCAAGCCTCGGTGTTAGCACTCACGCCCAGTGAGTGCCAAAGACCTATTCATCGTCCCCCCTCCTGTCAAGGGCGCGCTTGTCATAATTCGGGGGCATCTGGATGACAGTTTGGCAGCACTCTGGCGATGATGCTGCTAATCATTTGATATAAAAGGATATATTCACAAACAGGCCAAATGGTGCCACGCTTCCCATGGTGCATTGCGGCACCGGTTTGCAAGGGGAAGGAGGTTCCATGAGCGCTTTGGCTTCAACCCTGTCCATCCCGGGGCAGAACATATCGTCCCTGTCCCGGCAATTGCAGGATTACCGCCTGACCACGGCGGAGATTCTTTACCACATGCCCGACCATCCGGGTCTGCTGCAAACCTATATCTGGCAGGAACTTGATCTGGCCCCGCGTTACCCGGTACTACGGCGTTTCCTGGATTTCTGGGGCCGGGAACTGGATGGCAAGCTGCATTCCGTGCGGGTGGCCCAGCTTGATATCGTCTCCCCTGGCCGGATGCGCCATATCGATGCGCTGCTAACGCTGCAATAGGGGCCAGCGCCGGGCGGGGTATCGGTTGCATCGGTGACTGGACAAATACGCCTGATCGTTGCATCCCATTGCGGCCATTTCCGCATCCGGGGTGTCCCGCCCATGTTTGCCCTTTTGTTCCGTTGGTTGCGCAGCCCCCGCCCCCGCGTGGGGGAAGCGTCGATGACGCGGCGGCTGCTCTGGCTGACGGGCTGGGTTTTTGCTGTCTGCGCCAGCCATGTCGTCGCCATGGTCTGGCTGGAAGGCATGGGGCTGGGCGATGCGCTGTGGCTGACGGCGACCACCATCGTCACCGTCGGCTATGGCGACCTGTCGGCCAAAACCGATGCCGGGCGGCTGGCCACGGTGGGCTTTCTCTATGTCGGCGGCATCTTCGTGGTGGCCAGTCTGGTGTCGGCCCTGGTGGAATGGCGGGCGGATCAACTGGAACGCAAGGCCGGCGGGGCCTGGGGGTGGAACTTGTCCAACCATCTGCTGCTGATCGGGGAACCGTCCGGCGATATCACCCAGCATATCGGCCGGCTGGTGGATCAGGTGCGCGCGCATGAAGATTGGGCGGGTGTGCCCGTGCTGCTGCTGACCCGGGCGTTTGCTGACAGCCGGCTGCCATCCAGCCTGGGGGACCGGGCCATTGTGCATGTCACCGGCAGCGCCGCCGACCCGCAGGCCCTGGCCCGCGCCACGCCGGAAAAGGCCCGCGCCATGTTGGTCTTTTCCGCCTCCGAAACCGACCGGGAGGCCACGGCGCGGGTGCTGGATACGGTGCTGCGCCTGCGGGAGGTGAATGCCACCGCCCCCATCATCGCCGAATGCGTGGATGCGGGCGACCGTGACCGGCTGGTCCGGCTGGGGGCCGCCCAGCCGATGCGGGTGATGCATGGCTATCCCGAAGCCGCCGCCCGCGCCATTGTCAGCCCCGGATCGGAAGCCCTGATCGAACAGCTTTTCACGGCAGAGGGCGATGAATGCCGCCGGATCGACCTGTCCCGCCCCTGGTCCGGCCCCTGGCTGGACCTGTTGACCAGCATCGCCGGGGCCGGCATCGGCACGCCCATCGGCTATCGCTGTGCCGATACGGGCGCGGTGCTGTCCAACCCGCTGGGCCGGCAGATCAAGGCCGACGCCCTGTTCCTGATTGTCGGGGACGACCGGCAGGCCAGGGCGGCGGCCGATGTGACGCGGCTGCTGTTTGGGTAAATCAGCTGCCCTGGATCAGAAGGGGCGCACGATCACCAGGATGACGATGCCGATCATCAGCAGGGTCGGCACTTCATTCAGGATGCGGAAGAATTTCTGCGGCTTGGTATTGGCGTCCTGGGCGAACAGGCGGACATATTTTGACAGCACGCCATGCACGCCCGACAGCACCAGCACCAGGGTCAGCTTGGCATGAAGCCAGCCTTGGCCCTTCAGCAGGTCGGGATTCAGGGCGATCATGCCGATGCCGAAAACCCAGGTGGCGATCATGGCGGGGTTCATGATCGCCTTCAGCAGGCGGCGTTCCATCACCTTGAAGGTTTCCGATTGCGGCGACCCGGCGGGTGCTTCGCAATGATAGACGAACAGGCGTGGCAGATAGAGCTGTGCCGCCATCCAGGCGATGACGCTGATGACGTGAAGGGCCTTGATCCACAAATAATAATCAGCCATGGCGTTTTCCGCTCCCGTTCCGGCCGGTCCTGTATCCCGATGGACCTTTGCCCTTTTCGATCCGCCAGGGCTAGATAACATCGCGCCGCATGGGGGCATAGCCCCCTCACGGCCAAACTGTTTCAACGGGGCTTGTGTGAAAAGGTTGTCATGCTGGCGGGTGCCTTTATAGTTAACACCTTCGGCGCCAGCGCGGCGCAAGGGAACGCATGATGGCCGACACCAGCGAACAAGCCGCCAGTGAGGAAGTCGCCGCCGTCGCAGCGGAAGAGGCGCTGTTCGATGACAGTGCGCGCGACGCGTTGCATATCCTGCCCATGGGCATGTTGCCGCTGGAAACGCCGGGCCTGCGCCGGGCCAAGCTGATCAAGAATGCCCGGCTGGAAACGGTGGTGGAGGTGTTCCACGACCGCCAGACCGGCAGCGGCCAGATCAACCCCGACCATCTGGGCAGCCTGTTCCCCAGCCATGCCAAGGCCCTGCGCGCCGACATGGCGCAGATCAACAAGCTGGTGCGGATCAACAGTTTCGATGTCTATACCCTGCGCAAGGAACTGCGCCGGGTGGGCATTGCTGTCAATGACGCCAAGGCCTTACAGCTTTCCGACAGCAAGCGCGCGGAACTGACCGGCTATATGAAGGATTTCACCCGGCCGCTGCTGCAGCAGGTTTATGGCACGGAAGAGCGCCAGATTGGTGATGTGGCCGATATTCTGGCCATGCTGGCCAACCCGGATCGGGACGAGGCGCTGACCAACCTGCGCCTGTTGTCAGAAAAGCTGAAGGTCAAGCTGAACGAAATCCCGGATTTTCTGGAGGATTATGGCGACGTCTTCCTGTCGCTGGCCTATTTCCGCTCCTGCCTGGATGGCATTGTACCGGAAGTGCAGAAATTCATGAAATGGGCCAATGAGCCGAAAAGCAGTGAACTGATTTCCCGCGACCGGCTGGTGATGAAGATGCTGGCCGATGTGCAGACGAAACTGACCTCCATCACCACTTCCATCACCGGGCGTTTTGAAGCGTTCGATCGCCGCAGCAAGGATTTCTGGAACGATATCAGTGCTGAAAGCTTCCGCGCCGTGCGCCACCAGATTGAAAGCCACCATGTCACCATCGGCGGCGTGCTGTGCGGGCTGGCGGTGAAGATGGCGCTGTGGAAGGCCCGCTTCCCCCAGGGCGGCGGCGGGCCGCAGAAGCGGGTGGAATTTGTCCGTTCGGAAATCCTGCCCGGCCTGGACCATATCCAGGCCATCGAATCGGCGGCTTCCGGTGTGAAGTAATACTCAGTTGCCTTGACCAGGACCAGCAGGTCCTGGTCAAGGCCCTCAATCGCCGGCGCCAACATCCGTTGGCTTGGCTTTACGCGGCACGGGCCGCGCGGCGGCGGTCGCCGCCGTACCCAGTGACGATGAATGCCATTCATCGTCACTGGGTATAACCGCCTTTTCGCCCTAATCGGGCGGCACAACCTCAATACAGCATAACCCGGAAGACAGGGTTGCCGTGGCATCGCTTTCCAGGCGATGGCAGGGGCCTTTATGGTGATGCCCGTCTTACCCTTTTCCCGCCGGATGCCCCCGTTGAGTGAGCTGACCGCCCCGCCCCGTTTCCGCCCCAGTGGGGAGCCGCCGCGCCCGGTGCGCCCGCCGCCGCCGGAACGCCGTCCGCCCTCCCCGCCGCCACCGCGCCCACCCCGGCAGCGGGCGGAAGGTGGCAAGGGTGGCAAAGGCGGAAAAGGCGGCTGGGGCCGGCGTATCCTGACGGTACTGGCCGTACTGGCCATCTGGGTGGGCATGGCCGGGGCCGGCCTGATCGCCTATTTCGCCTATGATCTGCCGGACATTTCCCAGGTGGCCCAGGCCGACCGGCGCCCGGCGGTGACGCTGCTGGCGGCCGATGGCACGCCGTTCCACCGGTTTGGCGACCTGCGCGGCGAAACGCTGGATGTCTCCCAATTGCCGCGCCATCTGATCGATGCGCTGGTAGCGACGGAGGACCGACGGTACTGGAGCCATTTCGGCGTCGATCCGCTTGGCATTGCCCGCGCCTTCTATGCCAACCACCGGGCTGGGCGCACGGTGCAGGGCGGGTCCACCCTGACCCAGCAGCTGGCCAAGAACCTGTTCCTGACCCCCGACCAGACCCTGCGCCGCAAGGCGCAGGAGGCGTTGCTGGCCATCCGGCTGGAACATGAATATAGCAAGGAACAGATCCTCACCGCCTATCTGAACCGGGTCTATCTGGGGGCCGGTACCTTCGGTATCGATGCGGCGGCCCGCACCTATTTCAACAAATCGGCGCGCGACCTGAACCTGCGGGAATCGGCCATCATTGTCGGGCTGCTGAAGGCCCCCTCTCGCTATGCCCCCACCGCCAATCCCGACCGGGCCACACGGCGCATGGGCGTGGTGCTGCGGGCCATGGAGGAAGAGGGCTATATCACCGAGGCACAGCTGCAGGCCGCCATGGCCCCCCCGCCGGATGAAAAGCGGGATGAGGTGCCGGACGGCGACGGGCGCTATCTGGCCGGCTGGGTGGCCGATCAGGTGGCGGGTTTCGTTGGTGCCGATCACGGCGATCTGGTGGTGCGCACCACCTTTGACGGCAATCTGCAGCGCATTGCCGATGCCCAGGTGGCGGCGATGCTGGCCGGACCGGGGGCAGAGGCCAATGTCGGCCAGGCGGCCGCCGTGATCATGGCGCCCGACGGGGCCGTTCATGCCATGGTCGGCGGGCGCGGCTATGATAAGAGCGAGTTCAACCGCGCCACCCAGGCACTGCGCCAGCCCGGTTCTTCCTTCAAGCCCATCGTCTATCTGGCGGCCCTGGAGGCGGGGTGGAGCGAGAACAGCACCATCCTGGATGCGCCCTACACCAAGGGCAAATGGCATCCCGGCAATTATGACGGCAAGTTCCGCGGCGAGGTGACGCTGAGCACGGCGCTGGCCAATTCGCTCAACACCGCCACCATCCGGCTGATGGAGGCGGTGGGCGTGGATAATGTGCGCAATGCCGCCAAACGGCTGGGCCTGACCACCACCATGCGCCGCGACCTGTCGCTGGCGCTGGGCACGTCGGAAACCACGCTGCTGGAACTGACCGGCGCCTATGCCACGCTGGCCAATGAAGGCCAGGGTGTGATCCCCTATGCCATCATCGAAATCCGCGACACATCCGGCAATGTGCTGTACCGGCGCCAGGGCTCCAGCGCCGGTTACGCGGTGGCAGCCCCCTATGTGGAGGCGATGAACCGCCTGCTCTCCGGCCCCGTTGAACGCGGCACCGGCAAGGCCGCCAAGCTGGACCGCCCCACCGTGGGCAAGACCGGTACGACCCAGGATTACAAGGATGCCTGGTTCGTCGGCTATACGGCCGATCTGGTGGGGGGGGTGTGGCTGGGCAATGATGATGGCAAGCCGATGAAGAAGGTCACCGGCGGCGGCCTGCCGGCCAAACTGTGGCATTCCATCATGGTGGAGGCACATCAGGGCCTGCCGGCGCGCGGCCTGCCCGGCCTGAACCGGGGGCCGACAGATGACCCCATCGGCGCCCTGCTGGCCCAGCATCCGGGTGATGGCATGGAGACCACGGCCGATGCCGGCATCGCGGAGGTACATTCCGAACCGCTGGGCGAACCGCCCCCGCCGGAGCCGGAACCCGCCAGCGGCGACCCGATCGGCAATCTGCTGCGCCGCCTGACCGGTAAACAATAGAAATTGCGCCGCGCCTCGGCGCTTCCCGATTGCACCGCCAGCCGGAATTGCCGACTGTGAAGGGGGAATTCTGTCGTCAGTCGGGTGGAAATGCGGATGATCGGCCGGTGGCTTTGTCTGGTGGTGGCGCTGTTCTGGCTCAGCGGTCCGGCCTGGGCGGGCGGGGTGCTGCATCGGGGTAACGGATCGGAGCCGCAATCGCTGGACCCGCATAAATCCACCGGCGAGTCGGAGGGCTGGATTCAGCGTGACCTGTTCGAACCGCTGCTGACGGTGGATGCCAAGGGCGCGCTGATCCCCGGTGCGGCGGAACGCTGGACCATCAGCGATGATCTGCTGACCTATCGCTTCCAACTGCGCCCCGAAGGCCGCTGGTCGGATGGCAGCCGGGTCACGGCGGATGATTTCGTCTTTGCCTGGCGTCGCCTGCTCGACCCGGCCACGGCCTCACCCTATGCCTTCTATCTCTGGCCGGTGAAGAACGGGCGGGCGGTGGCGGAAGGGCGCCTGCCGCCCGATGCGCTGGCCGTGCGGGCGGTGGACAGCCTGACCTTCGAGGTGGAGCTGGCAGCGCCCACCGGCTATTTCCTGGCCGCCCTGCAATATCCCGCCACCGCCCCGCTCAGCCGCGCCAATGTCGCGCGGTACGGCGATGGCTTCACCCAGCCGGGCCGGCTGCTCTCCAACGGGGCCTTCACGCTGGCGGCGGCGGTGCCGCAGGACCATGTGAAGCTGGTGCGCAACCCGCGTTTCCACGATGCGGCCAATGTCAGCCTGGATGCTGTCTATTTCTACCCGACGGAGGATCAGGAAACCGAGCTGAAGCGGTTCCGCGCCGGGGATCTGGATGTCACCTATGATGTGCCGGCGGCACAGCTGGGCTGGATACGGGAGAATCTGCCCGGCGCGCTGCGCACCGCCCCCTTCCTGTCCACCTATTTCTATTATTTCAACCTGCGGCGGGAGCCGTGGAAATCCAGCCCGGAACTGCGTCTGGCCCTGTCCCTGGCCATTGACCGGCAGGTGATTGTGGAGAAGATCACCCGCGCCGGGGAGGCACCGGCCTATACGCTGACCCCGCCCGGCACGGATAATTACCAGCCGCCGGCCCCGGCCTGGGCCGGCTGGTCGCAGGCAAAAAGGGAAGAACTGGCCCGCAGCCTGATCCGCAAGGCCGGCTATGGCCCCGGCGGCAAGCCGCTGGAAGTGGAAATCCTGTTCAACAACAATGAACTGCACCGCCGCATCGCCATCGCCATGGAAGCGATGTGGCGGCAGGTGCTGGGCGTGCGGGGACGGCTGGTCAACCAGGAATGGCGGGTGCTGCTGGCCAACCGGGCGCAGGGGCAATTTAGCGATCTGGCGCGCGGCGGCTGGATCGGCGATTACAATGACGCGTTCAGCTTCCTGTCCATCCTGCAATCCGGGGCCGCCGGCCAGAACCACGCCGCCTATGCCAATGCTGATTATGACCGGCTGCTGATTGAGGCGGCGGCCCAGGGCGACCCAATGCGCCGCCGCGCCCTGATGGAACAGGCTGAAACCCAGCTGCTGGCCGATGCCCCCATCATCCCGCTATATACCTATGTCACCAGCCATCTGGTGGGCGCCCATGTGCGGGGCTGGGAGGATAATATCCGCGACCTGCACCTGTCCCGCTATCTGTCGGTGGTGCCGAAGGGCTGATCTGCAACGGATAAAGGGATCGCTGGCAATTATTCTAAATGAAACATTTTTTACCCCCAAAACGAAACTAAAATAAACAATGCTGGCTGACGCGAATTTCCCAGGCCCAACACCCGCCCTTCCCGCTACCCAGCCATGTGACAGGGGCGTTTACCATTAAGGGCTTGTTTACCGTGTGGACGTGAATGTTCCTGCCAATTCACTGGTCGATTTATAACCAGGATTGGTCATGAGTTCGCGTCGTTTACAACAGCCCCCAAGCACCAGCCCAGCGGCGCCTCCATCGCCCCGCCAGCTGGCCCCGGTGCCCTCGGAAAATCTCCCCCCTGCGACCGCAGCGGCCGGTATGCCGTCGCTGAGCGCGGAAGAGGACATGTATGCGCGCGCCGCCTTGGCCTGTTACGCCAAGGCTTTGACGACCGACGATCCCGATCTGGTGACAAACCTGCTGGAGGCCGGCGCCTGGTTCGCCCGCCTGGGCAATAACGGCAATAATTGAGGGCCAAACCCTCAAAACATCATTTCCAGCACGCGGTCACGCGGGGTGTGCCCGTCAACGAAGGTCTTGATGTTGACGATCACCTTCTCCCCCATATCCAGCCGCCCCTCGATGGTGGCGGAGCCCATATGCGGCAGCAGCACCACGTTATCCAGCTTCAGCAGCTTGGGATTGACGTTGGGTTCATCCTCATAGACATCCAGCCCGGCGCCGGCGATTTCCTTCATCTGCAGCATCCGGGCCAGCGTCTCTTCCTCCACCACCTGCCCGCGGCTGATATTCACCAGGATGGCGCTGGATTTCAGCAGGCCCAGCCGGCGGGCATTCAGCAGGTGATATGTGGCCGGCGTGCGCGGGCAGGTGACGGCAATGATATCCATGCGCGTCAGCATCTGGTCCAGGCTTTCCCAGTATGTGGCGTCCAGTTCCGCCTCCACCTGGGGATGCACGGATTTGCGGTTATGATAATGGATGGACAGGCCAAAGGCCTTGGCCCGGCGGGCCACGGCCTGACCGATGCGGCCCATGCCGATAATGCCCAGCCGCTTGCCAGCCAGCCGCGCGCCCAGCATCACCGTGGGTGCCCAGCCGGTCCACTGGCCCGCCCGCACCAGCCGTTCCCCCTCTGACAGGCGGCGCGCCGTGGCCAGGATCAGCGCCATGGTCATGTCGGCCGTATCTTCGGTCAGCACACCCGGCGTGTTGGTAACGGTGATGCCGCGCGCCCGTGCGGCCCGCAGGTCGATATGGTCCACGCCATTGCCGAAATTGGCGATCAGCTTCAATTGCGGCCCGGCCTGGCTGATCAGCGCCTCGTCAATCGTGTCGGTGACGGTGGGCACCAGCACATCCGCCGTCTCCACCGCCTGACGCAGCTCATCACGGCTCAGCGGATGATCATCCAGGTTCAGCCGCGCGTTGAACAGCTCCATCATCCGGGTTTCAATCGCATCAGGCAATTTGCGGGTGACGATGATGAGGGGCTTCTTACGCTCGGCCATGCTGTCATCTCCCTGATTGCCGCAGGTCCGCAGGGGGCGGCTTTCGCTTAGCAGTAGCAAGCGGGGGCGGAACTGTCCAGGCGGGCGCGGCATGGTGTGACCGGTGCCGTCAAAAGATAATCCGCGTCGAAGGCTTGACCGGGGAACTGTCGGGCGGCACAAAGGACGAATGCTTGGGTGATATATCCCTTCCGCAAGAATGCTGGGGCCGGGTTTGGGTGTTTTCAAGGGCATAGGAATGCGTGACCGGACACGACAGGGTTGGGGGCGGCCTTTGCTGCTGGCGGCCATCCTGCTGCTGTCCTGGCTGTCCCCCACCCTCACCAACGCCCAGGAGACAGACCCGCGCAAGGATATGATCGTGCGCAGCGGCCTGCCGGTGCCGCGCTTCGTCTCCCTGCGCTCGAACGAGGTGAATGTGCGCGCCGGTCCCGGCCGGGCCTATCCCATTGAATGGGTGTTCGTGCGCGCCGGGATGCCGGTGGAGATCACGGCGGAGTTCGACACCTGGCGGCGCATCCGCGATGTGGATGGCACCCAGGGCTGGGTGCATCAATCCATGCTGTCAGGCCGCCGCACCCTGGTGGTGACCAAGGAAATCCGCACCATCCGGGAACGGCCCAACAGCAGTGCCGCCGCCGTGGCCCAGGCGGAACCGGGCGTGATGGGGCGGCTGGTTTCCTGCAAGGGGGATTGGTGCGAGGTGGAAATCCAGGGCTATCACGGCTGGATGGAACGCGGCGATTTCTGGGGCGTGCGCCCGGATGAAAAGCTGGAAGATTGATGACCGTTCCACCCGGCGGCCGCAGCCGGCCGCCGGGTGTGCCGACAGATCAATCGGTCAAATCTTCCATGGTCTGGCGGACAACGCGGACGATCTCCGCACCGCGTTCGCGCATATTCACACCTGACGCATTAGCGATCACCGACAGTTCCACCTCTGTCGTCGGGGCGTAACGGGCGATCTCCGCCACCAGGGAGCCGGGCAGCACCGTTTCCTTGTCGATTCCCAGATTGCGCGCCATTTCGGCCCGCCAGCTGTTCAGCGCCGCCTGGATGGCGGTTTCGATCTGGGCCTGCTCCTCCTTGCGGCGCAGGTCACGGTAATGGATCAGAATGCGCCAGCCGCCCGGGACATAGGCTGTGTCAATCCGCTCCGTTTCCACCGACCGCAGGAAATGGGCGATCCGCTGCTCATCCTCCTCCGTCTGCGTGTCCCGGATCGTGAAAGTACGGAATTCCAGATTCATGCTGCGCATCCATGTTGGAAGGGCTGCCCGGTCCGGGGGCATGACCCGCGTACCTGGAGTATAGTCCGTCACTATATCCTTAGACTATGACAGTGGCATCACCTTCCGTATGGGAATTGTCGCTTCAGTGCTTTCCCAAAAGCGAACAGCCCCGGCGGAGGAAACCGCCGGGGCTGTTGCAAATTCATCCGTAACGCCGCTGCTTATACCAATCCGCCGAAAGGTTGACCTTTCGGCGGATTGGAGGCCGGCGACCGCCGGCCCGCGCCACGTGGCGCGCAAGCCAAGCTGCCGGAAGGCAGCGCCCGGCGACTGAGGGAACACGAAATCTCCCTGGATCGGTCACGATCAAGGGAGATTGGTATTAGACTTCCGCGTCCGGGTGTTCCTTCAGGATGTCGATCAGCGACTGCCAGCGGCCCAGCGACACGAAATGGGCATAGACCAGACCGATCCAGTTGCGCTTGCGCCATTCCAGGAACACTTCGTCCGGCAGAGCATTAAACTTCTGCTCGTCGATGATGCGGAAACCCGACAGCGACAGGCGCTTGCCATCCGGCGTCACCACATCGGCGCGCTGATCGACCAGCAGGTCGCGCGCGGCCAGTTCCTTGCAGAATTCCTGCGTCAGGCGGGCAGAATTGTTGAAGGTAACGCAGTAATTGAGGATTTCTTCCCCTTCCGGCGTGCCCTGGCCATCCTTGAACAGCGGCACCTCATAGTCGGGGCCGACCAGATTGGCGTCCTCTTCCATGATCAGGATCAGGCGCTTGTCTTCCGGCACCTCGACCAGCAGGAACGGATAGCGCTGGATATAGGCCGGCACCAGCGTATTGGGACGCCACTTGCCATCCTTGTCCACAAACAGGTTCTGCCCGGCGCGTAGGCCCAGCAGCGCCATCACGGCCGGGCTGTCGCCGCCGGTGAAGACGATCGGGTAGAAAGCCTGCAGCTGCGGGATTTCCTCGGCCAGAATCGGCACCGCGTGCACATCGGCGGCATAGCGGAATTCGCGGTTGTTCTTCACCTTCCAATCGCCATGGCGCGCAGCGCTCACGGGAACCGGGTTGGTGTAGAACAGCGGCATCGAGGGGGCGTCGGCGTTGTCGACGTCGGTCATCTTGGCAAATCCCGGCAAATGGCAGGTGGCCAGTTCGGCAGGCCACCCGGTTTCAGATGAGGTTCTCAACTGCCGGAAAGATACCCCGCCTGTCAATGCCGGTGCGAGCGATCTTTTGCCGGGAACTGGCAGAAAAGGAGGGAAAACAGCATCGAGAAGCGCTGATTTAATGCATTTACCATTGAAATGGCCGTGACCATGGCTTCCTCCTGCCTGTGCATGGGCTGTTCTTGCCCGTTTCTTGCCCATCATGGGCGCGATCATGGCTTGACGTCGATGACCGGTTCACTACAGTCGCTGTAACGGAAAGTTACACCAAGGATATGGTAGATGATGCGCCGCTTGCCGAACCTGACGGCGCTGCGCGCCTTCGAAGCGGCGGCGCGGCATGAAAGCCTGACACGGGCCGCCGAAGAGTTGAACGTGGCCCACCCGGCCCTGTCCCGCCAGATCAGGGAGCTGGAGGGCTGGCTGGGCTGCGCCTTGTTCAACCGCCATAACCGGGGGCTGAGCCTGACCGATGCCGGCCGCGCCTATCGGGATGCCGCCAGCCAGGCCTTTGATCTGATTGATGCCGCCACCGGTCTGCTGCGGCCGGACGCCCCGGCGGTGGGTGAACAAAGGCTGACCCTGTCGGTGGAACCCTCCTTTGCCCAGCGCTGGCTGGTGCCCCGGCTGGGCGCCTTTCGGGCGCTGCATCCGGGGGTGACGGTGATTGTCGATGCGACGCGGGAGGCGGCGAATTTCCGGCGCGGCGGGGCCGATCTGGGCATCCGCTATGGCAGTGGCCCCTGGCCGGGGCTGGAGGCGCGCAAGCTGGCGGATGTGGAGAATTTCCCTGTCTGCGCCCCCGGCCTGACCCCGCTGCCCAGCGATCCCGCCGACTTGCTGGACATGGACCTGCTGCTGGAAGAAACGGACCTGCCCTGGCAGGCCTGGTTCGCCGCCGTCGGCATCACCCTGAACCGCCCCCTGCATGGTACCCGCTTCTTTGATGCCAGCCACGCTATGGATGTGGCGGTGGCGGGCCAGGGCGTGGCGCTGGGTGACACGATCCTGTCGCGCGATGATCTGGCGGCGGGCCGGCTGATCCGGCCCTTTCTCCAGGCGGCAATCTACCAGTCCTATAGTCTGGTGGCCCCACCCGCCCATTTCCGCCGCCCGGCCGTGAAAGCCTTTGCCGAATGGGCGCTGGCCGCCATGGCGGCATTTCAGGCTAGGTGAGTCGCCGTAATGGCTGCCGGGACCGCCCCGTTGACGGGTAATATTGTGACCCCCGCAAACGCCGCCGCGCCATTCCATTATTCATGTCGTGTCGGGCTTGGAAATGGCGGGCGGGCGGTCTAGTTTGCAGGCCTCTGGATGTCCACACTGGTTCTCAGCCATGAACGCGCCCCTGAACAGCTATCGTAACGGTCCCGACGAACATGGCCATTTCGGCATTTTTGGCGGACGCTTCGTCGCCGAAACGCTGATGCCGCTGATCCTGGAGCTGGAGAAGGCCTATACGGAGGCCAAGGCGGACCCCGCCTTCCATGCCGAACTGCGCCAGTACCTGACCCATTATGTCGGCCGGCCCAGCCCGCTTTATTACGCCCAGCGGCTGACCGAGGAGCTGGGCGGGGCCAAGATCTATTTCAAGCGCGACGAGCTGAACCATACCGGCGCGCACAAGATCAACAATTGCATGGGCCAGATCCTGCTGGCCAAGCGCATGGGCAAGACCCGCATCATCGCGGAAACCGGTGCCGGCCAGCATGGCGTGGCCACGGCCACCGTCTGCGCCCTGATGGGCCTGCCCTGCACCATCTATATGGGCGCCACCGACATTGCCCGTCAGGCCCCCAACGTGTTCCGCATGAAGCTGCTGGGGGCGGAGGTGAAGCCCGTCACCAGCGGTGCCGGCACCCTGAAGGACGCGATGAATGACGCGTTGCGCGACTGGGTGACCAATGTGGCCGATACATTCTATATCATCGGCACGGCCGCCGGCCCGCATCCCTATCCGGCCATGGTGCGCGACTTCCAGGCTATCATCGGCCAGGAAACCCGCACCCAGATGCTGGAAGCCGAAGGGCGGCTGCCCGACCTGCTGGTGGCCTGCATCGGCGGCGGCTCCAACGCCATCGGCCTGTTCCATGATTTCCTGGACGAGCCGACGGTGAAGATGGTGGCGGTGGAAGCCGGTGGCCATGGTCTGGAAACCAAGACCGGCCATGCCGCCAGCCTCGCCGGCGGTCGCCCCGGCGTGCTGCATGGCAACCGCACCTATCTGTTGCAGGATGATGATGGCCAGATCATCGAGGGCCATTCCATCTCTGCCGGGCTGGATTATCCGGGCATCGGCCCGGAACATGCCTGGCTGCATGAGGTGGGCCGGGTGCAATATGTCAGCGCCACCGACCGGGAGGCGCTGGACGCCTTCCAGCTCTGCGCCCGCACGGAAGGCATCCTGCCGGCGCTGGAGCCCAGCCACGCCCTGGCCGCCGTCGCCCGCATCGCCCCCACCCTGTCCAAGGACACGCTGCTGGTGATGAATCTCTGCGGTCGCGGCGACAAGGATATCTTCACCGTCGCCAAGGAACTGGGCGTGGAGATGTGAGGTTTGGCGGGGGCCTTCGGGATGAAGGCCCTCTGCTGCACCTGCTGATTCTTTTTCGGTTTCTTTCCAGCGTCGCCCCAGCCTTTCCACCGTCACCCCAGTCTTTCCAACGTCACCCCGGCGAAGGCCGGGGTCCAGCGTTAAGGCGCGATCAGCGCCGGCATGAGTCTTACCGCGGCAGACGCCGCTCTGCGCTGGACCCCGGCCTTCGCCGGGGTGACGGTAGAGATGGCGGCGTGGGGAGAGTTCCCCTCCCCGCGAGCCCCCCCAAACCTCAACGCGGCAGCACCACGCTGAAGCGGGCGCCCTTCACGGTCCCATCCGGCCCCTTGATATTGTCGGCGAAGATGCGGCCCTGATGGGCTTCCACGATCTGTTTGGAGATGGACAGGCCCAGGCCGGAATGCTTGCCGAACGCCTCTGATTTCGGGCGTTCGCTGTAGAACCGGTCGAAAATCGCCGCCAGCTTGCCTTCGGGAATGCCGGGCCCCTGATCCTCGCACACCACCTCCACCCGGTCGGGCAGGGCCTTGGCGGTAAAGCGCACCACCCCGCCCGGCGGGGAGAAGGACAGGGCGTTGGACAGCAGGTTCTGGAACACCTGGGTCAACCGCCCTTCCAGGCCGGGCACCACCAGCCCCTTGCCCTGCTTGGGCAAATCCACCTCTACCCGCACCGGGGCGGGGGCATCGGCCACCGCCCCGCCGGATTCGGCGGCCGCTTCGCGCAGGGCTTCGGCATTGCCCAGGGTGGCATCGTGGATATTGGCCAGCATGGTCAGCATCTGGCCGACATCCGCCGGTTCGGCGCGGGCGCGCGACAGTTCGGCATCCAGCCGGCTGGCATTGGAAATGTCGGAAATCAGCCGGTCCAGCCGCTGCACATCATGATGGATGATGGAGAGCAGGCGCTGGCGCTGTTCATCGGTCTTCACCCGCTGCACCGTTTCCACCGCACTGCGCATGGAGGTGAGCGGGTTCTTGATCTCATGCGCCACATCGGCGGCAAAACGTTCGATGGCGTCCATCCGGTCCCAGATGGCCGAGGTCATTTCCCGCAGGCTGACCGACAGGTCACCCACCTCGTCCCGGCGGCGGGAGAAATCGGGGATCACCACCTGCCGCCCATGGCCATGGCGCACCTCGTCGGCGGCACTGGCCAGCCGGCGGATCGGGCGGGCGATGGTGCCGGCCAGATAGAAGGAGAGCAGCACGGTGACGCCCAGGGTAATGCCGAACAGGCGCAGAATATCCATGCGGAACTCCCGCACCGCCGTATCCACCTGCGCCCCACCGCGGGAGATATAGACAGCCCCCAGCACCTTTTTATAGCGCTGCACCGGCACGGCCACGGTCAACAGCATGTCGGTGCGGCCATCGGCACGGGCCACCCGCCAGACCGAACGGCCGATTTCCCCCACCAGCGCCTTCTGCACATCGGGATAGGCATCGGCATTCTGCTCCGCCTCCCCCGGATAGGCTGGCAGATGCTCGCGCTCCGGCACGGCATTGACGATGTAATCATAGATGGCGATGCCCAGCTCCGTCAGCCGGTTGCCATCGCGGAGCGGCGGCAGCTCCTCGATCTGCACCATGCTTTTCGGGCCGCCCAGCACCCGGCTGTCGGCCATCAGCTCGCCAGAGGGGGCGAACAGGCGGGTACGGGTATCCGTGGTTTCCACCAGACGGCGCACCATCTGGCGGGCCAGTTCATTGGAAAGCTGGTTGGTCGGCTCGTTGAACTCATCCACCGCCGGCTGCATGGCGCCTTCGCCCAGCGCGCCGGCGAAAATCCGTGCCTCCGTGGTCAGGGCGGTCAGTTCCTTGTCGATCAGCCATTGCTGATATGTGGACAAATACAGCAGGCCGCCCAGCAGGATGGCCAGCGCCAGCATATTGACGGCCAGGATGCGCAGCGTCAGCGGCGAGAAATGCCGCCGCCGGTGCCGGGGCTGGGCCGGGGCCTCTGCCACTTCCGCCCCGATGCTGGCCTTGGGCGCCTTCGCCGCCGGCTTTTTCGGCGGCTCAGGGCTGGTCGTCCCGGCCGCCAGGGGGCCGGGGCTACGCAAATCCATGCTCATCTCTGTGCTGTCCCCTGGGGGAGGGGCTGAGACAAGGGGGCAGGGATGCCCCCTTGTGGATGGTGGCGGCCGCCACCGCGCGGCACCGGCGGGGAAATAGAGACAGCAAGAACCATCTGATGGCCCTTGCGCTTATTCCTTATATTTGTAGCCGACGCCATAGAGCGTTTCGATCTGCTGGAAATCGTCATCCACTGTCTTGAACTTCTTGCGCAGGCGCTTGATGTGGCTGTCGATGGTGCGGTCATCGACATAGATATGCTCGCCATAGGCGGCATCCATCAACTGGTCACGGTTCTTCACATGGCCGGGGCGTATGGCCAGCGCCTTCACCAGCAGGAATTCCGTCACCGTCAGGTCGATCTCCTTGCCCTTCCAGGTGCAGAGATGGCGGGCACCGTCCAGTACCAGCTCCCCGCGCACCAGATTCTGGCCCGGATCGGGCGTGGCCCCCTTGCCCTGAGCCAGCTCGGCGCGGCGCAGCAGGGTCTTGATGCGTTCGATCAGCAGGCGCTGGCTGAACGGCTTCTTGATATAATCATCGGCCCCCATGCGCAGGCCCTGCAGCTCATCCGTCTCATCATCCTTGGAGGTGAGGAAGATGATCGGCATGGCTGTGGTCTGGCGCAGGCGCTGGAGCAGTTCCAGCCCGTCCATGCGCGGCATCTTGATGTCCAGCACGGCCATGTCGACGGGGCGGGAGGTGATGCCGCGCAGCGCCTCATCCCCGTCGCTATAGGTACGCACCTCATAGCCTTCCGCTTCCAGCGCGATGGATACAGAGGTCAGGATATTGCGGTCATCATCGACCAGCGCGATCGTCTGGGACATGTTCTCTCCGGCAAGGGCGACAAACCCGTGGGACATTTCAAGCAGGCAGCATGACGGATGTTGATCCCGACGTGCTACCCCTTGCCACGGCTTTGCCAAGTCTCAGCTTCTATTTCAATATGGCACGAATAGGGCGCAAAAGAGAGCCGTAACGAACTTGGCGGGGGAACCGGAAAATGGTGATAGACCAACTGGATGGTGATGGCGCTGCCAATGATCCCGGCGCGGCCGCCCGCACGCTGATGCGCGGTTGCGGGCAGGCCACGCTGGCAACCCATCATACCGGCCAGGATGCCAGCCTGGTGGGCTGGCCGGTGCCGACCCTGGTGCTGGTGGGGTTCGATCTGGATGCCACGCCGCTGCTGCTGATTTCCCGGCTGGCTGAACATACCCGCAATCTGGAAGGCGACCCGCGCTGCGGCCTGCTGTTCGATGGCACGGGCGGCCATGCCGATACGCTGACCGGCCCGCGCCTGTCGCTGCTGGGCCGGGCGGTGCGCGATGGCGATGACAGGCGGCTGGCCCGCTTCATCGCCCGCCACCCCTCGGCCAGCGCCTATGCCGGCTTTGCCGATTTCGCCCTCTGGCGGGTGGAAGCCCGGCGCGGCCATATGGTGGCCGGATTCGGCCGGATCAGCGCCATCCCGCCCGAACAATTGCGCCTGCCCCCGGCGGATTGGGCTGAACTGGCGGAGGCGGAGGCCGGCATCATCGCCCATATGAATGAAGACCATGCCGACGCCGTGCAGCTTTACGCCACCGTGCTGCTGGAACGGCCGGCGGGGGATTGGCGCATGACCGGCATCGACCCGGAAGGTTGCGACCTGCGCGATGGCACCCACAGCGCCCGCCTGCCCTTTCGCCGCAGGGTGCGCGATGGTGAAACGGCGCGGGCCGAACTGGTGCGGCTGGTGAAGCAGGCGCGGGCAGCGTAAATTGGGTACCATCTTCCCCTGCCTCACCGGACCATCATGGCGCCGATCTTCCGCCCCGCCTTCCTGCTGCTTGCCGCCGGCCTGATCACCCTGCCCGCCGCCGCCCGCGCCCCCGCCGACTGCCAGTCGCCGGAAGAGACAGAGGCAGCCGCCGTGCTGGCGAAGCAAGGCATCACCATGCCCGGTCTGGCCCTGGCCGGCATCACCCGCGCGCCTGCCGCCCAGGGGGGCGAATGGCTGCTGACCAGCTGGAAACCCTGCCTGGAGCCGGAGAAGGAACCGGAGGGCGGGGTGCCGACGCAGGTGCGGCTCTATCACCACCCCGATGGCAAAGCCGCCAGCCTGAAGGGGGAGACCGAACTGCCCGGCGTGCTGGCCTATGTGACCCCGGCGGAAAACCCGGTGCTGGAACTGGCCGACGGGCCGCTGGCCCTGCTGGAGGTGGCGACCGGCGGCAATTGCATGACCTGCGAACAATTGCTACCCCTGCGGGTGGAGGGGACCAAGCTGGTGGCGGTGGAGCCACCCGACCCGCTGGTGGCCCTGCAGGGAGTATCGGCGGTAGAGCCACTACTGATTATTTCCGGCTACAGTGCAGCCTTTGAATCCTATAGCCCGCTCTACCATGCCTACTCGCCTTCCACCACCGTGCATCTGCGGCTGGAGAAGGGCAAGCTGCTGGAAAACTGCACCGCCCAGCGCGACGATTACACGGGCTATGTCGCCGCCGCCACGGACGAAACCAGGGAAATAGCGGCGGCGAAGGAAACCGACGATATCGCCGCCGACCAGCTGTTGAGTGCGGCCATTTCCATGTTGCTGGACCGGCTGAATGGGGGGGTGAAGGCCGACGAAGCGCTGACCGCCTTTGACAGCCTGACGGCCCGCGCCACCGCCCGCGCCACCCGCAGCCACGGGGAAGAAATCAGCGCCGCCGCCACGGCCCTGGCCGCCGCCACCCGCGATGCGGCGGCCAAAGGAGCCTTGAACCGGGGCTGCCCGGCGCTGGGGGTAAAGCGGCCGGAGGGGTATTGAGCACACGGCTGATACCAAGGCGCCGGGCCAGTTGAACAAGCCCGGCAGATTGGTATGACATGCATATCCAGGCGGATGTGGGCGTTCCCAGCGCGCCATTCAGTTTCTCGCGGCGTGCCGCCCTGAAGCCCCCCCTACGAGATTGTCCACCTCACCCCGCATCTTCCAGGATCAGTTCTGCCGCCCGCCAGCCGACAACCATGGCCGGGCCGTTGGTGTTGCCGGCGGGCGGAACGGGCATGACGGAGCAATCCACCACCCGCAGCCCCTGGATGCCATGCACCCGCAGCCTTCCATCGACGACGCCATCGGTTGGCCCGCCCATGCGGCAGGTGCCGGTGGCGTGGACGCCGGGACTGGTCAGCCATTCCAGCACCTGGGATATCTGTTCATCGCTCTCAATGCGGGGGCCGGGTACTACCTCTTCCCCGACAAAAGGCTTCAGGGCCGGCTGGCGCATGTAACGGCGGACCAGCCGCACCATCTCCACCATGAAGGCCTTGTCGGCCGGATCGCCCCACCAGTTGGCATCCACCTCGATCTGGTCGGTGACATCGCCGCTGCGGATGGACACGGCCCCCCGGCTTTTCGGGCGCAGGGCGATGGCATTGACGGTGATGCCGGGCTTGTCCTCCAAGGCACCGCGCCCCGGATCGGCCTTGATCTCCTCTGAGGAGCGCATGGAAAAGGGGCCGATGCCGAACTGCACATCCGGCCAGTCTGACCGCCCTTGCAGCGATAACAGCGCCGTCACCTCTGGTGAGGTATAGGCCATCAACCCCTTGCGCGTCAGGTAATAGCGCAGCGCGTGCGTCATCAGACGCCAGCCGGAAAATTCCTTATTGAAACCGGGATCATTATGCAACCGGTAGGACAGGGAGACCATGGCGTGGTCGGCCAGATGGCGGCCAACAGCCTCCATTGGGTGCTGCACCGCCACCCCGGCCACACGCAGCACGTCCACCGGGCCAATCCCGGACAATTGCAGCAGCTTGGGGCTTTGCAGCGCACCGGCGGACAGGATCACCTCCCGCCCCGCCTTGATGATGCGGGTGCCATTGGTGGTGCGGACCTTGATGCCGACGGCGCGCTTGCCATCCAGCTCCACCTTTTCCACCAGGGCATCGGTCAGCACGGTCAGGTTGGGGCGGGACAAGGCCGGCTTCAGGAACGCGCGATAGCTGGAGGCGCGGCGCCCGCGCCGATCCACGGTGGCCTGGGTATAACCGATACCAAGCGTGCCGGGCGTATTGATATCGCTGAGGCGCGGCAGGCCCATTTCCACCCCGGCCTCAATGCTGGCGGCGATAGCCGGGGAGCGATAGGGCAGCTGCGTCACCTGCAACGGCCCGTCGCTACCGCGCGTCCTGTGCGCCCCCTCCACGCGATAGCTTTCCATGGCCTGGAAGCAGCGGGAAATCTCCGTCCACGCCCATTCCTTATGCCCGGCGGCGGCCCAGCCATCATAATCAGCCGGCATCCCGCGCAAGTACCAGGTGCCGTTGGTGGAGCTGGAGCCGCCCAGGCCGCGACCATAGGGCCAAACCTCTCCCGCCGGGCGGCCGGCCTGCGGCTTGATGGGGAAATGCCAGAAATAGGTGGGGTTGCCGAACATCTTCATGAAGGCGCGCGGCATGTTGACCAGTTCGGTCTCATTCCGGCCGCCGGCTTCCACCAGCAGCACCTTATGCTTGCCGCTGGCGCTCAACCGGTCGGCCAGCACACAGCCGGACGATCCTGCCCCTACAATGATGAAGTCGTAAACGGTCTCAGTCATGATCAGGCATTCACAGTTGAGGTGGAGCGGTTGCCCGCCGGGATCAGGCGGGCCAGAAACGCAAAGACCAGGGTGAGGATACCCAGTGCCGTCATGGCAGGGATCAGGCCGCCGGTCAGGCTGGTGGTAACGGCGACGAGGCCACCACAGGCGAAGGTGCCGCTGAAGAAGGCGGTGGCCCAGATGCCCATGCCGCGCCCGCGCTGTTCCAGCGGCAGGATCGCCTGCCCCCAGGCCATCAGGGCGGGGATGACGAAGCCGCCACCGACCTGCTGGATAACAGCCCCCAGCGACACCACCTGCCAGGTCGGACCCAGGCCGATCACCAGCTGGCCCACGCCAATCAGCACGCCTGTCAGCCCCAATAACTGGCCGATGGACCAGTGATGCACCCGGCGATAAAGGATCGCCCCGCCAATATAGGCGATGCTGGTCGCCGACTGGATCAGGCCGATCTGCGTGGACGATCCCGCCCCCTTGGCATCCAGCACGCGGGCGATGTTCAGCGGCTCCACATAATAAAGTGCGGAGGTCACCAGGGTGACGCCACCGATCAGGAACGCCTCTTTCCAGGGATAGGGAAGTTGGGGCCGCGCAGCGGCAGGGCTGCCGCCGGAAGCCTTGGGCTCATCAATAAACAACAGCGCCATGATCAGGCCGGGAATGGCCAGCAGATAAATGGCAAAGGGGCCGCGCCAGCTGATATCCGCCAGCGCCCCGCCCGCCGCGATCAGGCCCGTACCGGCCACCGAAATGGAAATGCCAACCCAGGCTGTCCAGCGATGGCGCTGTTCACCGAAATAATCGCCGATCAGGGCGCTGGAAATGGTGATGGCAAAGGCCTCTGCCATGCCCAGTACCGCCCGGCTGGCGATGATCAGGCCCAGATCATTCACGAACAGAGGCACCAGTCCGGCCAGCACATAAAGCGCCATGCCGAAGATGAAACTGCGCCGCCGGCCATAGCGGTCGGCAATGATGCCCGCCACCGAGGAGAACAGCGCCGCACAGAGCGAGGGGGCGGTGACAATGGCCGGGATCAGGAAACCGGCATTGGGGTTGGCGCCGAACGCGGCAAACAGTTTGGGGATGGCGGGAAACAGGGAGACAATCGCCATCACCGGCAATATCTGGGCGTAAATCAGGGTGATGCCCTTGGCCGTCGTCCCCTGCCCGGCTGTTGTCAGTTTGCTCATGATCACAGCCCCATCAGACGGCGGTTCAGGGCGCGGTCGGCCCCGACGGCGGCGAAATCATCGAAGGCTTTTTCGGTGACGCGGATGATGTGGCGGTCAATGAAGGGTGCCCCTTCCGCCGCACCGGCGTCTGGATGTTTCAGGGCGCATTCCCATTCCAGCACGGCCCAGCCGGGGAAATCATATTGCGCCATCTTGGCAAAGATGGCGGCGAAATCGACCTGACCGTCGCCCAGCGACCGGAACCGGCCCGGCCGGTCAACCCAGCCTTGATAACCGCCATAAACGCCGCTGCGCCCATTGGGCCGGAACTCCGCATCCTTCACATGAAAGCATTTGATGCGGGCGTGATAGAGGTCGAGGAAGGCCAGATAATCCAGCTGCTGCAGCACGAAATGGCTGGGATCGTAGAGGATGTTGGCGCGCGGATGGTTGCCCACCCGGTCCAGAAACATCTCAAACGTCACCCCATCATGCAGATCTTCACCGGGATGCAGTTCAAAGCCGATATCGACGCCATTCTCGTCAAATACATCCAGAATGGGCCGCCAGCGGCGGGCCAGCTCATCAAACGCATCTTCCACCAGCCCCGCCGGACGCTGCGGCCAGGGATAGAGATAGGGCCAGGCCAACGCACCGGAAAAGCTGGCATGGGCCGTCAGGCCCAGCCGGCGGGAGGCGATAGCCGCCTGTTTGAGCTGTGCCACCGCCCATTCCTGCCGGGCCGCCGGGTTGCCGCGCACGGCGGGGTCTGCGAAGCCGTCAAACTGCGCATCATAGGCGGGATGGACGGCGACCAGCTGGCCCTGCAGGTGGGTAGACAGTTCGGTCAGGGCCAGCCCGTGCCGTGCCAGCGTGCCCAGCACCTCATCACAATAATCCTGGCTTTCCGCAGCCTTGGACAGATCAAACAGCCGCTGATCCCAAGAGGGTATCTGCACGCCCTTATAGCCCAGGCCGGCCACCCAGCCGGCAATGGCATCCAGGGAATTGAACGGGGCGGCATCGCCCGCGAACTGGGCCAGGAAGATGCCCGGCCCCTTGATCGTCCTCATCCGCGTTTCTCCCGAATTTCTCGTTTTTCCAATCTCCCCGGATCGTGACCGATCCAGGGAGATTTTGCGTTCCCTCAGGCGCCGGGCGGCGGCATCCGCCGCCTTGGCTTACGCGCCCACGCGGGCGCGGGCCGGCGGTCGCCGGCCTCCAATCCGCCTAAAGCTAAACCTTTAGGCGGATTGGTATTATTCCGGTGGTGTCAGCCGGTGAAATCCACCCAGCCGGCATTTTCCCGGCTGGCCCGCACGGCGGTATCGATGAAGGCCATGCCGCGCAGCCCATCGGCCAGACCGGGCAGCAGCGGGGCGGCCTCGCCCCGCAGCAACCGGGCGAAATCGCGGTAAAGATTGGCGAATGCTTCCAGATAGCCCTCCGGGTGGCCGCCCGGCGTGCGGCTGGCCTGCAATGCCGCCGGCGACAGGCCGGGATCGCCGGCGCGGATCAGTTCGCTGCGCCCATCGGCATGGGACAGCCACAGGCTGTTCGGCTCCTCCTGCCGCCAATCCAGCCCGGCCTTGTCGCCATAAATCCGCAACCGCAGCCCGTTGCGCTCACCGACAGAAATCTGGCTGGCCAGCAACACGCCGCGCGCACCATTGTCGAAGCGTAATAATATCTGGCAATCATCATCCAGCGCCCGGCCCGGCACGACGCTGCCCAGATCGGCCAGCAGCTTGACCAGCTTCAGGCCGCTGACAAATTCCGCCAGATGGAAGGCGTGGACGCCGATATCCGCGATGCAGCCGCCGATGCCGGCGCTGGCCGGATCAACCCGCCAGGCCGCCTGCTTGCCCACAGCCTCCCCCGCCAGCCAGCCTTGCGGATATTCCACCACCAGCTTGCGGATGGTGCCGAGCGCACCTGCGGCGATGCGGGCCTTGGCCTCCCGCACCAGCGGATATCCGGCATAGGTGTAGGTGACGCCGAAGGGCAGGCCGGCCCGAGCCACCACCCCTTCCAGGGTCCGCGCCTCTTCCAATGTCGCCGTCAGCGGCTTGTCGCACATGACGGCGATGCCGGCTTCCAGGGCAGCACGGGCGGCGGTCAAATGGTGGCGGTTGGGGGTGGCGATCACCACCATTTCAATCCCGTCCGCCCGGTCCCGCTCCGCCACCAGCATGGCGTCCAGCGAGGGATAGGAGCGGTCAGGACCAATGCCATAGGCGGCACCGCCCGCGATGGAGCGGGCAGCATCGCTGGAAAAGGCCCCGGCGACCAGTTCGATCTCCCGGTCCATTTCCGCCGCCAGCCGGTGGACCGGGCCGATGAAGGCCCCGGGTCCACCGCCCACCATCCCCATGCGGATACGTCGTTTCATGGCCTTGGTCCTTGTTGATCAGCAGGCATTGGCGCGGGCAATGGCGCCCAGCACCGCCGCACTGGGCTTGGGCGTGCGGGCGAATGTCTGGCGATCCAGGCTATGCAGCCCGTATTGCGGCTTATAGCCAAAGCCCCATTCGAAATTGTCGATCAGCGACCAGTGGAAATAGCCCTTCACCGGCACACCATCGGCGATCACCTTGTGCAGTTCCGTCAGGGCCGCCGGGATCAGGCGCTGGCGCACCCCGTCATCGGGTGTATTCACCCCATGTTCGGTGACGATCACCGGCACCTTGGCGATGGAATGGGCATAGCGCACCACACCGGCCAATGAGGCCGGATAGACCTCCGCCCCGCTCATGTTGCGGTCGCCGCCGGGCGGCGGCACCACACGGCCCTTGGCATCCCACAGGGCGCGTTCGTAATTCTGCACGCCGACAAAATCATCCTGCTGTGCGGCGCGCAGCCAGGGGGCGTAGAGCTGTTCGCGCACGCTGTCGCGTTTGCTGGTATCTTTGCCCACAGCCTGATCATCGATCATGGCCAGCGTCACGCCGACGGGCAAATTGCTGCGTTCTGCCTTGATGGCCTGTCGACCCTGCGCATGGCCCTTCAGCAGATGGGCCTGAACGACGACAGGATCGGGGTACCAGACATTGTTACCGGCCAGGAACAGTGGCACGCCAAAGCGCTTGGCCACCGCCTCACACGCCGCCTTGTCCGCCGGCACCAGCCAACTGCTCACCGAAGGGGGCAATATGGAGGGCAAATACCCCGCATGATTGGGTTCATTCAAGGTCGCCGCATAGGCGATGCCGTCCCCCAGATGCGCCGCCGCCTTGGCGCAAAAGCGGGCGAACAGGTCCGGCGCCTCTGGGTTATGCCAGCCGCCGGCCAGCGCGAACCAAAGCGGGTTGGAGAAATGGTTGAAGGTCACCACCGGCTTCAGTCCGCGCGTGTGGCAGCCCTCAATGATGCGCTTATAATGGTCCAGCATGGCGATGGAGAATTCGCCCTGCCTGGGTTCAATCCGCGCCCATTCCAGGCTGAAGCGATAGGCGCTCAGCCCCGTATTCTTGACCAGATCAAGATCGACAGGCCACAGCATGAAGCTGTTCGCCGCATCCCCGGCCACATCGGCATAGGGCGATCCGGGCGCACGTTCCGCCGTCCAGATGTCGGAATTAATATTGTTGCCTTCCACCTGATAGGCCGCTGTCGAAGCCCCCCACAGGAAACCGTCCGGAAACTTGCGAGCACCCGTGGCCGCCATGGCGGGCAAGGCACGCGCAGCCGCCGCAACGCCCAGACCAGCCAGGCCCAAACCGATTTGCCGCCTCGTGAACATGTTTCCAACTCCCTATATGGTTTTGTTTCGTTTATCGCGTGATCTGTCCGCCAAACCGTTATGGCGCTGTACTTTCTACCAAATCCAGCCTGGCACGGTATGAATCATCGATGAAACGGGGGCCTTGCAGGGTGAAATCCAGTATCTTGTCCGCTGCTGCGTTGTAGGGCAGCCATTCCGGCCCCCCGTTTGCTGTAGGCACACCGTTGCGGGCGAAGGACACGAAATAATCGTGGATAGCCTGCGACGTCGCCTCATCTGTCGGCGTCACCTGCCCCGGAAACCGGACATTGATGGTGCGGAAGACAAACGGGATTTCGCTGGCGTGCATGGCCCCCATCGCGCTCGCCTGCTGTGATTGCGCGATATAGGAGAAGCGATAACCAAAACTGGTGGCCTTTCGCGCCGCCGCCGCGCGCATGACATAGCGCGCTGGTTCAATGAACCCCCGGTCGCCAGCGATCTTCCAAACCATGATCAGATCATTCGGGCTGGCATAAAGGCGTCTGGCTTCATCGGCCCTGGACCCGAAGCCGGCAAGCGCCCGCTCCGGGTCACGGTCCAGGGGAAATCCGTCCATGCCAGTAGCACCGACCATGACCGGGATGTGGGGCGAGCCATGCCCTGCTGCCAGCAGCCGTTCCGGTTCATCCGTCACAAGCCGCCCGTCAATATGGGGGTTGATCATCAAATGATCGCCGGTTTTCAGCAGGCTTGCCATGCTGGCATCGCCCAAGGTCGATGCCGGCAGTGCCCGCAAGGCAGCAAGACCGGCCGGTCCGGTATCCGTGATCCCGACGGAGCGGGCGTAAGCCACGCCCTTTTCCTCCGCCGTCTTCTGATCCGTCATGCTCATCACACTGCCGGGGCGTCCAGCGCCCGACATCATAATGGCCCGGCTGAACAGCCCCCTTCCAGCATCCAGAGATTGCAACACATGGACGGACCGTCCGCCGGCCGATTCACCAAAAATGGTGACATTCGCCGGGTCGCCGCCAAATGCAGCGATGTTGCGTTGAACCCATTTCAGCGCTGCAAGCTGGTCCATGAAACCGAAATTACCGGTCGGGCCACCGCCCGCCTCTGCTGTAAGAGCAGGGTGGGCGAAGAAACCCAAACGACCGATGCGGTAATTGGCGCTGACCAGAATGACGCCGTTGCGGGCAAAGGCCGTACCGTCATACACACCTGGGGAGGTGCCGCCATTGACAAAGCCGCCGCCATAAATCCAGAACATCACTGGATATTTGACACCCGGTTTCGCGTCCACCGGTGTCCAGACATTCAGGTAAAGACAATCCTCACCCAAGGGACCGCCCAAGGGGGCTGCATCACCCGCGAACGGCACTTGCTGGCAATCATTTCCATAGGATTTAGCCGACCGCACATCCGTCCAGGAGGCGGGAGGAACCGGCGCGCGCCAGCGCAGGTCACCCACAGGCGGTGCGGCAAACGGAATGCCCTTGAAGGCGCGGACACCGTTCTCCTCCACACCCTCCAGCGCCCCAGCCTCCACCGTTACTGTTACATTCGCGGCCTGCGCGGCGACGGCAAGGAAAGGGAAAGCAATAAGGGATGCGGCAATGAGGAAACGCATGTGGTCCTCCCCAATGTATCAGCCATCAAGGCAGAATGATCGTGGCGTGGCGTGCATCGCGCACGAAAACCGGCTGGAATTCCGGCGGGAAATAGGGATGGCGGAAACGGATGGAACTGGCGACATGGTGGACGCCGGGCGCCAGCCCGCCCGCCTTGGGCACGATCACCGTGAAATAGCTGCCGACATAGAGGCGGGCCACCGTTTCCTCGGCCATTTCAGCATGGCTATATTCCCGGTCACCCACGCGGATACGGCTCTGTTCGGCGGGATATTCCACCCCGTCAATCACCAGATCGACACCTTCGATCAGGCTGAGGCGGGAGCTGCGGTAATTCGGCTGACGGATACGCACCTCAAAGCCGGTACGCGCCCCCACCGGGCCGATATTGTGGAAACCGGTGCTCTGGATATGGCTGCGCTCAAGCATGGACGTTCCCCCCGTGCGCGGCATCGTATTCGGCTTCAAGCTTGCGGATCAGCGCGTGCTGGCGGCGCACCTGCTCAATCGATACCCAGGGGTCGCGCGCCCCTTCATATTCGCTGGAGAGATAGCCGGCATAGCCCAGCTTCTTCAGCATCGGCACGATCCGGTCCCACGGGATGTGGTGGTCATGCAGATTTTCATCGATATGGTGGAACTTGGCCTGGATGAAGGGCACGTACTGGATGACATCCGCCAGATGTTCCACCGGCACCTTGATGCCGTTCAGGAAGCTCAACGCCTTTTTGCGGATTTCATCGGTTTCCCCCCCGCCCCACTTGTTCAAGGGGCGGTCCTGGAAGATGCCGGTATCGATCATCAGACCGAAATTCTTGGTGCCCGTGCGTTCGATGAAGGCGATATAGGCATCCGTCACCGGGTGCTTGATCGGCGTGGGGGAGTGGATTTCCGGCAGGATCACAATGTCCAGCTGGTGGGCCAGATCCAGATTGCGTTCCACCGCCGGCTGCCAGATCGGATCGGGTGTCAGCTCGCCATCAATCACGCCGAATTTCGGGCGCAGGAATTTGAAGCCCAGCCGATGGGCCAGCCGCAAATCCTGCGCAATCTGTGCAGCCCCTTCTTCGGCGCTCATATTGCGGCCGATGGTGATACGGGTATCCACCCAGGCCGCCATATTGGTCGGCTCCAGCTGATACCGGTCCAGCAGGGCAAACCAGTTGTCCAGCCAGGCCGTGGTCGGTTCCGGATATGTCGGGATGCTGGTTTCGCCCAGAATTTCGATACCGGTGGAGCCGGTGCCGGCGACATGGTCGAAGGCATCCTCCAGGCTCATCACCGTGCCCAGATCTTCGGTGTAGCTGTAAAGCGACACCCCATATTTGAACGCGCTCAAGGCGTTACACTCCCTCTTGGCTCAAGGTACCGGTCGCCCGGCCGGGGGGAAGAAACGCCCCGGCCGGGTCAAACTCAGAAGTTCACGCCCATGCGCACACCGATGGTGCGAACGGAGTCGTAATTGAACCGCTGCGTCAGGGTCAGGGTCTTGGCATTCACCGCATCGCCCGGCTCATTCCCGATATTGAAGGGCCGGATCTGGTTGAAGCAGTTCTTGCAGAACAGGCCAGCCGACCAGGAATCCGCCTTGATGGAGAGATTGAGATCAAACCGGTCGGTACTGGGGATGGTCATTTCCGGGGCAAAACCGGAATTCAGCGGCGAGCGATGGTAATAGGTGACGCCCACCGAACCATCCAGGCTTTCCGTCAGCGGGGTGGTGTAATCCGCCGTCAGCGTGCTGGTGAACTTCGCCGACAGGGGCACGCGCCGCCCACTAGCATCAAAGGTGGCATTGATGGCGCAGCTGGGGTCCGGCTGCGTGGCATAGCACTGTACGCCCGGATAGGAATTGAACTTGGCATCCACATAGGACAGGGACGCACCGAGGGTCAGCCCATGCGCCGGACGGACCTGCAGGCCGATATCAATCCCCTTGGTGGTGGCGGTCGCCGCATTGGTCAGGATGATGGTCTGCAGCGGCTCGTTAAAGGACTGAACCTGCAAATTGCTGAAGCGGGTATGGAAGGCGGCGGCGGAGACCACCAGCTTGCGATCCAGCAGGGCCGACTTGACACCGACCTCCCCGCCTTTGGAAATTTCCGGCTGCACACTGATATCGGCCCCCCGCGCCGGGGAGGAGTTGGAGAAGCCCGGCCCCTTATAGCCGCGGCCATAGAAGCCATAGAGCAGCGTGTCCGGCACCACATCGTAATCAAGACCAACCTTCCAGCTGAAGTTGGTATTGTCGACCTTGCCCCGGCTGATATTGTTGGGCACGCCGAGCGTGACGAAATATTTGCCGGTATTTTCGATCAGATCAATCGATGCCTTGTCATAGGTCAAACGCCCGCCGGCCGTCAGTTTCAACTGTTCCGTCAGGGCATAGTTGAACTGGCCGAAGCCGGCATAGCTGCGCACCTTGCTCTGCAAACTGGCATCCTGACCCAGGAAATAAAGGTTGCTGACGCTGCAGGCCGGTGGCGGCCCCGCCGTCACGGTGGCACCAACGCAGAAGGGGAACTGCGGCAAGGCCGGTGCAGGCAGGTTATTGAAACCACCACGCTGGACTTGATTATCCGTATTGCTTTGGAAGTAATAAAGCCCGGCCTGTCCACCGAACGGCCCGTCATTCGGCAATGCCACGCGCAGTTCCTCAGAGAACTGATTATACTGGCTGGCATTGGTGTTGGTATTCAGGAAATTGACGGGGGTTTGATCGGAATCGCTGGCATAAGACTGGTCCAGTTTCTTCCATGCAGAAATGCTGGATATTTCCAGGCCATTGTCAAACGCATAGGCAAGTTTGCCCTGGACACCGCCCATTTCCAGATCGCGCCAAGCTGGGCCATCGGTGGCCATATCCAGATTGTCAGGACCGGGCACCACGCCGGCCGATGCCAGGATGGAACGATACTGGGTATTGGGGCCGAGCGACCGGTAGGTTGTGTCCCAGAAGCCGGAAACACCCCGGTTTTTAAAGTAATCGCCGCCGAGATTGACCGTAAGACCATTGCCGGGATCGGCCAGGAACTTCACACGGACGGCCTTTTGTTCCACATCACCATCATTCCGGCCCACCGGCTTCCCCAGGTTCCGTGTCAGCGCATCCTGATAGCTGTAGGTCCCGGCAATGCGCAGGGCGCTGGTGTCACTGATCGGCACATTCAGGGCCGCCTGGTTACGAATGCCCAACCCGTCGGAACCAGGGCGGCTGCGGCTGGTACCTTCCGCATTAATATAGCCGCTGGTCTCCCCCAGTTTCGGGTCAACCGTGGTGATATTGACCAGGCCGGCAGAGGCGTTCTTGCCGAATAGCAGGCCCTGGGGGCCATTCAACACTTCCACCCGCTGCACATCATAAAGCGCACCGGCAGCGAAGGCGGGAATACCCAGAACCACATCATCAACGACCTGCGAAACCGTCGATTCGACGGTCGGCGAGAAGGTGTTGGTGCCGATGCCCCGGATGGAGAAGCTGTCATCGCTGCCCGTCTGCAAGCTGGGCGTCAGCTTGGTGAGGGTGCTGAGATCGCTGACCCCATTGGCCGTCAGGACATCTGCCGTAACAACGGACACGCTGGCCGGCACCTTCAGCACGCTTTCGCTGCGGCGCTGCGCCGTGACGATGATCTCGCCGATTACATCCTCTTGCGCAGCGGCACCTGTCGCGCCTTCCTGCGCCTGGGCCATTGCCGGTGCCATGACGGCACAGGATGCCAGCAGCACCATCTTGATAGTCCTACGGTTTTTCATTCTTGGACCTCCCTCTGTTTTGTCTTGTTTCGGGAACACCCGCTCAGGTGCGCCGCCGCGTTGCCACGGGCATGTGCCGTGACCGACCTTTCTCCCTGCGGCTGATGGACGACCTCCCTGGTTGGGATATTCTCTTGCGCCGATATCGAATTGGAATATAATTTTAGTATGGTGATCGGGAACGGTTGTCAAGCGCTGTTGATTGTTCCGTCGCCAAATCACGAAAACCTGCCCGCACGGCGACGGGCGGGAAAACGAAAGCAGGGGGCAATGATTTGATATAATTGGTGAAAATATAAATTCTGCCTGCCCGCCCACCGGCACCATGCCCTTGCCGGGGCGGGCATCTTGTGATGTTGCGCAGCGGACGGCACTGCCGAGAGAGGTTGCGGAGCATGAACGCTTCGGAGTAAGCAATGCTGATGATCAAACAGGTGAAATCGTCCAAAGGCACACAAGCCGTTCCCCGTGCCCGCCGTGCAACGGTGGCGGCAGCGGCGGGCGAACCAGCCCCCGCTGCGCCCGCGGACCGGGGGCCGGTACAGGGGCGCAGCCAGGCTTCCCTGAAACGGATGCTGGCCGCCGCGCGCAACCTGATGCTGGAACGCGATGGGGAAGATTTCACCCTGAACGATGTCAGCATGACCGGCAAAGTCTCGATCGGCTCCATCTATCACCGGTTTGCCAGCAAGGACGATCTGGTCCGCGCCGTGCTGGAGGCGGAGATGAAAGAGATCGAGGCTGGCGAAACGCTGGTGCAACAGCGTTCGCTGGAACAGAGCAGCAGCCTTGATCAGTTTATCTCTTTGTTTATTCGTGATTTTTTTGAGGTCTTGAAGAAGCACTCCCTGTTCATCCGCTTGAATATCCGCCGCGCGGCCACCGACCCGGCCGCCGCCATGCTGGGTGACACGCATGAACAGCGGGCGGCGCAGCGGCTGCATAAGGCGCTGACGATCTATGCCGCGGATATCCCCGGCGATCTGGATCGGAAGGCCTCCTATTCCATGCTGATGATCTTCTTTGCCCTGGCCTGGCAGCTGACCCCGGAAATGCCGCGCCCCACCAAGCCGCAGCAGCATCCGGATTGGGTGATCATTGAGCTTTGCACGATGATCAGCTCCTATCTGAAGAACTGATCCCTCCCGGCGCTGGCTCTACAGCGCCGACGCCTTGCCAAGGGTGCGCCCCTGCGGGGTGGCTGCCCGCATCCAAACAGATAACCGACCTTGGAGAGTGAGCCTGATGATCACGCTTCAGTCTCTGCGCGCCGCTGCCCTGGCCGCAACCCTGCTGCTGCCCCCGGCGGCCATGGCTGCCGATGCCGCCGGCACGCTGGACCAGCAGTTCCGCACCCCGCCCGCCTCCGCGCGCCCGCATGTCTGGTGGCACTGGATGAATGGCAATATCAGCGCGGATGGGGCGACACTTGATCTGGAATGGATGCAGCGGGCTGGCATCGGCGGCGTGCAGATTTTCGAAGGCAATCTGGAAACGCCGCAGCTGGTCCCCGAACGGCTGATCTATATGTCGCCGGCCTGGAAGTCCGCCCTGCGCAGTGCTGTCGCCAAGGCCCAGGAACTAGGGCTGGAGGTCGCCATCGCCTCTTCACCGGGGTGGAGTGCGACCGGTGGCCCCTGGATCAAACCCGAAGCGGCGATGAAGAAACTGGTCTGGAGCAGTGTCACCCTGTCCGGCGGAAAGCCGCAGCGGCCCGCCCTGCCCCAGCCCGCCGGCACGGCCGGCCCCTATCAGGATATTCCGCAGGCCATGATCAAGCCGGGGGCGGGTGTGGGGCCGGCCTTCTACCGCGACATTGCCGTGCTGGCCTGGCCGACAAGGGCCAAGCCCTTGCCCAGCCCGCACGTCACCGCCAGCAGCGGCACGGTGCCGGCCGGGATGCTGGGGGATGATCAGTTCGGGCCGACCATCGATCTTCCCTTCAGCGGCCCCGATTCCGCTGCCTGGGTGATGCAGAGCTTCGAGAAGCCCGTCACCATCCGCTCTGTGGTGGTGGGCCAGCCCGGTGCGCGCGGCTTCGGCGCCGCCACCCCGCCCTTGATCCGGCTGGAAGCCAGCGATGATGGCGTCTCCTTCCGCCCCGTCGCCACATTGCCGGCCACCCGTTCCCCCGTGCGCTCTGCCACTTTCGCCCCAGTCACCGCACGCCATTTCCGCCTCACCCTGTTGGTGCCGGCGGCACCGGCCGGGGGGCCGCCGCCCTTTGCGGCCGGTGTCGTGATGCCGCGCTTTCCGGCACCGCCGGCCGTCTATCGCCTGTCGGAATTCCGGTTGGACAGCGCACCGCGCGTGCATCGCGCGGAGGAAAAGGCGGGGTTTGCTGCTGCCGATGATTATGACGCCCTGGCCACCCCGTCGGCGGCGGTGGACAGCGCCCCTGCTGCGGCCGATGTGGTAGATCTGACCAACCGGCTGCGGCCCGACGGCACGCTGGACTGGACCCCGCCCGCCGGACAATGGCGCGTGGTCCGCTTCGGCTATTCCCTGACCGGTCACCAGAACGCCCCCGCCCCAGCGGAGGCGACCGGGCTGGAGGTGGACAAGCTGAGCGCCCAGCATGTCGCCGATTACGCCAACCATTATTTCGGCCTGTACCGCGCGGCGGTGGGGGATGGGCTGATCGGCGGCAAGGGTATCCGCGCCCTGCTGAGCGACAGCATCGAATCCGGCCCACAGAACTGGACGGAAAACATGCTGGCCGAATTCCGCGCCCGTCGCGGTTACGATGCCCTGCCCTGGCTGCCCGCCCTGACCGGCCAGATCATTGGCGGGGCGGACGAAAGCGACCGTTTCCTCTGGGACTTCCGCCGCACCATCGCCGAACTGCTGGCGGAAAACCATTATGGCACCCTGGCGCGGGTGGCGCGGGAAAATGGGCTGCGCTATTACGCCGAAGCGCTGGAAGATCATCGCCCCCAGCTGGGCGATGATATGGAGATGCGGCAGCACGCCGACATTCCCATGGGTGCCATGTGGACCCTGCCGAAGGGCGGGGCGCCGAAACCCACCTTTGTTGCCGATCTGCGAGGGGCGGCCTCCGTCGCGCATATTTACGGCAAGAAACTGGTGGCCGCCGAGGCCTTCACGGCCTTTGGCCAGCCCTGGGCCTTTTCCCCTCGCGACCTGAAGCCCACCGCCGATACCCTGTTCGCCCTGGGTGTCACCCGGCCGATCATCCACACCTCACCGCATCAACCCTTCACCGACGGGCGGGTGCCCGGCCTGGCGCTGGCCCCGGTGCTGGGGCAATATTTCAGCCGCACGGAGACCTGGGCGGAGCAGGCGCGCGGCTGGACCGACTATCTCGCCCGCTCCGCCTATCTGCTGCAACAGGGCCGGTCGCAGCAGGACATCGCCTATTTCTATGGGCAGGAAGCGCCGATCACCGGGCTTTACGGCGATGCGCCACCGGCCGACCTGCCGGCGGGCCATGGCTTTGATTTTGTCGGTGCCGATGCGCTGCTGAACCAACTCTCCGTAGAGAATGGCGATCTGCTGGCCAAAAGCGGGGTTCGTTACAAGCTGCTGATGCTGGGCGGCAGCAGCCAGCGGATGACCCTGCCCGTGCTGCGCCGGATCGCCGAGCTTGCGGCAGCCGGGGCCACGATTGTCGGTGCCAAGCCGCTGGGCTCCCCCAGCCTTGCCGATGATGCGGCGGCTTTCCAGGCGCTGGCCGATCAGGTCTGGGCATCAGGCCACATCCTGCCGGACCTGCCATCGGCGCTGCAGGCCCGGCAACTGACACCGGACTGGGATGCCGGCCCCTTGACGGCAAATCTCGCGGTGCTGCATCGACAGTTGGATGATGGCGATCTCTACTTTGTCAGCAACCGCAGCGCCGAGCGCCTGACCGGCCCCATCCGCTTCCGGGTCAGCGGCAAGGCGCCGGAACTGGCGCGGGCGGAAACCGGGTCGATCGAACCGGCCGCCTACCAGATCGCCGATGGCCGCACCCAGGTGCCGCTGGCGCTGGAAGGGCATGAGGCACTGTTCGTGCTGTTCCGCAAACCAGCCACAGCGGACAGTCGGGCCCTGACAGCACCCGCCCTGCGCCCCGCCCTGCCCTTGACCGGCCCTTGGGAAGTGCGCTTCCAGCCCGGCCGGGGTGCCCCGGCCGCACACCGGTTCGACACGCTTGTCTCCTGGACGGCGATGCCGGAACCAGGCATCCGCTATTTCTCCGGCACCGCCAGCTATCACCGTGAATTTGACCTTCCCGCCACCATGACCGCGCACAAACAGCCAATCTGGCTGGACCTGGGCGACGTGCGGGAGATGGCGGAGATCATGATCAATGGACAGGTGGCGGGCCTGTTGTGGCATCCGCCTTACCGGACAGAGATCACATCCCTGCTGAAGCCGGGCCGCAACCGGATAGAGGTGTGGGTGACCAATCTCTGGGTCAATCGCCTGATCGGCGACGCCCAGCCCGGTGCGGCGAAAATCACCTACACGCAGGCCCCCGCCTATAGCGCAGAGGCCCCCCTGATCCCGTCGGGTCTGCTGGGTCCAGTGCAGCTATTGACCCGGTAACCGTTCGCGAGGCGGACACGCCGTTGCAATGAGTTTTATACCAACCCGCCTGAAGGTTGAACTTTAGGCGGGTTACACCAACGGTCAAAATTCTTGACCGTTGGTACGGCGGCGACCGCCGCCGCGCGGCCCATGCCGCGTGAGCCAAGCTGCCGGATGGCAGCGCCCGGCGATTGAGGGGCACGAAAACGTGACCATCGGTCATGATTTCGTGCCGTTGGTATTAGAGCCTGATGCGTTTAATCGTAAACGCATCAGGCTCTAAGCTCTTGTTCAGCGAGCAGATTCACGCTGCAAAGCGATTCCGCTTTTCCGCGATCTGCTCTAGAGGCCGGCATCCGCTGCCCGGTGCCTGAGGGCGCACCCCTGTCTGCTTACCGCCGCCCATACATGGCGTCGGCCACTTCGCGGTCAACAATGGTCTTGCCGATGGGGGCCAGCGCCAGCCCGGCAAATTTGAAATGCTGGAAGCCGAAAGGGATGCCGATGATGGTCAGGCAGAAACCCAGCCCCAGCAGCAGATGACCCAGGGCCAGCCAGATGCCGGCAAAGATGAACCAGATGATATTGCCGATGGCGCCCAGCGCCCCGGTGCCCAAATCCTCCCGCCCGGTCAGGTCGGCCCGGTCCACCGCCACCCGGCCAAAGGGCCAGAGCATGAAGATGCCGATATTCACCGCCGCCCGCGCCCAGGGGATGCCGACAATGGTGATGACCATGAACAGCGCCGCCGTCAGCCAGCCCAGCGCCGCGGCAAAGCCGAACAGGAATACCCACAGCACGTTTAGCAACAGGTTGATCATCACCGCGTTCCTTGCTTGATCAGGCACATAGGCCATCATGCCCGATATCTGGGGTGAAGAAACGGCCAATGCACAGCACCGGCACCGGACCACTGACGGCGATGCCGCAGCAATGCGCCGGGCGCGGGGTCGCCTATCCTATCGGCGCGATTGACGCGGAGGCTGGTCGATCCTATCTTATCCACAGGCCCAGTGAGGTGTGTGATGGCGATCAGCGGTATTTCTGCATATGCGTCCCAAGCGGTATCCCAAAGCCCGACCGTGCGTTCCACGGACGGTGGCAGCCGGGTGCAGGCTGTGGGTGCCGTCCAGCAGGACAATAGCAGCAACCCGGCAGAGGAAAGCCGGGAGAGCGTGCAGAACACCGCGCCGACGGATAATGAACGGCAGGAAGCCATCCAGTCCGGCCGTACCCGTGGCAGCTTCGTGAACATCACCGCCTGATACCGGGCGATAAAACCGGACAGGTACGGCGTTTCAAGGCCCGATCCCAAAGACCAAAGACCCGCGCAGGGAATGCCCCGCGCGGGTCTTTTTTTATCAGGCCCCCGGCTTGCCCTTGCTGGTGGAATATTCAAAATGCAGGGCCACATCCGGGTGAACGCGCGGATGGATGGCGTGGGCGGCCATGGCCGCTTCGGCGAAACCGCACAGGATCAGCTTCAGCTTGCCGGGATAGTTGGCGATATCGCCAATGGCATGGATGCCGGGGGCCGATGTCGCCAGCGTGCGCTGATCGACCGCGATATGGCCCTTTTCCATCTCCAGTCCCCAATCGGCGATCGGGCCCAGATTCATCGCCAGCCCGAAGAAGGGCAGCAGCACATCGGCGTCCAGCACCTTTTCATGATCGTCCAGGTCGGCCACCCGCACGCCGGTCAGCTTGCCCCCCACCCCTTCCAGCCCGGAAAGCTGATAGGGCACCACCAGTTCGATCTTGCCCGACGCGATCAGCGCATCCATGCGCGACACGCTTTCGGGTGCTGCGCGGAATTTCGGGCGGCGATGCACCACCATCACCTTTTCCGCCACCTCTGACAGGGAATTGGCCCAGTCCACCGCGCTGTCGCCGCCGCCGGCGATCACCACGCGCTTGCCGGCGAAATCAGCCCGGCGCTTCACCATATAGAAGACGCCGGAACCTTCATACTGTTCCAGCCCGTCCAGCGGCGGCTTGTTGGGGCCAAAGGCGCCGACGCCGGCGGCGATGATCACCGCCTTGGCCTCAATCACCGTGCCCTTGTCAGTGCCGACCAGCCAGCCCTCGCCTTCACGGGTCAGGGTGGTGACCTGCTGGCCCAGATGGTAGGTGGGGTTGAAGGGGGCGGCCTGTTCGGCCAGCCGGTCGATCAGGTCAGCCCCATCGATGGAGGGGTGGGCCGGAATGTCATAGATCGGCTTTTCCGGGTAAAGCGCCGTGCATTGCCCGCCCAGCATATCCAGCGCATCCACCACATGGGTGCGCATCTTCAACATGCCGCATTCAAACACGGCGAACAGGCCGACGGGCCCGGCGCCGATAATGACGACATCGGTGGAATGGCGGTTCTGGGTATCGGACATGGGCGCACACTTTCCGGCAACCGGTGAATGATCGCCGGTCTAGGTGCCCCCTTTCCCCCGGCTTGGCAAGCCCCGCAATGTCTGGATGGCAAACGGAACCAGCCATTCCAAAGCGTCATGAAGTTGGGATAGACTCCCATTCAACACGCAATCCGTTAAGATTCATTCGCAGGCCCCATGACCAGCCTTGTTTTCGATCTTGCCGATGAAGATGCCACGGCCTCCTTGGCCGCGACCGTGGCCGGGTGGCTGCGCAGCGGCGATGTGCTGGCCCTGCGGGGTGATCTGGGGGCCGGCAAAACCGCCTTCTGCCGGGCGCTGATCCGCCATCTGGCCGATAACCCGGCAGAGGAGGTGCCCAGCCCCACCTTCACCCTGGTGCAGCAGTACGATCACCTGTCCCCCCCGCTCTGGCATTTCGACCTGTACCGGCTGACCGACCCGGCGGAGGTGGTGGAACTGGGCTGGGAGGAGGCGTTGCAGGATTGCGCCCTGGTGGAATGGCCGGATCGGCTGGGCCGGCTGTTGCCCGCCGACCGGCTGGATATCGACATCACCATCACCGGTCCCGCCAGCCGCCGCGCCATGCTGACGGGGCGGGGCCGCTGGGAAGGCCGGCTGGCGGGGATGGCGTGATGCGCGAAAGCCAGATCATCACCTTGCTGGAAGGATGCGGCTGGGGCGGGGCCGCACGCCTTCCCATGGGGGCCGACTGGTCCACCCGCCGTTATGAACGGCTGACCCGGCAGGGGGCAGCACCGCCCAGCGCCATCCTGATGGATGCGGACGGTGCCGGGGCAGCACAGGTGCCCCCCTTTATGCAGGTTTGTGCCCTGCTGCGGGAATGCGGCCTGTCCGCCCCGGAACCCTATGCCGCCGCACCGGATCAGGGCCTGCTGCTGCTGGAAGATTATGGTGATGACAGTTTCGCCCGGCTGCTGGAAGGCGGGGCCGATCCCTGGCCGCTCTATCGGCTGGCCACCGATGTGCTGATCCATCTGCATGATCGTTTCCGCCTGGACCAGCCGGGGGCGGCGGGCCTGCCCCACTATGATCTGGCCCTGTTCAGCACCCAGGTTGGCCTGTTCGGCGATGCCTATTTCCTGGCTGCCGGTCAGCCTTTGGGCGATGCGGCACGGGCGGCGCTGGATGCGGCATGGCGGGTAGTGCTGGAAGGGGTGCTGGGCCGGCTGCCAGTCAGCCTGCTGCTGCGGGATTATCATCCCGGCAACCTGATGCTGCTGCCGGCCCGCGCGGGTGTGCGGGCCGGCGGGTTGCTGGATGTGCAGGATGCCGGCATCGGCCCGGTCAGCTATGACCTGTTGTCCCTGCTGGAAGATGCCAGGCGCGATGTGCCCCCGGACATTCAGACCGCCATGCGCACCCGTTACCTGGATGCCAGGTCGGGGGTTGGTGCCGATGCGTTCAACGCCAGCTATGCGGTGATGGGGGCGATGCGCCATGCGCGCATTCTGGGCCGGGTGGCCCAGCTGTGCGCCCAGGGTGGCAGCCGTAAACAACTGGCCTTCCTGGCCCGTGTCTGGGGCCAGTTTGCCCATGCCATCCGCCACCCGCTATTGTCGCCGGTGGCGGAATTTGTCGCCAACCACCTACCCCCAGACGGGGCGGTGGGGCATATTCTGGATCAGGCTGCCTGAGCGGGGCTTGAAGAGGAACAATACCAATCTCCCAAAGGCTTTTGACTTTGGCAGATTGGAGGCTGGCGACCGCCGGCTCAGCCCCCCTATGGGCGTGTAAGCCAAGCTGCCGGAGGCAGCGCCCGGCCACTGGAGTCGTGCGCGTTTAACCGGAAACGCGCACGACTCCAGACACTTGTTCAGCGAGCGGATTTACGCTCCAAAGCGATTCCGCTTTAAGGGCCCTGATCAGGGCAATTGGGTATAAGGCAGACCGAATAGGGGGCGCAGCAGCGGCACGCGGCGGATGATTTCATACCCCCCCAGGCAGGCGGCCAGGGTAACCGCCATCAAGGCGATGAATTCCCACCCCGCCGGAAGCCCCAGCTGTTTCAGCCCATGCCCGGCACAGACAATCACGGTCTGATGCAGGATGTAGAAGGGGAAGACCCCGCGTGACAAATAGGGGAGAATCGGTGGCCGGTGGTTCAGATGCCGCCGGGCAAAGCCCAGAATGGCCAGAATGAAGCCCCATTGCTGGGCGGCATAGACGCACCGCATGGCGGCGCGCAGGGTTTCTGGCGGATCGCGGTCGGCATAGGTTGTGTAATAGAGCTGCAAACCGGCATAGGCGGCGAGGCCAAGGATCAGCGCCGGCCAGCGCAAATGTTGCGCATTCTCCCAAACGCCGATCCGGCGGGCGAGGACAAAGCCGAACAGGAAGGCCGAGAATGACAGGGCATGATTGTACCAGTCATCTACCAGCGCATGGGTGATCGGGAAGATCGGCGCCAGCCCCAGGCGCAGCCCCGCCAGCGCCAGCCAGGGAAGGATCAACAGCAATGGCCCCTCTGTCCAGCGAAACAACGGATTTAAACGCGACCAGTCACGGTTTGTGATCAATATCGCGCCGAGGATCAGCGTATAGACCAGCAGATAGGCCACGAACCAGAGATGGTTCCAGGTGGGCAGGATCAGGCAATCGCCATCCCGGCAGAAACCCTGATAGAATCGCAGATACTGGCCCCAGAATTCCCAATAGCTGCCGGGATAGGCGATTTTCTCCACCACCTCGACATAGGATTGCGGTGGCACAATCACGGCCATGCCGAACAGCAAAGGGATGCCAAGCCGCGCCAAGCGTGACCGGAGCAGTCTTCCTGGCGACATTTTGGCCAGCATGAAGCGGGTGGCGATGCCGGACACCAGGAACAGCAGGGTCAGCCGCCAGGGGCTGGACAGCATCATCAAAGGCTCGGCCCAGGGGCTGGCATGGCCGCTTTTGGCGTGCCAGTCCCAGCTCACATAGAACATGCCGATATGGTAGAAGATCAACAGACCGAAGGCCCCCACCCGGACCCAATCCAGGAAATCCAGCCGGGTGGGGGGGCCATCAGGAACGGGGGCGGGTGAAGGTGCGGTTGCCATGGTCATCGCAAGGGTCTGGTGTGGTTGCCGATGGCCCTGACTGGCGCGGCAACGCCCCTGCCGGCAAGGCTGACGGGATGCCGGGCACTGCGGCGGTGATGGCAGGGACAGGCGGCACCCGCTGGGGGACGGGCGGCAACCCGTTCCGCCCCCGCCCCTATCTGCTGCTGGCCCTGTTGATCCTGCTCTCCAACAGCTTCAACGTGATGACGGCGGTGCAGGAAGGGGAATGGGCCGGCAAGCCGCTTTCCTGGTGGTTCATCGCCATGCTGGAAGGCAGCAGCGGCATCATGATCCTGGCCACCAGCATCCTGCCGGCGCTGGCGCTGGCGCGGGCACCGCTGTCAGCGCCCTGGGGGCGGCAGGCACTGGCCCATCTGCCGGCCTTGCTGCTGTTTTCCACCCTGCATGTGGTGGGAATGGCGGGTTTGCGGGAACTCTGTTCCTGGCTGTTCGACCTGAATTACCATTTCCGCCTGTCGCCTGACGTGATGCTCTATGAATTCCGCAAGGATGCCATCACCTATATCGTCTTCGCGGCGATCTTCGTGGCGACAGGTTTGGGACGTGTCAGGCCAGAAACTGACACAGGAATGCCGTCACCGGTCACGACATATGCGCCCACCCCTATAGCGCCAGCCCAATTTGATATCCGTGACGGGGCGCGGCTGTGGCGGGTGCCGGTGGTCGATATTCTGGCCGTGCGGTCGGCCGGCAATTATGCGGAATTTCTGCTGGCCGATGGCCGTGCCCTGCTGATGCGGGCCACCCTGACCCAGGTGCTGGCCGACCTGTCGCCCCATGGCCTGGTACGACCGCATCGGTCCTGGTTGGTGAACCCGGCCCATGTGCGGGCGGTGCTGCCGGATGGTTCCGGCGACTACAGCCTCACCCTCTCCGACAGCCGCACCATCCCCGCTTCCCGCCGCTATCCGGCGGCGCTTGCGGCGCTGCGGGGGACGTGAAGTCAGGTCAAGGGCTGGCGGTTTTGTCCGGGCGCCCAGAGACGCAGGATGTAGACACATCCGTCAGATTCGCTGAGACGGTAGACGATCATATGTTGCTGAACCGTCAAAGCCCGCAGGTCGGGGGTATCGTCCAAAAGACGGCCTTGCTCCGGCCATACGCCCAGGGACTGGATACCAGCCAAAATCTGGCGCACCTTCCGCCGAGCCGTGGGGCCGGAACCCGCCTGTCCATACCATGCGCGGATCAGGGCAAGGTCACGCACCGCAGCGGGCGAAAACCGTATCGGACGGACCATTCTCAGCGTGAAAGCGGGCGTGCTTGCGGTAGGGGTTTCTCAGCCACCGTGTCCCAGCTTTCCACCCAAGCCTTTACATCTTCCAGCGCGATGCTGCCGACCATGGCCATTTCCGCGTCGGCAGCCGACACCGCCGCCAGAAGATCGGGCGTTGCCTTGATGGGGGCTGGCTGTAAAGGGCGGTTCTGTATCGACATGATAACAATGATAGCAACGCTGGCATTCGCTTCCAAGCGATACGCCTATCCCCGATGAAAATGGCGCCGGCTGTGCGGGCCGGCGCCATCTCTCTTCAGGGCATCGTCAGGCTTAGGCGCCGATCAGCCCAGGCCGCGCTCGACAAAGCTGGCCATGCGGCGGGCAAACGCCACCGGGTCGGGCAGGGTTTCGCCCTCCACGATGCGGGCCTGATCCATCAACAGATAGGCGGCATCTTCCAGCGCGTCCGCCGCCCCATCCTGCCCGGCCTTTTCCGCCAGCCGGCGGATCAGCGCATGGCTTGGGTTCAGTTCCAGCACCCGCTTGGCGCTGGCATCGGCCCCCAACTGGCCATGCTGCTTCAACAGGCGCTGCAGGTGGATATCCATGTCGCCATCATCGGCCACCAGACAGACGGCGCTGTCGGTCAGCCGCTCCGACCGGCGGACATCCTTCACCGCCTCGCCCAGCGTCAGTTTCAGCAGGGCGATCAGGGAAGACAGATCGCCTTCCGCTGGCTTCTCGGCCTCGTCCTTCTTTTCCTCGCCGTCCGTGCCCTTGATCTTGGACAGGTCGGCCCCGCCACGGGTGACGGACTTGAAGGCCTTGCCCTGGGCCTCCCGCACCGACCCCAGCCAGAATTCATCCACCGGGTCGGTCAGCAGCATCACCTCCACACCCTTGGCGCGGAAGCCTTCGATCTGCGGGCTCTTGGCCAGCGCGGCTGCATCCTCACCGGTAATGTAATAGAGCGCGTCCTGGCCTTCCTTCATCCGCCCGATATAAGTTTCCAGGCTCACCAGCTCACCATTGCTGGCGGTGGTGCGGAAGCGCAGCAGCTTCAGCAGATCGTCGCGGTGGGTGAAATCCTCATACAGGCCTTCCTTCAGCACCGGGCCGAAGGCATCCCAGAAACGGGCATATTCGGCGGCCTGTTCAGGGTCAGCCGCCTTCTTGTTCAGGTCGCCCAGCACGCGCTTGACGATGCCGGCCTTCAGCTTGGCCAGCACCGGATTGTGCTGCAGCATCTCGCGGCTGACATTCAGCGGCAGGTCTTCGCTGTCCACCACGCCGCGCAGGAAGCGCAGATAGGGCGGCACCAGCCCTTCCGCCTCGTCCGTGATGAAGACGCGGCGGACATAGAGCTTCACATGATGGGCGCGGCGCGGATCGAACAGGTCGAACGGGCGCTGCTGCGGCACGAACAGCAGGCCGGTATATTCGATCACCCCTTCGGCGCGCCAATGCAGGGTCAGCCACGGATCATCGAAGCTGTGGCCGACATGGTGATAGAATTCCTTATACTGCTCTTCGCTGATCTCCGACTTTGACCGGGTCCAGAGCGCGCTGGCAGCATTGACCGAATCCGCCTCCTCGCCCAGCAGGATGGGCACGGCGATATGGTCGGAATATTTCTTCACCACCGACCGCAGCCGGTGTTCGTCCAGGAAATCCTTCTCGTCCGCCTTCACATGCAGCACGATGCGGGTGCCACGGGCCGGCGCATCGGCGCTTTCGGCCACGGTGAAGCTGCCCTTGCCGTCGCTGCTCCACAGCCAGCCGTGCTTTTCACCGGCACGGGTGGAATAGACATCCACCTTGTCGGCGATCATGAAGGCGGAATAGAAGCCGACGCCGAACTGGCCGATCAGGCTGACATCCTTCTTGGCATCGCCTGACAGGTTCTTGACAAAGGCCGACGTGCCGGACCGGGCAATGGTGCCCAGATTATCCACCAGATCCTGCCGGTTCATGCCGATGCCGTTATCGGTCACGGTCAGCGTGCCGGCATCCTTGTCGATCACCAGACGGATCTTGAAATCCGGGTCGCCTTCCATCAGCGCCGCATCGGTTTGTGCCGCATAGCGCAGCTTGTCGCAGGCGTCCGATGCGTTGGAGATCAATTCCCGCAGGAAGACTTCCTTGTCCGAGTAGAGGCTGTGGGCCACCATGTCCAGCAGGCGGCTGACCTCGGCCTGGAAACTAAGCCGTTCCTCGCTCATCGCTTCTCGTCTCTCATCATGTGGTCATGCAACAGGCGGCCAGAACTGGCCGCAACCGGCTGTCGATATGGGACAGAAGGGGGGGCGGCGCAAGGGGGAAGCGCAACCGTCAAAGTCAGGGTGTCCTGCTCCCCAAAACATAAGCGTTTATAAGCAGAGTCCTCTGGTTTGATATTGGGGTTGAGGTCTGGAATATGGAGCGGCAAAAACAAGAGCCATGCCCCCCACCTTCTCAATAATAGCCTTGGCCTTCTCGCTTTTACGGCTGAACAAGTTATCGAGGATGACGACGTCGCAGGGTCGGCGCTAACTGGGTTTCGACATAGGTTTCAAAAAGAACCTGGTTCAGATGAATCACATCCAGAACTTAAACGGAATCCTTCGATTCCGATTTCACACCCAATGCTCTAACCTGCCTTGTACGTGCAATGGACGATCTGTCGACTGTTTGGTCGTACGTGACAGCGGCGGCGGTCCTATGCTCAATCTCGGCTGTAACTGGGGGGATCGCGGGAGCCGTCCGCCGAGCAAGGGAGTTTCTTTCATGGGTTTCATGCCGAAGCGGGCCATGGTGCTGGCCGCCGGATTGGGAATGCGGATGCGGCCGATCACCCTGACCACGCCGAAACCACTGGTCGCGGTCGGTGGCAAGCCGATGCTGGACCATGCGCTGGACCGGCTGGCCGATGTCGGCGTGGCAGAGGCGGTGGTGAATGCCCATTGGCTGGCCGACAAGATCGCTGGCCATCTGGCCGCCCGCCAACAGCCCGCCCCCCGCATCTCCCTGTCGCGGGAGGAAGAGGTTTTGGAAACCGGCGGCGGCGTGCGCCACGCCCTGCCCCTGCTGGGGGAGGAGCCGTTTTTCACCATCAATGCCGATATTGTCTGGCTGGATGGGCCGGTGCCCGCCCTGCAACGGTTGGCCCAGGCCTGGGACGCCGACAAGATGGATTGCCTGTTACTGGTCACGCCCACGGCCACCGCCGTTGGCTATGACGGGCGCGGCGATTACCACATGGCCCCGGACGGCGTGCTGACGAGCCGCGTGGAGGGGGAGGTCAGCCCCTTCGTGATGGCCGGCATCGCCATCATGAAACCGGAACTGTTCGCGGACCGCCCGGCAGGGGCCTTCAGCCAGAGCCTGATCTGGCGGGAGGCCGAAGCGGCAGGCCGGCTCTATGGTGTACGCCATGATGGCAACTGGTACCATGTCGGCACGCCCGACGCCGTTCCGCTGGTCGACGCGCATCTGCGGGAGCCGGTGGGGCGGGAGGTGGTGCCGTAAGGGGAGCGTGAGCACTGCGACGCCGCCCTGAGCGCTGAGATATCCCCTGCCTCTACCTGCCTCCCCCGCGTAAGCGGGGGTCCAGGGCCAAGGGCACCTGACCGTGGTTCCCGGTTGGCCCTGGTTCCCCGCTTCCGCGGGGAAAGCACTTAAAATGTGAGAATCCTTTTCTTCGTCCAAGGCCCCCCGGTCCCCATGCCCAACGTCTATACCCTTGCCCCCAACCTGCCCTTTGTTGACGCGCTGGCCGCCGGCCTGTGGGCGCGGGTGGAGGGCGATGCGCTGGCGTTGAGCCGGATCACCGTGCTGCTGCCCACCGCGCGTGCCGTGCGGTCGCTGCGGGAGGCGTTTTTGCGCCTGTCGGGCGGGCGGCCCATTCTGCTGCCGCGCATGGCCCCGCTGGGCGATGTGGATAGCGACGAAATCACCCTGATGCTGGACGGGATGAAGGCCGGCGGGCTGGATCTGGCCCCCGCCATCGCTCCCCTGCGCCGGCAATTGCTGCTGTCCCGCGCGGTATTGGCCGCCGGGGACAGTTTCGCCAAGACCAAGGCGCAGGCCGCCCGCCTGGGGCGGGAGCTGGCCAAGCTGCTGGATCAGGTGCAGACCGAACAGCTGAGCTTTGACCAGCTCCGCACCCTGGTGCCCGATGATTATGCCGAACATTGGCAGGTCACCCTGTCCTTCCTGTCCATCATCATCGACCAATGGCCGGCAATCCTGGCCGATCTGGGGGTGGTGGACCCCGCGCAGGAACGCAATAACCGGCTGGCCGCCTTTGCCCGCGCGCTGGAACTGAACCCGCCGCCCCATCCGATCATCGCCGCCGGTTCCACCGGCACCATCCCGGCATCGGCTGACCTGCTGGCCACCATCGCAAGGCTGCCGCAAGGCGAAGTGGTGCTGCCCGGCCTGGACCAGGATATCGATGCCGAGACCTGGAGCGCGCTGGATGAGGCGCACCCGCAATTCGCCCTGAAACACCTGATCAACCGGCTGGGTGTGGCGCGGGAGGAGGTGCAGGATTGGCCGGTGCCGGCCAGCGTCCGCCTTTCCTGCCCGCCCGCCCGTATCCGCCTGATCGCGGAGGCCATGCGCCCCGCCGGCACGACGGAGGCCTGGCGCGACCTGCCCGATATCGACCCCAGCGCCCTGGAACGGCTGCACCGAATCGACGCCACCACCCCGCAGGAGGAGGCGGGCATCATCGCGCTGATCCTGCGGGAAGCGCTGGAAGTGCCGGAAAAGACGGCGGCCCTGGTGACGCCGGATCGCAATCTGGCCCGACGGGTCGCCACCGAACTGGCCCGCTGGGGCATCAAGGTGGATGACAGCGCCGGTCGCCCCCTGGCACAGACGCCGGTGGGCAGCTTCCTGCGCGTCATTGCTGATCTGGCGGTACAGGGGGCGCCCATCCCGCTGCTGTCGCTGCTGAAACACCCGCTGGCCGGTGGCGGGATGGAGGCGGGCGACCTGCGTCGGCTAGGTCGCCAGTTGGAAAAGGCGGTGCTGCGCGGCCCGCGCCCGCCGGGCGGGCTGGACGGGCTGCGCCAGGCGCTGAACGGGGCCGACCGCCGCCGGCTGGGCAACCCGGCGCTGAAGGCCGATCTGCTGGCCCTGGTGGACCGGCTGGAAGAACGGATGGGGGATTTCATCAATGCCGTGCGCGATGGGGAGGAACGGCCCCTGACCGACTGGCTGCACCTGCATGTGGGGGCAGCGGAGGCGATGGCAGCGCTGGAGGCCGAGCCCGGCAATGAACGGCTGTGGCGCGACAAGGACGGGGAGGCCGCCGCCGCCTTCATTGATGAGTTGCGCGACGCCGCCACCGGCTATCCCAGCATGGGCGGGCGCGATTATGCCGGCCTGATGGAGGTGCTGATTTCCGGGCGGCCGGTGCGCCCGGCCTTTGGCCTGCATCCGCGCCTGCATATCCTGGGCCTGATGGAAGCACGGTTGCAGCAGTTCGATACGGTGATCCTGGCAGGCTTGAATGAGGGGACATGGCCCCCTGCCCCCACACCCGACCCCTGGATGTCGCGCCCGATGCGCACCCGATTCGGCCTGCCGTCGCCGGAACGGCAGGTGGGGCAGGCGGCGCATGATTTCGCCCATGCCTGCGGGGCGCACACGCTCTATCTCTCCCGTTCCGAACGGGTGGACGGCACGCCGACCGTGCCGTCGCGCTGGCTGTTGCGGCTGGATACGGTGCTGGGCAAGGCGGGGCTGCGCGGCTCCATCGGCCATGCGGTGGAGCATTACCGTGCCCTGTATCAGGCCCTGGACCGGCCCGCCCAGGTGAAGCCCTGCCCGGCCCCGGCCCCCTGCCCGCCGCTGACGGCGCGCCCGCGCAAACTGTCCGTCACCCAGATCGAAACCTGGATGCGCGACCCCTATGCCATCTATGCCCGCAAGATTCTGGAGCTGGAGGCGCTGGAGCCGATTGATGCCGACCCCGGTGCGGCGGAACGCGGGGAGATTCTGCACAAGGCACTGGAAAATTTCATCCGCCGCTATCCGTCGCAACTGCCGGGCAATGCGCGGTCGGAACTGCTTGCCTGCGGGCGGGAGGCGTTTGGCGACCTGCTGGACCAGCCGGGGGTGCAGGCCTTCTGGTGGCCACGCTTTGAACGGGTCGCTGATTGGTTTCTGGGCGTGGAGGCGGAACGCCGCAAAACCATCCGCCCGCTGGCCATTGAGGTGACAGGCAGCATCCGCCTGACCCCGCCGGGTGGGGATTTCATCCTGACCGCCAAGGCCGACCGTATCGACCGCACGCCCACCGGCGGCGTGGTGCTGCTGGATTACAAGACCGGCCTGCCGCCGACCGGCAAGGAAGTGCGGCTGGGCAAGGCCCCGCAATTGCCCTTGGAAGCGCTGATCGCGCGGGAGGGCGGCTTTACCGAGATCGGACCGGCGACGGTGGAGGGGCTGGAATTCTGGCGTCTCACCGGTGGCGACCCCGCCGGCACCATCCAGACCCTGAAGGATGATGCCCATGATCTGGCGGATGAGGCGCGCGAGGGGCTGTTGGCCTTGATTGAGGCGTTCGACGATCCGGCCATGCCCTATCGCAGCCAGCCGCGCCCCAGCTGGGCGCCGCGCTTCACCGATTACGCCCACCTGTCCCGCATCGCCGAATGGTCCGCCGGCGGTGGGGAGACGGAGTAATACCAATCTCCCTTGATCGTGACCGATCAAGGGAGATTTCGCGTTCCCTCAGTCGCCGGGTGGGCGCATCCGCGCCCTTGGCTCACGCCGCACGTGCGGCGGGCCGGCAGTCGCCGGCCTCCAATCCGCCGGAAGGCGGGTTGGTTACCCCACCGCCTGGGTCGCGGAATTGATCAGCAGATTGAGGGTGAGATCGCTCAGCAGCAGGGCGCTGGCCAGCAAACCGTTGCAGGCCAACGACTGGCGCAGCACGAACCAGCCATAGACCAGCAGCCAGAGCATGGGCAGAACCAACGCACCATTCACCGCCCGCGCCCCCGCCTCCCCACCGCCGGACAGGCCCAGGGACAGGGTGACGAACAGGGCATAGACCAGCATGGCCACCAGCTGCGACCAGTTATAGGCCACCACCATCAGGCCAATGCGCGATCCATGCCCCATGGCCTGGGCCAGATGGCAGGCCAGCAGCAGGAATCCGGCGACATTGGCCGCCATCGTCACCGCCTCCAGCGCCAGATAAAGCGGCAGGCCAAGCTTGCCCAACATCGGGTCGCCCAGCGCCACGGAGATCAGCAGGGAGAGCGGGAAGACCAGCAGATAGACCCTGAAGCTGCGCGCAATATCCGCATCGCTGTCGCTGAAACAGGCCATGCCGCCGGCATCCAGCCGCAACAGGCGCAGGGCGCCGGCCAGCCCCTGCCGGATTTCAGGCGACAGCATCAGGCGGCCTTGCCGGCGAAGAAATCAACCAGCACCCGGTCATAAATGGCGGTCAGCTGGATCAGGTCGGCCACGGCCACATGTTCATCCACCTTGTGCATGGTGGCGCCGACCAGCCCGAATTCCACCACCGGGCAATGATCCTTGATGAAACGGGCATCCGACGTGCCGCCGCTGGTGGACAATTCCGGTTGCTTGCCCGTCACCGCCGTCACGGCCCCGGCCACCGTGGCCACCAGGGGGCCGGGCGGGGTCAGGAAGGCGACACCGCTGGTCTGCATCTTCAAGTCCCAGGCGCCCCCCACCTCTTCCAGCACATCGCGGATATGGGCTTCCAGGCTGTCGGGCGTGTGCAGATCGTTGAAACGGATATTAAATTTGGCCGTGCCCTTGGCCGGGATGACATTGCTGGCCGGGTTGCCGACATCGATGGTGGTCAGCGCCAGGGTGCTGGGCTGGAAATGGGCCGTGCCCTCATCCAGCGGGCTGCCGGCCAGCAGGGTCAGCGCCTCCGTCAGGCGGGGCAGCGGGTTGTCCGCCAGATGCGGATAGGCGACATGGCCCTGCGCGCCATAGGCCGTCAGCGTGGCGGTGACGGAGCCGCGCCGGCCGATCTTCATCATATCGCCCAGCGCCTTCGGGTTGGTGGGTTCCCCCACCAGACAGGCATCGATCACTTCCCCCTGCTCGCGCATCCAGTCCAGCACCTTGCGCGTGCCATTGATGGACGGCCCTTCCTCATCCCCCGTGATCAGCAGGGAGATGGAGCCGTTGGGCGTACCGTTGCGATCCAGGAACGATTTCGTTGCGGCAACGAAACAGGCGATGGCCCCCTTCATGTCGGAGGTACCGCGCCCGAACAGCTTGCCGTCAATGATCTCCGCCCCGAACGGATCGACGGTCCAGCCGGCGCGGTCGCCGGTGGGCACCACATCGGTATGGCCGGCGAAGCAGAAATTGGGGCTGGCGCTGCCCAGGCGGGCATAGAGATTGTCCACCGGGTCGGTGCCCGGCTCCTCAAACCGCAGGCGGGTGCAGGTGAAGCCCATGTCGGTCAACACCCCCTCCAGCACGCCCAACGCCCCGGCATCGGCGGGGGTGACACTGGGGCAACGGATCAGGGCCTGGGTCAGGGCGACGGGATCGATGGACATGGGGGAAGCCTGGGGGTTGGGGGGCCTGATCTGAGAGAGATTGCGCCAGTTAGAATTCTTAACCAATTGAAATCCTTAACCGTCACCCCGGCGAAGGCCGGGGTCCAGGATTTCGGGGCGCATTGCTCTACGAACTGGACCCCGGCCTTCGCCGGGGTGACGGTCAAAATAAGGGCGTTTCAGTAAAACGTCTGTTACGCGCCTTCACCCATCAATCACGCAGCAGATCGTTGATGCTGGTCTTGGAGCGGGTCTGCGCGTCCACGCGCTTGACGATCACCGCACAGGACAGGCTGGGGCCCGGCGTGCCGTCGGGCAGCGGCTTGCCCGGCAGGCTGCCCGGCACCACCACGGAATAGGCCGGCACCCGGCCGACAAACACCTCACCGGTGCTGCGGTCGATGATCTTGGTGGTGGCGGAGATGAAGACGCCCATCGACAGGACAGCCCCCTGCTCCACGATCACGCCTTCCACCACTTCCGACCGCGCGCCGATGAAGCAATCATCCTCGATGATCACCGGGCCGGCCTGCAGCGGTTCCAGCACGCCGCCGATACCGACACCGCCGGACAGGTGCACATTCTTGCCGATCTGGGCGCAGGAACCAACGGTGGCCCAGGTATCCACCATGGTGCCCTTGTCGACAAAGGCACCGACATTGACGAAGCTGGGCATCAGCACCACGCCCGGCGCCACATAGGCGCTGCGGCGCACCACGCTGCCCGGTACGGCGCGGAAGCCGGCCTGACGCCAGGCGGCCTCGTCCCAGCCGACAAACTTGGACGGCACCTTGTCCCACCAGGTGGCCCCGCCGGGGCCGCCCTGGATGACGCTGTTGTCATTCAGGCGGAAGGACAGCAGCACCGCCTTTTTCAGCCACTGGTTCACCACCCAGGTGCCGTCGATCTTTTCCGCCACGCGGGCTTCGCCCTTGTCCAGCAGGGACAGGGCGGTTTCCACCGCGTCGCGCACGGCGCCTTGGGTGGAAAAGCCCAGACCCTCGCGGTTGTCCCAGGCGGCATCGATGGTGCGGGAAAGATCAGCGTGGCTCATGTTCTCTCAAAGTCCCGTTTGTTAGTATCCGGCGGTCGATCGCGCATCTTCATTACAGTGTCCCCCGGATCGCCGGGGACAATGGGCGGGTGCCCCCGCCCTGTCAACGTGCCGGCGCGGATGACAGGTCCGTGGCCAGCGCCACCAGCCATGTCTCCAGATCATCGATAATGTGATGCACATGCTCACCCGGATGGTCGGTCGGGGCGGCAACCTCCCCGATCTTGTTTTCCGGGTGGGAGAAGGCGCTGTCGGCGCGCAGCCACACCGTGGTCATGCCCATGGCGGCGGGCGGCACCAGATTGCGGTGCAGATCTTCCACAAAGGCGGCGCGGCGGGAATCGATGCCGAAGCGGGCCACCATCTCCGCATAGGGCTGCGGGTCCGGCTTGGGCCGGTAATCGGCGGCGACAATATCGAAAATGCCGGTGAAATGCTGGGCGACGCCCAACCGTTCCATGACATTTTCCGCGTGGCGGACAGAGCCGTTGGTATAGATCAGCTTGCGCCCCGGCAGGGCACCGATGGCATCGGCCAGCGCCGGCGACGGCGTCAGCGCGGTGACATCGATATCATGCACATAATGCAGAAAGCGCTGCGGATCGGTGCCATGGTCCAGCATCATCCCGCGCAGCGAGGTGCCGAAGCGGCGATAATAATCTTTCTGCAACTGCTTGGCGGCCACCGCATCCAGCCCCAGTTCGGTGGCGATGAAATCGGTGATGCGCACATCAACCTGGGCGAACAGGTTGCAGGCGGCGGGGTAGAGCGTATTGTCCAGATCGAAGATCCATTCCTGGACATGCGCGAAGGGGGCGGCAGGGGCGGTCATGGCGTCATCTTTCATCATGGCGGGGAAGATGCGGCTTCGTCACCCTATCCGCAAGCCCGGTGGACCGCAGGCCGGGACTGCGTTACCTCTTTGGAGCCATTACCATTGCTGGTGGAGTTTTGCCCGCTGTGTCGCTTGAACCCGGTTCCGATCTTCCCGCCGCCCCGCACGATCCCGCCAATGGTTCTGGTGAAAGCCAGGTGGGGCCGGTCCAGGTCGTGCTGGATGGCTGGCCGGGCCCAGCCTTGTGCCTGGGGCCGGATGGACGCATTTTGGCGGCCAATGCGGCGGCGGAAATGCTGGCCCAGCGGCATGATGGCTGGTCGGCCGATCTGACACGCTGGGCCAGCACCGGCGGCCCAGCCGCCGAGGCCACGCGGTCGGTACCGGTGGAAACCGGGCACGGTCCGGGCGTGGTGGAATTCACCGCCGCCTTGCTGCCCGGCGGCAAGGTGTTGTGCCTGGGCCGTGATGCCACACTGGAACGACGGCTGCGCCATGCGCTGACGGAATCACGCCAGCGCTATAAGGATCTGGTCGATATCTCGTCCGATTTCGCCTGGGAGGTGGGGCCGGACGGGCGCTTCGTCTTCGTCTCCGCCGCCGGCGCCATCGGCTATAGTGCCGAACAGTTGATCGGCCGCCATCCGTCGGAATTTGTGCTGTCGGACTTTGCCGACCAGCCGCTGCCCTTTGAAACCGATGTGCCGATCGAGCGGACCGAAGTATGGATGCGCGGGCGGGAGGGGGATGCCTTCTGCCTGATCTCCTCTGCCGTGCCCCTGCGCGGGGCGGAGGGGTATTGGATCGGCGCCCGTGGCGCCTGCCGCGACATTACGGAGGCCCGCGTCAAAGGCATGGAACTGGCGCAGGTGCGCCTGCGTGAGAAATATCTGGGCTATATCGTCTCCTCCACCCGCGACGATGTGGACCCCAGCAAGACGCTGGAAATTGCTGTCGGCGTGGCCACCAACGCCACCGGGGCCGCGGGCGCCCGGCTATATGCCCGTACCGGTGATGTCTTCCTGCCGGCGGCGGGGCCGCCCGCTACCCTGGTGGAGCCGGCGACGGATCAGGTGGCGGCCCTGCTGGAACAGGCGGCCCTGCAGCCAACGCCGCTGGTTGGCGGCGATGACCAGATCAGCCTGCTGGCCTGCCGCACCCTGTTCCGGCACGAGGTGAATGGCGCCGTCATGGTCTGGCAGGCCGACGGCCGGCCCTGGAGCGAGGAAGATGTCTCCATGGTCCAGGCCATCGCCGATCAGGTCGGCGTCGCCGTGGCCCAGGCCCGCTATCAGGAACGGCTGAAAACCCTGTCGGAACGCGACGGGCTGACGGGGCTTTATAACCGCCGCACCTTCATGGAACTGCTGGAACAAAGGCTGGAAAAGCAGACGGGCGGCAGTTCCGCCCTGCTTTATTTCGACCTGGATAACTTCAAGGCGGTCAATGACAAGCTGGGCCATGGGGCCGGCGATGATGTGCTGCGCGCCGTGGGCGACCTGCTGCGCCGGCTGGCCCGGGTCGCCGATCTGGCCGGCCGGCTGGGCGGGGATGAATTTGTGCTGTGGGTTGACCGGGTGGATGAGGCCCAGGCCATGGCCGTGGCCGACCGGCTGCTGCGGGAAGCGGCGGAATTCCTGCGCCCGCTTTCCGCCTCGGAAGACAAGCCGCTGGGCGTTTCCATTGGCGTTGCCCCCTATCGCGGCGGTACGGTGGAGACGGCGCAATCCTTGATTGATCGCGGGGATCAGGGCATGTATGCGGCCAAGCGCATGGGCAAGGGCCATCGGGCCCTGGCCCCGGCAGCCCCCGCAGCGGAGATGTGAGGCCGGGGCGGGTCGACAAAAGGTATCGGCCTGCGATACCTACGTAAATATGCAGACACCGTTGCTTTCAGTGGGTCGGCCGGCTGGGACCGGCCTGGGATGGTCGGGTAAATGAACAAGAAGACGGAAGGTCTTGATTACGATACCGCCAAGCGTCTGGCTGCCAGCCAGGATGCCGGCGATCGCCGCCTGCTGGCCAGCCGGGCCGATACCCAGCCGGAAATCCTGTTCTTCCTGGCCAATGACACCAGTGCGGAGGTGCGGCGGGAAATCGCCCGCAACAACGCCACCCCGCGTCAGGCCGACCTACTGCTCTCCCATGATCCCGATGAACAGGTGCGCAGCGGGCTGGCCGCCAAGATCGCCGCCTTGGTGCCCTCGCTGCCCGCCGACCGGGTGGGCCAGATTGAGCGGATGACCCTGGATATTGTGGAGACGCTGGCCCGCGATCAGGCCACCGCCGTGCGCCGCGTGGTGGCCGACGCGTTGAAGGATCAAGCGGGCGCCCCGGCCCATATCATCCAGCAACTGGCGCGCGATCTGGAATTGTCGGTCAGCGGGCCGGTGCTGCGCCATTCGCCCATCCTGACCGATGATGACCTGCTGGATATCATTGCCGGCCAGCCGATGGACGGCAAGCTGGTCGCCATTGCCGAGCGGGCCGGCCTGTCGGGCAATGTCTCCGCCGCCGTGGCGCGGACGGAGAGTGAGGCGGCCGTCGCCGCCTTGCTGTCCAACCAGTCAGCCCAGATCCGGGAAGAGACGCTGGACCGCATCATCGACATGGCCCCCCGGTTTGAACCATGGCACGCGCCGCTGGTCCGCCGGCCCAGCCTGCCGCCCAAGGCGGCCGCCCGCATTGTCGGCTTTGTCAGCCAGCAACTGGTGCGCGTGCTGGAAAGCCGCACCGACCTGCCGGACACGGTGGTCAAGGCGGTGCGCGGGGCCGTGGCCGATCTGGCCCGCACCAACGCCCGGCCCGGTGCCGGGGGCGGGGCGGAACCGCTGGGGCTGGTGGATGAACTGACGGCGGAGACGCCCAAGGAACGGCCGATGGACCGGGCCCGCAAGCTGCACGCCGCCGGCAAGCTGGACGAAGACGCCATGGCCGACGCGCTGACGCGCGGCGACCGGGGTTTTGTGCTGGCCGGCCTGTCGCTCCGGGCCAATGTACCGCTGGAGGCGGTGGACAAGATCATTGGCGGGCAAAGTGCCCGGGCCGTCACCGCGCTTTGCTGGCGGGCCAAGCTGTCCATGCGGTTCTGCCGGCAAATCCAATTGCGGATTGCCAATATCCCGCCCGCTTCCGTGCTGAATGCGCGGGGCGGCGACACCTATCCCATGTCCGACAGTGAGATGAGCTGGCAGCTTGAGTTTTTCGGGCTGAAAGGGTGAGCCCGGCATGAGCGAGGGGCAGCCCCATGCCGGCCCTGCCGGCCGCGATCTGGCGGGGGCCATCCATGCCACCGCCGGCGAGGGGGCGCGCATCATCCTGGAAGTGCTGATGCGGTCGGGGGAAGAGGCGCGGCTGATCGGCGGCTGTGTGCGCGATGCCATTCTGGGCCTGCAGCCGGGTGATATTGACATTGCCACCCCGCTGCTGCCGGAAGAAGTGATGCGCCGCCTGAAGCAGGAAGGCATCCGCACCATCCCCACCGGCATCGACCATGGCACCATCACTGCCGTGGTCGGCCGCGCCAGCTATGAAATCACCACCCTGCGCCGGGATGTCGAAACTGACGGCCGCCATGCCAAGGTGATGTTCTGCCAGGACTGGCTGGAGGATGCGCAGCGGCGCGACTTCACCATCAATGCCCTGTCGCTGACGCCCGAAGGCGAACTGTTCGACCCGTTTGGCGGGCTGGCCGACCTGCGGGCCGGGCGGGTGCGCTTCATCGGCAACGCGCGGGAGCGCATTGGTGAGGATGTGCTGCGCATCCTGCGCTTCTTCCGCTTTTATGGCCGGTTCGGCAAGGGACCGCCGGACCGCGACAGCTTTACCGCCTGTGCCACACTGGCCCCGCTGCTGCCCGGCCTGTCGGGGGAGCGGATCGCCAAGGAGGTGCTGGCCATCCTGCGGCTGGACCGGGCGGTGGAGATCTGGCGGCTGATGCTGGAAGCGGGTGTCGTGGCCCAGACCCTGCCCACCGCCACCCGCCTGAAACGGCTGGAGGCACTGGACCGGCTGGAATGGGTGCTGGGGGAGGCCGGGGCCATGGCGCATCTGGCCGCCTTGCTGCCCCCCGGCCCCGTGGGGGCGGCCGACACGGCCGAGCGGCTGCGCCTGTCCAACAACCAGCGCAACCAGTTGCTGGCACTCTGTGCACCGACGGTGGATGTGCATCCCGATCTGACGGTGACCAGCCGGCGGCACGCCTTGCAAAAGCTGGGACCAGAGCTGTACCGCGATCTGCTGCTGCTGGCCGCCGCCGACCGGGGCACGGCCGCGCAGGAGCTGCTGGAACCATTGGCCGAGGCGGCCACCTGGGTGATCATCCCCTTCCCGCTGAAAGGGCGCGACCTGCTGGAACAGGGAGTGGCACCCGGTCCCGATCTGGGCATCCTGCTGGCCGGGCTGGAAGGCTGGTGGGCGGCGCGGGATTACCGGCCCAACCGTGAGGAATGTCTGTCAGAACTGGCCCGCCGCCTCGCCCTGCGCAGCAATGCGGAAGAAAATGGCAATGGTGATTAAATAGGCAGTAGATTTCTTTATGGAAATTTTTATTCACCACTGAATTTCGTAACAACCGATTTCAATCATCGCTTCCTGATCTTCTGCGCAAATGGCAATAATTAATCGTTTCGTATACCGAACGCACCTATAGCGGCGCGACGGGCAGGCAAGGAACGATGATGCGGCTGACGATCAAAATAATATTGATGGCGGTTCTGGTGGCCTTGGGTGGCCTGCTGCTGGCCAATGGGCTGGTCGGCTGGCGGGCCCTGAACGCCGCGCGCGGCGATACGGAAGCCTTGTATGAAGGCCAGGTGGTGCCACAGCGGGAACTGAAGATCATCGCCGATGCCTATGCCGTGTTCGTGGTGGATGCCTCTCACAAGGTGCGCAATGGCAACTTCACCTGGGCCGAAGGGCTGGCCAGCGTCACCCAGGCCAAGGGTGATATTGCCCGCAACTGGGAACTGTTCCGGGCGCGGCCGCACACGGATGCGGGCGAACGCGCCCTGATCGATCAGGCGGCCGCCCGGTTCCGCCCTGCCGATGCCGGTGTTGCGGAACTGCTGGGCATTCTGCAGGCCAAGGATGCCGCAGCCTTGGATGATTTCGTCAAGAACCGCCTGTACCAGACCATCGACCCCGTCTCTGAAAGCATCACCCGCCTGATTGATCTGGGGGTGCAGAATGCCGGCAAGCTGTATGTGCAGACGGAAAAATCGGCCGACAATGCCATCCTGATCGCCAAGCTGCTGATCGGGCTGGGGATCGCCGGCATCGCCGCCGGCCTGTGGGCAGTGCTGAACCGCGTCGTCCGGCCGCTGGAGGCGCTGACCGGCACGCTGGCCCTGCTGGCGCAGGAGGATTACCGGGTGGCCGTGCCAGGGCTGGCCAAGCAGGATGAGGTCGGCGACATGGCCCGCGCCATCGAGGTGCTGAAGGCCCATGGTGCGGAAGCCCAGCGCCTGCGCGCCGATCAGGAACGCCAGCGGGAAGAGGCGGAATTGCTGAAGCGCCGGGCCCTGGAATCCATGGCGCAGAAGGTGGAAAGCGAAACCCGCACTGCCGTGGATCAGGTGGCCGCCCGCGCCGGCGAAATGGATGTCCATGCCGGCGCCATGGCCGTTTCCGCCGAACGGGTGGCCAAGAACAGCCATAATGTCGCCGCCGCCGCCCAGCAGGCCCTGCACAATGCCGAAACCGTCGCATCGGCCGCCGAGGAACTGTCCGCCAGTATCCGGGAGATCAGCGGACAGGTGGCCCATGCCAGTGCCGTCAGCCGCAATGCCGTAACCAAGGGCCAGGAAACGCAGCAGACCATCCTGTCCCTGTCCGATGCGGTGGCCCGCATCGGCGACGTGGTCCATCTTATCAGCGATATTGCCAGCCAGACCAACCTGCTGGCCCTGAACGCCACCATTGAGGCGGCACGCGCCGGGGATGCCGGCAAAGGCTTTGCCGTGGTGGCATCAGAGGTGAAGAATCTGGCCACCCAGACCAGCCGCTCGACGGAGGAAATCACCCGCCAGATCACGGAGATCAATGGCGTGACCAGCCAGGCCGTGGCCGCCGTACAGGAGATCGGCCGCACGATCGAAGAGATGGACAATATCTCCGGCACCATTGCCGCCGCCATCGAGGAACAGGGGGCAGCCACGCAGGAGATCAGCCGCAATGTGCTGCAGGCGGCCGACGCCGCCCGTGAAGTCTCCAGCCGGATCACCGAAGTATCCGCCGAGGCCGGCAGCACCGGCGACCGCGCCGGCACGGTGCGCGGCACGGTGACGGAGGTGACGCAAAGCGTGACGGACCTGCGTTCCACCCTGGTCCGCGTCGTCCGCACCTCCATGTCGGAGGTGGATCGCCGCGTGGCTGAACGGGTGGCGGTGGATATGCCGACCCAGCTGGAAATCGGCGGCCGCCGGCTGGACAGCCGCCTGCGCAACCTGTCCAGCGGCGGCGCGCTGACCGCCCCGGTGGAGGGCGTGACGCGGGGCGCCCAGGGCCGCCTGCATCTGCCGGATCTGGGGGCCATCGGCTTCAGCGTGCTGGATATTTCCGCAGAGGGTATCCATCTGCTGTTTGGTGACGAGGCGGCGGCCCGTGCCACACTGGCCCCCTGGCTGGCCCGGCAGGCGCCCGCCGCTGCCTGAGGGAGGATGGCCCATGGATGTGATTGGACAGGTGCTGGATTTCTGGTTCCGCCAGGCCGGACCATCGAAATGGTTCGGCGGCGGGCCGGATTTCGACATGCTGGTGGCGGAACGGCTGGGCCCCCTGCATGAACAGGCCGTGGCGGGGGAACTGGCGGATTGGGCGGCAACGGCGGAAGGCGGGCTGGCGCTCTGCATCCTGCTGGATCAGGTGCCGCGCAATATCTTTCGCGGCACCCCGCGCGCCTTTGCCAGCGATGCCCAGGCCCTGACCATTGCCCGCGATCTGGTGGCGCGGGGGCTGGATATGGAATTGCCCGATGATGATCGCGCCTTCCTCTATCTGCCTTTCGAACATTCCGAGGCGATGGAGGATCAGCGCCAGTCCGTGCGCCTGTTCGCCAGCCGCACCCTGAGCCCGACCTACCTGGATTATGCCTGCAAACATCTGGTGGTGATCGCCGAATTCGGCCGCTTCCCCCACCGCAACGCCATCCTGGGCCGGGCCAGCACGCCGGCGGAACTGGACTATCTGGCCCGGCCAGGGGCGGGGTTTTAAGCCCCCTGCCCACCCGGCCAGCCAGGGCGCAGGCGGGCCATGGCGATGGCGTCCACATAGGCGCCATCCCGGAAGGCATGGGCCCGATAAAGCCCCTCTTCCACAAAGCCGAAACGGCGATAGAGCCGCAACGCCGGCTCGTTATCAGCAAACACGGTCAGTTCCACCCGGCCGATATCCAGCCAACGGTCAGCCGCATCCAGCAGCGCATCCAGCAGGGCCGTCCCGATGCCCTTACCCTGATAATCATCATGCACGCTCATGCCCAGGATGGCGCAGTGGCGTCGCCTTCCCGTCTGCCGCAGCAGATCGGCAGAACCGACCAGCACGCCATCCAGCAGCGCCACCAGGGCCAGATCGTCAGGGTTCTGCCGTTCCAGCCAGGACCGCACGGCATCCGGGTTGGGAAAGGGCGGGCGCAGGGTGCCATGGCGCAGCAAGGGCAGGCCGGTCATGGCCGCCATCGCATCGGCATCGCTGACCCGCCGTGCCCGCAGCCACAGGCCCGGCGGGCCGTGACGAGCGGGGCGGCATCCGGGTGGCGGGGCGGCGGTCATGCCCCCTGCCCCGCCGCTGCCACGGCTTCCAGGAACTCCCGGATGCGGGCCACGCTTTTCACGCCCGGCCGTTCTTCCACGCCGGATGACACATCCACCGCGTCGGCCCCGGTGATGGCGATGGCTTCCGCCACATTGGCCGGGTCCAGCCCGCCGGACAGCATCCAGGGCTTGTCCCAGCGCCGGCCGGCCAGCAGGCGCCAGTCAAACGACAGGCCATTGCCGCCGGGCAGCATGTTGGCCACATTCTTCGGTGGCTTGGCATCAAACAGCAGCCGGTCCACCACCGGCAGATAGGCCGATGCCGCTTCCAGATCGGCTTCGTCGGCCACCTTCAGCGCCTTCATCACCGGCAGGCCATAACGGGCGCGGATATCGGCAACGCGGGCCGGATTCTCCTCCCCATGCAACTGGATCATGTCCAGCGGCACACGGGCGATGGTTTCATCCAACAGCGCATCGGCGGGATCAACGAACAGGCCCACGGTGCGGGTGCCGGTGCCCACCATGCGCGCCAGGTCGGCCGCAATGGCCAGTTCGACATGGCGCGGTGAGCGGGGGAAGAAGACCAGCCCGATATAGCGCGCCCCGCCATCCAGGGCGGCACGCAGCGCATCCGGGTGGTTGATGCCGCAAATCTTCGCCTGAATTTTCATCGGACCGGTCATCGGATCAGGCCCCCAGCTCTTCGGCGATACGGCGGGCGGCGGCGCGCGGGTCGGCATCGGCGGTGATGGGGCGGCCGATCACCAGCCGGTCGGCACCGGCGGCCACGGCCTGGGCCGGACCCATCACCCGCTTCTGGTCGCCCACGGCGGCCCAACTGGGGCGGATGCCCGGCACCATCAGGGTGAAATCCGCCGGCAGATCGGCGCGCAAGGCCGCCACCTCTGCCGGGGAGCAGACGACACCATCCACCCCACTGGCCTGGGACAAGGCGGCCAGCCGGCGCACCTGATCCTGGGCCGGGCCCTGCTGGCCGATGGCGGCCAGATCATCCTCACCCAGGCTGGTCAGCACGGTGACCGCCAGGATTTTCATGCGCGGCACCCCCAGCTTCGCCGCCTCATCCGCGGCAGCATCGGCGGCGGCGCGCAGCATGGACGGGCCGCCGCTGGCATGGACGGTCAGGAACAAGGGCGCCAGCGGCGCGACAGAGCGCACGGCACCGGCCACCGTGTTGGGAATGTCATGCAGCTTCAGGTCCAGGAACAGCGGCAGGCCCGCATCGGCCACCACCGTGCGGATGCCATCCGGCCCCTGGGCCATGAAGAATTCCAGCCCCAGCTTCACACCGCCCACCAGACCGGTCAGGTCGGCCGCCATGGCCCGCGCCCCGGCAATGTCCGGCATGTCCAGGGCAACAAAGATACGGTCGGTGGGGCGCATGGTTCTTTCCTGAAAAGGCTGCGATTAAGATCAACAAAGTGCAGCCTTCATGTAGCGCGAAACGGCGCGGCGGCGAACCGCCGATGTTCAACGGCGGCCACCCGCCCGCCGCAGGGCTGGCGACGGGAATATTCCCAATACGTAAAGGGTAGCTTGACCCGACATGCCGGGGGCCCCAAACTTATCCCAAGAGCCATGGATCATGGCTCTTGGGATTTACGTGTTCCCTCAATTGCCGGGCGGCGGCATCCGCCGCCTTGGCTCACGCCGCACGTGCGGCGGGCCGGCAGTCGCCGGCCTCCAAGGGGCATGTCCCATGCCCCTTGGTATTGCCGTTCCCCCCGACCGAATCGATGATTGCTTGCCATGCCACTGCCGCCCCCCGCCGACCGCACCTTGCTGCACACAAGGAAGATCACCTGCCAGGGCTACCGCCGGGCCGATGGCTTATGGGATGTGGAAGGGCATCTGACGGATGAACGAACCTATGCCCATCGGGGTCTGACGGGGGCAGAAAAGCAACCGGGCGAATTCATCCATGATCTGTCAATCCGGCTGACATTGGACGACAGCCTGACCGTGCGGGCGGTGGCCGTGGCGGCCGATGCCACGCCCTTCCCCCTCTGCCCCGCCATCGCCCCCGCCTATCAAAAACTGGTCGGGCTGGCGATCGTCAGCGGCTGGACGGCGGCGGTGAAGGAACGGCTGGGCGGGGTGCAAGGCTGCACCCATCTGGTGGAACTGCTGGGGCCGGTGGCCACCACCGCCTTTCAGACCATCGCCCCCCTGCGGCAACAGGCTGAACAACAACAGCGCGAGGCCATGCTGGCCCAGGGGCAGGAACCACCGCCGCGCCGGCCGCCACCCTTGCTGAACAGCTGCCACAGTTTCGCGGCCGACGGGCCGCTGGTGCAGACCCTGTGGCCGGAATTTGCCAAGCCGCTGACCCCTTGACCCTTATATCTATCCGATATTCAACTTTTGGTATTCAGACCACCTCTTCCTCGCTGCGCAAGGGGGCCAGGGCCGCCGTGATGATGTCCGGATCGCCCTGGCCGTGGCCGGCCCCGCGATGCCCATCCTCCGTGGAGGACATGCGGTAATAATTGACCAGAAAGACCCGGATCGCCGCCGTCAGGGAGGCACCGCCCGGTTTGCGTTCGACAATCTGGGTGCAGATATCGTGCAGGGTCTTTTGTTCGCGCCTGGCGACATCATTCAGCGCATCCCACATCTCCGGTTCCATCCGCAGGCTGGTGCGTTTGTTCAGCACCACGACATTGCGGATGACCAGCGTGCTGGCGGCATCGTCGGACTCTTCCCTGGAAAAACGTTTGGAACGGGGGGGCAAGGCGATCCTCCCTGGCTGGAATGGGGCGAATGCCGGCGCCGGACCAGCGCCGCGCGACTGCATAAACCATTATGCCAAGGCATATGACCTGTTCAATTAAATTAACATGTAGGTAAGAAGAAAAATATCAGCCTCCCGCAACCCAACCGGTTGCAGGGCAGCCAGGGCGGTGAAAGGAGCGCGAAAATCAGCCGGCCTTAACCATGCTGGTCGGGATCGGCGGCAGCTTCCAGCGCTTCCATATCCGCGTCGGAGAAGCCGAAATGGTGCCCGATCTCATGGATCAGCACATGGCGGACCAGATGGGTCAGATCCTCCCCCGTCTCGCACCAGTAATCCAGAATCGGCCGGCGATAGAGGAAGATCAGGTCCGGTTCCAGCCGGGGCTGGGTGACGCTTTGCCAGGGCATCCCCACGCCGCGATACAGGCCCAGCAGATCGAACGGGCTTTCCAGCTCCATCTCCTGCGCCGTCTCCTCATCGGGGAAATCCTCCACCCGGATCAGCACATTGCGCACATGCTGGCGCAATTCGGCGGGGATGCCGGCGGCGGCCTTCTCGGCAATGGCCTCCAGTTCGGCCAGCGTGGGGGCGGTGGTGAAACGGCGCAGCGACGACATGGGCGGGGTCATTTGTTGTATTTGCAACGATCAGGCTTGACGCGGCGGGGGCCAACGGCACACCTATCCCCCAAACATAGGCGATGCAGAGGGTGAAAAGAATGGCACAGCAGCAACGGCCGGCCCGGCTGGCAGACCCGGCAGTGACGGAGGCCCTGACGGGCTTGCCCGGCTGGACCCCGGTGGAGGGACGGCGGGCCATTGCCAAGGAATACCGGTTCCAGGATTTCAACCAGGCCTTCGGCTTCATGACGCGCGTGGCAATGCTGGCGGAAAAGCTGGACCACCATCCGGAATGGTTCAATGTTTACAACAAGGTGGCGGTGACGCTGGCCACCCATGACGCCGATGGCGTGACCGAACTGGACCTGACCATGGCCCGTTTCATGGAACAGGTGGCCGGGAAATGAGGGGGCGGGCGGCACCCGCCCGCCCACCCACCTTTTCACCCCATATCCCAATAGCCGCGGATCAGATTCTTGAACTCTGCCAGCAACCGCTGCTTCAGGGCGATGTCCGCTGCTTCGTCACCGCGCGACAGGCCGGCCAGGGCTTGCAGGAACTGCCAGGTCAGATGGTGGCCCATCTCAAACTTGACCGGGTCTTTCTGCTGATAGCTGCCATACAGCTCCACCGACAATGCTTCCCAGCGGCGATAGAATTCGGCCTTGGCCGGCCCCATCACGCCGGCCAGTTCCGCATCGGTGCGGGCAGCGGCCTCCAACTCCTTCCAGGCGGTCCAGAGCGGGTGGTGACCCGCCTGCCAAAGGGCATCCAGCCCCTGGTCCAACCCCTCCCCGCCCTCATGCGGGCGGGCCGAGGCAAGGGCGTGGAAATATTCCATGAATTGCTGGGTGATATGGTCCACCGTGGCCCGCAGCACCGCCGGCGTGGTGGGAAAATAATATTGTACCGCGCCGCGCGTCACCCCGGCCAGCTTGGCAATTTCAGAAGTGGTGGTGCGATGATAGCCCAGATCAAGAAAACAGCGGATCGCCGCATCAATGATCTTGTGATGAGTGGCAATACTTTTGGGCGTCTGGCGCACGCGCGATGCCACCCCCTGGATGGAGCCCTTGCCCACATCGGCGTTAATCTCTTTCATTGCCTTCCTGCTGACTGATGCCGGTCGCCACCGCCGGTTCCTGTCTTCTGTATAAGGATATCGTATCCCATCTTCAATTGGCCGATATCGGCCCGTTACGATGAACCGCCTTGTTGACGAAGCGGGAGCGGGGCGGTCGGTTCTGTCTCGACACCCCGCCCCTGCCTGCGCTATGGGGAACCTGTCGGCCGTTCCGGCCCCGGACTTACCCGCCCGTCAGGGCAGCCCGGTGAGGGAGTGCAAGCGCCCGTGACCATGCGCCAAGAGGCACTGGACCTGCTGCGTCGCATCGGCGGCGCTGAGGATAATGCCATCGACCTTGCCGGGGCAGCCCTGTCGCTGGCCCTGCTGGACCATCCGGTTCCCGACCTTGCCCCCTATCGCGCCCATCTGGCCCAGATGTGCGCCGATCTGGCCGCCATCGTCGATGCCGGTGAAGCCGACGATCTGGCCGGCCGCATCGCGGCCATCCGCCGCGTGCTGGTGGATCTGCATGGCTATGCCGGGGACAGCGAAACCTATGAGGATTTGCAGAACGCCAACCTGATCCGGGTGATTGACCGCAAGCGCGGCCTGCCCGTGGCGCTGGGCATCCTGATGATCCATCTGGCCCGATCCCAGGGCTGGGAAATCTGCGGCCTGTCCTTCCCCGGCCATTTCCTGATTCGGATGGATCTGGACGGCCAGCGCCTGATCCTGGACCCGTTCGAAGGCGGCAGCATCTGCGAGCCGCACACGCTGCGGGAACTGCTGAAACAGACGGCCGGGCTGGAAGCGGAACTTTCGCCGGAACATTACGCCCCCGTATCGAACCGGGAGGTTTTGTTACGGCTGCAAAATAACCTCAAGCTGCGCCATCTTTCCACCGACCAGCCGGCCAAGGCGCTGGAGGTGGTGGAGGTGATGCTGCTGTTCGCGCCCGATCATATCGGGCTGTGGCGGGAATCCGGCCTGCTGAATGCCCATGCCGGCAAGCTGACCGCCGCCATCGCCGCCTTTGAACATTTCATGGAACTGGCGCGTCAGCGCGGTGCCTCCCAGGCGCTGATGCAGCAGACCGCCACCTTGTTGCAGCAATTGCGCAGCCGCCTGAACTGACGGGGGAAGTGACCAGGCGCACAGGGCAATCCGCCGGTGCGCCGTTACCATCCCGCCCCTGATCGACCCTGATTTTCCCGCCTGCCCGCCGGAGTGACAGCGATGACCCTGAAGGTCGCCATCCAGATGGACCCGATCCAGTCCATCAATATCGATACTGACAGCACCTTCATGATGGCGCTGGAAGCGCAGCGGCGCGGCCATGCCCTGTGGCATTACCATCCGCGTGATCTGGCGCTGCGCGGCAACAAGCTGTTTGCCCGCGTGGCGCCCGTGCAGGTGCGCCGGCAGAAGGGAGACCATTTCACCCTGGGCGCCTCGGAAATCATCGAGCTGTCGACCATGGATCTGGTGCTGATGCGCCAGGACCCGCCGTTTGACATGGCCTACATCACCGCCACCCATCTGCTGGAACATATCCACCCCAAGACGCTGGTGGTGAATGACCCGGCCGCCGTGCGCAATGCGCCGGAAAAGCTGTTCGTCACCCATTTCCCGGACCTGATGCCCCCCACCGTCATCACCTCTTCCAAGGAAGAGGTTCTGGCCGCGCGGGCGGAATGGAAGGACATCATCGTCAAGCCACTGTTCGGCAATGGCGGGGCCGGCGTGTTCCACCTGAAGCCGGAAGATGAGAATCTGGGCGCCCTGCTGGAGACCTTCACCCAGCTCTACCGCGAACCGGTGATCGTGCAGAAATATCTGCCGGAAATCCGCCAGGGCGATAAGCGCATCATCCTGATCGATGGCAAGCCGGCCGGTGCCGTCTCCCGCATCCCGCAGGAAGGCGAGGCACGGGCCAATTTCCATGCCGGCGGCAGCGCCGGCAAGACGGAACTGACCAAGCGCGAGCAGGAGATTTGCGAGGCCATCGGCCCGACGCTGCGCGCGCAGGGGCTGATCTTTGTCGGTATCGACGTGATCGGCGATTATCTGACGGAGATCAACGTCACCAGCCCCACCGGCATTCAGGAAATCAACCGCCTGAACGGATCGGCCCTGGAATCCGTGCTGTGGGACGCCATGGAAGCCCGATTCGCCGCCACGCGCAGCTAACGAAGGCTTATACCAGCGGCACGAAATCATGACCAAAGGTCACGCTTTCGTGCCCCTCAATCGCCGGCGCCAGCCTCCGCTGGCTTAGCTACGCCGCATGAGCGGCGCGGCGGCGGTCGCCGCCGTACCAACGGTCATGAATGATGACCGTTGGTCTTACTCATTCCCCGCCTTGCGCGCCGCCGGGCTGCCATTGCTGTTGGCGGCGGCGCTGGCAGCGCTGGCGGCATGGGCTTGTTGCTGCTGGTACTTGGTAATGCCCATCAACATCAGCTCCGCCAGACGTTCCTTCGACGGCGGGGCCGAAGCGGCGGCGGCCTGATCGGCCGGCGCCGCGGCTTCGGCCGGCGGGGTGGCCTGGGCGGGCACCGGGGTTGCGGCGGTGGGTGCCGGCGCCGGGCTACGGGCTGCAGCCGGTGCCTGTGTGGTCAAAACGGCGCGCGCACCGGGCATCCCGCCGTGCTGCTGCACCAGCTGGGCCGCGGTGGAGGGGATCAGCGGCTTCAGACCCATGCTGCCGGTCTGCACGGCATTGGCGCGGTAATCGGCCAGGGTCATGCCCTGGGCGGGGCCATTCTTGCGGTGGCCAGCGCTGCCGCTGCTGACGGCGGCCGGCTGCTGATCCTGCTGCGCCAGGGCGGCCACGGCATTGCTGCCCACGCCCGCCCCCGGTGTCGGCAGGCTGGCCACAGCGGCGGACGCCCCCAGACCGGAAGCGGCCGTGGCGGCAGCGGAAGCGCCCGGCAGGCTCTGCAGATCCTTCAATTGCTGGGCATTGCCGATGCCCCCCAAAGCCTGGGCCGGCACCTGGGCGGGCTTGCTGGCGGCGGGGGTGGGGGTGCCGGGAGTGCCCTGGCTGGCGGCCATCAGCCGTTCCAGCGCGGCGGCCTGCCCATCCGTCAGTTCCTGCACCGGCAGAGCGGCCGCCTTTTGCGGCTGTTCGGCCACCGCTTCCGCCTTTTGCGGGCGCGGGTGGGTGATGGTGACCGTCACCGGATCGTCGGTGACGATGACGCTGCCTTCATCCTGCGGCTTGTCGCCAAGGCCCACCATACTGGCCACATTATCCAGCGTGTCCTTGCCCGTCTCCTTCTCCACCACCGCATCAGCGGCGGCGACGGCCAGCCCGATCGGGCCGAAAAACAGGGCACTGCCGGCCAGTTTGGCCGGGGTCTTGATGGTGTCGCCGGTCACGGCCTGATAGATCTTGTTGACGATGGGGATATGCTGCAGCGGGTTCACCACATCCAGCACATCCCAGAACGACATGCCCTCTTCCTTGCTGTCCGCCTTTTGCGGGGTGGGGGTGCCGGCAGATTCCGCACGCATCGCCTGCTGCGTGGCGCGGATATGATCCATATGGATGCTGCTCGGCGGCATGGGCGTTCCCCCTGGTTTCACCCGCAATCATGCAGGGATCATGCCAAGGGGTGCCGTAATGGAATCAATGGTTTGGCGGGGAAGCTTCTGCTGCCCGGCGGTTTTTGCCGGGCAGCTTCATCAGAACAGATGGCCGGATTTTTCCGCCTTGGTCTTCAGATAGGCCTCGTTATGGCCATTGCTGGGGAAGATGTGCGGCACCCGCTCCGTCACTTCCACGCCCCAGCGGGTCAGCTGGGCGATCTTGTCCGGGTTGTTGGTCATCAGCCGCACCTGGGGGAAGCCCAGCTGTTTCAACATGCTGGCGGCGGGCAGATAGACCCGTTCATCGGCATCGAAGCCCAGGACCGTATTGGCATCCACCGTATCCAGCCCGCCATCCTGCAGGCGATAGGCGCGCAGCTTGTTCATCAGGCCGATGCCGCGCCCTTCCTGGGCCAGATAGAGTACAATGCCGCTGCCGGCCTGCGAGACCTCCCGGATGGCGCCGCGCAATTGCGGGCCGCAATCGCAGCGCAGGGAGCCCAGCAGATCGCCGGTGAAACATTCCGAATGCAGCCGCGCCAGCACCGGCTGGCCCGGCGTCGGATCGCCGATGATGATGGCCAGATGTTCCGGCCCGCCATCGCTGGGCCGGAAGGCGACCAGCCGCGTGCGTTCGGCATCTTCCAGCGGCACGGCGGCATCGGCCACGCGCGCCAACGACCGGGCGGACCGGCGCTGATAATCCAGAATATCCGCCGCCTCGGCCGACAACAGGTCATGCCGGCGGGCAAAGGCCCCGGCGTCGCCCCCGCGGGCGGTCGGCAGGGGGGCCACCACCGTGGCCGGCAGCAGACGGGCCAGCTTGGCCAGCATGATGGCCGCCGCCTCTGCCCCATCGCCGCTGTCCAGGCTGCGCACGGCGGCGCGCTGGGCCAGATCGGCCGGGGCGGGCCAGCGCGGACGCGGGCGGGTGGGGTCGGCCAGATCGCGGGCCAGATCGGCCGTCAGCCCGGCGGGCGGGGCCAGCAGCACCGGCCGGTCAACCGCCACATCCAACCCCAGCGCCCGGCCACGCTGACCACTGACCAGCAGGGCCGGCGCGCCGCCGGCCATCGCCGCCAGCCGGTTCAGCGCATCGGTGCTCACCGCCTCCGCCGCCATCACCAGCAGGCCGGGGGCAGCGCCACCGCCCAGCACCAGCACCGGTTCCCCCCGCCGCAGATCGGACAGGGCACGATCCACCCGCCGCTGCGCAATGCGATCAGGCGACTGGGTGATGTCTTCGGGGGCGAGTTCCAGAACCATGCGATCCATTATTCAAATCCATCGGCGCGGCGGCCGTGGTGTATCAACCAAACCGTATCGGCCGCGAAGGAGAAAAGCAAAAGGGCAAAGGCTGCACCGGTGGCAACGCTGGTCAGCGGCGTTTCGATCCATGGCGTGGCGGCGGCCGCCAGGGTCACCACCTGCACCACACAGATGACCCGCCGCCGCTGGCTGGGCGGCAGGGGGACCGCCAGCCGGGGCCACAGCTTGCCCGCCAGGATGAAGCCCGGCCGCAGCAACCCCAGACCCAGCACCCAGGCCCCCACCTCCCCCGACAGGGCCAGCAGCAGACAGAGCAGCAGGATCAGCAGCGCATCCAGTTCCATGTCGAACCGCGCGCCATAGGGGCTGGCCAGCCCCCGCCGGCGCGCCACCCAACCATCCACCCCATCCAGCAGCAGGGCGGTGATGGCAATCACCGCCACACCCCAGGACTGGTCCCTGTCCAGCACCGGGGCCAGCGGCAGCGCCCCGCCGACCAGGGCGATCAAGCCACCACGCAACAGGGTGATGCGGTTGGCCGCCCCCCAGCGTTGATGGATGGTGTGCTGGCGCAGGTCCAGCCAGGAGAGGCCGGCCACCGGCAGGAAACACAGGGCGGCGCTGGCGGCATACCAGCCGGGCAGGCCCAGCCAGCGGGCCAGCACCGCCCCGGCCAGCGCCACCAGCGGCCAGGCCAGCAGCAGATGCAAGGTCAGTTGCAGCCGCAGCCCCGGCAACCGGGCGGCACAATCAGGCGAAAGGTCGGCAGGGCCGTGCAACAGGCCGGGGCTGGTCAAGGTCATGCAGGAAAAGTTGGCGGTTTGGGCGATTTGACAAGGGGTTTCCCATCGGAACATCGCCGATCCATGTTATGGCTTCACCACCCGGCCCCTTTCACGAAGCAGGGAGTATATAACCAACCATGCCCATTACCGCCCAAGCCTTCTGGGTGCTGTCGCCCGGCCGTGGCGCCATCTGCCGCCAGGAACTGCCGCCCCGCAGCCCCGATCAGCTGCTGGTGCGCACGCTGTACAGCGGCATCAGCCGGGGGACTGAAAGCCTGGTTTTCCGCGGCGGCGTGCCCTTGGACCTGGCCGACAGCATGGCCTGCCCGATGCAGGAAGGCGGCTTTCCCGGTCCGGTAAAATATGGCTATGCCCTGGTAGGGCAGGTGGAGGCAGGGCCAGAGGCGCTGATCGGCCGGCGGGTCTTCGCGCTTCATCCCCATCAGGATCTCTGCCTGATCGATGAAGCCACCTGCCGGCTGATCCCTGATGGCGTGCCGGCACGCCGCGCCGTGCTGGCCGCCAATATGGAAACGGCGCTGAACATCCTGTGGGATGGCGGGGCCGGCCCCGGCCAGCGCATTGCCATTGTCGGGGCCGGGCTGGTCGGCTGTCTGGTAGCGCGGCTGGCGGCAAGGCTGCCAGGGGTGGAACTGACCTTGGTGGATATCGACCCCACCCGCGCCGATCTGGCGCGGCATCTGGGGGCCGGATTCGTCCTGGCCGGTGAATGCGGCGCGCTGGCCCGAAGCTGCGATCTGGTGATCCATTGCAGCGCCAGCGGCGAGGGGCTTTCCACCGCCATCGCCCTGGCCGGAACGGAGGCCACGCTGGTGGAAGCCTCCTGGTATGGTGACCGGCCGGTGACCATCGCGCTGGGCGGGCATTTTCACCCTTCCAGATTGCGTATTATTTCCTCACAGGTCGGTATGGTTGCCAACAACCAGCGTCCGCGCTGGAATTTCGCGCGAAGACTGGACAAGGCGCTGCAACTGCTTGACGATCCGGCGCTGGACAGGCTTCTGGAAACGGAAATCCCCTTTGCCGACCTGCCGGCGGCCATGGCGGCATTGGCCGATGGTCGGGGGATGCCACCCGGTTGCCCGGTCGTATGTTATCCACCCGTGGATTTACAGGAAGCCGCATGTATTCCCTGACCGTCCGCGATCACATCATGATCGCCCACAGTTTCAAGGGGGCTATTTTCGGCCCAGCGCAGCAGTTGCATGGCGCCACCTTTGTCGTTGACGCCGAATTCCGCCGCCCCGCCCTGTCAGCCGACGGGCTGGTAGTGGATATCGGACAGGCCGCCGACCTGTTGAAGCAGGTGTTGGCCCCGCTGAATTACCGCAATCTGGATGACGTGCCGGAACTGGCGGGCCGCAACACCACCACGGAATTCCTGGCCGGGGAAATCCATCGCCGTCTGTCGGACGGCATCCGGGCAGGTGCCTTGGGGGCGGATGGGCAACAGGTGGCCAGCCTGAAGATCAGTTTGCATGAATCACATACGGCCTGGGCCGCCTTTGAGGCACCGGTCGCGGGAGATGTCGCATGAACCGGCGTATTGCTGTTCCCGTCCATATTATCTCCCCCGGTGCCATCAACCAGTTGACCGGCGGCTATGGCTTCCTGCGCCGCATCCGCGACGGGCTGATCGCGCGCGGGGAGGAGGTGCAGGTGCATGAACTGCCCGGGCCGCACCCGTTCGTGGATGAACGGTCGCGCAGCAATGCCGACCAGATCATGAGCATGATCCCCGACGGATCGGTGGTGCTGGTGGATGGGCTGGCCCTGCCCGTGGCCGCCCATGCCCTGTGGGTGGACCGCTATCGCCTGCGCATGACCGCCCTGGTGCATCACCCGCTGCATCTGGAAGCCGGGCTGGATGTGGAGGAATCGGCCCTGCTGCGCCGGCTGGAACGCGACACGCTGGCCTATGTCCGCCGTGTCATCGTGCCCAGCCAGGCCACGGCAGCCGATGTCATGGCCCTGGATGTGCCGGAAAAGCGCATCACCATCGCCAATCCGGGCACCGACCCCGCCAGCCCCAGCACCGGCAGCGGCGGGGAAACCCCTGTTCTGCTCTGCGTGGCCAGCCTGACCCCGCGCAAGGGCCATCTGGTGCTGGTGGAGGCTTTGTCCCGCCTGCGCCATCTGCCCTGGCGGCTGGTGCTGGTGGGGGCGGAGCGGCATCCCGGCCATGAGGCGACTCTGCGGGAAGCCATGGCCGAACGCGGCATTGCCGAGCGGGTGGAGTTGGCAGGCGAACTGGCCGCCGAAGCGCTGGAGGCACAGTGGCGCGGGGCCGATATTTTCGTGCTGCCCACCTTCCATGAAGGCTATGGCATGGTGGCGGCCGAGGCGCTGGCCCGGGGCCTGCCAACCGTGGTCAGCCAGGTGGGCGCGCTGGCGGAATTCGTACCGCCGACAGCGGGCGGACTGGTGCCGCCGGGTGATGCCGGGGCGCTGGCCCGCGCGCTGGAACCGCTGATCGCCGACGGCAACGCGCGGGGGCGGGCGGCCGAGGCAGCAAAGGCTGCCGGTGCCGGCTTGCCAAACTGGGACGATACAGTCAGCATCATCCGGTCTGCCCTGGCCCAGAGCCTGGCCAGCAACCCGGAGATCGAGCGGATTGCATGAGCAATGAATTTGATGCCGACTGGCTGCGCCTGCGCGACCCCCTGGATGAGGTGGCGCGTGTCGCCGCCTTCGCCTGGGGGTTCGGCCGCGTACTGCCGGCCGAACCGATGTTGATCGATCTGGGGTCCGGCACCGGCAATAATGTTCGCCAGCTGGCCCTGAAGCTGGGCCGGGCGCAGCAGGATTGGACCCTGATTGAAAAGGACCGCAAGCTGCTGGCCAAGGCGCCGGGGGAGATGCAGCATTGGGCGGAGCGCAATGGCTGGACCCTTAAGGAACAGCGCCGCGCCTATCATATCAGCTGCGAGGATATGGGCATCCGGGTGGAGATGCGGAGCTGCGACATTGCCCGCAACCTGACCGATCTGGGGCTGAACCAGTATGATGGCATCACCGCCAACGCCCTGTTCGATCTGGTCTCCGCCCCCTGGGTGGAAAGCTTTGCCGATGAACTGGCGGTGGCGGGCTATCCGCCGCTGCTGTTCACACTGATGGTAGATGGGCGCGTCGCGTTTTCCACGCCCGACCCGGATGATGATTTCGTGCTGGAGCGGTTTCACGCCCATATGGGCAAGGACAAGGGGTTCGGCCCCGCCCTGGGGCCCGCCGCCCCCGCCGCTTTGGCCAAGGCGCTGAGCCGTGTCGGCTATAAGGTGGAACAGGGAAAATCGGACTGGGCCATCGGGGAAAAGCGGCTGGCCGCCCATCTGGCCCTGCTGGATTTCCACGCCAAGGCCGCCACGGAGATGGAACCCGCCGCCGCCGGTCGCATCGGGGAATGGCAGCAGCGCCGGCAGGCGATGGCCCGCGATGGCATATCGGGGCTGAGCGTAGGGCATATGGATATTTTCGCGCGGCGCTGATACGCCGCCCCCATCCATGCTATCAATCGCACCGGTTCCCCCTGCCCGCCCCAACGCATGACCGGCCCGCTGATCCTTCTGGTCGATGACGACCTGCCGCTGCGCCAGTCCGTCGCGGAGCAGTTGCTGCTGCGCGACATGCGGGTGGTGGAGGCGGCAACGGCGGCCGAAGCCACGGCGGCGCTGTTGTCCGGCAGCGGCCCCTTCACCGCCATCCTGCTGGCCGGCACCCTGCCGGATGGCGACGGGGCCAGCCTGTGCACCCTCTGGCGGGGCCAGGGCATCACCTGCCCCATCATCCTGCTGGGCGGCAAGACGGTCGCCGCTGCCAATGACCATATCGCCAAGCCTTTTCGGCTGGGCACCCTGCTGGGCCGGCTGGAAGCGCTGCTGCGCCCGCCAACAGCGGTGACCCGCCCGCCGCCCCTGCCGCTGGGCCCCTATCAGTTCCATGCCGATGACAAGCTGCTGGTCCGGCCGGCGGATGGCGGCAAGATCCGGCTGACGGACAAGGAAGCCGCCCTGCTGCGCCTGCTGCATGAGGCGGCGGGGGCGGTGGTCGCGCGCGAAACCCTGCTGGAACAGGTCTGGGGCTATCGCCAGGGGATCAGCACCCATACGCTGGAAACGCACATTTACCGATTGCGCCGCAAGATGGAGGCGGATGCCGCCGCCCCTGCCCTGCTGCTGACCGAAGGGGGCGGCTACCGTCTCGCCCCCTGATCCGTCCTTGCCCGCCCTTTGCCCCTTACTGTCGTCGCCGGAGCCCACCCTTGCCCTTTTCCTGCCGTCACCTGTTGTTCCTTCTGCTGACCGCCGCCGCCTTGGCCCTGGCCGGCTGCGCCAGCCGGCCGCCGCAACCGCCGCCGGAACCGGAAATGGAGCTGCCGCCGCTGCCCGATGTGCGGCGCGTGGTGTTGACCTATCCACGGTCAAAGGAGATGGTGGACGTGATCTATTTCCATAGTGGTGATTACGACCGGGATGCCATGGTCAAGATCAGCCATTTGCTGCGTGACCGGCGCACGGGCGAGGAACGGCCCATCGACCCGCTGCTGATGGATTTTCTGTTCGACCTGCTGATGCGCACCGGCCTGCCCCCCACCACAGTGGTGGAGGTGACGGACGGGTTCCGTTCCGCCGGCACCAATGCCGATCTGGTGAAGGTGAATGGCAATGCGGCTCGCGAAAGCTATCACCTGCAGGGAAAGGCCATGGATTTCCGCGTGCCGCTGCTGCCCGGCCCGGCCTTGGGCGAAATCGCCAAGACCATGCAGCGCGGCGGTTCCGCCTATTATCCGTCCACCGGCCATACCCATATCGATACCGGCCCCAACCGTACCTGGCGGACGCGATGAGGCGAATGATCCGGCAGGGTTTGGCCCGTACCCTGGCGGTGATGGCCGCCTGCCTGCCGCTGGGCGGCTGTCTGCTGGGGCAGAGCGCCACGCCGCTGCTGCCCACGGGGGAGGCGCTGCCCCATGGCGTCTTTTCACGCGATATGCCCAGCGGGCTGGGCGATACGCTGACAGTGCGGGAAGAGACGATGCGCATCGGCAGCCGCTATGTGGTGTCGGGTGCCGGTGGCCGCGTCGGCTCCGTCGCCTTCGCCCGCATTGCCGACGCCGACCTGTCGCGCCTATCCGTGCCGGGGGGTGAGGCACGGGCACTGTATCTGGCCCAGGTGCGCCTGACCGGCGAGGGCCTGCAACGGCTGGACAGCCGCACCCGCCTGCCCGCCGCCCTGAAGGATGAGGATGCGGAGCGCTATGCCTATCTGCCCCTGGCCCTGGTGCGGCAGGGGACAGACGCGCCGACCCTGGTGCTGATGGAATGCAGCGGCCCCGACCCGGCCGCCCTGCTGCGCAAGGCGGGGCCGGAATTCAACCTGCGTTTCAGCGCCGACGGGTTGCTGCGCATCATCGACCGGGCGCAGATCCTGCGCGCCATCAATGCCGTGCTGAACCGGCAGCTGGCCAGCGGCAGCTGCCGGGCGGAGCGGCGGCTGGAACTGTCGCCGCACACGCCGCTGAAACTACCCTGATCATCGCCACCCCCTCGGGCGATAATTCCCGATCGGGTCGCGCGCCAGCCCGAACCGGAAGCGCTGGCCCTGTTCTGTCAGGGCCAGCGTGCCGAACAGCCAGTCCCACAGGGAAAACACCGTGGCAAAGTTGCGGTCACGATGTTCTTCCGCATCGGAATGGTGCAGCTGGTGCATATGCGGCGACACCAGAATGAAGGACAACCAGCGCGGATAGCGCAGCGGCACCGGGCTGTGGCGCAGATGGACGAACCCCAGGCTCCAGGCCAGCGAGAAGACATTGACGCCCAGCACGGTCAGCGGCGTCACCGCCCCGCCGAACAGCCCGACCGCCAGCCCCAGGCCCAGGCCCTGTGCGCCCATATTGGCGGACATATGCACCGCCTGTTCCCAAGGCCAGAAGCGGAAGGCGGTCAGCGGCGTCAGCACCGGCGGGGCATGGTGCAGCCGGTGCGCCCGCCAGAGCGGTGGGAAATGGTGAAAGGCGCGGTGCGTCCAGTACAGCGCGAAATCCCCCGCCACGAAGGCGAAAGCCGCACAGGCCGCCAGGGCCGGCCAGCCGGGCTGCGTATCCCAGCCGCCATGAATGCCAGATGTCAGGGCAATCCCCAGATGGCTGCCCTTAACGCTCAGCCAGAAGAAAAAGGGGGCCAGCAGGAAAGGCAGGGTGGAATTGACCAGAAAGCAGCCGGCATCCAGCGGCAGATGGCGCAGATAATCCCGCCATGTTCCCTGATCCCGCCACTGGCGCCATAACAGCAAGGCAGCCAGCCCTGCGATCAACAGACCGGGCCACCAGAAGACCGACGACGGCCCATCCAGCAGGCGCCCCATGGATTGCAGCCACGGGGCCAATTGGTCCGGTTGAGGCAGGAAATCATCCATGTCCCTGATAGTCGCAGGGCCGTTGCACGCTGCCAAATAAAAAGCGGCGCCGCCCCCTGTCGCAAAAGGAGCGGCGCCGTCAGCATTGCTACGGAGAAAGCAGAGAAGCAAACAAGAGCAGGAAGGGTGCCCCATATCAGGCCCGGTGGTATCGGCGATCCATCGCGCCGGCCATCCGGTATCCTGCCCCCCTCCCATCCAGCGCGAAGGGGGTAGGATTGGTCCCGACAGGGGGCCAGGGGATGGGGGAATGCAGCCTCCCCTATCCCGGGGGCGTCCGCCCGTTCAGCCGGTGCAGACGCCGATCAGGTTCTGGGCCGTCCCGATCAATGGAACTGATCGGTCTCGGTGCTGTCCTTCATGGCAGTGGTGGAAGAAGTACCGCCAGAGATGGCCACGGCCACGGCATCAAAGTATCCGGTGCCGACTTCGCGCTGGTGCTTCACCGCGGTGAAGCCCTGTTCGACGGCAGCGAATTCACGCTGCTGCATTTCCGAATAGGCCGCCATGCCGCGTTCCTTGTAGCCCTTGGCCAGCTCGAAGGTGGCGAGGTTGAGGCTGTGGAAGCCGGCCAGCGTGACGAACTGGTACTTGTAGCCCATGGCGCCCAGTTCGGCCTGATACTTGGCGATGGTCGTATCGTCCAGGTTGGCCTTCCAGTTGAAGGAGGGCGAGCAATTATAGGCCAGCATCTTGCCGGGGAACTTCTTGTGCACGGCCTCGGCGAAGCGGCGGGCATCGTCCAGGTTCGGCTTGCTGGTTTCCCACCACATCAGGTCGGAATAGGGGGCATATTCCAGGGCACGGGCGATGCAGTAATCCACCCCCACCCCCTTCTTGATACGGAAGAAGCCTTCCGGCGTGCGGTCATTGCGGTCGATGAAGGGATGGTCGCGTTCATCCACATCGGACGTGATCAGCTGGGCGCTTTCCGCATCGGTGCGGGCCACCACCAGGGTGCTGGTGCCGCAGACATCGGCGGCCAGACGGCCGGCATTCAGGGTACGGATGAATTGCTGGATCGGGATCAGCACCTTGCCGCCCAGATGGCCGCACTTCTTCTCCGATGCCAGCTGATCCTCGAAATGCACGGCGGCCGCACCGGCCTCAATCATGCCCTTCATCAGCTCAAAGGCGTTCAGCGGGCCACCGAAACCGGCCTCGGCATCGGCGATGATCGGCGCGAACCAGTAGGTATCGCCCTTGCCTTCCGCCGTCTGGATCTGGTCGGCGCGCTGGAAGGCATTGTTGATGCGCTTCACCACGGCCGGCACGGAATTGGCGGGATAGAGCGACTGATCGGGGTACATCTGGCCGGCCAGATTGGCATCGGCCGCCACCTGCCAGCCGGACAGGTAAATCGCTTCCAGGCCGGCCTTGACGTGCTGCAGGGCCTGATTGCCGGTGAAGGCGCCCAGCGTATGAACATAGGGGCGGGTGTGCAGCAATTCCCACAGGCGGCGGGCGCCCATTTCGGCCAGCGTATATTCGATCTTCACCGAACCGGCCAGACGCCGCACATCTTCCGCCGTATAGTCGCGCTTGATCCCCTCATAGCGCTTGGCGTGGATGGCGCTCAGGTCGATGGCAGAAGAAGGATTATCCAGCGGGGCCATGGTGTCACTCCTCGAAGATCGAAGCCTTGTCTCTGGCTTCTATTTTAGGGGCGCTGCACCCGTGTGCTTGTGCGGTGCAACGTTGATGAGGGGAGAATGACGCCGCGAAATAAAATGTTCAATATGCTGCATTTCGTAAAATAGTGTTGCTGTCACAGCTTGTAACGCTGGTTGCTGTGATGTTGTAAATCTTGTAAATTGACAAGGTGAAGCGGCACTTCTGCGCTTAAGGGACAGGGCCATGTCTGAAAAGAAGGCGATGCTGGGCCACAAGGTCCGCCGGCTGCGCCGTGACCTGAAAATGACGCAGGCGCAGATGGCGGAGGAGATTGGCGTCTCCCCCAGCTATCTGAACCTGATTGAGGCGAACCAGCGGCCGCTGACCGTGCCGCTGCTGCTGAAAATCGCCTCTGTCTATGGCATCGACATGGCCAGCTTTGCCGAGGATGACGAGACGCGGCTGGTCGCCTCCCTGCGCGAAGTCTTCGCCGATCCGCTGTTCGAGGCGGGTGACATCAAAACCCAGGACATGAAGGAATTCGCCGCCGTGGCGCCGACGCTGGGCCAGGCGGTGGTGGCGCTCTACCGCGCCTATCGGGAGGCGCGGGAGGATCTGGGCGGCTTGGCGGAGAAGGTGGCCGACCGCGACAAGCTGCAGGTGATGGGGGCGCAAGCCTTCCCACAGGAAGAAGTATCGGAGTTCTTCCAGGCCGAACAGAACCATTTCCCCGAGCTGGAGGAAGCGGCGGAGGAAATGTGGATCAGTGCCGATCTGGATAGCGGCAATTTACAGGGCAGCCTGTCGGCCTATCTGGAAAAGCGGCTGGGCGTGCGGGTGCGGCTGATGCCGCAGCCGGTGATGGGCGGGGCCGTCTGCCGTTATGACCGGCATTCCAAGCGGGTGCTGATTTCCGAAATGCTGGACCCGGCCGGCCGCATCTTCCACCTGGCGGCGCAGACGGCCCTGCTGAGCCAGGGGGCGGCACTGGAGGCAGCCAGCGGGCGCGGGGCCTTCGGGCATGAAGAATCGCGCCGGCTGGCCCGGGTCAGTCTGGCCAATTACTTCGCCTCTGCCCTGATGATGCCCTATGGACGGTTCCTGACGGCAGCGCGGGAGGTGCGGTATGATATCGAAATCCTGCAACGGCGTTTCGTGGCCTCTTATGAACAGGTGTGCCAGCGCCTGACCTCCCTGCAACGGCCCGGCGCCAAGGGGGTGCCGTTCTTCTTTGCCCGCACCGATCAGGCGGGCAATATGTCGAAACGGTTCAGTGCGGCCCCCGGCTTCCATTTCGCCCGGTTTGGCGGGGCCTGCCCGCGCTGGAACATCCATGATGCCTTCCGCCAGCCGGGGCAGATGCAAACCCAGATCGCCCGGATGCCCGATGGCAGCGCCTATCTCTCCATCGTGCGCAGTGTCTCCAAACCCGGCGGCGGCTGGAAACAGCCGGCCCGGCATTTCGCCATCGCCATTGGCTGTGACATCGCCCATGCCGGCCAGCTTGTCTATGCCGACGGGCTGGAACTGTCCAACCTGGACGCGGCCACCCCAGTGGGGGTGAATTGCCGCGTCTGCCCAAGGCTGGACTGCACCCAGCGGGCCTTCCCGCCCCTGTCCCACCGGCTGGCGGTGGATGAACATATCCGGGGTATCTCCAGCTATGTCAGCGTCGGCGCGGGGGTTTAAGGGGGGGGGGGGACTCCACCCGGTGGTAAAAACAACGGCTGCCCGCTGATAAAGGATTGACGACAACAGGATCGTTTGCCAGTCTATAGGAATAAATACCCCAACCATGCCCGGCCGCTCCCAGCGGACCGGGCTTTTTCTTTTCCACAACCCGCTGCGTGGTGCCGACGGATCAGCCGATCCGGCGACGGCGCACGCCCCTATGGAGCGAGCCGATGTCCGAATCCTTCAACCTTTTCAACCGCCTTTCCTCCACGTTCCGCGACGTGAAGGATTTTGTCGATCGCAATGTGGAGGGGTTCCTTGCTGATGATGAGGAGGAGGCTGACACCCCGCCTGCGGCCGATCCGGCCCCGCCGCCCGTCGATTACCGCAGCCTGTTCAATGACGAGCCGGAGAAGGTGCCGGTCTATGGCTCCCCCCTTGCCGGCACACAATATGTGGTGCGCCATCCCACCCTGGTGGAGGAAGCGGACGATCCCCGCTTCCCGGCCTTTCAGCAGGCCTGGCGGGAAGGCAAGCCGGTGGAAGACTTGCTGGGCGACAATCCGTTCGGCCTGAAGGCCAAGGTCGCCAGCAATGGCGGCGATAATTGGCGCCCCGATGTGGCCAAGGTTCAGGTGCTGCTGAACAAGGCCGGATACCATAATGTGATACCGGAAGATGGCCCCAGCGGCTATCACAGCACCACGCTGGACCAGGATGTCCGCCGGTTCCAGCGGGACAACAAGCTGCGCGTCGACGGCAAACTCTCCCCCGGCGGGGAGACGATCCAGGCCCTGGAAAAACTTCTGGCGCAGAAACCCAAGCCGGCACCCGCCAGTGCCGGGCAAGACGCGGCCACGGTACAACCAGCAAACAAGACCGCCACCCCACCCGCCCCTTCTGGCAGCACAACCGCCCCGACCAGCAGCGACCCGTCCCGCCCCGACCAGCCACCCCCGGTAAAACTCGCCCCCGGCCGCCGGCTGTTCAAGGAACCCGATTGGAAGAGCGAAGCCATGTTTGAAGAACTGGTGAAGAATATTTTTGAGAAAGAGGCGGGTTATTCAGATCATAAGAATGATCGTGGTGGTAAAACGAATTATGGAATTACTCAATACACACTTGAAAATTATCAAGAAATTCATGGAGGCATGGGAAAGGATGGTATATTCTTGAAACCTGAAGAAATTACGCGGGATCAAGCCAAAGAAATATACCGAAATGAATTCTTTTACGGACAACGTATGAATGAAATTTCTAACTTGGGAGTAGCTTCCTCGCTAATCGACTCCTTTGTCATGCATGGTCCAAGACGTGGTTGGAGGTTATTCCAAAAATCTGTTAATGCGGTTGACAATGGAAAAAACCTATTAGAAGATGGGAATGGCGGTTCTAAAACTATCCAAGCAATAAATGAAATTCCTTTGAGTAAGATCGAGGCTTTGCTTGACGAAAATCACTCACAGAGAGTAAATCATGTATATGAAGATATAAAAAAGAAACCAGACCAGAAGGTATTTGAAAGAGGATGGCTAAATAGATTGAGGTCTGTAAATGATTTTTCAAAAAATCTTTCTCGCATCGACGCGTATAAACAGACTTAAATATGCCGTTCTAGTTTTTTTAGCTGCCCCAGCTGTAGCCTCTGCCGCTAGCTGCGACAACCACAACCTCCCCTGGTCCAAGACTCCCAAAGCGGGAACCGTCAAAGCCGACCAAGGGCCGCGTCTGCATTTCCAGCGGGTGGAGGCTGACTGCCCCGGCGGGGACACCTGCAAAGCCAAAGCTTATCTGGTACCGGGCGACAAGGTGGTGCTGGATGACACCGGGGAAGCCTGGATTTGCGCCTACTTCCAGGGACCAAAGCGGGGCACCTTCGGCTGGTTGCCCCGCACCGCCTTGGACATTGACAACACAGTCCCCACTCCAAAGAAGCAGGATTGGGTGGGCCGATGGCGGGTCGGCTACAATACCTTCCTGATCGATGAGAGAAAGGGAAAGACCCTGTATTTCTGGGGAAGTGCCGTAGAACCTACCGGTCTTTCGATGCCTGATATCGACTTCGAGGCTTCACCTAAGAACAATAAGGTTATCTTTAAGATACCCTATGATGGCTGCGACATGACATTACGCTGGGTCAATGGCTTGTTGCTTGTCGCCAGCACATACCAATGCGGCTCCCTCGCCGCGAACTTCTCGGGCGTCTATCGGCGTACCGCCCTGACGACTGATCCCAAGGATGAACATTGAATGCGCTGTTCAGCCCTTGCAGTCGGGGCCGCTTTGATCATCCTGATCGTAGCTTTGTTTCCGTTCGCCGCCTCCGCCGCTGAGTGTGACGACTATAGCCTTTCTTGGTCCAAGGCTCCCAAAGCCGGAACTGTCAAAGCTGACCAAGGGCCGCGTCTGCATTTCCAGCGGGTGGAGGCTGGGTGCCCCGGCGGGGACACCTGCAAAGCCAAAGCCTATCTGGTTCCGGGGGACAAGGTGATCCTGGACGATACCGGCGAAACCTGGATTTGCGCCTATTTCCAGGGGCCAAAGCGGGGCACCTTCGGTTGGTTGCCCCGCACCGCGCTGGCGATAGAGGACAAGCCGCCGGTACCCAGGAAACAGGATTGGGTGGGCCGCTGGCGCGTCGGTGAGAACTTAATTCTGATTGACGACACGCAAGGGCCAAAGCTGCACTTCGAAGGATGGGCAAGTCGCATGGCCGAATTCTCCTTAACAAAGTTTGAATTCAACAAATCCCCCAGCAGCAACAAGGTTATTGATAAAAGTGGTGGTGATACATGTGTGGTCAAGATTTACTGGCTGGCTGGATTACTATTGGTAAATAACACCATGGACTGTGCAGGTCTTGGCAACTCTTTTATTGGTGTTTATCGGCGCACCGCCCTGACGACTGATCCCAAGGATGAACATTGAATGCGTTGTTCATTCTCTCTCACCAGGGCCGCCTTGGTCATCCTGATCGCAGGGCTGTTTCCGTTCGCTGCCGCCGCCGCAGAGTGTGACGACCACAGCCTTTCTTGGTCCAAGACCCCCAAAGCGGGAACTGTCAAAGCCGACCAAGGGCCGCGTCTGCATTTCCAGCGGGTGGAGGATGGCTGCCCCGGCGGGGACACCTGCAAAGCCAAAGCCTATCTGGTACCGGGCGACAAGGTGATCCTGGACGATACCGGCAAAACCTGGATTTGCGCCTATTTCCAGGGACCAAAGCGGGGCACCTTCGGTTGGTTGCCCCGCACCGCCTTGGACATTGATAATAAGCCGCCAGCACCAAAGAAACAGGACTGGGTGGGGCGCTGGCGCGTGGGCGAGAACACAGTACTTATTGATGATCGGAATCGGGAAAATCTGCGCTTTAAGGGTTGGGCCAGGCACATGGCCAGTTTTTCGCTATCAGATTTCGAATTCTTTACCCTGCCAAAGGGCAATAAAGTGGTCGATAAAAGTGCTGGAGGGGAGTGCGTCGTCACCATCCGATGGGTTGCCAAATTACTGCTGGTAAATAGCACGCAATATTGCGTGGGGGCTGCCAACTCGTTTGATGGCGTCTACCACCGCACCGCCCTGACGACTGATCCCAAGGATGAACATTGAATGCGCTGTTCATTGCGCCTCGCCAGGGCCGCCTTGTTCATCCTGGGGGGCATATCGCTTCCGTCTGAAGCCGCGGCGGAAAAATGCGACGACTTCAGCCTTTCCACCAGCAGCACGCCGAAAGCGGGGACCGTAAAGGCCGATCAGGGGCCGCGCCTGTATTTCCAGCGGGTGGAGGATGGCTGCCCCGGTGGCGATAGCTGCAAAGCCAAGGCCTATCTGGTGCCGGGCGACAAGGTGGTGCTGGATGATACGGGAAAGGCGTGGCTCTGTGTCTATTTCCAAGGCCCCAAGCGGGGTACTTTCGGCTGGTTGCCGCGAACGGCCCTGAAAATCGATAATCCGCCAGCAACGACCCGGAAGCAGGATTGGACAGGGCGCTGGGAGCTTGCCGAGAATTCGATTGTGATTGATGAGAGGAAAGACGGAAAACTTCACTTTGAAGGGGTGGCTATAAACTCATCAGAATTTGGGCTGTCAAAATTTGAATTCGATAAATCCATCAAGGGAAATCAAGTTATTGATAGAAGTTTTGGCGGGCAATGCATTGTCACCCTTCGTTTAATCAATGGCTTGATTTTGGCAGAAACCACATCCTATTGCGTTGGCGTTGCCACTTTTGAGGGCGTCTATCGGCGGATGACGCTGACCACCGATCCCAAGGACGAACGGTAGGCCGACAGCCCGGCCACTCCGCGCGCGCCTGTCACACAAGCCACACTTGACCATCCGGCCCCACATCGGCTTGATGCGCGGACTGTCTCAACCGCCCAGCCCGCGAGTATCGCCATGGCCGTGTCTCCGCTTGCCCCCGCTTCCTTCCCGTCGCTGCCGCCCATCGCCGGCCTGCGTCTGGCCGGGCACCGTGCCGGCATCCGATACAAGACGCCGCGCAATGATGTGATGGTGGCGGTGCTGGATGAAGGGTCCAGCGTTGCCGCCGTGCTGACCCGTTCGTTGACGGCCAGCGCCCCGGTGCATCGCTGCCGCGACCATCTGAAGGGTGGGGTTGTGCGGGCGCTGGTGGTGAATGCCGGCAATTCCAACGCCTTTACCGGCAAGGCCGGGGAAGCGTTCGTGGATGCCACGCTGGACGCCGCCGCCGCACTGGCTGGCTGCAAGACCAGCGAAATCTTCCCCGCCTCCACCGGCGTCATCGGCCAGCCCATGCCGGCCGACCTGATTGCCAAGTCTTTGCCAGAAGCCTTCACCAAGCTGGTGCCGGCGGAAGGGGAGGCCTGGGAAGTGGCCGCCCGCGCCATCATGACCACCGACACCTTCCCCAAGGGCGCTTCGGCCACGGCCACCATTGATGGCGTCACCGTCACCGTGGCCGGCTTTGCCAAGGGCAGCGGCATGATTGCCCCCGACATGGCCACCATGCTGGCCTATGTCTTCACCGACGCCAATATTGCCCATGCGCCGCTGCAGGCGGCGCTGTCTGCCACCACCGACCGCAGCTTCAATTCCATCACCGTGGATGGCGACACCTCCACCTCTGACACGCTGGTGCTGTGCGCCACCCGCAAGGCGGCGCATGGGGCGATTGAAAGCGCCGATGATCCGCGCTTTGCCGCCTTCCAGGCCGCCTTGGATGCCGTCTGCCTGGATCTGGCCCAGCAGATCATCCGCGATGGCGAAGGGGCGACCAAGTTTGTGGAGCTCCGCGTCAAGGGGGCCGACAGCGACGAAGCCGCCAAGCGCATTGCCATGACGGTGGCCAATTCCCCGCTGGTGAAGACCGCCGTGGCCGGGGAAGATGCCAATTGGGGCCGCATCGTCGCCGCCGTGGGCCGGTCGGGCGAACGGGCTGACCGCGACCTGCTGGTGATCTCCGTCGGTGGCGTGCAGATCTGCGCCAATGGGATGGAAGTGCCGGGCTACGATGAAGCCCCGGTGGCCGCCCATATGAAGGGCCAGGAAATCCTGATCGAGGTGGATATCGGCCTGGGCTCCGGCAGCGCCACGGTGTGGACCTGCGACCTGACCCACGGCTATATCGACATTAATGGCAGCTACCGCTCGTGAGCCAGAACGACACGCCCTGTTGGCAGGAACCGCCTTCCCACCGACCCAGCCGCATCGTGCTGGTGGCGGCCGTGGCCCTGGTGGATGTGGATGGGCGGGTGCTGCTGGCGCAGCGCCCGCCGGGCAAGTCCATGGCGGGCCTGTGGGAATTTCCCGGCGGCAAGGTCGATGCGGGCGAAACACCCGAAGCAGCCCTGGTGCGGGAATTGCGGGAGGAGCTGGGGATCGAGACAGCGGAAAGCTGTCTCTCCCCCATCGCCTTTGCCAGCCATTCCTACCCGGACTTTCACCTGCTGATGCCGGTTTTCGCCGCGCGCGTCTGGAAAGGCACGCCCACCCCGCTGGAAGGCCAGCAACTGGCCTGGGTGAAGCCGGCCCGCATGGGCGATTACCCGATGCCGCCGGCCGATATCCCGCTGGTGCCGCTGCTGCGGGATTTGCTGTAGCGGCCGACAGTGCCCCCGACCTGGAGCCACCTGCGCGCAGAGTCACGCCAAAAGGTGATTTCACCTTTTGGCGATCCGCTCTAGAGCCTGTGCTTCCATGTGAAATTCGCCCATCTCCCGCGCTTGACCGGCGGGGGCCGGCGGGTGAAAAGTCGCCTCACCAACTTTTGCAACTCCTTACAAGCTAGGGGAAAGCCATGTCTTCGGCTGAAGTGCCCGTTTCCAGCGCCCAGGTTGCCATTACGCTGCCCGATGGCAGTGTGCGGACCTATGCGCAGGGCACAACTACCGGGGCCGATGTGGCCGCCTCCATCGCCAAGTCGCTCGCCAAGGCCGCCGTTGCGGTCAAGATCAATGGCGAAGTGAAGGATCTGGCGACGCCACTGACGGGGGATTGCCGTCTCGAAATCGTGACGGACAAGAACGAGGCCGACATGCTGGACCTGATCCGGCATGACTGCGCCCACATCATGGCGGAAGCCGTGCAGGAGCTTTATCCCGGCACGCAGGTGACGATCGGCCCCGCCATCGCCACCGGCTTCTATTACGATTTCGCTCGCGACACGCCGTTTACGCCCGACGATCTGGTGAAGATCGAAAAGCGGATGCATGAGATCGTGGACGAAAACCGCCCCTTCACGCGTGAAGAATGGGACCGGGCCGAGGCGATTGAGCATTTCAAGTCGATCGGGGAAAAGTACAAGGCCCAGATCATTGAAGATCTGCCGACGTCCGAGACGATCACCATCTATCGCCAGGGCAAATGGTACGATCTGTGCCGTGGCCCGCACCTGCCCGCCACGGGCCGGGTCGGCCATGCCTTCAAGCTGATGAAGGTGGCCGGTGCCTATTGGCGCGGCGATGCCAAGAACGCCATGCTGCAGCGTATCTATGGCACCGCCTGGCGCACCGAAAAGGAACTGGCCGAACATCTGCACCAGATTGAAGAGGCCGAGAAGCGCGACCATCGCAAGCTGGGCCGCGAGATGGACCTGTTCCATGTGCAGGAAGAGGCGACAGGCTCCGTCTTCTGGCACCCGAAGGGCTGGGCGCTCTATCGGGCGCTGGAGGAATATATTCGCGCCAAGCTGAAGGTGGCCGGCTATGTGGAGGTGCGCACCCCGCAGCTCTATGACAGCAGCCTGTTCAAGGCGTCGGGCCACTGGGACATGTATGGCGACAACATGTTCAAGATCCGCGAGTCGGTGGCGGAAGACGGCACGGAGAAGTTCCTGGGCGTGAAGCCGATGAACTGCCCGGCCCATGTGCAGATTTTTCGCCAGGGGCTGAAAAGCTACCGCGACCTGCCGCTGCGCATGGCCGAGTTCGGCAATTGCCACCGCAATGAGCCGTCGGGCGCGCTGCACGGTATCCTGCGCGTGCGCAATTTCACCCAGGATGACGCGCATATCTTCTGCACCGAGGATCAGGTCGGCGATGAGGCGAAGGAATATTTCGCCCTGCAGCTGGGCGTTTATAAGGATCTGGGCTTCGACAAAATCGCGGTGAAGCTGGCGCTGCGCCCCGATGTGCGTCTGGGCACGGATGATACCTGGGACAAGGCCGAAGAAAGCCTGCGCGTGGCGCTGCGCGCCAATGGGCTGGCATTCGAGGAATTGCCGGGCGAAGGCGCCTTCTATGGCCCGAAGGTGGAATTCCACCTGACCGACGCCATCGGCCGTTCCTGGCAGTGCGGCACCCTGCAGCTGGATTTCCAACTGCCTGAACGGCTGGATGCCAGCTATATCGGCCAGGATGGCGCCAAGCATCGCCCGGTCATGCTGCACCGGGCCATCCTGGGCAGCCTGGAACGCTTCATCGGCATGATGATCGAACATTATGCCGGTAAGTTCCCGCTCTGGCTGGCCCCCACCCAGGTGACCGTGGCCACCATCGTGTCGGACGCCGATGCCTATGCCGAAAAGGTGGCAGCACGGCTGAAGAAGGCGGGAATCCGGGTGGAACTGGATACCCGCAACGAAAAGATCAACCTGAAGGTCCGCGAACATTCGCTCCAGAAGGTACCGGTCATGTTCGTCGTGGGCGCCCGCGAGGCGGAGCAAGGCACCGTTGCCGTGCGGCGTCTTGGCTCCAATGCGCAGGAATTCCTTGCCCTGGACGATGCTCTTGCTACACTTCTGGCAGAGGCGCTGCCGCCTGCCAGCAGCGACTCGACCGAATCCGCGTTCTGATATAATCTGCCACCCAAGCGTACCAACAAGGTGCGCCCTTGCCGTCCGGCACCGTTCCCTGTCAGGGGTTTTCTGGCAGGGAACGGGTTCACCGATCCAAAGGCCGCAAGGGCCACCCTTTGTGAATAGGAGAAGTTTCCATAGCCAGGCCTACCTCTCAGGACCGCGAACCGCAACGCGACGGTCCCCGCATCAATCGCGAAATCAACGTTCGTTCCGTGCGCCTTGTCGATGCCAATGGCGAGATGGTTGGCGTCGTCAGCCTGCGTGACGCGCTCTTCGCGGCGGAGGAAGCTGGCCTCGACCTGGTCGAGGTGAGCCCGAACGCCGAACCGCCGGTCTGCAAAATCCTCGACTATGGCAAGTACAAGTACGAGGCGCAGAAGAAGGCCAACGAGGCCCGCAAGAAGCAGAAGATCATTGAGGTCAAGGAAATCAAGCTGCGTCCGAATATCGACGAGCATGATTACGACATCAAGATGAAGGCCATGCGCCGCTTCCTGGAGGAAGGCGACAAGGTGAAGGTCACCATGCGCTTCCGTGGCCGTGAAATGGCCCACCAGGATATCGGCATGAATGTGCTGGTAAAGGTTCGCGACACGCTGGAAGACCTGGGCAAGGTCGAACAGATGCCGAAGCTGGAAGGCAAGCAGATGATCATGGTTCTGGCCCCGCGCTAAGAAACCGCTGATCCAGCTTGCTGGTGCGACGTAATGAACAGGCCGTCCGGGCAACCGGGCGGCCTGTTTGTTTTTTTTCAGCCCCTCGCCGACATGCCTATGCCTTTCGTCTGAGGCTCATGTCCGCGATCAGTTCGCAGAAATGCGCCATTCATATGCTGCGCCGCACACAACCGAACTCATCCTTTAGGGTTACTCCTAATAGAGATATAGCTCGGTATAGGACGAATGGTTGACTTGCGATCACGGGCTTTGGTCGAAATAGTTATATCAGTTTCGTGAAAAATTTGAAAACCCATGAAAGATACAATTTTATTAATTGTGTCGCAAATTCGTGCGTTTTTCTTTTGCGAAACCAAATTGTTTTTTTACCTCGCTGATCGAGACCAGCTCTAACCCCGGAGAATCGTCGATGATCGCCAGAATCCATGATCTTTCCATCGGCAGAAAGCTGTTTATTGCTTTTTCTGCCTTGATCCTTACCGTTCTGATCGTTGGTGGAGTGAATCGGGCTCAACTTGCCACAATCCACAGCGGTAATGAGATGACCATTCACACCTATGAGGTCATCCGCAATCTGCGAACCCTGCTGACGGCAAAGGTGGACCAGGAAACCGGCCTGCGGGGTTATGCCCTGACGGCCAATCCCAGCTACCTGCAACCCTACACCGCCGGGCAGCAGCAATTTGCGGACCGGCTGAAGGATTTGCGCGATCTGGTCCAGGATAACCCGGCACAGCTGACGCGCCTGGACGAGATCACGGCAGCGTCCGAGGAATGGAACCGGACTGTCGCCGAACCGCTGCTGGCGGGGATGCAGAAGGAAGAGAGCCGGGCCGCCGCCCTCGCCGCCTTCACTGCCACCGACGGCCGCCGCCAGATGGACCTGATCCGGGCCAAGGTGGAAGAGGTGCAGAATGTGGAGCGCACCCTGCTGGCCCGGCGCAGTGATGATCTGGAACACGCCTTCAGCACCGCCGCCGGGGTTACCATCGGCGGCGTGCTGCTGTCGCTGCTGATCGCCCTGGTGGCCGGTTGGGGGCTGGTGGGCAGCATCGCCAAACCCATCAATGCGATGACTGGCCTGATGCGCCGTCTGGCTGGCGGCGACACCTCCATCCGCATCGAGGGGCTGGAGCGCCGGGATGAGGTGGGCGGCATGGCCCAAGCGCTGGAGGTGTTCCGCCAGAACGCCATCGAGGCGGACCGGCTGGCCGCCGAACAGGCGGCCGAACAGGCGGCCAAGGCCAAGCGCACCGCCGCCATTGAAACCCTGATCGCCGATTTTGACAGCAATATCGCCGTGGTGCTCAAGACCATCGGCGGCGCCACCGGCCAGCTGGACAGCACGGCCCAGGGCATGTCCGGCATTGCAGAGGAGACCCGGTCCCAGGCCACCGCCACGGCGAGTGCTGCCGAACAGACCGCCGGCAATGTGCAGACCGTGGCCGCCGCCGCGGAGGAGATGGCCGGCTCCATCCAGGAGATTTCCCGCCAGATCACCCATTCCAGCCAGGTGAGCGACAAGGCCGCAGCCGAGGCTGCGCGCACCAATGACACGGTACAGGGGCTGGTGGAAGCAGCCCAGCGCATCGGCACCGTGGTGCAGTTGATTGCCGATATTGCCGGCCAGACCAACCTGCTGGCGCTGAATGCCACCATCGAAGCCGCCAGGGCCGGCGATGCCGGCAAGGGCTTCGCCGTGGTGGCATCGGAAGTGAAAAGCCTGGCCACCCAGACCGCCAAGGCCACCGAAGAGATCGGCCAGCAGATTCAGGCCATTCAGAATGTCACCGGCGATGCCGTCGGGGCCATCCGCACCATCACCGGTACCATCAACGATATCAACGAGGCCATGGCGACGATCGCCGCGGCGGTGGAACAGCAGAATGCCACCACGCTGGAAATCAGTCGTAATGTGCAGCAGGCAGCCCTGGGAACGCGCGAGGTCTCGGCCAATATCGTGCACGTGACCGAGGCAGCGGGTGAAACCGGCATGGCCGCGACCCAGGTATTGGGGGCCGCCCGTGAGCTGAGCCGGCAAGCCGACCGGATGAAGGATCAGGTGGAAGGCTTCCTGTCCGGCATCCGGGCGGCCTGATCGTGGGGATTATAAGTAAAACGAGTGTCCGCATAGCGAAGGGGGAAAGTCCTCCTTCGCTATTATCTACAACGCTATCCATGATTTTCCATTTTAAGACGAAATTAAGTCATATTTATTTTTTATCTAAAGAATAAAACTTGAGTGAATTTATATGTGCTCGGCTATTTTAAATGTTAAAATTTTAATATGAAAATAATATTCCTGTTGGAAACATATCCTTCGGAATAGATCGGCCAGATTCATAATATCTGCCCTTGATAAAAATACGCCTATACGTAGATAGTTAAAAAAGTCAGAACAGCAGATATCCGTCGCTGGAGCTGCCTAAAAATAAAACAATAAAATCAAAGGGTTGGAATTCGCCCCCCCTTACGATGACCCGCCCCCTTGGGGCCGGGCCCGTGATCTTGTGCCTTATTGATCCTGCGGTTCTTCGGAGGGAAGAGATGTCGATACTGTATTTTCTGCAAAATCTTCGTATCGGCCGGAAATTCCTGCTCGCCTTCGGCGCGCTGGTCCTGACGGCGGGCATCATCGGGTTGTTCAATCTGGGGCAGCTTGCCAGCATCCGGCAAAGCAATGACGAGATGGTGACCAGCTACGAGGTCATGCGGGGGATGCGGCTGGTCATGGCAGCCAAGACCGATCAGGTCGCCGGTGTGCGGGGCTATATGTTGACGGGCAAGGAATCCTTCCTGGAACCCTATCAGACGGCACGGAAAATCTTCGACAGCAATCTGGCAAAGGTGCGCGGGCTGCTGACCGACCCGCAGCAACTGGCCAGCATTGATCGGATTGAACGCCTGTCCCAGCAATGGCGGGCGGAGGTGGCCGACCCGCAGATTGTCGGTTACCGCGATCCCGCCACCCGGGCGGCGACGCTGGAGGCGATCAGCGCCGGCAAGGGGGCCGAACTGGTGGCGGAACTGCGCCGGTTGGGCGAGGATATCCAGAATGGCCACCGCGATCTGCTGAATGAACGCCGCGCCACCATGGTGGATACGTTTGAGGTGGCGGAAAATGCGGTGGGCATTGCCGGCCTGCTGTCCCTGCTGCTGGCCGTATCTGCCGGCGTCGGGCTGACACGGATGATAGCCCAGCCGATTTCCGCCATGACCGACCAGATGGGCCTGCTGGCCGCCGGTGACCGTGCCGTGGTGATCGCCGGCACCGCACGCCGGGATGAAATTGGCGGCATGGCCCGCGCGCTGGAAGTGTTCAAGCGCAACGCCGTGGAGGCCGACCGGCTGGCCGCCGAACAAGCCGCTGAGCAGGAGGCCAAGCTGGCCCGGTCCCGCGCCATAGAAGTGCTGATCGCCGGGTTTGACCATAAGGTTGCCTCGATCCTGGGGACCGTGGCGGGGGCGACCGGGCAGCTGGACAATACCGCCCAGGGCATGACCGGCATCGCCCTGCAAACCCGGACAGAGGCCAATGCCTCGGCCAGCGCTGCCGAACAGACGGCGACCAATGTGCAGACCGTGGCCTCCGCGGCGGAGGAAATGGCCAGCTCCATCCAGGAGATTGCGCGTCAGGTAGCCCTGTCCACCAAGGTGGCCGACACCGCCAACCAGGAGGCGGCGCGCACCGGCAGCATCATGGCGGAGATGGCGGATGCCGGCCACCGGATCGGCAATGTGGTGCAGTTGATCGCCGACATTGCCAGCCAGACCAACCTGCTGGCGCTGAACGCCACCATTGAGGCGGCCCGCGCCGGTGATGCCGGCAAGGGCTTTGCCGTGGTGGCGGCGGAGGTGAAGAATCTGGCCGCCCAGACGGCCCATGCCACGGAGGAGATCAGCCAGCAGGTGGCCGCCGTACAGGCCGTTTCCGCCCAGGCGGTGCAGGCCATTGCCACCATCACCACCACCATCGGCCAGATTGATGAGGCGATGGCCGCCATCTCCGCCGCCGTGGAAGAACAGAATGCCACCACCCGCGAAATCAGCCGCAATGTGCAGCAGGCGGCGGTGGGCACGCGCGAGGTGTCGCAGAACATCGCCAATGTGAATGTTGCCGCCGACAAGACCGGCCAATCGGCCAGCGACGTGCTGGACGCCGCCCGCCATCTGGGCCAGCAGGCCGCTGTGATGAAGGGGGAACTGGAAAGCTTCCTGGCCGGCATCCGGGCCGCCTGATCCCCCCCTTCCCCAGCCTCGAACCCTCCAACAGATGGTCGGCCCCGTCCCCTGTGGGTGGCGGGGCCGGCTTATTTACCGATAGGGTGATGTCTGCCTGTCCAATCCGGGGAACCCGATGCCCAGCCAGTACCGCAGCACCGCCCTTGCCGCCGCCCTTCTGCTGGCCGGCTTCTTCCCTGTCACAGCGCAGGCCGCCGCCAAATATGTGGCCATGGGCAGTTCCTTTGCCGCCGGCCCCGGCATCACCCCCTATGTGGCTGACGCCCCGCCGCGCTGTGGCCGTTCCACCCGCAATTACGCCCATCAACTGGCAGAACGGCGCGGGCTTGATCTGGTGGATGTCAGCTGCAGCGGCGCCACCACCGCCGCCATTCTGGAACCCTGGAACGAGCTGCCGGCCCAGATCGACGCGGTGGATGGGGATACCGCGCTGGTGACGGTCACCATCGGCGGCAATGATGTGTTCTATATCGGCAATCTGATGTCGGCTTCCTGCCAGGAACTGGCGGGGCAAGGGAAGATCGCTGCCGATAAATGCCGCCCGCCCCAGACCGCAACAGAGGCCGATTATGCCCGGCTGGAAGAAGGCCTGCGCCGCATCGCCGCCGGGGTGAAGCAGCGGGCGCCCAAGGCGACCCTGGTGTTCCTGGATTATCCCGCCGTTCTGCCGTCCAAGGGAACCTGCGCTGCCACCCCGCTGCCGGATGAAGCCGCCGCTGCCGCCCGCGCTGCTACCGCAAGGGTGGAGGCGTTGACCGCCAAGGTAGCGCAGGAGGCGGGGGCCAAACCGATTAAGGTTTCGGCTCTGTCACAGGGCCATGATGCCTGTGCTGCCGAGCCTTGGATGACGGGGTTTGTGGCCACCGGCGGCGTGCCGTACCACCCCAACCTGGCGGGCATGACGGCGCAGGCGGTGGCGTTGGATGGGGCGTTGGGCTCCCCATGAAAGGGGCCTTCTCGTTCGCCCCCCTGTTCCTGTTTTGTTGATGCATCTGCCGCCGGCTTGCCTATAATCCAGCGCCATGGATGATCGCATCGTTCCCTTTCCCGGCACGGGCCGGCGTGAACAGGCCCCGGCGGCAGCGGTGCGCACGGCACCGCCGCGCCTGCTGCTGCCCGATGCGCCGGCCATTGTGGTGGGGGCGCGCGGTGTCACCTGGGTGACGCCGGATGGCGAGGTGGAGCTGATCCCGCATGATGAGGCGGCGTACCGGCTGAAACATAACAGTGTCATCCTGGCCCATGGCCGCGCCGTGGCGCGGCGGCTGCGGGCGGACCGGATGGCCGATGCGTTCGACCTGCTGGAACTGTTCGCCTTTGTCCGCCCGGCCCGGTTCTGCCTGCCCACGCCCAAGGGCTTGGCTGAAGCCACGGGTCAGCCCGTGCCCCAGGATGCGGAGGCTGAGGCGCTGTCGCTGATCGACAGCGCCCGCATCCTGCTGGGGGAACTGGCGGAGAATAACCGGCCGGAACCCGAGGGCGAAAAGCGCAAGCAATTGCGGGAAAAATCAGACGCCGCTGGCATCGGCTGGTTCATGGGGCAGGCCGGCTGGACCTGGGCCCCCTCGGTGATGGCAGCCTTGGGCCTGCCGCACGGGCCGGGGAATGACCGGGCGCGGCGCGGCCTGATGGTATGGAACGGGTTGAAGGAATGGCAGGCCGAAGCGCCGGAGCCACCGCCCGGCCATATCCCGGTGGAGCCGGGTGAGGCGCGGCGGCGGCTGGCCGAACTGGTGGCCAGTGGTGCCGCCTCCGAACCGCGCCCGCAGCAGGCCGATTATGCCAGTGCCGTGACATCCGCCTTCACCCCGCGCGATGAACAGGGCGTGCCCAATCTGGTGCTGGCAGAGGCCGGCACGGGCGTAGGCAAGACGCTGGGCTATCTGGCCCCCGCCACCCTGTGGGCGGAAAAGAACAGCGGGCCGGTGTGGATTTCAACCTATACCCGCCAGCTTCAGCACCAGATCGACAAGGAACTGGACCGGCTGCACCCGGACCCGGTGATCAAGGCGCGCAAGGTGGTGGTGCGCAAGGGCCGGGAAAATTACCTCTGCCTGCTAAACCTGGAGGAAGCGACCAACATCGCCCATACCCAGCCCGCCTATGCCACCTCCATGGGGCTGATGGCGCGCTGGGCGGCGGCGACGCGCGATGGCGATATGGCGGGCGGGGATTTCCCCGGCTGGCTGGTCGACATATTGGGCAAGGGCCGCACCATGGGTCTGGCCGACCGGCGGGGCGAATGCGTCTATAATGCCTGCGCCCATTATACCCGCTGTTTCATTGAAAAAAGCGTGCGCCGCGCCCGCAAGGCCGACATCGTGGTGGCCAACCATGCTTTGGTGATGGTGCAGGCGGCGCTGGGTGGCGGTGATGATGCCTATGTGCCCACGCGCTATGTGTTTGATGAAGGCCATCATGTGTTTGATGCCGCCGACAATGCCTTTGCCGGCCATCTGACGGCGACAGAAACCTCGGAACTGCGGCGCTGGCTGCTGGGGGCGGAGGTATCGGGCCGCAGCCGGGCCAGGGGTCTCCGCCGCCGGGTGGAAGATCTGGTCGGCGGCGACCAGACTTCCCTGGAACTGTTGGCCGAAATCCAGCAGGCAGCTCAGGTACTGCCGGGCGATGCCTGGCCGCAACGCATCCATGGCGGGGAGCCGAAGGGCGTGCTGGAACAGTTCCTGTCCCAGGTGCGGGGCCAGGTGCTGGCCCGCGCAGCTGGGGTGGATAACCCCTATAGCCTGGAAACCGAATGCCGCCCGGTGGTGGATACGCTGCTGGAAACAGCCCTGGAACTGGATGTGGCCCTGGCCAAGCTGGCCATGCCGCTGGAAAAACTGTCCGACCGGCTGCGGGAGATGCTGGAGGAGGAATCGGATGAGCTGGACAGCGAAACCCGCCGCCGCATGGACAGCATCTCCCGCGCCTTGAAGCGCCGCGCCCAGAATGAGGTGAATGGCTGGCGGCTGATGCTGCAAAGCCTGAAGGAGGAAGCACCCCGCAAATATGTCGACTGGTTCGGCATTGAGCGGGTGGAGGGACGGGATTTCGATACCGGCATGTATCGCCATTGGATCGACCCGACCATTCCCTTTGCCGATACGGTGGGCGCAGTCGCCCATGGGCTGGTGCTGACCAGCGCCACCCTGACCGACGGCACCGGCAATGTGGAACAGGATTGGCAGGCCGCCTCCATCCGCACCGGCACCAACCATATGGGGGCGCTGCCGCTGCGCGCCGCCGTGCCCAGCCCGTTCGATTATGCCAGCCAGACGCGGGTTCTGGTGGTGAATGACGTGCGCAAGGATGATCTAGGCCAGGTGGCGGCGGCTTACCGGGAGTTGTTCCTGGCGGCGGGCGGTGGTGGGTTGGGCCTGTTCACCGCCATCCAGCGGCTGCGCGGTGTGCATGAACGCATTGCCGAACCGCTGGAAGAAGCGGGTATTCCCCTTCTGGCCCAGCATCTGGACGGCATGGATGTGCCTACGCTCGTGGATATTTTCCGGGGCGAGGAGGATGCCTGCCTGCTGGGCACCGATGCGGTGCGCGACGGGGTGGATGTGCCGGGCCGCAGCTTGCGCCTGATCGTGTTCGACCGGGTGCCCTGGCCCCGGCCCGACATTCTGCACAAGGCGCGGCGCAATTATTTCGACAAGGTGCAGGGCCGGCGCGGCTTTGATGACATGATCACCAGGCTGCGCCTGCGTCAGGCCTTTGGCCGGCTGGTGCGCCGGGCCAATGATGTCGGCGTCTTCGTGCTGCTGGACCCGATGATGCCGACACGGCTGGCCGGTGCCTTTCCTGAGGGCGTGGAAATTCAGCGGGTCGGGCTGGCTGAGGCCGTCCGCCAGACGCGGGAATTTCTGCACCCGGAACGGCTGGGCCTGGCACCGGGGCTGCGGCTGCCGGGGGCGTGACCCAGGCGCTTACCCCAGCAGCGCGCTGCTGATCTGAAAGGCCAGGAACGACATGACATAGGCCAGCACGAACAGATAGGCGAAGGTCGCCCACATGAACTTCGTGCTGTTCGTCTCCCGCCGGATCACCGTCAGCGTGCTGATGCATTGCGGGGCGAAGATGTACCAGACCAGGAAGGAAATGGCGGCCGGCAGGGCCCAGCTGGATTGCAGCGTCGTTGCCAGCCCGCTGGCCAACCCTTCCTCATTATCCGCACTGATGGCATAGACGGTGCCCAGCACCGTTACCGCCACTTCGCGGGCCGCCATGCCGGGGATCAGGGCGATCACCATCTGCCAGCTGAACCCGATGGGGGCGAACAGGGGCGCCAGCGCAATGCCGATGATGCCGGCAAAGCTCTGTTCGATATTGCCGCTGATCCCGTGCGGGCCGAAACTGGACAGCACCCAGATCACCACCATGATGGTGAAGATGATGCCACCGGCCCGGCGCAGGAAAATCCGCGCCCGTTCCAGCAGACCGAAAACAATATTATGCAGCGTCGGCAGCTTGTAGGTGGGCAGCTCCATGACGAAGCTGTCCACCTGTTCGGTATAGACGAAACGCTTCAGCACAAAGGCGACCAGCAGGCCGGTGGTCAGTGCCGCCATATAAAGCCCGAACATCACCAGCCCCTGCAGGTTGATGCCGGTGACCACCTCGCGGTTGGGCACAAAGGCGGCGATCAGCAGCGTATAGACCGGCAGACGGGCCGAACAGGTCATCAAAGGGGCCAGCAGAATGGTGGTCAGCCGGTCGGGCTTATGTTCGATGGTACGGGCGGCCATCACGCCGGGAATGGCGCAGGCGAAGGAGGACAGCAGGGGAATGAAGCTTTTGCCATGCAAGCCCACCCCGCCCATCAGCCGGTCCAGCAGAAAGGCGGCACGCGCCATATAGCCGCTGTCCTCCAGCACCAGGATGAAGAAATACAGCACCAGGATCTGCGGCAGGAAGACGATGACGGAGCCGATACCGGCAACCACCCCGTCAACGATGAAGCTGCGGAACAGCCCGTCCGGCAACTGGCTGCCCAGCCAGGCCCCCAGCGCGCTGGCCGCCCCATCGATCTGGTCCATCGGCCAGGCCGACCAAGTGAAAACCGATTGGAAAACGAAGAACATCAAGCCCATCAGGATCAGCAGCCCGAACACCGGGTGCAGCAGCACCCGGTCGATGGCATAGCTGGTGACGGGCGGCACGCCATAGGCCACACCGGCCTGATCCAGCAGCGCCATGGCCTGCCGGTTCAGGGCGCGCAGTTCCGCCGTGGTCGGCTCCGTCCAGGAAGGGGCCGGGTGGGGCACCGGGTTGGCCAGATACTGGTCCACCACGGCCAGCAAAGCCTCCACCTTGCCGCCACGCACAGCCACCGTCGGCACCACCGGGATGCCCAGCAGGCGGGACAGTTCGGCGGCGTCGATGCTGAATTTGCGCCGGTCGGCAATGTCGAACATGTTCAGCGCCAGCACCATCGGCACGCCCAGTGCCTTGGCTTCCAGTGTGAAGCGCAGATGCAGTTTCAGGTTGGTGGCATCGGCCACGCAGATCAGGAAATCCGGCCGTTCAATATCGGCCAGCCTTCCCAGCAGCGCATCACGCGTCACCGCCTCATCCGGGCTGCGGGCGCGCAGGGAATAGGCGCCCGGCAGGTCCAGCAGGCGGCAGGCATGGCCGGCGGGCGTGGTAAAGGCGCCTTCCTTGCGCTCCACCGTCACACCGGCATAATTGGCCACCTTCTGGCGGCTGCCGGTCAACCGGTTGAACAGGGCCGATTTGCCGGAATTCGGCATCCCGGCAATGGCGATCAGCGGTTGTTTGGCCATGATGACGTCAGGAAAGGGGGGACAGATGGATGGCGTCGGCGTCGCGGCGGCGCAGCGCAATCACCCGGTCGCCGGCAATGCGGATGGCGATGGGGTCGCGCGCGATGGGGCCTTCATGCAGCAAGGTCACATCCATGCCCTCCTCCAGCCCCATCTCCAGCAGCTTGCGGGTCAGGCTGTCAGAGGCGTTGATCTGGTGGATGCGGGCCTGTTGGCCCCGGCGCAGGGTGGATAGCTTCATGGACGAACCTCCGTTCATGAAGCGGCATAGGCCAGCCCGGACACGAACGCAAGTCACTCTCACTTGAACGGCTGCGGCCCGGCGACGCAGGGAGGGGGTTAGCCCTCTTCCCCCTCCTCCATCTCTTCCCCATTGCGGGGCCCATGGCGCTTTTCCAGCAACCCATATTTGCGCAGATAGCCGCGAAACTGGTGATAGTTCAGGCCCAGGTCGCTGGCCGCGCGCTTCTGGTGGAACTGGTTGCGCTCCAATGCGGCGCGCAGCAGCGCCTTTTCGAAATCCGAGACAAGATTGAGGAAATCGCACGGCCCCCCCTCCGCCGGCCAGCCGGGGACGGCGGACGGCGGGGCGGCATTTCCGTTGGCAGAGGGTGGCGGCGGGGGCGCCGGCGGGGCCGGGCTGTGATGCGGGTGATGGGCCATCACCGGCGCATCAGCATAGATCGCCATCTGCTTGGGCCGCCAGGGGGATTCGAACGGGTCGAACTGCACCTCGGTGATGGGCAGTTCCGGGTCGGCGGTGCGATAGACGGCGCGTTCCACCACATTCTTCAATTCACGCACATTGCCCGGCCAGTCATAGGCCAGCAATTGCTCCATGGCATCCGGGGTGAAGCCGCCAAAATAGGGGCGGCCCAGTTCCTTGGCCATGGCGATGCCGAAATGATCGGCCAGGATGCGGATATCCTCCGGCCGGGCGCGCAGGGGCGGAATGGTCACCACGTCAAAACAGAGCCGGTCCAGCAGGTCAGCGCGGAACTTGCCCTGATCGGCCAGGCGCGGCAGATCGGCATTGGTCGCCCCCACCACGCGGACATCGATATTGATGGTAACCGTGCCGCCCACCCGCTCGAACTCCCCATACTCAATGACGCGCAGGATCTTTTCCTGCACCCGCAGGGTGGCGGTGGCGATCTCATCCAGGAACAGGGTGCCGCCATCGGCCAGCTCAAACCGGCCGACATGGCGCTTGGCGGCCCCGGTGAACGATCCCGCCTCATGCCCGAACAGTTCGGTTTCCAGCAGCGTTTCGGACAGCGCCGCGCAGTTCAGCTTCACAAACGGCTTGTCCCAGCGCGGCGACAGGTAATGCAGGCGGGCGGCGATCAGTTCCTTGCCCGTCCCACGCTCCCCGATCACCAGGGTGGGCCGATTCAGCGGCGCTGCCTGGGAGACATGTTCCATCAGCCCCAGAAAGGACGGGGCCTGACCGATCAGGGAGGGCGGATTGACATTGGGCGACATGGGCGGCGCGTCCGTTGGCAGGGCGGCGGAATGATAATGATCGCCACTATAATCGCGAAATGGCGCATTTGGCGAGAGAGTGGTTCAAATCGCCAAGAATTTGAAATTTGACCAACCGACCGAAAGTGGTGGTTACGGGAAAAAATCTATAACCAATTGATTTTAAATGATAATAGGGGCGCTGACCCCACTTGGCACGCCCTTTGCTGATACTGTCTCGGACACCGGGGACACTCAAAGACGCGAAGGGGACGCAAAAATGACCGACTTCACACTGGACAGCGCCGCCAAGGATCGGCAGACCGACAGCTTCACTTATGGCAAGGCCGGGTTCTTCACCCGTCACGCCGGCGGTGCAACTGGCGGCATGTTCCGGGATCTTTACGAAGATTTTCGGGCTGTGCCGGTGGAAGCGTGGATCATCCTTGCGGTCGCCACCGGATTGAGCAACCTTTTCATTGCCCTTGCCTGAAGGAGAGCCTGACATGGGCATTTTTTCCCGCCTCGGCGACATCGTTAATTCGAACATCAATGCCATCCTGGATCGTGCGGAAGACCCGGAAAAGCTGGTCCGCCTGATCATCCAGGAAATGGAAGACACCCTGGTCGAGGTGCGCTCCTCCGCGGTCAAGACCGTCGCGGAGAAGAAGGAGATCGAGCGCAGGCTGGCCGAAATCCGGCGGGAGTCGGATGATTGGCAGCGCAAGGCCGAATTCGCGCTTTCCAAGGACCGGGAAGACCTGGCCAAGGGGGCCCTGGTCGCCCGCGCCAAGCTGGCCGAGGCCGCCGACCATATGGCGGGTGAGCTGGCCCGACTGGACAGCGCGCTGGCCAAGACCAGCGAGGATATTGCTGCTTTGCAGCAGAAGCTGGCCGATGCCAAGACCCGCGAAAAGGCATTGATCGCCCGTCACAAGACGGCGACCAACCGCCTGAAGGTGCGCACCCAGCTCTATGATGAGCGCATCACCGACGCGTTCAGCCGTTTTGAGCAGGTGGAGCGCAACCTGGATGTGCTGGAAGGCAAATCCGAAGTGCTGGGCATGGGTCGCACCAAGAGCCTGGACGAGGAGATTGCCGAGCTTGAAGCCGAGTCGAAGGTGGAATCGGAACTTCAGGCGCTGAAGGCGAAGCTGGCGGCCAAGTCTCAGCCGGAATAAGCATGGCTCCGAAAGATGGGGGCGACCCCGCCGGATCGGCTGCAAGGTTGGTTGATGGCGGGGCCGCCTTTCGGGGCCAAGCCTGGGAGTATAGGGGGCAATAATGCCGCAGGAAGCAATTGTCGTCGCCATCATCTTCATGGTGATCGTGGCGCCGGTCTGGATCATTTTCCACTACATCACCAAATGGCGCATCGCCAAGACTCTGTCTGTGGATGATGAACAGATGCTGTCCGATCTCTGGCACAGCGCCGGCAAGATGGAAGACCGCATCCGCCAGCTGGAAAAGATCCTGGATGCCGAGGCGCCGGGCTGGAGGTCGAAAGCATGAGCAACGATCATTCAGGCTATGGCAGGGGCGGTGATTATCCACCGCCCCCCGGTTCCGGCCGCCGGCGCTACCGCGCCAACCGGCAGGGGCAGAAGGATTGGCAGTACGAATTGCTGGGCAAGCGCCCGGAGCAGAGCTGGGGCGAATATCTGGGGATCGATCCCGGCCGTTATGGCCGCCGCCGCAAGGGGGGCAGTGCCTATGTTTATGACAGCGGCGTCTATAGCCGCAGTGCGGAGCAGGAGCAGGAGCAGGAGCAGGAGGAGGCGATGGAACCGATCAATACCCGCTCACCCAACCCGCACAAGCTCTATCGCAGCCGCACCGATGCCAAGCTGGGCGGCGTCTGCGCCGGCATCGCCGATTATCTGAATGTTGATAGCTGGATTGTCCGGCTGGTCTTCGTCATCGGTTTCTTCTGCTTCCCGCCGGTCTTCCTGTTCGGCTATCCCATCTTGTGGTGGATATTGAAGCCGCAGCCGATGGGCCTGTATGAAAGCCAGGAGGAAGAGGTGTTCTGGCGCTCGGTCGCCACCAAGCCGGAACAGACCCTGTCCGCCCTGCGCAACAAGTTCCGGCAGCTGGATCAGGAAATCGGCCGGCTCGAAGGGTTCGTCGCCTCACGCGAATATGACCTGCACCGCCAGTTCCGCGATCTGGAACGGAAGTAACGGCCGACCCCGGTCGGCCCCCCTTCGCAGCGGAGGCTTGCTTGTTTGACTCACCCTTCATCATCCCGGTTCTGGCGCTCAGCATCCCCATCATTGCCATCGTGCTGCGCCATCTGCGCCGCTGGCAGGAGATTGATGTGCAGGCCGCCGAAGCCGAGCTGGCGCTGCGTCGCCGCTTCCGGGGCTTTGATGAGATTGACCGCCGGGTTGGCGATATTGAACGCTATGTCACCAGCCCGGAATTCGATCTGAACCGACAGCTGCGCGGCCTGGGCAACAAGCCCTGATCCGCCCCAGCACCGACCACCCCAGCCCTGAGGCCGGCACCCATGTTCAACACACCCTTTATCATTCCGGTGGTGGCGCTGCTGATCCCCATCGTCGCCATTGTGATGAAGCACCTGACCAAGATGCGGGCCATGAAGCTGAACGGCCTGTCCGAGGGTGCTGCCGCCGAACTGTCCGACCGGGCCCACCGGCTGGAAGAACGGGTGGGCCAGCTGGAACGCATCCTGGATGCCGAGGCCCCCGGCTGGCGCGCGCGGGCCTGAACCGGGGAAAGGCCCAGCACCTGCCTTTCCCAGACCGGGGATCGGCAGCCTATGGCGTGATCTGCAGCCGCGCGATCTTTCCGTCCTCCAGAACAAACGCATAGCGCAGATCAACGGGACTGCCGGGAAAGTTCCCCGCAACATGGGCCGTCACAATCATATGCCCGCCCTCCTCAACGATGGCAAAGGGATCGGTTGTGTAGCTGAACGCTGCGGCCGCGTCGGCCTTCCATTGGCGGATGGCGTCGCGGCCGGTATGGGCCCGGCGTTCATCAACGACGGTCGCCTTTTCAGTGAAACATTGGGCGATATCGCCGCCATCCATCTGATCGGCAGCAAAATAGGCCGCGATCGGCCCCGGCAGGGAGATCGGCATGGTCATTCTCCGATTTGCGTTGTTGCAATGCCTAGATTGCCTTAACCTGCCGAAATGACAAGAACCGACAAAAAAGTAAGGTACTTACCGAAAAGTAAGTCGACCGAATATACGCGGGAAACAGCGGCCGCAGGCGTTGAGAATGTCTTGAAGCTGCTGGAGGGGCGGTGGAAGCTGATCATCCTGTTCCACCTGTTCGGCGGCGCTGTCCTGCGCTTTTCCGATCTTGAACGGGCGATTCCCGGCATATCGCAGAAGATGCTGATCCAGCAGCTTCGCCAGATGGAAAGCGATGGCATTGTCCGCCGCATCGTTCACCATCAGGTGCCGCCGAAGGTGGAATATTGTCTGACGGAATGGGGACAGGCGCTGTGCCCAGCGCTGGACGCGTTACTGTCCTGGGCGGCCTTGCGTGAAGAAACAGCACCGACAGAGACACTGTCCAATTCATGAAAAAGTGTCAGAGCGTCAAGCCTTGCTTGTCAGGCGCGCTGTGACTGAGTGGCACCCGAAGGTTGCCTTGAGCCCAGGGAAAATGGCGGAGGGGATGAGATTCGAACTCACGATACGCTTTTGACGTATACCCGCTTTCCAGGCGAGCGCCTTCAACCACTCGGCCACCCCTCCGCACTGGAGCGGCGCGGAACATACTGATCTCCGCCCCCCCACGCAAGCATTCTGTTGCGAAAATCAGAAATTTTTCTTCATATCGTTTGATTTCAATGCCTTAATCTCCATTTCCGACCAGTTTTCCAGCGTCAGCAGGGCTTGATACGGGTCGCCGGGCAGGTTGAACAGGGCGGCGAAGGCGGGTTCGGTCTTCAAACCGGTGGCCTTCACCCCCCGGATCGCCGCTTTTGCTGCCGGGAACAGGGCCAGCAGGCGGGCTTCCACCAACATATGCCGCCAGCCCATCTGGCGTTCCACCGGCAGGGCCTGGGCGAAAATCTCCACCGGCCAGCCGTCCAGGGCGAAACCCGCCACCAGGGCGGGGCCATCGATGAAATCCGCCAGCCGGCGGTGATAATCCGGCAGGGTGCCGAACATCGCGTCCAGCCGGGGGATCAGGGCCGCAGGGTCGGGGGCGGCAACCAGGATATCCAGATCAGAGCCCGGCCCCTGGATATCCAGGGGCACCGTGCCGGCCAACACCGCATCCAGCGGGGCCAGCCGGCCCAACAGATCATGGCGGACCAGCACCGCATGGGCGCGGCGCTGGTCTTCGCTGCCCCGGGCCAGATAATCCAGCCGGCGGAAATCGGGCAGGGCGATGTCAGCCATGCGCCTCTTCGGATTCGGCCTGGTGCTTCACCCGTTCACCGAAAATGGCGGTGCCGACGCGGACATGGGTGGCACCCAGCCGGGTCGCCAGCTCGTAATCCCCACTCATCCCCATGGAGATGTCCGGGATATTGTTGCGCCGGGCCAGTTCCGCCAGCAGGGCGAAATGCAGCGATGCTTCCTCCTCCACCGGCGGGATGCACATCAGGCCGGATATGGTCAGCCCGTGCTGGTCGCGGCATTCGGCCAGGAAGGCGGGCAGTTCCGCCGGGGTGACGCCGGCCTTCTGCGGTTCCTCCCCCGTATTCACCTCCACAAACAGGCGCGGCAGGCGGCCCTGGCGGCGGCCTTCCTCGGCCAGGGCTGCGGCCAGCTTGGGCCGGTCCAGGGTCTGGATGACGTCGAACAGGGCGACGGCTTCCTTCACCTTGTTGGTCTGCAGCGGGCCGATCAGGTGCAGTTCGATATCCGCATAACGCTCGCGCAGCGCGGGGAACTTGGCCTTGGCCTCCTGCACCCGGTTTTCACCGAACACGCGCTGGCCGGCGGCCAGGGCCGCTTCCAGCTTTTCCAGCGGCTGCACCTTGGAGACGGCGACCAGCGTGACGGCATCAACCGGGCGGCCGACACTTTCCGCCTGGGCGGCAATGGCGCTGTGGATGGCAGCCAGATTGGCGGCGATTTCCTGCTGCATGTCGGGGAGGGCGGAATTCTGGCTCATCTGCTGAAACCTGCTGGTGCCGGATGGGGCGGGCACGGCCGGCCCCCCGCCTTGCGGGGTTGCCAATCCGGCCCGGATACGCCACCTCTGCCATATTCCTGCCGGATCGGCCACCTAGTCCGTGACAACCAAGCCCGTCAAAATCACCGGAAGCAGAACCTTGACCCAGACGACGCCCCGCCGTGCCGCCCGCCTTGCACTGCTCGCCGCCGCCCTGATCGGGGGCAGCCTGCCCGCCGCTGCCGCCGATGGCATCCAGTTTGACTGGCACGGCGTGGCGGAGGTGACGGGGGTGCGTGCCACCAACGCCCCGCACGGCAGCGGCGATGGCTGGAACGCCTATGGCGGCTATGCCCTGACCGGCAACGGCACCGTCACCACCGACAGCGGACTGTCCTATGGGCTGTCCGCCACCATCGGTTCCGGCGATTACGAGAAAAGCCAGGACCGGGTGGGCAATAATGCCGATCTGACGGTCAATGAAGCCTATCTACATGTCACCTCTGCCTGGGGCAGGATTCGGCTGGGGGATGAGGATGGGGCCGCCAAGCGGGCGGTGGACCTGCTGCCCCTGCTGGCCGGCGGGCAGGTGGATGGGTTCTGGAACCATACGGCGGGTGCAGCCCCCTATTGGAGCCATCTCGGCCGCGACAGCGACGACGCCACAAAAATTCTCTATGAGACGCCACGGGTGATGGGCCTGCGGGCTGGTGTTTCCTATGCCTGGAAGCGCCAGAGCCTGCTGGAGGATATCAAGAAGCCCTCCGCCATCGCGCCCGAGCGCGACCTGTGGGAATTCGGCCTGAATTACCAGGGCGACTGGCAGGCCTTTTCCTATGAGCTGGCGGCCGGCTATGTGCGCGGTGATGCCGGGACCGTCGGCATCCATGATACGGAAAGCCTGAAGCTGGCCGGCCTGCTGCTCTATGGCGGCTTCTCCGCCGGCATCGTCTGGACCGACGATGGCAAGAGCGGCCAGCCTGTCGGCATCTCCTCCAGCCGGGGCTATACGCTGACCGGTGGCTATGAAAACGGCCCCTATGGCCTGTCTGTCTGGCGGCAGGCCAGCGAGCGCGGGCAGGTGGAGGATTACGAGGCTTACGGCATGGGCCTGTCCTGGCGCTTCTACAAGCAGACCTCGGTCGGCTTCGATCTGGTGCGCTATGATGCCGACCGGCTGCCCGGTTTCGGGGTCAGCGCCAAGGGCTGGACGGGGGCCTTGACCCTGCAGACGCGGATTTAAGGGGCTCCCGCGCCCCTACCCTTTCTTCTCATGCCGGCGCAGGATGGCCAGCAGGCTGGCCAGCTCATGCGGGGTCAGCAGGTTGATATGGCGGGCCATCAGGTTGGCCGCCAGCGTATGGTCGGGCGACAGGCCGCCGGTATCCACCACCACGCGCGGGTCGCTGATGGCGGCCAGCCGCTCCATCTCCTCCGCCTCATCCCAGATCAGGCCGAAATAGGTACAGATCTGGCGCAACAGCATGGGCGAGGGCAGGCCCTTGCGCCCATGTTCCAGGGCCGACAGATAGGCGGAACTGATTTCCAGTTCCGCCGCCATCTCTTTCAGGCTCACGCCTTTGCGGGTGCGCAGGCTGCGGATTCGGTCACCAAACGGGGTCATGCGGCCTTGGTCTTGGATGCTGACATCATCAAGCCCAACAGATAGCGCGCGCCCATCAATCCTGCAGCCATTTCGTCATCTGCGGATAGGGGGGCAGTCCGTTTTGCTGTAACAGCGCCATGATACCACAGGGCCCGGTCATGCCCGCCCGTGCCAGATGGGCGATGCCGAAATAATTGCCGCTGTCCAGCATAGCGACGAACTGTTGCTGCTGTTCCGGTCCCAAACGGTAGCCACCGGCGAAGAAAATCACCTCGGGCGGCAGGTTCAGGGCCCGCAGCGCGGCATAAGACCAGGCAATTGCCATCATTTCCGTATGCTGCAGGGCCAGACGGGCCAGCGGATCATCCTGCCCTTCCAGCCGTTCGCGCAGGCTTTCTTCCAGGTTATTGCCCAACTGGGCGCGCAGCCGTGCTGGCACAATAGTCATGTGCCCCGCCTCATGCAGCAGATCGCCGGAGACATAGAGGTGATCCGGGTCCACCCGCAGCGCACCATCCATAATGGTGACACCGGGCAGGAACCCCTCTGCCCCGAAGGGGCCGACCTGTACGGGCAAACCGATTTCCCGCAGGAAAGCTACGATTGGATCGAAATATTCAGCCGACAACATATAAGGGTAATCCCATGTCATATAGTTATACAACCTTACCGCAAGTACCCGAGGGGTGCCAAGCGAACAGCTTGACGCACACCCCCCTTATCGCTTAAACACCCCGCCCCCTTTTGCTGGCCACATGGTTGGCCCCCTGCCCTTTTTGCGTCGAAGGTGATGAAGATGACGGCCTGCGGTCTGGATTTCGGCACGTCCAATTCCACCCTTGGCATTGCCGGGCCGGAAGGGACGCGGATGATCGCGCTGGAGGGCCGGCATGAGACGCTGCCCAGCGCCATCTTCTTTGATTTTGAAACGCATCACCCCGCCTTTGGCCGCGCCGCCATCAATGCCTATGTGGCTGGTGGCGAGGGGCGGTTGATGCGGTCGATTAAATCGGTGCTGGGCACCAGCCTGATTGATGAGGAAACCTTGCTGGGCCGCCGCCGCGTCGGCTTTCGGGAGGTGATCGGTCTGGTGATCCGGCACATAAAGGCCACGGCAGAGGCCGCCACCGGCGTGGAACTGACCCGCGTGGTGCATGGCCGCCCGGTGCATTTCGTGGATGGGGACGCTGCCGCCGATGCGCGGGCAGAGGATGCGCTGGCCGATATCGCGCGGGCCAGCGGGTTCAGCGATGTCAGCTTCCAGTATGAACCCATCGCCGCTGCGCTTGCCTATGAGGCGCAGGTGACGCGGGAAGAGATTGCCCTGATCGCTGATATCGGCGGCGGTACATCGGACTTTTCCATTGTGCGCATCGGCCCAGACCATGCCGCCAAGCCCGACCGGGCCGGCGATATTCTGGCCAATGAAGGCTTGCGCATCGGCGGGACGGATTTCGACCGGCTGCTGTCGCTGGAGGCGGTGATGCCGCATCTGGGCTATCGCTCCCCCCTGCTGCGCGACGGGCTGTTGACACCCAACCATCTGTTCGTCGACCTGGCCACCTGGGCCAAGATCAACTTCCTCTACACACCCGGCGTGCTGGCCGATGTGCGCCGGCTGATGCGGGAAGCGCGCCGGCCGGAATTGCTGGAACGGCTGGCCATTGTGCTGGAACAGCATCTGGGCCACGCCCTGGCCATGCGGGTGGAGGAAGGCAAGATCGCCCTGTCCGATCACGAGCGGGTGGAGATTGATCTGGCCCTGGTGGAAGCAGGATTGACGGCCCCCACCACGCGCGAAAGGCTGGGCGTGGCCGTGGCCGACCCGGTACAGCGGCTGGCCACCCAGACGCGCGACTGCCTGACCCAGGCGGGCTTGCGGGCCGATCAGGTGGATGCCGTGTTCCTGACCGGCGGTTCCACCCTGCTGCCCGCTGTGCGCGGGGCCATCATCGGGGCCATGCCGGGGGCCCGCATCGTGGAAGGCGACAAGTTCGGCGCCGTCGGCCTGGGGCTGACGATCGAGGCGAAACGTCGCTATGGTTAAACGAAATAGTTAAACGGACACATCCAACCGGTTGCCGCGCGCTTGCGGGCGGCTGCCGTTGGTTTGGCTTTCCACCGTCTGCGCCTCGCTGTCGAAGGCGCGGCCCAGGAAGGTGCCGTCGGTATTTTCCCGCCCCTTGTCGGCCTGCGCCACAGCGGCGGCGGCGCGGCGAGTCTGGGTTTCCGTCGGCCGCGCCACCTTCTGCGCCGCCACGGCAGCCGAGGCCAGCGCCGCATTCTGATGCGGCGAGGTCGGGGGCGCCTGGGTGGCCAGGACCGGCGGTGGTTGCGGCGGAATGATCATGAAAATATTGAGCCGCCGCTTGCCGCCCCCTGTCAAGCCCCGATGGAAACCGCCTTTCAGCCCTCAGGGGGCATCGGCCAGGATGAACATCGTATCGATGGTGAAACTATCATCCGGTTCGATGGCGAAATGGTCCTTCACCTCTGCCGGGGCATGGGACAGCAGCGAACGCAGCGCCGGGATATGGGCGGCCGGCGTGCCGATCCGTTCCACCCAGCTGGTGAATTCAAGCCGCAGGCGGAATGATTGCGGGGCCTGCGGCTGAAAACCGGCCCGGCGCAGCATAGCCTGCCATTCTTCCAGGCTGTAATCGCGCACATGGCTGGGATCGCGCAGCATTTCCAGCGTCTGCAGATGCGTATCCAGCAACGGGTTTGCCGGGGCAAAGACATCCATCACAATGGCCCGCCCGCCCGGCCGCACCACCCGGCGCATTTCCGCCAGGGCGGCCGGCACGTCACGCCAATGATGGGCGCTGTAGCGGGTGGCCACCACATCAAAGCTGGCATCGGCAAAGGGCAGAACCTCTGCCGGGCCCTGCCGGGTGTCGATATTGCTCAACCCGCGTTGGGCCGCCGCCTTTTCCACGGCCGACAGCATGGCGGTGGAGAGATCATAGGCGACCACCTGCCCCACCAGCGGAGCAGCATGGAAGCTGAGATGGCCGCCACCGCAGCCCAAATCCAGCAGGTTTTCCGCCCCCTTGGCCTGCAACGCCGCCACCAGGGCAGCAAGGTCGGGGCCGCCGGCATGAACGGCGGATTTCACATAGGCATCGGCCCGGTTGCCGAATGTTTCGGCCACCATGGACTGGTGTTGCGGGGTGCTGGACATGGCGGCGGGCTCCATCAAGGATCGGGGGTGATGGGACAGGCTACGCCCTTTTTATCCAGGTACAAGAAGGGCAATTATCCTGGTATATTTTCACCCATGAGCGTGACGAGCCCCGAATTGCAGCGCCGGATGCTGGGTGATTTCCTGCGCAACTGCCGCACCCGCCTGGAACCCACCGCCGTGGGCCTACCCATCGGCGGACGCCGCCGCACGCGCGGGCTGCGGCGGGAGGAGGTGGCGCTGCTGGCTGGCATCAGCGCCACCTGGTTCACCTGGCTGGAACAGGGGCGGGAGGTCGCGGCCAGCCCCCATGCGCTGGCCCGGCTGGCCGATGCGTTGCGCCTGTCGCGCGCCGAACGCGCCTATCTGTTCCAACTGGCCGGGCGGCATGATCCGCAGGCGGGCCAGGGGGCGGACCCGGCGCTGGCCATGCTGGCCCTGTTGGGCCAGACGGTGCAGGCGCTTTCCGTGCCTGCCTATGCCATGGATCATCGCTATGCGATGCTGGCCTGGAACAAGGCGGCAGAAACCCTGTTCGCCGGCTGGCTGGACCAGCCCGGCCCCCACAATATGCTGCGCTTTTTGTTTCTGGACCCGGCGGCCCGCACCCTGGTGGTGGATTGGCGCCACCGCACCCGCCGGGTGCTGGCCGAACTGCGCGCCGATTACAGCCGCCATCTGGAGGATCAAGCACTGATCGACCTGCTGGCCGATCTGCGCGCCGGCAGTGCTGCCTTCGCCGATGGCTGGCGTGACCAGACCGTGCTGGACCGCGAAGGTGGGGAACGCCGTTTCAACCATCCAGCCCAAGGGCCGCTGACCTTCCAGCAACTGACCTTCGCCCTGGATGCCGCCCCCGACCACCGGCTGGTGGTGCTGCATCCGGCTTAACCTCCCCACTGTACAAGACGGTGGCCGCTACCCCTCCGCCGCCAGCTGCGCCGCCAGCCCTTCACGATAGGTGGGGTAGAGCAGCCGATAGCCCAGGTGCCGCACCAGCCGGTCATTACGCACCTTGCGGTTATCGGCATAGAAGCTGGCCGCCATGGGCGACAGGGCGCCGGGCGTAAACGGCATCAGCGGCGGCGGTTCCACCCCCAGCAGCCGGGCGGCATATTCCACCACATCGGCCCCGCTGGCCGGCTCGTTATCCACCACATTCAGCACCGTGCCCGGCTCCGGCTTCGCCATGGAAAGCGCCAGCGCGCCGGCAATATCGGCCACATGGATACGCCCGAACAGGTGGCCCGGCTTGTCCACCCGCCGCGCCGTGCCCGACCGCAGCGCATCAATGGCGCTGCGCCCCGGCCCATAGATGCCGGGCAGGCGGTAAATCTGCACCGGCACGCCCTGGTCACGCCACAGCGACAGCCATTCCGCCTCTGCCGTCACCCGGCGCAGGCCGCGTTCGCCCCTGGCCTTCAACGGCGATGTTTCATCCACCCAATCCCCACCGGTATCACCGTAAACCCCGGTGGTGGACAGATAGCCCGCCCAGCGCAGCCCGGCGATACGGGCAATATCGGCACCATGGGCGGCCAGCACGGGATCGCCGCTGCCCACCTCCGGCGGGACGGAGGAGAGGATATGCGTGGCCCCGCCCAGCGCCGCCGTCGCATCAGCCAGCGGCTGGTCAGGGCCGAACAGGAAAGGTTCCACCCCGGCCGCACGCATCCGTGCCGCCTTTTCCGGCGTGCGGGTGGTGCCGGCCACCCGCCAGCCGTGAGGCCGCAGCAGGTCGGCCAGCCAGCCGGCGCTGTAACCGAAGCCGAAAATGAACAGGCGGCCGGGGGCCGGATCGTTGGAAGGTGCCAACATTAAATCTTTGCCACTGGACAGACAGCACGGGATGAGGATTTGTACCGCGTCATGATGAGAAAGCCCACCCTTGCCGCCGCCCTTGCGGGGCTTTGCCTCACGGCCGCCCTGCCGGCCCTGGCGCAGCCAGCCGTTTTTGCCAACCGCGCCGCCTGTCTGGCCCGTGCCGAGGCGCTGCCCGATTTCGCCTTTGAGGAGGCGAAGCTGTGGGAACGCCAGGGCGGGGCGGCCGATGCACGGCTGTGCCAGGCCCTGGCCCTGATGCTGCGGGCGGACTGGGCGCTGGCCGCCCCGGCGCTGGAGGCCTCGGCAAAGGAACTGACGCAGGAGCCGCGCCCTGCCCGTGCCGATCTCTGGGCCCGCGCCGCCCTGTCCTGGACCAATGCCAAGAAGCCCGATCAGGCCGATGCCGCCTATGCCCAGGCGCTGGCCCTGCTGCCGGACAATGTGCAGATCCTGATGGATCGCGCCATTTTCCGCGCCGGGCAGGAACGCTATTGGGATGCCATCGCCGATCTGGACAAGGTGATCGAAAAGGCCCCGAAAATGGCCGAAGCCTGGCTGCTGCGCGCCCAGGCGCACCATGTGCTGGCACTGGACAGCAAGGCCAAGGGCGATGTGGAAATGGCCCTGAAACTATCCCCACAGAACGGGGAGGCGCTGTTGCTGCGCGGCAATCTTTATGCCGATGCTGGGATTGGCACCAAAGCCAAGGAAGATTGGGAAAAGGCCCGCCGTGTCGCCCCCGGCACCGCCGCCGCCGCCAGCGCCACGGAAAACCTGAACAGCCTGACCCGGCTGGAAACAGAGGCCAAGGACAAGGCGCGGGCACAGGAAAAGAAACAGAAGCAATAATGCCGATCTGAAGGCGGTTTCCGGTCAACCGGCCCCGCCTTAACCTTTTCTTCATCTGCCGCGAAAATGCCCTGATCCGGGCCAAATGCGACCAAGTGCAGATTGTTTCCTGATCCCTGTCAGCGCCCCGGCCCCCGCCGCCCCGCCCAACAGGAGGATCGACCGATGCATGTTCTTGCCCGTCGCAACGACCCCACGCGTCAGAAATTGTCGGCCATCCTGCTGTTGCTGGCCACGCTGGCCCTGATGCTAGCCTGCGCCCTGGCAGCCGGCCATGCCCGACCCAACCAGGGCGGCCAGGGCTTCAGCGCGCATAAGCTGCTGGCCGGCAATGCCAGTGCCACCCCGGACGATGGCACCATCAAGGCCGAGATGACAGCCAAGACCCTGGGCACGGCGGATCGGGCCTGATTTGAACGGAATCGGCGTTATCGGTCTGCCTATCCCAGCGCCCCAAAGGTTACCGATAGCGTCGTCGACAGGGGCCATCCGTCACCGGGTGGCCCCTGTTTTATTTTGCCCGCTATTCTTCTGCGCCCCACCGCACCACCTAGGCGACAAGGGCGGAAATGCTTATGATACCAGCGGCATGAAATCATGACCGAAGGTCACGCTTTCGTGCCCCTCAATCGCCGGCGCCAGCATCCGCTGGCTTGGCTACGCCGCATGAGCGGCGCGGCGGCAGTCGCCGCCGCACCATCGGTCAATAATTTCGACCGATGGTATGATGGGCTGATCAACAAGGGGGCGTGCCCATGGTCGATTCGCGGGTTGGTTCATCGACAGGCAGTGTGGTTGGCGGTTCGGTGGCGGAAAGCGGCGGGCGCCGCACCGGTCCGACTGCCGTGCCCGGCGTATCCGGCCGGGGCATTCCGCTGGGCCGTCCCGGCAATCGCTGGCCCAATCCCAAGGAACTGGCCGCCTTGCTGGTCGATGGCATTCTGCGCCTGCCGGCCCGGTATCGCCGGGGCATGTTCCTGGATGTGCTGACCTGATCCTGCCCCCCTTCCCGCCCGGTGCGTTTGAGATTTTACGTTGAGACTAGCCCTTTACCAGCCGGACATTCCGCAGAATGCCGGCACCCTGATCCGTCTGGGCGCCTGCCTGGATGTGGGGATCGATATTATTGAGCCTTGCGGCTTCATCCTGGATGACCGTCGCCTGCGCCGCAGCGTGATGGATTATGCCGATCACGCCGATATCACCCGCCACAGCAGCTGGGAACGCTTCAACCAGACCCGCCAGGGCCGGCTGGTGCTGCTGACCACGCGCGCCGCCGTGCCGCATGTGGATTTCACCTTCCAGCCGGATGACATTCTGCTGCTGGGCCAGGAAAGCTGCGGCGTGCCCGATCATGTGCATCACGCCGCCGATGCCCGCGTGCTGGTGCCGATGCGTCAGGGGGCACGCTCGCTTAATGTGGCAGTGGCGGCGGCCATCGTGGTGGGGGAGGCTTTGCGCCAGACTTCACTTTATCCTATCGCAACCGCTGCGATTTCTGCCTAAATCCTGCTATCGCCTTCCCGCCAACACCGGACCGCCGCCATGCCTACGCCCTTGCCCCCGCCAGAGATTGTTGCCCAGCGCAAGGCCCAGGCCCGCGCCTGGTTTGAGGAATTGCGCGACCGGATCTGTGCTGCGTTTGAAAAGCTGGAGGATGAGCTGACGGGCGGCCCCCATGCCGACCTGCCCGCTGGTCGGTTTGAACGCAAGCCCTGGTCGCGCCCCAACCATGATGGTGGCGACGGCGGCGGCGGGGTGATGGGCCTGATGAAGGGCCGGGTGTTTGAAAAGGTGGGGGTGAATGTCTCCACCGTTCACGGCACCTTCTCGCCTGAATTCCGCGCCAATATCCCCGGTGCGGGGGAGACGGGGGAATTCTGGGCCAGCGGCATCAGCCTGGTGGCCCATATGCGCAGCCCGCTGGTGCCGGCCGTGCATATGAATACACGGATGCTGGTGACCGGCCAGGGCTGGTTCGGCGGTGGGGCCGATCTGACGCCGATGTTCCTGGATTCGGTGGAAACGGCCGAGGATGCTGCCGATTTCCATGCCGCCCTGAAGGCCGCCTGTGACGCGCATGGGGATGATTATTATCCCCGTTTCAAGGAATGGTGCGACCGTTACTTCTTCCTGCCCCATCGCGGGGAACCGCGTGGGGCCGGCGGCATTTTCTATGACAATCTGGATACGGGCGACTGGGCGGCGGATTTCGCCTTTACCCGCGCCGTCGGGCTGGCCTTTCTGGAGACCTATCCCCGCATCGTTGCCCGCCGGATGCAGGCCATGTGGAACGACGCCCAGCGCGAGCATCAGCTGATCCGCCGCGGCCGCTATGTCGAATTCAACCTGATCCATGATCGCGGCACGCTGTTCGGCCTGAAAACCGGCGGCAATATCGAAGCCATCCTGATGAGCCTGCCGCCGGAAGTGAAGTGGCCGTGAGCATTGCGTTGAATGATCAGGCGGCAGAAGCCGCCCCTGCCCTGCCGTCCCATCCGTTGCTGCTGGTCCGCCATGGCCAGACGGAATGGAATGTCGCCGCCCGCTGCCAGGGCCAGCTGGACAGCAACCTGACCACGCGGGGCCGCGCCCAGGCCGACCATGTGGGCAGCATCCTGCGCCGGCTGGTGGAGGCCATCCCCGACTGGCGGGAGACGGTGAGGCTGGTTGCCTCGCCCTTGGGGCGGACGATGGAAACAGCCCGCATCATCAACCGCCATCTGGACCTGCCCATCCAACAGGATGCCCGCATCGCCGAAGTCAGCTTCGGCCGCTGGGAAGGCATGACGCGGGATGAGATTTACCGCGGCAACCCCTGGCTGTCGGCCCATGGCCCGCATGGCTGGCAGTTCCGCGCCCCGGCGGGGGAGCGCTATGAGCAGGTGCAGGCCCGCCTGTTCGCCTTTCTGGCGGAGATCGACCGCCCCACCATCGCCATTTCACATGGGATGAGCGGGCGGATTTTGCGCGGCCATTATGCCGGCCTGTCCCCGGAACGCGCCGTGCGCCTTGCCGTGCCGCAGGATCGCGTCTGGCGCCTGACGCCAAAGGGCGTGGAGGAACTGGGATAAAAGGGGGCGGCCCAGTCGGGCCATCCCCCTCACCCCTTAGACTCGGTTGCCATGATCAGAACCGATCAGTTCTGATCATGGCCTTCACGCGCCGGGCGCGAATGTCAAGTACGCGCGGGGAGGCTTACTTCTTCAGCTGCAGTTCCGAACCGATGCGCAGCGTCACCTCGTCGCCCACGGCGGGGACATAGGCGCTGACGCCGAAATCGGAACGCTTGATGGTGGTCGTGGCGTCAAACCCGACGCTGTAGACCTTGTTGATGAAGTTCGGGCCGGCCTGGTTGAAGGTGACATCCAGGGTCACCGGCTTGGTCACGCCCTTCAGGGTCAGGTTGCCGGTCACCTTGGCCTTGTTCTTGCCGGTCAGTTCCACCTTGGTGCTCTTGAAGGTGGCCTTGGGGAACTTGGCGCCGTCAAAGAAGTCGGGGCCTAGCAGATGCTCGTTCAGCTCCTTCAGGTCGGTGGAGATGGCGGTGACATCCACCGTCACATCCAGCACCGACTTGGCCGGGTTGGCGGCGTCCAGCACCAGCGTGCCCTCAGCCTTGGGGAACGTGCCGTAATAGGTGGAATAGCCCAGGTGATTGATGGCGAAGACAACCTTGGTGTGGGTCGGCTCCACCGCATAGGTGCCGGACTTCACGGCCGCCGGATCCTGCGTCAGATCCTGGGCAATGCCCTGGCCGGCGGTCAGCAGCAGGGCGGCGCCGAACAGACCGGCGATAAGGGTACGGGACATGGGGTGCAACTCCGTCTTGGTGGGGTTCAACATGGGGGCCAGCATGACCCAGAATCCGCTTTGCCACTATCCGGCATATTTGGGACGCAATGTTTCGCCCAGTGCAACAATCGCCCCGCTGTAGTGGCCACGCCGCCGTTACATGGCACCCTTGCTGCAGATGCGTGCCCGTCAAGGGGTGGGCTGTCCCTCAGCCTTGTGCCGCCAAGGGTGGGGTCATCGCCACCCTGTGCGGCAGCGCGCAAATCAATGTGCATGGGAGGGACCTTTGGACGGTTGATCCCGGTTGGCATAGTGCTAAAGTGCCGCCCGCGTGGGGACGGACCCTGCGCGCGGTCCGTTGACACCCCGTCGCGGCCGGCCCGTCTCCCATCCAGAGCAAGACGGCTGACCTATGAATATTCATGAGTACCAGGCCAAGGGCCTGTTGAAGAAGTACGGTGTCGCGGTTCCGCGCGGCGGCGTTGCCTACACGCCCGAGGAAGCGGCCAAGGTCGCGCAGGAGCTGGGCGGCCCCGTCTGGGTGGTCAAGTCGCAGATCCATGCCGGTGGCCGTGGCGCTGGTCGTTTCCAGAACGACCCGAACGGCAAGGGCGGCGTCCGCGTCGTCAAGAGCGTGGAAGACGTGCAGACCAATGCCGCAGCCATGCTGAACCAGGTGCTGGTCACCAAGCAGACCGGTGCGGAAGGCAAGGAAGTCAAGCGCCTCTATATCGAGGAAGGCGCTGACATCAAGCGCGAGCTGTACCTGTCCATGCTGCTGGACCGTGGCTCTTCCCGCGTCACCATCGTCGCTTCCACCGAAGGCGGCATGGAGATCGAGGAAGTGGCCCACAGCCACCCGGAGAAGATCACCAAGGTCGCCATCGACCCGGTGCAGGGCCTGCAGGGCTATCACGCCCGCAAGGTCGCCTTCGCCCTGGGCCTGGAAGGCAAGCAGGTGAATGCCGCGGCCAAGTTCATGACCGCCATGTACAAGGCGTTTATCGACCTGGACATGAGCATGGTGGAGATCAACCCGCTGGTCGTGACCGGTGCGGGTGAGGTCATCGCGCTCGACGCCAAGGTGAACTTCGACGACAACGCCCTTTACCGTCACCCCGACGTGGAAGAACTCCGCGACGAGGACGAGGAAGAGGCGTCGGAGACCGAGGCCACCAAGCACGGCCTGAACTATGTGAAGCTGGATGGCAATATCGGCTGCATGGTGAACGGTGCCGGTCTGGCCATGGCCACCATGGACATCATCAAGCTGTATGGCGGTGAGCCGGCGAACTTCCTGGACGTTGGCGGCGGCGCCACCAAGGAGCGCGTCACCACGGCGTTCAAGCTGATCCTGTCCGACCCGAATGTCGAAGGCATCCTGGTCAACATCTTCGGCGGCATCATGCGCTGCGACGTGATTGCGGAAGGCGTCGTTGCCGCCGCCCGCGAAGTCAGCCTGCACGTTCCGCTGGTTGTTCGTCTGGAAGGCACGAACGTCGATCTCGGCAAGAAGATCATGGCCGAATCCGGCCTGCCCATCCTGTCGGCCGACAATCTGGCCGACGCCGCCGAGAAGATCGTGAAGGCCGTGAAGGAGGCCGCGTAACATGGCCGTTCTCGTTAACAAAGACACCAAGGTCATCTGCCAGGGCTTTACCGGCGCGCAGGGGACTTTCCATTCCGAACAGGCCATCGCCTATGGCACCAAGATGGTCGGCGGCGTGACGCCCGGTAAGGGCGGCTCCAAGCATCTGGACCTGCCGGTGTTCGACACCGTGGCCGATGCCGTGTCGAAGACCGGCGCCAATGCCTCGGTCATCTATGTGCCGCCACCGTTCGCCGCCGACGCCATCCTGGAAGCCATCGATGCCGAACTGCCGCTGGTGGTTTGCATCACCGAAGGCATCCCGGTGCTGGACATGGTTCGCGTCAAGCGCGCCCTGGCCAACAGTGCCACCCGTCTGGTCGGTCCGAACTGCCCGGGTGTCATCACCCCGGACGAGTGCAAGATCGGCATCATGCCGGGCCACATCCATCGTCGTGGCAAGATCGGCATCGTGTCCCGTTCCGGCACGCTGACCTACGAAGCGGTGGCGCAGACCACGGCGGCTGGCCTGGGCCAGACCACCTGCATCGGCATTGGCGGTGACCCGGTCAACGGCACCAACTTTGTCGACGCGCTGGAGATGTTCGCCAAGGATCCGGAAACCGAAGGCATCATCATGATCGGTGAGATCGGTGGTGACGCTGAGGTGAATGGTGCGGAGTACATCAAGGCTTCCGGTCTGAAGAAGCCGGTCGTCGGCTTCATCGCCGGTCGCACCGCCCCGCCGGGCCGCCGCATGGGCCATGCCGGTGCCGTGATCTCCGGCGGTAACGACACCGCCGAGTTCAAGGTGGAAGCGATGCGCGCCGCCGGTATCCATGTCTCCGAAAGCCCGGCCAGCCTGGGCTCGACCATGGTGAAGGCGCTGGGCTGAGCTTAAGGCCAGACCAGAGCAGCTTCGTTGAGTAAAGAGAACCCGCTGGGGCAGCCCGGCGGGTTTTTCTTTGGCCGGTTTCTGCTGCACCCACCACTAAAATAGTATATCATGCCACTATCACTATCTATAGGACAGCGACATGCGGATGTCTCGTTTTGCTCTCCTGGCTGTAATGGGGCTTCTATGGGCTGCCCAGCCGGCCATGGCGGCCCCGGACGATAATGCCCAGCGCCTGGAAAAGGCGCGGGCGCTGATCGAAACGACGGGGATGGCGACGATCAGCCAGCAAATCATGGATGGCCTTATGGGCCAGGTCGAGAAGATGGCACTGGCCCAGAATCCCGGCCGGGAGAAAGATATCCATACCCTGGTGCAAGACCATATCCGTCCGGCATTGAAGAACGGCTTGCCGGAATTGATGCAGGGGATGGAGGCGCTGTACGCCAGCAATTTCACGGTCGATGAGATGGACCAGATCATTACCTTTTATCGCACGCCGGTGGGCCGCAAGAGCTTGCAGCAGATGCCGCAGATCATGCAGCAATCCATGGCCCTGGGTCAGGCCTGGGCCAGCAAGATCATGGCGCAGGCAGGAGCAGATTTCACCGCCGCCGCCAAGCAGCGCGGCTTGAAACTCTGAAACCCGCGTGTGTGCCTGATCCAGGTCAATGAACAAGCTCTCCGGTTAGCCGATAAGCACGATGGCCCCGCCCTTGGATGGCGGCCATCCTGCTGTGTGGCTTGACGCTTCGCGCCCCTGCGGGCAAGGGTGCCGCCGCACCTGTTCCATTGCCGCTCCGGGGAGCCTTGACGCCCATGTCCACCAAGCCTGTCATCGCCATCGATGGTCCCGCCGCCAGCGGCAAGGGCACGCTGGCCCGCCGTGTCGCCCAGGCTATGGGCTATGCGCTGCTGGATACCGGCGCGCTGTACCGGGCGGTGGGCCTGTCGATGATCCGCGCTGGCCAGGATGTGCGCGATGTCGAAGCCGCCATGGCAGCGGCGCAGGCGCTGGATGCCGACCGCATTGCCGAACTGACGGCTGACCCGGCCCTGCGTCAGGATGAAACGGCGCAGGCCGCCTCCATCGTCTCGGCCTATCCCGGCGTGCGGCAGGCCCTGCTGGAATTCCAACGTGGTTTTGCCGCCAACCCGCCGGGCGGCGCTGCGGGTGCCGTGCTGGACGGGCGGGATATCGGCACCGTCATCTGCCCCAACGCGCCGGTGAAACTGTTCATCACCGCCTCGGTGGAGGTGCGGGCAGAGCGTCGGTTCAGGGAACTGGGCGGGGACACGGCCGGTGTGGATTTCGCCGCCGTGCTGGCCGACATGCGGGCGCGCGACGAGCGCGACACCACCCGCGCCTTTGCCCCGCTGGTACCGGCAGAGGATGCTGTGGTGCTGGATAATTCCGAGCTTGGCCCCGATGCGGCATTTCAGGCAGCCATGGATGTGATCCGCGCCAAATTGTAATCACGGGCGCTGATTTAAATCTTCAGCGGGCGACCCGGCAGCGGGTCGCCCGCTGTTTTATTCTGCCTAATATATTCGGATGGTTAGGCCGCTATCATTAGCCATTGCGAAGGATAGCCATCTGTCGATAAAGATATGGCCTGTCTTGTCCCTGCCTGGCAGCTTGGGGAGACAGCCAGTGCCCTCGCGTTCATTTTGTTGCTTTGCTGATTCCGCGCCTTGAAGGAGGCATGATGACACGTGTGCGCATGATCTGCGCCTCCCGCGCAACAGGTAAGCAGTTCGAGACTGAAAGCCTGCTGGGCCGCTCCCTTTCAGAATGGCGACGCTTCTACCCTGTAGAGATGTCTCTATTTTCAGAAAATAAAACAGCCCTCCCAATATTGTATAATGAGAGCATTGAGCGTGTCCTCGCAGAGGGGGATGATGACCTGATCCTCGCCTTCGTGCATGATGATGTGTCGCTTCTGGATTTTTTCTGGCCTGATACTCTGGCCCACTGGACCAATATTTTTGACATTGTCGGCCTGGCCGGCAATATACGCCGCACCCCTTTCCAGCCAACCTGGAGCCATATTCGCCGGGAGACGGACCTTGCCGTCGACGACAAGGCGAACCTGTGTGGCGCGGTCGGGTGGGGTTCCACCTTTCCTGATGACCAGATTTGCTACTATGGCAAGCCCGGACAGGAATGCAAATTGATGGATGGCTTGTTTCTGGCAGCCCGGGTTGGCGTCTTTCGCCGCTCCGGCTTGCGGTTCGATCCCAGGTTCCCTTTCCATTTTTACGATCTGGATTTCTGCCGGCAGGCGGAACAGCTGGGCCTTCGCATGGGGGTCGCCCCGATCTCCGCCATGCATGTCAGCGGGGGCAGTTACGAAAACCAAGCCTGGTTAAAAGGGTATAGTGACTACCTGGCCAAGTGGGGGGAGTGAAGCACCATGCAGCAGACGCCGATGCATCATAATGTGAACCAGGATCTGCTGGCCGCAATTCCCCCTGGCCTGTCGCGGCTGGTTGAGATCGGCTGCAGCTCGGGCGCCATGGCGGCTGTCTATCGGGCGGCCAATCCGGGCGCCCATTATGTGGGGGTAGAAATCGACGCTGATTACGCCGCCACCGCCGCCCCCCATTGCAGCGAAACCCTGGTCGGCGATATCGAACAGATGGACCTTGCCAAGGTGCCGGCTTTCCAGGGCACACAGGCCTGGATTTTCGGTGATGTGCTGGAACATCTGCGCAATCCCTGGGACGTGCTGGCCCGCATCCGGGAAATCCTGCCGCCCGGCGGCAGCGTCATCACCTGCATTCCTAATGCCCAGAACTGGAGCGTGCAGATGATGCTGGCCGTGGGCCAGTTCCGCTATGCCGATTCCGGCCTGCTGGATCGGACGCATCTGCGCTGGTTCACCCGCACCACAATGCTGGAAATGTTCGCCGCCGCCGGTTATCGGGTGGAATATGCCGTCGCCCGTTTGCCAGGCCAGCCCATGCCCGACCATATGCACCAGGCCATCACCGCCATCGCCCAGGGCTGCGGGATAGACCCGCAAATGGCCATCAACGATGCCCTGCCCATCCAATTTGTAGTGCGGGCCGTCCCCAACGGCTGACCCGCACTGATCTGACAGGGCACCTGTCGACTCTACCGGTTGCGGCGAAGGCGGTTTCCGGCTATATAGCCCGCCTTGCCCCGAAGGGCATGAAGGATCATGACGCGATGCGTTGCCGGGGGCTGGAAAACAGCCCCGCTGGTGCCGCTCGCGTTCTGCTATTGAACGTCCTCGCCGCCGGTATGGTGGCGTAGCCATGGGCTTTCATCAAGGGCGGCACGCACTGCCGCCCTCTTCGGGAAAAGAAGACCGACCTTCGGGCCGGTTTTGTAAAAAGCCGCCGGGTATGGTGCCCGGCGCGGCGGTGGTGAAGCCACAGAACCGGTTCGGGCGTGCCGGGGATGGGTGGATGCGCCGTTGGGATCAACCCGAAACAGTCTGCCCATTGGAGTTTACATGGCACAGGTTTCCGCCGCGAAGGAAAGCTTCGCCGCCCTGCTGGAAGAATCGTTCGGCTCCGCCGACAGCCTGGAAGGCACCGTCGTCAAGGGTCGTGTCGTCAATATCGACAACGACATGGTGCTGATCGACGTTGGCCTGAAGTCTGAAGGTCGCGTTGCTCTCAAGGAATTTGCCGTTCCGGGCCAGCCGGTCGAGCTGAAGATCGGCGACACCGTCGAGGTCTATCTGGAGCGCATGGAAGACAAGAACGGCGAAGCCGTTCTGTCGCGTGAGAAGGCCAAGCGCGAGGAAGCCTGGACCCTGCTGGAGAAGTCCTTCACCGACCAGAGCCGCGTCACCGGCATCATTTTCGGTCGCGTCAAGGGTGGCTTCACCGTCGATCTCAATGGCGCCGTGGCCTTCCTGCCGGGCAGCCAGGTCGATATCCGTCCGGTTCGCGACATCTCCCCGCTGATGGGCACGCCGCAGCCGTTCCAGATCCTGAAGATGGACCGCTCGCGCGGCAACATCGTCGTTTCCCGCCGCGCCGTGCTGGAAGAAAGCCGTGCGGAAGCCCGCTCCGAGCTGGTCGCCTCCCTCAAGGAAGGCCAGATCCTGCAGGGCGTGGTCAAGAACATCACCGATTACGGTGCGTTCGTTGATCTGGGCGGCGTTGACGGCCTGCTGCACGTCACCGACATCGCTTGGCGCCGTATCAACCACCCGTCGGAAGCCCTGCAGATCGGCCAGACCGTTACGGTCCAGGTCATCCGCTTCAACTCCGAGACCCAGCGCATCAGCCTCGGCATGAAGCAGCTGGAAGCCGATCCGTGGGAAGGCGTGGAAGCCAAGTACCCGCCGCAGGCCAAGTTCAAGGGTCGCGTCACCAACATCACCGACTACGGCGCCTTTGTGGAGCTGGAGCCGGGGATCGAAGGTCTGGTGCACGTCTCCGAGATGAGCTGGACCAAGAAGAACGTCCATCCGGGCAAGATCGTTTCCACCTCGCAGGAAGTGGAAGTGATGGTGCTGGACGTGGATCCGGTGAAGCGCCGTATCTCCCTGGGCCTGAAGCAGACCATGCAGAACCCCTGGGAAGCCTTCGTCGAGAAGTTCCCGGGCGGCACCGAGCTGGAAGGCGAGGTCAAGAACATCACCGAATTCGGTCTGTTCGTTGGTCTGCCGGGCGACATCGACGGTATGGTGCACCTGTCCGATCTGGACTGGAACACCCCCGGCGAGCAGGCGATCCAGGAATACAAGAAGGGCGATCAGGTCAAGGTCAAGGTCCTGGACGTTGACGTTGAGAAGGAACGCATCTCCCTCGGCATCAAGCAGCTCGCTTCCGATCCGTTCGAGAGCGCAGCCGCTGGCGTCAAGAAGGGCGATGTCGTCACCTGCACCGTGACCCAGATCACCGAAGGCGGGATCGAGGTTGAGGTTGGTGAAGGCTTCACCGGCTTCATCCGCAAGTCCGACCTGAGCCGTGAGCGTTCCGAGCAGCGCCCCGACCGCTTCGCCGTTGGCGAAAAGGTCGATGCCAAGGTCACCCAGGTCGATCGCGGTTCCCGCAAGATCGGCCTGTCGATCAAGGCCAAGGAAGTCGAGGAAGAGAAGTCCGCGATGGCCGAATTCGGCTCGTCCGACTCGGGCGCCTCGCTGGGCGACATCCTGGGTGCCGCTCTGAAGCGCCGCCAGCAGAACGACTGATCCGGCAACGGATCAGCCTGATCTGTTCAGGTTGTTTGAGACGTGAAAAGGCCGCCGGGGCAACCCGGCGGCCTTTTTGCTGTGCGGACGCAATCGTAATGGGTTGTAATTCAAAAGGGGGGGACGTTACTCTTCAGGTATAGAGCTGTAGGGGGCTGCCTTTAATCGCAACCACAGCCCGCTCTGGTGCTCTGCTGTGCAAAATTTTGCTGTTGGAAATTTTCTGCTAGGGTGTGAGGTGCCTTAAAGTCATTTCATTCATATTTCTTTTGCCTCCAATTAAATTCAGAAAAGGAATGGTATGATAATGAAATTGGATACGGATAATCATGGCGTCCCCTTACTGCGTTGCTTGCTTAGGCCTGTAATTGAATCTCTGCGTGATTTGGGTGGATCGGCAAGCAATGATGAATTGATCGAAAAAATAATAAAAAAAGAAAACATTCCAGAAAATATCCAAAATTTAACCAGAAAGGACAGCCGAACTACACGACTATCTTATCGGTTGGGTTGGACAAAAACCTACCTAGCAAAATCCGGGTTGATAACCAACAGCGCCCGGGGGGTATGGACCCTCACTGACGAGGGTGAAAAAATCACCGATGAACAACTTGCAAAAGTACCGGCATTAGTTAGAGCAGGTATTAATGCGAAATCTGCATCAAAAACTGAGATCGATGCAGAGGTGGATGATTTTGAACCAGAATCTTTGGACTGGCGGGAGATATTACTTCGTACTCTACAAAATATCACGCCGGATGCGTTTGAGCGCCTGTCACAGCGCCTGTTGCGGGAAGCCGGCTTTGTAAAGGTGGAAGTCACTGGCAAGACGGGGGATGGCGGCATTGACGGGCAGGGTGTGCTGCGCGTCAACCTTGTCACCTTTCAGGTGGCGTTCCAGTGCAAGCGCTATCAGGGGTCCGTCGGTGCCTCGGTGGTGCGGGATTTTCGCGGGGCCATGGTTGGCCGCGCGGATAAGGGCCTGATCATCACCACCGGCACCTTCACCCAGGCCGCCAAGGATGAAGCCATCCGCCCCGGTGCCCCCGCCATCGACCTGATCGACGGCGAGTTGCTGTGCCAGTTGCTGAAGGATTTGAAGCTAGGTGTCGTCACCCGCATGGTGGAAGAGGTGACGGTGGATGGTGGCTGGTTTACGGCCCTTTGAGGGGGGCGATCCCCCCTCAATGCGCCTCCGCCCATGAAGCACCATGCCCGGCTTCGGCCACCAGGGGCACGCCGATATCGGTGGCGGTTTCCATCACCTGTTTCACCAGGGCCGCCGTGGCGGTGATCTCCGCTTCCGGCACCTCGAACAACAGTTCGTCATGTACCTGCAACAGCATCCGCGCCTTCAGCCCGGCAGCCGCCAGGGCGGCGGGCAGGCGGATCATGGCGCGTTTGATGATGTCGGCGGCCGTGCCCTGGATGGGGGCGTTGATGGCCTGGCGTTCGGCATAGGAACGCCGCGCGCCCTTTTCCTGAATGCCGGGAATCCAGCATTTGCGGCCCAGCAGGGTGGTGACATAGCCCTGGGCGTGCGCTTCCGCCTTGGTCTTGTCCATATAGGTCTGCAATTCCGGGAACCGCTCAAAATAAGCCTTGATGAAGGCCCCTGCTTCGCCCGGTGAGATTCCCAACTGGCGCGACAGGCCGAAGCTGGAAATGCCATAGATGATGCCGAAATTGATCGCCTTGGCGCGACGGCGGATTTCAGACGTCATTTCGGCCAGCGGCACGCCGAACACCTGGCTGGCCGTCATGGCGTGAATGTCGATGCCGTCGCGGAAGGCCTGTTGCAGGGCCGGGATGCCGGCCATTTCCGCCACCAGCCGCAATTCGATCTGGCTGTAATCCACTGACAGCATCACATGGCCCGGTGCCGCCACGAAGGCGCGGCGGATCTTGCGCCCTTCCTCCGTGCGGATGGGGATGTTCTGCAAATTGGGATCGGTGGAGGACAGCCGACCGGTGGAGGTGATGGCCAGCGCGAAACTGGTATGGACCCGGCCCGTCTTGGCGTCGATCTGGTCGGCCAGCGTGTCGGTATAGGTGGATTTCAGCTTGGCGAACTGGCGCCAGTCCAACACCTTCTGGGCGATCGGCACGCCCTGGTCGGCCAGTTCTTCCAGCACTGAACTGTCGGTGGAATAGGCGCCGGTCTTGGCGCTTTTCTTCGCACCCGTCAGCTTCATCTCATCAAACAGAATCTCGCCCAACTGCTTGGGGCTGCCGACATTGAAGCTGCGGCCGGCCAGGGCGTGGATTTCCGCTTCCAGTTCCACCATGCGCTTGGCGAAATCGCCCGACAATTCGCGCAGCACGGCGCGGTCGATCAGCACGCCGTCGCTTTCCATCTGTGCCACCACGGGCACCAGCGGACGCTCAATCGTCTCGTACACCGTCACCATGCGGTCGGCCAGCACGTCATGTTTCAGCACATGCCACAGGCGCAGGGTGATGTCGGCATCCTCCGCGGCATAGGCCGTGGCCTTGTCCAGCGGCACCCGGTCAAAGGTGATGCGCGCCTTGCCGGTGCCCGTCACCTCATCATAGGAAATGCAGCTATGGCCCAGATGGCGCTGCGCCAGCTCATCCATGCCATGGCCATGCTTGCCGCCGCCAATGACGTAGGAAAGCAGCATCGTATCGTCGATGGGGGCGACATTGACGCCATGCTTGGCGAACATCTGCCAGTCGAACTTGATATTATGGCCGACCTTCAGCACGCCTGGATGTTCCAGCAGCGGGCGCAGGATCGCCATGGCCCGGTCCAGGGCGATCTGCTTGGGCGGCGGCGGGGCGGTGCCGAAATCCAAGCCCCCCTGATCGCCCTTGGGCGTGGAGGGATCAATATGGGCGATGGGGATATAGCAGGCGCGGCCCGGCCTTGTGGAAAGCGAGATGCCCACCAGATTGCAGCGGGTCGGCGTCAGCCCATCCGTCTCCGTATCCACGGCGACGATACCAGCCGCCAGCCCTTCCGTCACCCAGGCTTCCAGGTCAGCCTCTTCCACCACCAGCAGATGTTCCACGGCACCGGGGCGGGGGATATGGGCATCGGCCCGTACCTCTGCCGGGGCGGTGGCGGGGGTGGGCGCGTAGGATCGGCCATCCAGCGCGGCGCGCAGGTCGCGGCGCGGCTGTTCCGATCCGCCGGCGGCAATGGCGCGGGCCACGGCCCCATCGGCCAGCGTGCCATCGGCGGCCAGTTCCGCCTTCACCTTGGCGATGATGGAACGGAAACCCTGCACGCCCAGCCATTCCAGCAGGCGGGCGCTGTCCGGCTCCCGCACCACCAGTTCTTCCACCGGCACCGGCACGGGGGCATTTTCTTCCAGCTTCACCAGCCGCTTGGAAATGCGGGCCAGGTCGGCATTTTCGATCAGCTTTTGGCGGCGGCCCGCCTGTTTGATCTCCCCCGCCCGTTCCAGCAGGGTTTCCAGATCGCCATAATCGGTGATCAGTTGGGCCGCCGTCTTGATGCCGATGCCGGGCACGCCCGGCACATTATCCACGCTGTCGCCGGCCAGCGCCTGCACATCCACCACCTTGTCGGGGGTGACGCCGAATTTCTCAAACACCTCATCCGGGCCGATCAGCCGGTTTTTCATCGGGTCCAGCAGGCGCACGCCATCGCGCACCAGCTGCATCAAGTCTTTATCAGACGACACGATGGTGACGGGGCGGCCCTGGGCGCGGGCCTGGCGGGCATATGTCGCGATCAGGTCGTCGGCCTCGTACCCTTCCAGTTCAATGCCGGGCAGGTTGAAGGCGTCCACCGCTTCGCGGATCAGGGCGAATTGCGGGCGCAAATCTTCCGGCGGCTCCGGGCGGTGGGCCTTATAGTCGGGGTAGAATTCATTGCGGAAATTCAGCCGCTTGGCATCAAAGATGATGGCCACGGCCTCGGCCTTCAGTTCCGCCAGCAGCTTCATCAGCATATTGGTGAAGCCCATCACGGCATTCACCGGCGTGCCATCGGGCCGGTTCAGCGGCGGCAGGGCGTGATAGGCGCGGAAGATGAAGCCAGACCCATCCACCAGATAAAGCGGGCTGCCATCGGCGGCCGGCAGGGCAGCGGGGTCAGCGGCTGGGGTATCGGTGGGCATGGGGATGGCCTGTCGTTCCGGGTGCGTTCACGCGCGGAACATGGCCCATGCCGCCGCCCCTGTCCACTGTTCAGCGGGGCGGCGGAGCTGTACGTTTTCCCTCAATCGCCGGGCGGCGGCATCCGCCGCCTTGGCTTGCGGCGCACGAGCGCCGGGCCAGCGGTCGCTGGCCTCCAAGGGTCAGTCCATGACCCTTGGTGTCACGCAATGAGCGCCTGCGGTTCGGCCAGCGCGCGGTGACGTTCCGACGTCAGCACTTGCCGCACCAGCGGAATGGCCCGCAGGCAGCGGGCGATATAATCCGATTCGTCGCGCGTCAGCGTGGGCACCTGCACATCGACATGCAGCGTCTCATCCGGCTCAAACAGGCGGGACTGGACCGAGGAGGGCACCAGCCCGCGCTTGGCGAACAGTTCCAGCACGCGCGGCAGCGAGGCCGGGTCCGGTTCCGCCAGCACGGCAAAACAGGCGGTGCGGCCCGGATCGGTGGGGCGCTGTTCCTGCGGCGGCGGGGTCAGGGTGGGGGCGGGCATTGATCTCACTCGGCAGCGACGAAATGGGCGGGGACGGTTTTGCTGGCGCCGCGCATTTCCGGGCCGACGGACAGCCGGTCATGATCGGCACGGGCCAGACAGCGCGACAGCACGCTGACCGGGTCTTCATTCAGGCCCGCCTCCTCATCCGTCACCAGCATGGCGAAGGCGCGGGTGGAACGCGAGGCGCGCAGGGCGGCATCCACCGCTTCACCCAGATCAACACCCTGCAGGTGCTGCCACGGCACCGGCGTAATCGCGCCATTGGCCGCGCGATGCACCGCCAGGGCAATGCGGGCCCCCGTCGGCTGGTCGCGGTAAACGGTCAGGCTGGCGTGATTTTCATAGGCGGAAGACATCGTGGCGGCCCCGGTAGAGCGTGATGAACAATGTCGATAAGGTAGCGGAGATGCCGGGGCATTTCTTTGCAAGTTTCCTTCTCAGGGAATAATCTGTGCATGAGTTTTGCCAACTTTGCACATGATGGGGAATTTTTATGCATAAAGAGCTGGATGGCTTGGATTGGCGAATCCTGGGCCTGTTGCAGAAGGACGGATCGGCAACGGCGGCGGAAATCGCCGATCAGGTGGGGTTGAGCCAGAGCCCCTGCTGGCGGCGCATCCAGCGGCTGCAGGAAGATGGGGTGATCAAGGGCCGGGTGGCGCTGCTGGACCGCAAGGCGGTGGGACTGAATGTCATGATCTTCAGCCAGGTGAAGCTGGAGGCGCATAGCGGTGACATGCTGGATGATTTCCGCGCCTCCATCCGCCGCATCCCGGAGGTGCAGGAATGTTTCGTGCTGATGGGTCAGGTGGATTTCCTGCTGCGCATCGTCACCAAGGATATTGAAGCCTATGAACAGCTTTTCTTCGAGAAACTGTCCAAACTGCCGGGCGTGCGGGAATTGAACAGCATGATCGTCGTCTCCACCGTCAAGGAGACGACGGAACTGCCTTTGCCGGGTCAGGCCAATCTCCCTTGATCGTGAGTTTTGGGGAGAGTGACCTCAGGGAGAGGCCCCGGCGCCGAACCGGTCCCGGTAATCGCGCGGGGACAGGCCGGTGGCGCGGCTGAAATGATGGCGCAGGGTGGGCGGGGCGCCGAAGCCGGCCAGCCGCGCCACCTCCTCCACCGGCAGGCTTGTCGTTTCCAGCAGGGTCTTGGCCAGTTCCACCCGCACCAGGGCAAGCCAGTCGCCGGGCGTGTGGCCCGTCGCTTCCTGAAAGCGGCGCAGGAAGGTGCGCTCGCTCATGGCGGCGGCGCGGGCCATGGCTGCCACCGTCCAGACCTGTTGCGGGTCGGCACGTATCCGGTCCAGCAGGGGGCTGAGGCGGCTTTGCGGCTGGCGCGGCACCGGGCGGGGGACGAACTGCGCCTGTCCGCCACTGCGATGGGCGGGCACCACCAGCCGGCGGGCCACGCTGTTGGCGGCATTATGGCCGAAATCACTGCGGATAATGTGCAGCATCAGATCAATCCCCGCCGCACTGCCGGCCGAGGTGAAGAGGCGGCCTTCCTGCACATAAAGCACATCGGCATCCAGTTGCACCAACGGATAGGCCTGGGCCATGGCCTCAGCATAGCGCCAGTGCGTGGCCAGCCTTTTGCCGTCCAGCAGACCGGTGGCCGCCAGGACAAAGGCGCCGGAGCAGATGGAGGCCAGCCGAGCGCCACGATCATGCGCCGCACGCAAACGGTCGATCAGGAAAGGCGGCACCGGCACACCGGCCCCCTTCCAGCCGGGTACGATGATCAGGTCGGCCTGATCCAGCAGGTCCAACCCGCCATCCACGGTAAGGCGCAGGCCGCCCTGCGCGCGCAACGGCCCTGGTTCGATAGCGGCGGCCGCGAACCGATACCAGCCCGGCCCCAACTCCGGCCGGGCAAGGCCGAAAATCTCCGCCGTGATGGCAAATTCAAAGGTGCAGAGCCCGTCATAAGCCAGGGCTACGACGAGGGGACCGGCGGGGTTTGGCGGAATATTGTCCATGGCGGCAATTCTGCCAGCGGACATCATTCAACGGCAAGGGGCAAGCTCCAGCAAGCAGGGCGGTGCTTGTCCCTTCACGCCACCTTTGGCGGCCGTCCACCCTTGCGGCCATTCTCACGGGAAGCCGCTGCCTTTGCCGGCGAGCGCGCCTTTCCGCCAGACGAGCCAAGGTTGGCGGCCATCCATTGCTTGGAACCGAAAATACCCTGCAACAGGGCCGGAACATAGATATCGGCATCAAGCTTTGGCCAATGCAGGCCGAGACCTGCAGGGCTGATTTCTATGTCAGCCAGTTCGTCGGGGGCGGCACCCGCCAAGCCTTCCACAAGATCCGGCGGGAAGGCCACCTGGACACCGGTGCTGAGATCAACCACGATACGGGCCGTCCGACGCACAAACTTGGCACCGGTGACATGGCCATGCCGCCGCAGTTCTTCCATGTGCTGGCGGGCAGCGGACAATTCCTGTTCAGTCAGTTCCATGAATGCCCTCCCATTGTCTGCACATTGCCAGCACCATGCCGGCCAGTTCCGTCAGGATGCGCTGTAGTTCTGTACGGGTGAAGCCGTCATATCCCCGCAGCACAGGGGTATGCAGGGGATGGGTTTGGCGGGATATTAATCATCATTGGCAATCCTGCCACTTGGCCGCCTTCCGGCAAAGCGGGAAGCTCCATCGCGTAACCAAGGGAGCCCTGATGATGAGTGCTGTCACCGAAATCCCCGCCGCCCCGTCCGATCTGGCCGTGGCGCATTTTGCCGCCGAATTCAGCTTTGAGACCGATTGCTGGGATGTGCATGACGCCCTGTCACGTGGCCCGGATTTCGTGCTGCTGGATGTGCGGGGGCCGGCGCTGTTTGCCCGTGGCCATGTGCCGGGCGCCATCAACCTGCCCCATGGCAAGATCACCGAACGGCGTCTGGCGGAATGGCCGGCAGAGACGCTGTTCGTCACCTATTGCGCCGGCCCGCATTGCAACGGGGCGGCGCGTGGGGCCCTGCGGCTGGCGCAACTGGGCCGGCCGGTGAAGATCATGGCCGGCGGCATCACCGGCTGGATCGATGAAGGGTTCGATCTGGCCACCGGGGAATAATACCAACCCGCCTAAAGGTTGACCTTTAGGCGGGTTGGAGGCCGGCGACGGCCGGCCCGCGCCCTCATGGGCGCGCAAGCCAAGCTGCCGGATGGCAGCGCCCGGCGACTGAGGGAGATTGGTATAAATGAAAAAGGCCGGCGGAATCGCTTCCGCCGGCCTTGAGAACAGCAACGAGTGTCAGCCCTTATTCCTTCACATCCAGGAAGCGGCTGGGGTGGCTGTCCAGCAGATTATCCTTCCAGCCGATCAGCTTGGGGCTGACCATGTGCTTGGAGCTGTAGAAATGCAGCGGGAAGACGGCTACGTCATCCACCATCAGGCGTTCAGCCTGCTGCATCAGCTCGGCCCGCTGCTCTGCCGTCGGGGCAGCGGTGGCCTGATCCAGCAGCTTGTCATAGGCGGGGTTGCTGTAGCCGGACGGGTTCTGCTTGCCAATGTCGCTGCGTGCCAGATCCAGGAAGCTGGCCGCATCGATATAATCGCCAATCCAGCCATGGCGGACCACGTCCTTGAATTTCTTCTCGTCACGCGTGTTCAGGAACACTTTCCATTCCTGATTATTCAGCGTCGTCTTCACCCCCAGCTTCTGCTGCCACATGGAGGCCACGGCGATGGCCAGTTTGCGGTGGTTTTCGTGGGTGTTGTAGAGGATTTCGATTTCCAGCGGCTTGCCACCCGGCCCATAGCCGGCCTTCTGCATCAGTTCCTTGGCCTTGGCCTCCCGCTGGGCCTGGGTCCAGCTGGCATAATCGGGCACCTGCTGGGTATAGCCTGCCACACCCGGCGGCACGAAGCTGTAAGCCGGCAACTCCCCGCGCTGGTTGATCTTTTCCACCAGAATATTGCGGTCGATGGCAAGGTTGAGCGCCAGCCGCAGATCCTTGTTGGACTTCCACGGTTCCTTGGTCAGGTTGGCAGCAAAGAAATAAGTGCCGAAATAGGGGGCCAGCCGCAGCTCGCTGGCCATATTGGCCCGCAGCCACTGCATCTGCGTCACCGGCACCTCATAGGTGATGTGGAGTTCACCGGCGCGATAGCGCTTCAGCTCCGCATCCAGGTTCTCTGTCGGATAGAACATCACCGTATCGATGGGGGTCTTGGCCGCATCGGGGTGATAAGTGTTCTTCACCAGCTTGACATGGCTCTGCGGCACTGCCTCTGCCAGCTTATAGACGCCATTGGTCACCAGATTGCCGGGCTTGATGAAATCGGCGCCGAACTTTTCCACATTCGTCTTGGACAGGGCGTAGGTGGAATGGTGGTGCAGCATGGACAGGAAGTAAGGCGTGGGCCGTTCCAGCGTTACCTGGAACGTATAATCATCCAGCGCCCGCACGCCCATCTGGTCCACCGGCAGCTTGCCCAGATTGATGGCCTGGGCATTCTTCACCACCCAGAGGAAATAGCCATACTTGGCCCCGTTCTTGGGATCGACCAGACGCTTCCAGGAGAAGACCCAGTCAGCCGCCGTCACCGGCGTGCCGTCCGACCATTTGGCGTTGCGGCGCAGATGGAAAGTATAAACCAGCCCGTCCGGCGAAATGTCCCATTTCTCCGCCGCACCGGGGATCAGCTTGTCGCTGCCATCGGGGATCAGCAATCCTTCAAACAGGTCATATTGAATCCAGCTATCCGGCACCCCGCTGGACTTGGCCGGGTCCAGCGTTTCCGGCTCCGCGCCATTGCCCCGGTGCAGCACCTTTTCCGCCCAGGCGGGGGCCGTGGCGGCGGTCAGGCTGGCACTGGCCAGCATCAGGGCCATGGTCAGACGGCGCAGGTGCCGTGTCACAAACGACATGCGGGAACGCTCCTGTTCAAAGGTCGGATTGCTGCTGAATTGCTGCTGATGGGTTGATTGGGGGCGGTGGCGGGCACCGCCCCCTGCTTTGTCACTTGGCGGCGACTTCCAGATAGCGCGACGGCTGCACGCCCATCGGCGTCGGCCCCCAGCCCTTCACCCGCGGGCTGACCAGATTGCGATAGGCCTGGTGATAGATGGGGATGATGGGCGTATCGGCCAACATGGCAGCCTCCGCTTCGGCCAGCAGCTTCATGCGCTGGGCCGGATCGGTATTGGCATTGGCGGCATCCAACTTCTGGTCGAACACGGCATTGTCATAGCCCGACCGGTTCATCTTGCCCACATCGGAGCGCAGAAGCTTCAGGAAAGTATAGGGATCGGGGAAATCGGCGAGCCAGCCCAGCACGGCCGTGCCGGCATAGGATTTCTCGCCTGCATTCTGCAACACGATCTTCCATTCCTGATTGTTCAGGTTGACCTTGGCGCCCAGCTTGCTCTGCCACATGGAGGCGACGGCCACCATGATCTTGCGGGTGCTCTCATTGGTATTGTGCAGGATTTCCACTTCCAGCGGCTTGCCGCCCTTGCCATAGCCGGCTTCCTCGATCAGACGCTTGGCCTGGGCATCGCGTTCGGCCTGGGTCGCCTTGGCCAGGGCCGGCAGCGGCAGCGTATAGCCGTCAATGCCGGGGGAGGTCAGCGTCCAGGCCGGCACGTCGCCGGCCTTGGTGATCTTCTCCACAATGATCTGCCGGTCGATGGCCAGATAAAGCGCTTCCCGCAGCTTAGGATTGGACTTGAACGGTTCCTTCGTCATATTGATGCCCAGATACTGGGTGCCCAGCACGGGATAGAACATGATGGTTTCCGGCATGTTCTGGCGCAGCCAGTCGATCTGCGTCACCGGTGCCATCTGCACAATATCCAGTTCACCGGCGCGGAAACGCCGCAGTTCCGTTTCCGGGCTGTCGGAATGGTGGAAGACCACGGTATCGATCTTCACCGATGCCGCCTCGCGGAAATGCGGGTTCTTCACCGCCTTCACGAAGGATTGCGGCATATAGGCGTCCAGCTTGTAGGCGCCGTTGGAGACGAGGTTGCCGGGCTTGACGAAATCCGCCCCGAACTTCTCCACATTGGCCTTGGAGATCGGGTAGGTCATGCGGTGCAGCAGGGAGCCCAGGAAATAGCCGGTCGACCGTTCCAGCGTCACCTTGAAGGTGCGGGCATCCACCGCCTGCACGCCCAGCGCCGACACCGGCTGCTTGCCATTGCTGATCGCCTCCCCGTTCTTCACCGGCCAGAGGAAATAAGCATAGTCAGAGGCCGTCTTGGGATCGACCAGCCGTTGCCAGGCAAAGACAAAATCCGCCGCCGTCACCGGCGTGCCGTCCGACCATTTGCCATCGGCGCGCAGGGTGAAGGTATAGGTCAGCCCATCGTCGCTGATGGTCCATTTCTCCGCCGCACCGGGAATGGCCTTGCCATCGGGGCCGAAGGTCAACAGCCCTTCGAACAGGTCGTACCCGATCCGGGCCGATTGCACATCGGTGCCCTTTTGCGGGTCGAGTGAGGTCGGCTCGGCCTGATTGCCCCGGTTCAACACCATGTCCGCCCAGGCGGCGCTGGCGGAAAAACCGGTAGCAAGGGTCAGGGCGACGAAGGCCGTCGCCAGACGGCGGGAAAGGCGCATTGTTATTCTCCAGGGCATCCAACTGCGGCCCCCAGCACCCATGTCCGACGGGGTGGGAGTGGGGGTTTATGTGCGGTCAATCACCCGGACTGTCCAGTGTCGGCAGCGCGCTTTCCTCAGCCGAACGGCATTTTTCAGCGCGCCGCGACGGGAGACAGGAAGCGGCTGGGATTGCAATCCACCGGATTGGGCTGCCAGCCCGCCAGCCGGGGGGAGACCAGCCGCACCCGCGCATAGGTGAAAAGCGGGATGATGGGCGCATCGGCGGCCGCCAGCACCTCTGCCTGATGCAGAATCTCCAGCCGCTTGGCGGGATCGCGTTCCAGCACGCTGGCCGCCATCAGCCGGTCATAGGCAGGATTGCTGTAGGCGGCGGGATTTTCCGGCCCCATCTCCGTGCGCAGGAATTGCAGGAAGGCATAGGGATCATCATAGGCGCCGATGATGCCGTGCCGGGCCAGACCCGGGAAATTATGCGTGCGCCTTGTATCCAGAAACACCTTCCATTCCTGGTTGGTCAGGCTGGATTTCACCCCCAGCCGCTGCTGCACCATGCCAGCCACCGCCACGGCGATGCGGCGATGGTTATCGGCGGTGTTGAACAGGATATCCAGGGTCAGCCCCTGCCCGCCCGGATATCCGGCCTTGGCCAGCAGCGCCTGTGCCTCGGCCACCCGGCGTTCCATCGGCCAGTCGGCCCATGCCGGCCGGGCCGGTTGATAGCCCGTCACCGTCGGCGGCACAAAGGAAAGGCTGGGCATCTCCCCGCCCTGGCTGATCCGTTCGGTCAAGACCTCCCGGTCGATCACCATGGACAGGGCCCGGCGCAGGTCGGGCTTGGATTTCCAGGGCTCCTTTTCCGTGTTGAAGGCCAGGAAATAGGTGCCCAATTGCGGCGACAGGCGCAGCGCATCGGGCAGGTTGGCCTTGGCCCAGGGGATTTGCGCGGGTGGCAGCGTATAGCTGGCGTCCAGCTCCCCGGCGCGGAAGCGCTTCAGCTCCGTTTCCTGATTCTCCGTTGGGTAGAAATAGACCGTATCGAAGAAGGCTTTGGCGGCATCGCGGTGGAACGGGTTGCGTTCCAGCTTCACATGGCCTTGCGGCACCTGTTCCACCAGCCGGTAACCGCCGGCGGAGACAAGGTTACCGGGCTTGAAGAAATCCCGCCCCAGCGCTGTCACCCGGGATTCCGGCAGGATCACCAGCATGGGGTAAGAGAGCAGGGAGATGAAATAGGGGGTTGGCTCCTCCAGCGTGAAGCGCACGGTTTGCGCATCCAGCGCCGCCACGCCCAAGGCCGTCATATCCGTCAGCGTGCCGGTGCTGAGCGCGCGGGCATTCTTGATCGGCCAGACGAAATTATTGTTCCGGCTGGTCGCCGGGTTGGCCAGCCGGCGGAAGGAGAAGACGACATCGCCGGCCGTGATCGGGCTGCCATCGGACCATTTGGCCCCATCACGCAGATGGAAGGTCACCTGCAGCCCATCCGGGCTGATCTCCCAGCGGTCGGCGATGGCCGGCTGCGGCTTGCCATCCGGCCCACGGGACAGCAGCCCTTCATAGATATCGTAGAAGATCATGGCTTCCGGCAGGCCGGTCGCCTGATGCGGGTCCAGCGTTTCCGGCTCCGCCCCATTGCCCCGCCGCAGCACCGTTTCCGCCCCCGCCAGCCCCGGCAACAGCAAACAGAAGAACAGGGCAGCGAACAGGCGCTTCATCATGCCGGTGATCCTTGAAGGGCGTTGGGCCGGCCCGGATTGTGGGCAAAGCGGCGGGATGCCGCAAGGGCGGGATGGGGGAAGCCCAAGGGTGAACGCGTGGGGGCGGAAAGCTGAGTGTCCGTCTGAGAATTTTTTCTTTTTTATCAATATTTTACTTCTTTCACGCCGTCACCCCGGCGAAGGCCGGGGTCCAGACTCAAAGGGCGTTTCGCTCTACGAACCTGGACCCCGGCCTTCGCCGGGGTGACGGTGAAATTGAAATCAAAGAAAACTTTCAGGACAGACACGGACACCTCCGTTTCGTTTCAAAAGAATCAAAGTATAAAAATCACCAAACGGCCCACATTGAAAAACAATCCGTTTTATCTCAGACGAAACATCCGCAAAATTTAATAAATAATAATTTCCCAACAAAATCAAATATAGCGAATTCATCTATCAATTTGACTCAATTCTTCAATGCGGCAAATTGTTACAGGGCGCGGTCCATTGCCGCAGGCCGACACCCATGCGCATATTCAACAGGAAAGGTGGCTGCCAATGCCACCGGTTGAAGATGCGGCAAGCAACGCTGGAAAAACCCCAAGAAGGTAGAAAATGTACGCCGACCGGATTCGCCGTCAGTCCCTGCTGGATAAGATCGTCACCCCCGAAGAGGCCGCCCTGCTGATCAAGGATGGCATGACCATCGGGATGAGCGGGTTCACCCGCGCCGGTGATGCCAAGGCCCTGCCCATTGCCATTGCCGAACGCGCAGCCAAGGAACCGATCCGCATCACCTTGATGACGGGCGCCTCGCTGGGCAACAATATCGACAAGATCCTGACGGAGGCCGGCGTGCTGGCCCGCCGCCTGCCCTTCCAGTCCGACCCCACCCTGCGCGCCGCCATCAACCGGGGGGAGGTGATGTTCATCGATCAGCACCTGTCCGAAACGGTGGAGCAGCTCCGTTCCGGCCAGATGGGGCCGATCGATTATGCGATCGTGGAGGCAACCGCCATCACTGCCGATGGCGGCATCGTGCCCACCACCTCGGTCGGCAATACGGCCAGCTTCGCCATTCTGGCGGAAAAGGTGATTGTGGAGCTGAACCTGTCGCAGCCGCTGGAGCTGGAGGGGCTGCACGATATCTATATCCCGACCAAGCGGCCGTCGCGCACGCCGATCCCCGTGGTCTCCTGCGACAGCCGGGCGGGCACGCCCTATATCCCCATCGATCCGGCCAAGATCGCCGCCATCGTGGTGACGCATAAGCAGGACAGTGCTGCCAATGTGGAACCGCCGGACGATGGCACCCGCGCCATTGCCGGCCACCTGATCGATTTCTTCAAGCATGAGGTGGCGCGCGGCCGGCTGGACATGACGCTGAACCCGCTGCAAGCGGGTATCGGTTCCATCGCCAATGCCGTGCTGCATGGGCTGATCGACAGCCCCTTCCATGATCTGCGCATGTATAGCGAGGTGTTGCAGGACAGCACCTTTGACCTGTTCGATGCCGGTAAGCTGAATTTCGCGTCCGGTTCGTCGGTCACGCTCTCGGCCGAATGCGGCGGGCGGGTCTTCTCCCGCATCGCGCAGTACCGCAACCGGCTGGTGCTGCGGCCGCAGGAAATTTCCAACCATCCGGAGGTGATCCGGCGTCTGGGCGTCATCGGCATCAATACGGCGCTGGAGTTCGACATTTACGGCAATGTCAATTCCACCCATGTCGACGGCACCATGATGATGAACGGCATTGGCGGTTCGGGGGATTTCGCCCGCAACGCCTATCTGTCGATCTTCGTCACCAAATCCCTGGCCAAGGGCGGGGCGATTTCATCCGTCGTGCCCATGGTCAGCCATGTCGACCATACCGAACATGATGTGGATATTCTGGTGACAGAGGTGGGGCTGGCCGATCTGCGCGGGTTGGCCCCGCGCGAACGCGCAGGCGTGGTCATCGCCAACTGCGTCCATCCCAGCTACCGCGACCAGCTTTCCGATTACTTCAATCGGGCCAAGGCGCGCGGCGGCCATACCCCGCACCTGCTGGAAGAAGCGTTTTCCTGGCATGTCCGCCGGCAGCAGACGGGCAGCATGAAGGGGTAAAAATAAAAGGCCCCGGCGTGTGGGATACGCCGGGGCCGCCGCGAATGGTGTGACTGGAGGGGGGGACCGGCCCCAATGGGGGAGAGGGAGGGCCGGATCACACCATTCGAGGAGAACTGGATACGGGCGGAAACGCCCGCATCCCTGTTCCTGGAAACATCAGAAGCGATATGCCACGCCCACGCGGATCTGGCTGTCATCCGGCTGCAGGCTGTAGGCAGTGCCACCAGCGGTATACTTCAAAGCCTTGTAGTCGGTGTAGTTATATTCCAGACGGGCCAGAATATTATCGGTCACCGCATATTCCACACCGCCACCAACGCGCACCCCGTTCAGGGTATCGCTCTTGCTGAAGCTGCTGCCGGCCAAGGCAGACGTCACCTCGTAATTGGTGCGCTGCCAGCCAACGCGGCCGTAAATCAAGGCGTCATTGGTCACCAGATAGCCGGCGCGGGCAGAGATGCCATAGGTCTCGTTACCATCCAGGCCGGTGACGCGACCGCCGACCAGCTTGGTCTTGTCGCTCAGTTCCAGGCCGCCCAGTTCGCCTTCACCACCGACATAGAAGCGATTGAAGGTCTTGCCGTAACCGAAAAAGCCACCATAGGTCCAGCCATCCAGGTTCAGATCGGCCTTGGCACCGGGGGCGCGGGTGGTGTCGCTGCTGTTGGTATAGCCCGTATAGACGCCGACATAGGGGCCGTCAAAGGGGGACTGGGCAAAGGACGGGGCCGCTGCAACGGTCATCAGGGCAACACCACCAAGCACAGCATAAGCAAAACGCGACATTTTCATCTCCTCAAGGTTCCCTGAAGGCAGAGTCTGCCTGTGGCGTGAAATCAACACGCAGATCAGGACCACCTTCTTCTTTGGTCTTCCATTCACGTCGCCGGCCCGATGATTAATCGATCGCCGTGGCGCCGTGTGGTGTGATTGGTATAGCCGGGTGTGAACGGTGTTCGATGTGCGTCACATCACATCAGCCATGAGCGCGGGTGATGGGGCCATTGCACCGCACAGATGGACAGCACCTTGAATTGCCATAATTGAAACCCCAGGCGGGGGCAGGACGCGATCACCCCGACAGCCATGGATCATGGCTGTCGGGGGGTTTCATACCATCGGTCAAAATTTTCGACCGATGAGACGGCGGCATCTGTCGCCTTTGCTTGCGCGCCACGCGGCGCGGACCGGCAGTCGCCGGCCCCCAAGGGGCATTGCGAATGCCCGCTGGAGTGAAGCTTTGCCAATGTGCGACTTGCCGCGCCGCTGTCCCCGTGCCTAAAGTTTGTGCCGGGCGGCCGGGCGCTGGCTGTCCGGGATGTTGGCTGCAAGGGACGTCGCGCATGAACCCGCCTCACCGCCCGCAACACCCCGCCGCACCGCCTGTAATCGGGCGGCGGGCCCTGATATCGGCCGGTGGTGCTTTGCTGGGCTGGGGGCTGCTGGGCGGGATGCCGGGGCAGGCGGCCGGTGCCGGGGGCGATGCGGCGCTGAACCGGTTTTTTGCCGAGACCTTTGCCGCCCAGGCCGACCGTTCCCCGGAATTGCGGACCTGGCTGGGTCTGCCCGGTGATCAGAGCGGTTGGGATGATCTGTCAGAGGCAGCCCTGGCGGCCGAGGATGCCAGGCTGGCCGAGAATCTGGCCCAGCTGCGGCGGGATTTCCCCGTTGCCAGCCTGTCCCCCGCCGGGCGGCTGAATAAGCTTCTGTGGGAATATCAGGCCGAGGAAAGGCTGGGTGAGGCGCGCTGGCGCGGCAACAGCTATGCGGCCGACCATTTCAATGGCCGCCATGGGGAGATCATTGATCTTCTTTCCACCTATCACCCGCTGCGCGATGCGGCCGATGCCCAGGCCTGGATCGGGCGGGTGCGCGGCATCGCCCAGCCGGTGGATCAGCTGATCAGCACGCTGGAGCGGCGGGCGGCACAGGGCATCATCCCACCGCGCTTTTCGGTGGAGAAAAGCCTGCAGGCCGTGCGCAATGTGCTGATCGGCCGCCCGTTCGAGCCGGAAAGTGACGTCGACTCGGGGCTGTTGTCCGGCTTCCGCAACCGGCTGGGGCGCACCAGCCTGCCCCCGGCAGAACAGGAAACGCTGGTCGCCGCCGCCACCCAGGCATTGCGGGAAGGTTTCACACCGGCCTGGACGCGGCTGTCGGCGGCACTGACCCATCAGCTGGAACAGGCCGATGACCGGGACGGGGTGTGGAAGCTGCCACAGGGGCCGGATTATTACCGCTGGTGCCTGAAACGCCATACGACCCTGGACCTGGAACCGGAAATGGTCCATGCGCTGGGCCTGCAGGAGGTGCGGCGCCTGCAGGAAGAGATGGTGGCGGTGAAGACGCGCGCCGGCTTCAGTGGCGATCTGATCGCCTTCAACCAGTTCCTGCGCAGCGATCCCCAGTTCTATTTTCCCAATGATGAAGATGGCCGCGCCGGCTATCTGGCCGGCGCGCGCTTGATTCTGGACAAGGTGAAAGGGGTGCTGGAGGGCCAGTTCACCCTGAAGCCCAAGGCGCCCCTGGAGGTGCGGCGGTTTGAGCTGTACCGGGAGGGCAGCGAGACCATTGCCCGCTATTCCCCGCCGGCCAGTGACGGCTCCCGCCCCGGCATCTATTACGTCAACCTCTCCAACATGAAGGAAATGCCGATCTGGCAGATGGAGGTGCTGGCCTTCCATGAAGGGCTGCCCGGCCACCATATGCAGATGGCCCTGGCGCAGGAAATGACTGGCCTGCCGGAATTCCGCCGCCACCAGACCCACACGGCCTATGTGGAAGGCTGGGGGCTTTATTCGGAGCGGCTGCCCAAAGAGCTGGGCTTTTACGAAGATGCCTATGCCGATTTCGGACGCCTCAGCTTCGAACTCTGGCGGGCCATCCGGCTGGTGCTGGATACCGGCATCCATGTGAAGAAATGGTCGCGCCAGCAGGCCATCGATTATTTCACCAGCAATTCCGCCTTTACCGCCGAGGTGGCTGCGCGGGAGGTGGATCGCTACATCGTCTATCCCGGTCAGGCCTGCGCCTATTATCTGGGCCTGCGTAAATTGCTGGAATTGCGCGAAAAGGCGAAGAAGGAGCTGGGCCACGCCTTCGATATCCGGGGCTTCCACGATACGATCCTGGCCAATGGCTCGGTGCCGCTGGGCGTGCTGGAACAGGTGGTGGATGGCTGGATCGAGGGACGGCGGGGCTGAGCCTGCGCCGGGCGGCTGTATGCTCCACGCCCCTTGGTACAGGCGCTTGGCAGGAAATGGCGCGGGCGGGCAATGAATCGGTGCCGATATTGCCCTATGCCATATCGATACACCCCCATCCGCAAGGAAATGCCCGCCCGGCAGCGGTAAAATTGCGCAAAGGCCCCAACCGACAGAGAGGGGGCAAGGGAGGAACCCATGCGCGACGAAACCGACTTTGCCAGCGCCGTGGCCGCCAGCGGCAAGACCGCCAGCCGCCTGCGCGGCGATTACCGCCAGGTGGCGGATGATTACAGCATCGATCAGGGCTGGGACCATTACAGCGCCGCCGACCATGCGCTGTGGCGGGCGCTCTATGACCGGCAGGCGGCCCTGCTGGCCGATTATGCCGCGCCGGAATTCACCGCCGGGCTGGCCCGGCTGGATGCGCGCGATGCCATTCCCGATTTCCGCCGCACCTCCGACCTGCTGGACCGGGCCACCGGCTGGCGGCTGCTGGCCGTGCCGGGCCTGATCCCGGAGAAGGAGTTCTTCGACCATCTGGCCAACCGGCGCTTTCCCGTCACCAACTGGCTGCGTCAGCCGGCGGAGATGGATTATCTGGTGGAACCGGATGTGTTCCATGATTTTTTCGGCCATGTACCGCTGCTGACCCATCCGGTTTTCGCCGATTACCTGCAGGCCTATGGCCGGCACGGGGCACTGGCCATTGCCGCCGGGGGGCTGGAACCGCTGGCAAGGCTTTACTGGTACATGGTGGAATTCGGCCTGATCAATACATCCCAGGGCCTGCGTGCCTATGGGGCGGGGATGCTTTCCTCCCACGGGGAAACCCGCTATTGCCTGGACAGCCCGCAGCCGCACCGGGTGGGTTTCAACCTGGAACGGGTGATGCGCACCCGTTATCGTATTGATGATTATCAACAGACCTATTTCGTGCTCGACAGCTATGACCAGCTGTTCGACGCCACGGCGGGCGATCTGACGGCCCTGTTCGCCAAGGTGCAGGCCCTGCCGGCGCTGGACCCGGCTGAGACAGCGCCTGGAGATCGGCTGTTCGCCCCGGTGCGGCGGCCATAGGCCCGGACATCGCACCCTTTTACGCGTCGCTTTCCGATCAAGGGGTGCCCGCTGTGGCACCCCTTTTTGTATGCTTTTTTTGTATCCTTCCCTTGTCTCCCCGCCCCCGCCAAAGGTCGGGGTTATCGAACTGTTAAAGATATTTCAAAATAATCATTGCTGGATCTCATAATCAAAAATTCAAACGCTCTCTCCAGCCATTTTCCCGATATATCGCACAATGGCGGCTCTGTTGCGGTGATGTCACAGTGATTTGCAAAGGGGCAAATCAACAAATCTCATGCTTGTGACATGTAACATTACTGTCATTTTGCTGTAAGAAACGAAGTGCTCAGATAGGGCAACATCCTGGGAGGATACACGATGAAGTTGAAGTCTGCTGCCACCAAAGCTTTGTTTGCTGGTGCTGCCCTGGTGGCCATGTCGGCCGCTTCCCCCGCCTTTGCCCAGCAAACCGGGGAGGTGGACGCGCTGAAGGCCCAGGTGAAGGAATTGCTGTCCCGCATTGAAAAGCTGGAAAAGGCCGCCCCTGCCGCCGCTCCTGCTGCTGGTGCCGGTTCGGCCAGCGCTGCCCCCGCAGCGCCCAAGGATGTGCCGCTGGTCTCCGCCAGCGCCTTCAAGGCGCCGCAGATCGTGCAGTCCGGCAACAGCAAGCTGAAGCTGACGCTGACCGGCTGGGTCAACCGCATGGTGACCTATGCCGATGATGGCGTGGCCAACGATTTCATCTTCTCCGACAATAACGGCGCTTCCACCCGTATCCGCTTCACCGGCGTGGCGAAGCTGAATGATGAATGGAGTGCCGGCACCGATATCGAGCTGGAGGCGATTTCCGCCAACAGCCGTTCCACCGGGCTTTACACCGACAGCGGCGCCTTCGCCTTCAGTGAACGCAAGCTGGAATTATTCATTGAAAGCACCCGCTTCGGCCGCCTGTGGGTGGGCCAGGGCGATACCGCTTCCAACATCACGTCGGAAATCGATCTGTCCGGCACGGCCAATCTGGGCGGTTATGCCGATGTCGGCGCCACCTTCGGCGGTATCGGCATCCGCGCCAAGGGGACCAAGGCCACCGTCGGCACCGTCAACAGCCTGTTCAACGATCTGGACGGCCTGCACCGCGAAGACCGCGTGCGCTATGACACCCCCACCTTCGCCGGCGGCTTTGTCGGTTCCACCAGCGTCACCCAGGGTGGGGCGATGGATGCGGCGCTGCGCTATAATGGCAAGATCGGCACCACCACGGTGGCCGGCGCCGTCGCCTATGCCAATTCCGACAGCCGCGATGTCGCCGGCTTCGATTTCGGCAACCAGTATAACGGCTCCGTCTCCGCCCGGCTGGAAAACGGCTTCAACGTGACCTTCGCCGCCGGCACACGGGAACAGAAGGCCGGGTTCGACACCAATTTCTGGTACGGCAAGGTGGGTTATCTCGCCAAGCTGAACGATCTGGGCAATACCGCCTTCTCGGTGGATTATTTCACCCAGGATGATTTCGCCGTGCGCGGTGCCAAGGGCAAAGCCTATGGCGCCTATGTGGTGCAGGTGATCGATGCCCTGTCCACCGACCTTTATGCCGGTGTGCGCAACCATCAGTATGACCGGCCCAACGTCTCCTATTACGACGCCTTGGCTGTCATGACCGGTGCGCGCGTTCGCTTCTGAAAAAGCTCTGCTGGAATCCGGGGTGGTCTTGCGACAGCCGCACCGGATTTCTCCCTTCGCCCGGCCTTTCTGAAGGCCGGGCTTTTTTATGCCCGGTTGACGCGCCCGGCAGACATGCTATGTCCCCAACCGGATATTGAATGAAAGCAGGCGGGGTCGGTGTGAACGGATGGCAATGGACGCTGCTGGTGCATTTCGGGCTGGCGGCGTTGGCCGTCTGGCCGGCAATCCGGCTGCTGGGCCGGGCCGGGCTGCCGCGCGGCTGGGTGATCTGGCTGGCGCTGCCGGTGCTGGGCTGGCCCATTTTCACCAGCCTGCTAGCCTTCAAGCCCTGGCCCACCCTGCCGCCACGGCCGGAAAAGCTGCATCCGCGTGAAAGGCTGCGCCGCGCCCGCGACGCCGCTGCCGCCCAGAAGGGGAAATGAGCCATGCCGGTTTTTGGCGACAGTGTGGAACTGTTCCTGTTTCTGCCCGGCTGGCTGGCCACGCTGATCGTGGTGCTGTCCATCACCTGGACCATCTGCATGGCCGGGATTGCGCTGGGCAAGATCGGGCGCAACCCGCTCTGGGCCCTGGTGGTCTTCCTCTGGTTTCCGCTGCTGACGGCGGGCCTGTGGTATATGGCCCTGTCCCGCTGGCCCCGGCTGGACCAGAAGCCGCCGGTGGGTTGATACCGATGCGGCAGGCCGGGCGACATCCCTATCTGGATCATGACGGCCCTATTGCCTTTGCGCATCGCGGCGGCGGGCTGGAAGCGCCGGAAAACAGCCTTGCCGCCTTTGCCCGCGCCATCGATCTGGGCTTCCGCTATATCGAAACCGATGTGCAATTGACCGAAGATGGCAGGCTGATCGTTTTCCATGATGAGGTGCTGGACCGGTTGACCGACGGAAAAGGCCGGGTGGATGCACTGCCCTGGTCCGCCATCGCCCAGGCCCGCATTGCCGGGCAGGAACCGATCCCCCTGCTGGAAGAGGTGCTGGAACGCTGGCCGGACCTGCACCTGAACATCGATCCCAAGAGCGACCGGGCTGCCCTGGCTTTGCCCGACATGCTGCGCCGGCATGGCGCACTGGGTCGGGTCTGCGTCGGTTCCTTTTCCGGGGCGCGGCTGGCCCGGCTGCGGCGGGCGCTGGGGCCGGACCTCTGTTCCAGCGCCGGCCCGGCCCAGGTGGCGCGCATCTGGTTCGGCGCGCATGGCCTGCCGTTGGGGCGGCCGGGCAGTGACTGCCTGCAGGTACCCCGCCGCCATCATGGCCTGCCCATCGTTACCCCCGCCTTTATCCGCAACGCCCATCGCCACGGGCTGCCCGTGCATGTCTGGACGGTGGATGAGGCGGCGGAGATGGAATATCTGCTGGATATCGGGGTGGACGGGCTGATCAGTGACCGTCCCACCCTGTTGCGCGATGTGCTGCAGCGCCGGGGGCAATGGCGGGGATAACCCCTCAACCCGGATTAAACACCAGCCGGGCTTCCGTGCCCCGCCCGCTGCGCATTTCAAACCGGGCGTCGATCTGCTGGGCCAGCAATTTCACCAGCCGCAGCCCCAGGCTCTGCGTGTGGGCCAGATCGAAGCTGGGCGGCAGGCCGACGCCATCATCGCTGATAATCAGGCAGAGCCGGTCGCCCTCTGCCGGCGTCACCACCAGATCAATCCGGCCGCCATCGCATCCCTTGAAGCCATGTTCCATGGCATTGCTGACCAGTTCGGCCACGATCAGGGCCAGCGGCACCATCTTTTCCGACAAAAGCGGCAGCGACGGCGCGCTGACCTGACAATTCACGCCCTCCACCCCGGCGGCGGCCAGCAGATCGTCGGCCAGTTCACGCAGGAACAGGGGGAGATCGCTCTGGCTGCTGTTGGGATCATGCAGGCGGCGGTGGATGCGGCCGATCAGGGCCAGCCGGGCCGCCGCATCGGCCAGCACCCGCCGCGCGCCCTCATCCGTGATGTCCGCCCGTTGCAGGGCCAGCAGGGCAGAGACAAGCTGCAGATTGTTGGAGACACGGTGCTGCAGCTCGGCAAACAGCACCTCCCGCTGGCGGGCATGGTCCAGGGCCGTCTCCTCCGCCCGCAGCGCCCGCTCCCGTTCGCGCCGCAGCTGGGCCAGGGCCAGCCGGATCAGATGGATGATGGCGATATCAATGGCCACCACCAGGAAGAAGAAGCCCAAGGCAAAAGCGTTGGGTCCGTCCAGGGTGAAGGCCCGGAAGGGCGGCATGAAGAAATACCAAGCGGCCAGCCCGGAGAGAAGGGAGGCAGCAATCCCCGGCCACAGGCCCGCCACCAGGGCGGTGAGGATGACCGTGGGGAAATAGGTCAGGAATGGATAGCCCGCCGGCATGAACGGGTCTGCCCAATGCCGCAACAGCGTGGCAATCACCACGCTGATGACCGCGAAGCCATAGCGGTACAGCGGCGACCGCTGTTCTTCGTCGATAAGCTGTAAGGCTTTGCTGATCAGGGCCATGGGGCGGGGCCGGACCTTTTCTCAAATAAGATGGTTAAGCCAGGGAGGTACCTCTTTTTGTCCATACCAATATGGGGCAGGCGCGGGCTGTGATAAATCACGTCTTGGAGATATAATCGTTTGTATCGGGTTTTTCCCCCATGGCGCGCCGCGTCTCCTCATGCACCGCCTGATCATGGCCGGAACGGTTGGAGAAGAAGACCAGGGCCATCAGCCCGCCCCCCACCACCAGGGAGCCCAGGCCGCCCAGCACCAGGGCGATGATGCCATGCAGGCTGATCGGCTGCCCGTCATCCACCTGCCCCCAGGCCAGCACACCCGTGGCCACGGCCAGCACCAGTAAGGCCAGCAGGCAGGCAATCACGATCTTCGCGCCACCGCTCATCAACCATCACTCCCCAGGTCGTCATTATATCGAGTCGAGATTGGCTTCTTGGTAGCACGAAGCCGCCGCCTCGCCAGCCCTTTTGGAAAAGCTGGGTTGCAAGTACCCTGTGGCCAAGGGGCGGAACTGGACAGCGGGCCGGGCTGTCGCTAACGTCCGTGCCCGGTTCAACATAAAACCGTGGCGGATATTTCCCATGAAGAGCGGCGTGAAGAAAGTCGTGCTCGCCTATTCCGGCGGCCTCGATACCTCGGTGATCCTGAAATGGCTGCAGGAGACCTACCGTTGCGAGGTGGTCACCTTCACCGCCGATCTCGGCCAGGGGGAGGAGCTGGAGCCTGCCCGCAAGAAGGCCGAGCTGCTGGGCGTGAAGCCGGAAAACATCTTCATCGACGATCTGCGCGAAGAATTCGTGCGGGATTTCGTGTTCCCGATGTTCCGGGCCAACACGCTGTATGAAGGCACCTATCTGCTGGGCACCTCCATCGCCCGCCCGCTGATCGCCAAGCGCCAGATTGAAATCGCCAATCAGGTCGGTGCCGATGCCGTGTCCCACGGCGCCACCGGCAAGGGCAATGATCAGGTCCGGTTTGAGCTGGGCTATTACGCCCTGAAGCCGGATGTGACCGTGATCGCGCCCTGGCGCGAATGGGATCTGAACAGCCGCACCCAGCTGCTGGAATTTGCCGAAAAGCACCAGATTCCCATCGCCAAGGACAAGCGCGGCGAGGCCCCCTATTCCACCGACGCCAACCTGCTGCACATTTCCTATGAAGGCAAGGCGCTGGAAAACCCGTGGGTGGAACCGGACGAGGACATGTTCACCCGCACCGTGGCCCCGGAAAAGGCCCCGGATGAAGCGGAATATGTCGAGATCGAATATGTGAAGGGCGATGCCGTCGCCGTGAATGGCGTGAAGCTGTCGCCGGCCAACCTGTTGACGGAACTGAACCGTCTGGCCGGCAAGCATGGCATCGGCCGCCTGGATCTGGTGGAAAACCGCTTTGTCGGCATGAAGTCCCGTGGCGTGTATGAGACGCCGGGCGGCACCCTGCTGTCCATCGCCCATCGCGGCATGGAAAGCATCACCCTGGACCGCGAGGCCATGCACCTGAAGGACGAGGTGATGCCCCGCTATGCCAAGCTGATCTATAACGGCTTCTGGTTCAGCCCGGAACGCGAAGCCCTGCAGGCCCTGATCGACAAGACGCAGGAACGCGTCAATGGCGTGGTCCGGCTGAAGCTGTTCAAGGGCAGCGCCCGCGTTGTCGGCCGCCAGAGCCCCAACAGCCTGTACCGGCTGGATTATGTGACGTTTGAGGCCGACAGCGTCTATAACCAGAAGGACGCCGAAGGCTTCATCAAGCTGAACGCGCTGCGCCTGCGCCTGAACAAGATCGCCAAGGATCTGTGATCTGTTGACTTACCCCCCGCCGGCTGGCGGGGGGCTGTTCACTTGTCATGGAACCGCCCGCCTTCCATCACCGGAGGCGGGCGGTTTTGTTTTGGGTGATTTTTGCTTGCGTCGCTTTGGTGTCAACGGAAGGCATTTGCCGCAACATGCGGCGATACCGCGATCAATTTAACCTATTGATAGTTAATACCCTTAACCCAGCTTTCACCCCACACCGGGGCGCGGCAGGGGCAGGTTGGTGGAATGCTTCACCACGTCCAGCACGAAGCTGGATTTCACCTCCTTCACCCCCTTGATCGACAAAAGCTTGCGCATGGAGAGATCGGCGAACGCGTCCAGATCCTCCACCACCACCTGCAGCAGGTAATCCATCGTCCCCGTCATCACGAAGCAGGACACCACCTCCGGCAGCAGCAGGATGCCGCGCCGGAAATCGGCGTCCCCTTCGGCATTCTGGTCGATCTTCACCTCCACAAAGGCCACCACCCCCATGCCCAGCTTCCGCCGGTCCAGGATGGCGGTATAGCCCTGGATGAAGCCCTTTTCCTCCAGATCGCGCACCCGGCGCAGGCAGGGGCTGGGGGACAGGCCCACCTGTTCGGCCAGATCGACATTGGAAAGCCGGCCATTGCGCTGCAACGCAGCAAGTATGCGAATATCTGCCGCGTCTAATCCGCTTTCCTTCATCTTCCGCCCCATTTGAAAGTTTTCGCGCAATTTGTCACCGCAGAATGCGCCTTTCCGCCCACACTTCGCAAGGACATGCCCCGCGACTTATCGTATCATCTGAAACAATTCCAGGAGCGAACCAGATAGGGGAGGCGGCGATGGTGGATGGCGGCATGAATGCGCGGGTGGAGAATGGCAAGCTGGTGGGTAACCTGTGGGACAACCCCATGGGCACCGACGGGTTTGAGTTTGTGGAATATACCGCCCCCGATGTCGCGGCGCTGGAGGCGCTGTTCGTTACGCTGGGCTTCACCAAGGTGGCCACCCACCGGTCCAAGAAGGTCAGCCTGTTCCGCCAGGGCGATATCAATTTCATCGTCAATGGGGAGCCGGAAAGCCTGGCCCAGCAATTTGCCCGCGCCCATGGGCCCAGCGCCTGCGCCATGGCTTTCCGGGTCAAGGATGCCGCCTTCGCCCATCGCCGCGCCCTGGAACTGGGCGCGCGGGAGGTGAAGGGCGCCATCGGCCCGATGGAGCTGAACATCCCCGCTATCGAAGGCATCGGCGGCAGCCTGATCTATCTGGTGGACCGGTATCAAAGCCCGGCATCGATCTATGATATCGACTTCGTGCCGGTAGAGGGGGCCGAACAGCACCCCACCGGCTGTGGCCTGACGCTGGTGGACCACCTGACCCACAATGTCCATCGCGGCCGCATGGACCATTGGTTCGATTTCTACAACAAGCTCTTCAATTTCCAGCAGATTCGCTATTTCGACATCGAAGGCAAGCTGACCGGCCTGAAAAGCCGGGCGCTGACCGCACCCTGCGGCAAGATCCGCATCCCGATCAATGAAAGTGCCGGCGTGGAAGGCCGCGTCGACCAGATCGAGGAATATCTGCGTGAATATAAGGGCGAAGGCATCCAGCATATCGCCCTGGCCACCGACGATATCATCAAGACCTATGATGCGCTGAAGGCGAACGGCATCACGTTCATGACCCCGCCGCCGGCCGCCTATTACGACATGCTGGCAGAACGACTGCCCGGCCATGGCCAGCCGACGGAAGAATTGCGCCAGCGCGGCATCCTGCTGGATGGCGCGCCGGGTGGCGGGCTGCTGTTGCAGATCTTCACCGCCACGGTGATCGGCCCGATCTTCTTTGAGATCATCCAGCGCAAGGGCGATGACGGCTTTGGTGAGGGCAATTTCCGCGCCCTGTTTGAGAGCATCGAACGCGACCAGTTGGAACGCGGTGTGCTGAAGGCGGAATAAGCAGGTCGGTTGAACGCAAAAGGCCCGGTGGCAGCCAGCCACCGGGCCTTTGCTTTAACCATCGGACAAGCGGCTTAGCCGCCCCGCCCTTCGCGCCGCCACGCCGCCAGCAGCAGGCCCAGCACGCCGGCCAGCACCAGCAGGCCGGGCAGCAGCGGCACCTGGGTGACGCCGGTCACCGTATAATCCCCATTGGCGCGCAGGCCCAGCCAGCCCGATCCGGCCTGATCGCGGTCGGGCCGGGTGCGGCGCACGCTGGGGATTTCTCCCGCCCCGCCATCAGGCGCCAGCCAGAAGAAACCGCCGCCCGTGGCCTTGGCCACCGGGGCCAGCTTTTCCGTGGTGCTGCGCATATCGGCCAGTTCGGGTGGATTCAGGGTGCCAACCACGGCCAGCGCCGTGCGCTCCCCATCCGTCACCCGCCAGATGCCGGGTTCCGTGGCGGCCAGGCTGCCACTGGCCAGCCCGTCACCGGTCTCGCGCATCTCAACCTCTCGCTCCACATCGGAAGGCGAGGTGACGCGCACCGGTCGCGTGTCCGGTTCCAGCGAACGGCGGGTGATGGTGATACGGCTGCCATCCACGGCGGTGCGCAGGTCGTTTTCTTCCAGCTCCGGCTCTTTCATCAGCCAATGGGCCAGCCGGCGCAGCAACTCGGCCTGGGGCCCGCCGCCTTCATAACCGCGTGACCAGAGCCAGATCTGATCCGACGCCAGCTGCGCCACCCGCCCCTGCCCCACCCGGTCCAGGATCAGCAGCGGGCGGCCATCGGCCCCGGCCATCACCGTCGACCCCCGGTCGGCGGTCACGTCGATCTGGCGGAACCAGCGGCCCCACTGCCCCACCCCGTCCGCCGCATCGGTCAGCCCGGCCGTCACCGGATGGCGGCGGCCCAGGTCGGTGACGCTGGGCGTGAAGGGTTTTTCAATCACCTGCCCCGTCGGTTCCCCCGGCAGCACGGTGCCCAGCGGCGAACGATAGAGCGACAATGGTGTCGCAAAGGTCGGGCCGCTGGCTTCCAGGAAGGCCCCGCCCTTTTCCACATATTCGGCGATATTCGCCAGATACATGTTGTTGATCACACCGCGCTTTTTATAGCGGTCGAAGATGATCAGGTCGAATTCCGACAGCTTCATCTCAAACAGCTCGCGGATCGGGAAGGCGATCAGCGACAATTCGCGGATGGGGGTGCCATCATTCTTTTCCGGCGGGCGCAGAATGGTGAAATGCACCAGATCGACCGAGGGATCGGCCTTCAGCAGGTTACGCCAGGTGCGCTCCCCGGCATGGGGCTCACCGGAGACCAGCAGCACGCGCAGCCGGTCGCGCACGCCGTTCACCACGATGGCCGCCTTGTTATTGGCCAGGGTCAGTTCCTGCGGCCCCGCCGCCACCGTCAGTTCAAAGACATTCACCCCGCCATGCGACAGCGGCAGGGTCAGCGACACCTCCTGCCCCACCGGCACGGTCAGTTCCTCTGTCGGCTGCCCATCGCGGCGCAACTGCACGGTGGCCGCCCCGTCACCGCCGCCCGGCAGATCATCCACCCGGATGGTGACGGAAACATCCTTGCCGACAATGCCGAAGCTGGGGGCCTGCACGATGGTCAGGCGGCGGTCGCCTTCATCCTTCTGCCCCGTCAGCAGCGTATGCACGGGGCCGAAGCCGGCCAGCCCCGGCAGGGATGTGGCCACATCATGCACCTGCCCGTCGGTGATCAGCACGGCCCCGGCGATGCGGCGGCGCGGCACATCGGCCACGGCGCGGGTCATCGCCTCCATCAGCCTGGTTTCATCCACGGCGGCCCCGTCCGGCCCATCGGCGGACTGGCTGCGCACCACGCGCACATCCAGGTCGCTATAGCGTTCCAGGCGCTGCTGTAAGTCTGCCAGGGCCTTTTCCCCGCGCGCCATGCGGTCGCCGATCTTCTGGCTGGGCGACTGGTCCAGCACGATGACGGCGACATCCTTGATCGGCTCCCGCTTTTCCTCCACCCAGGCGGGGTTCAGCAGGGCCAGCAGGATGATGGCGAAACCGCCCAGCCGCAACCAGGCCCCCCGCGCCCGCCGCCACAGCGCATAGGCGGACAGGATCAGGGCGATGGTGGCCAGGGCCAGCAGCAGGCCCAGCGGGATCAGCGGATCAAGCGCGATGGCGGTGCCGTTCATTGCCCCAGCCTTTCCAGGATCGCCGGCACATGCACCTGATCGGCCTTGTAATTGCCGGTCATGGCATACATCACGAAATTGATGCCGGTGCGGATGGCCATTTCCCGCTGCCGTTCGGAACCCGAGGCCATGGCGTTCAGCGGTCGCCCGCCTTCATCCACCGCCCAGGCCGATGCCCAGTCATTGGCACCGATGATGATGCCGGACACCCCGTCATTCATCTGGTCTTCCTGCGCCTCCGCCCAGAGTTCCCCACCGGCATAGCGGCCCGGAAAATCATTCAGCAAATAAAAGGCGCGGGTCAGCACATGCTCCGGCCCCACCGGGGCCAGCGGCGGGATATCCAGCCCCTTCAGCAGGGCTTCCAGCGCCGGGCCACCCGGCCCGGCGCCATTGCCACCATTGCCGGCGCGCGTATCCACCAGCACCATGCCGCCCTGGCGCATATAACGGTTCAGCTTTTCCCGCACCGGGTCGGACAGGCTGGTCTGCCCGTCGGTCAGCGGCCAATAGATCAGGGTGTAGAAGGCCAGCTCATCCGTTTCCAGGTCGAGCGGCATGGCCCCCGCCACCTCAATCGCCGTGCGCTCATCCAGCGCGCGGGCCAGCCCTTCCAGCCCGGCGCGGCTGGTATTATCCACCAGATTGTCACCGGTGCGGACATAGGCCAGCCAATTGGCATTGGCGGCCTGTACCGCCTTTTCATCCGGGGTGCTGGCGGGACGAACGGACGGCTGGGCATCCGCCGGCGGCACCGGCAGCGCCAGCGACACGCCCAGCAGCAGCAAGGCCAGCGGGGCGGCGCGGCGCAGGCTGGACGGGGGCCGCAGCAGCCCGCGCAGCCACAGGCCGGCCAGCAGGTCGATCAGGCCCAGGATCAGCGCCAGGGTCAGCAGGGTCGGCATCAAATCTCTCTCACCCCCGCCAGCGTACAGCGTGCGCGGCAGCCCCGCCAGCAGCGGGTCGATGGCGGTCAGCGCCGGCACGGCGGGCGACAGGTTCAACACCTGCCGGGCATCGGCGGTGCCATAAAAACCGGGCGGATGGGCCGGGCCGGGCAAGCCACCCGCAGGCGCCGCCGCCAGCGCCTTGGCAGCAATGGGGAAGGCGGTGGCCGGCGGCGGGGTCAGATGGCCGAAACCATCCAGCATCTGCCGCGGCGGCAGGGTGCCCACCTGTTCCCCACCGGCCACCCCGGCCGACAGTGCCACCAGCCGGCGCAGCATATCGACATAAAGACCGGACAGCGCCAGATTGGACCATTCCGGCCCGGCACTGGTATGCACCAGCACCAGCGCCCCCCGGCCCTTGCGTTCCCCCGTCACCAGCGGCGTGCCATCGGCCAGCCGAGCCCAGGTGCGCCCGGCCAGATCGACGGAGGGCTCGGCCAGCACCTGGCGCTTCACCGTCACATCATCGGGCACGGGCAGGCCGGCAAAGGGGCTGTCTTCCGCAAAGGGGGCCAGCCGCGCCGGCTCCTCCCACGACAGGGCCCCCCCAAGGGCGCGGTCGCCAGCGCGCAGGAAGACGGGCACCAGCCGGTCGGCATTTTGCGCCAGACGTGGGCCGGCAAAGCGCAGCAGCACGCCGCCTTGCTGCATCCAGGCGTCCAGCCGGGCCGATTCGGCCTCTGACAGGTTACCGACATCGGCCAGGATCAACACCGCCAGATCGCGGTCCAGCAGCTTGCCAATATCGCCGCGCCGCACCTCCGCAAAGGGAGACAGCGCCTTGTCCAGATAATAGAGATCGGAGAGCAGCGGCGTTTCCCCCGCCGCATTGCCCGACACCAGCCCCACCGGGCGGCGGCGCCAGCGTTCATCCAGCAGCACCACGGCCCCCGCCGTTTCCTGGCCCTCCAGCCGCAGGCTGGAAAGCTGGTTGCGCAGTTCGGTGGGCAGATCCAGCTTCACTTGGCGGCGCAGTTCGCCTGCTGCCAGCACGATATCAAAGCTGCCCAGCAGACGCCCATCCTCGCCCAGCGCGCGCAGCAGGGCCGGTTGCGGCAGGTCGGCCTGGGAGCGTTCCACCGTCACCACCAGCCCGGTGCCATCATCCTGCGGCGGGCGCAGCAGCAGGGCCGGGCGTTCGGCCCCATCCGCCAGCACCGACATGGCACCAAACTGGCGCAGCCGGGCGATCAGCCCCGCCGTGGCCGTATCATTACCCGATGCGGCAATGCCATCGCTGAGATAAGCGATATAGGGCGACCCATCGGGGCGGAATGCATCCAGCGCCTTGGTGGCGGCCGCGCGGTCGGTGGCCCAGGGGCTGGGCCGCAGCGATTGGGCCAGCGCGCGGGCATCGCCCACCGCCATCGGCCCGCGCAGGGCAGGGGCATCGCCATTGGCGGCTTGGGCGGTGGTCAGGATCGCCACGCTGCGGCCCTGGCGGTCGGCCTGGGCCAGCAATCGTTCCATGCCCTGTTGCCGCGCCGGCCAGTCGCGCGCCGCCGCCCAGCCATCATCCACCACCAGCAATAATGGCCCGCCGCCCGGCAGATCAGCGGCAGGGTTCAGCAGCGGGCGGGCCAGCGCCAGGATCACCAGCGCCGCCAGCACCAGCCGCAGGATCAGCAGCCAGAGCGGTGTGCGCGCCGGCGTTTCCTCCCGCGCGGACAGGTCCAGCAGCAGGCGCAGGGCCGGGAAGCTGACCGACCGCGGGTTGGGCGGGGTGACGCGCAGCAGCCAGTACAGCAGCGGCAAGCCCGCCAGCAGAACCAGCAGCCAGGGGGCGGCAAAGGCGAGCGTTCCGAAACTCAGCATGGGTTCAATCCAGCCCCGTCGCCGCCGACAGCGACGACCAGAGCGACAACAGGGCCGTCTGCGGCGGCTTGTCGGTACGGTGCAGGGTCAGCGTCCAGCCGGCGGCCCGGGCAATGGCGGCCAGCCCGTCGCGCTGGGCCGCCAGCTTTTCGCGATAGGCCTCGCGCACGGCCTGCACATTGGGCACCAGCAGGCGACCTTCGCCTTCCAGGCCGCGGAATTCCACCCGCCCGTCAAAGGGCAGGGTTTCTTCCGCCGGGTCCAGCACCTGCACCAGATGGCCACGCACACCCCGCCCGGCCAGCCGCGAAACGGCTGCCCGCACCGGGTCCAGCGGGGCCAGCAGATCGCCGATCAGCACGGCGCGGGCATGGCGCGGCAAAGGTTCATCGGGCGGCAGGCCGCTGCCCTGATGGTACGCGCTCTGCCCCGTCAGCCACAAGGCCAGCCGGGGCGTGATGCTGCGCGCAGCAGAGGCCGGCACATCGCTGCCGGCCAGCGAAACCCGTTCCCCGCCGCGCACCAGCAGCACCGACAGGGCGAGCGCCAGCAGGTCGGCCCGTTCCCGCTTGGTGGGCAGGGCCTTGGTGGAACGCCAATGCATGGACGGGCTGTCATCGCGCCACAGCCAGACGGTCTGCGCCGCCTCCCACTCATTCTCCCGCACGAAAATATGGGCGGTCTTGGCGGATTGCCGCCAATCCACCCGCGTCAGCGCATCGCCCGGCTGATAGCGGCGGAATTGCCAGAAGGTCTCACCCGTGCCGACGCGGCGGCGGCCATGCGCCCCCTGGGCCACGCTGGCTGCCACCCGTTCGGCGGCCACCAGCAGGGGCGGCAGGGCCAGCGCCAGATCCTCGGCCCGGTGTTGCGCACGCAGCGCCTGGGCGCTGGGATCATGGGGCAGGCGGGGGGCCATGGAAACCACCGTCAGCGCAGAGGCGCGCAAAGCTGGCCGATCACATCGTCCAGCGTCACCCCGTCGGCACGGGCGGAGAAATTCAGCGCCATGCGGTGGCGCAGCACCGGCCCCGCCAGTTCCACCACATCATCCAGCGAGGGCGTCAGCCGCCCCTCCAGCAAGGCACGGGCGCGGGCGGCCAGCATCAGGGATTGCGAGGCGCGGGGGCCAGGGCCCCAGGCCACATGCTGGCGCACGGCGGCCAGGCTGCTATCCGCCGGGCGGGCATTGCGCACCATGTCCAGAATGCCATCGACCACGCTGTCGCCCACCGGGATGCGGCGCACCAGGGCCTGCGCCGCCATCAGGTCCGTCGGGGTCAGCACGGTGGGGGCAGTGGCGGTATCGGCACCGGTGGTGGCGATCATCATGCGGCGTTCGGCCTCACGGTCCGGGTAATCCACATCCACCTGAATCAGGAACCGGTCCAGCTGCGCCTCGGGCAGCGGGTATGTCCCTTCCTGTTCCAGCGGGTTCTGGGTGGCCAGCACATGGAAGGGGCGGGGCAGCGGGTGGTAATGCCCAGCCACGGAGACGCGCCCTTCCTGCATCGCCTGCAGCAGGGCCGACTGGGTGCGCGGGCTGGCGCGGTTGATTTCATCGGCCATCAGCAACTGGCTGAAGACCGGGCCGGGGATGAAGCGGAAGGAACGCCGGCCATCCTGCCCTTCCTCCAGCACTTCGGAGCCCAGAATATCGGCCGGCATCAGGTCGGGCGTGCATTGGATGCGGCGTTCATCCAGCCCCATCACCGTGCCCAGCGTTTCCACCAGCCGTGTCTTGGCCAGGCCCGGCACGCCGATCAACAGCAGGTGCCCGCCGGCCAGCAGCGTGACCAGCGACAGGTCAATCGCCTGCTGCTGGCCATAGATCACCCGGCCGATGGCGTCCCGCGCCGCCGCCAGCTTCACGCCCAGCGCCTCCACCTCCCGCAACAGGGTCTGGGGGTCGGTCGAACGGCTGAAATCCAGGGTGTCTACCATCATCTTCCCTTGAAACCGGAAATGGGGCGGCAGGCCGGCGGCCCTTTAATCCACTTAAGTGCAGTGGGTACCAGAACCAAGCCGTCACGACTATGTTATCAATAGGGCAGGCCATCGCCTGCCCATCCTCTACCACATGGTTTGATGCCGCCATGCCGGAAAGCAAGCAGAATAAGGCAAAGTCCCCCGTTTCTGCCGATCAGGCCGCCGGCCTGCTGGCTGGTGCCCGCAAGGGCCCCAGTGCGGAAGATGAGGCCTATGATATCCGCATCGCCCGTGACGGCACCTGGTACTATCACGGCAGCCCCATCGGCCGCCCAGCGATGGTGAAACTGTTTTCCACCGTGCTGCGGCGGGATGAGGCCGGTGATTTCTGGCTGATCACCCCGGCGGAGCGCGGGCGCATCCTGGTGGAGGATGCGCCCTTTGTCGCAGTGGCGGTGGAGGCCACCGGCCAGGGCCGTGATCAGACACTGGTTTTCCGCACCAATCTGGATGAGGAGGTGACTGCCGGAAAGGATCATCCCATCCGGGTGTCAACGGACCCCGCGACAGGGGAGCCGAACCCCTATATCCTGATCCGTGGGCCTGAGACGACGCCCTTGGAAGCACGCATCAACCGTGCGGTCTTCTATGAGCTGGTCGAACGGGCCGAAACGGTTGAGACAGAGCGCGGGGTCGAAATCGGGTTATGGAGCAAGGGGGAGTTCTTTCCACTGGGGCCGATGCCGGAGGGCTGAGCATCGGCGAAAATGACATCCGGTCGGTGTTCCAGCGCCGCCGGCATCAACCATCACGCCTGATTGATGTGCGCGGCGATGGCGATGGCAATCCCGGCCTGTTGATTCCGGGGGAACTGCGCGAGGCTGCCGTGCTGGTGCCGCTGGTCGACCGGCCGGATGGTTTTACCATCCTGTTCACCCAGCGCACCGCCCATCTGGCCAGCCATGCCGGCCAGATCAGCTTTCCCGGCGGCGGGGTGGAGCCGGAGGATGAAGATCCCCAGGCCACCGCCCTGCGGGAGACGGAGGAGGAGATCGGCCTGCCCCGCCACCATATTGAGCTGCTGGGCAATCTGGACACCTATATCACCCGCACCGGTTATCGCGTGGTGCCGGTGGTGGGGCTGGTACGCCCGCCCTTCATCCTGAACCCCGATCCCTATGAGGTGGATACGGTGTTCGAGGTGCCGCTCTCCTTCATCCTGAACCCGGCCAACCGCAAGCGGGAGGGGCGGGAGTTCAAGGGCACCATCCGCCATTTCTGGGCCTTCCCCTATGGCGAGCGCTATATCTGGGGGGCCACGGCGGGGATGCTGGTGAACCTGTGTGAGGTGCTGGCGGAGGCGGTGGAGGGGTAAGGGGGCGACCGAACGGACGCAAAGCGAGATCGTCCCCCCAAAAGCCATTGCGACCGGTTCGCAAGAGTGGGACAAGGGGGGCATGAGCGACCAATCCCTGCCCCGTCCCGCCGCCGCCCGTCTGCCCCTGCTACGCCTGCCATCCGGCTGGGCCGTCACGCTGAGCCTGATCGCCCTGCTGGTGGCCCTGCCGGTGCTGATTGTCGGCAGCCGCGTCTTCCTGCCCAGCCATGGCGTGTGGGAACATCTGGCCGGCACGGTGCTGGGAACCTATCTGGCTAACACGCTGACCCTGGCGCTGGGCACGGCCGGTGGGGTGCTGGTGATCGGGGTGGGCACGGCCTGGCTGGTCACCATGTGCCGTTTTCCCGGCCAGCGCTGGCTGGAATGGGCGCTACTGCTGCCCATGGCCATGCCGGCCTATGTTATGGCCTATGTCTATACCGACCTGCTGCAGTTCATCGGCCCGGTGCAGACGGCCCTGCGCGATCTGTTCGGCTGGACCCGGCATGATTACTGGTTCCCCAATATCCGTTCCCTGGGCGGGGCGGTGGCGGTGCTGTCCTTTGTGCTGTACCCCTATGTCTATCTGCTGGCCCGTGCCGCTTTTCTGGAACAGTCGGTCTGTGTGCTGGAGGTGGCGCGCACGCTGGGGGCGGGGCCGTGGCGCAGCTTTGCCCGTGTCGCGCTGCCGCTGGCCCGCCCCGCCATCGCCGCTGGCCTTGCCTTGTCGATGATGGAAGTGCTGGCCGATTTCGGCACCATGCAATATTTCGCCGTCGATACCTTCACCACCGGCATCTACCGCACTTGGTTCGCCCTGGGCGAACCGGTGGCCGCAGCCCAGCTGGCCTCTGTGCTGATGCTGTTCGTCATGGCGCTGGTGGTGATGGAACGCTACAGCCGGGGCCGGGCACGCTATTTCCATTCCACCGGGCGGTACCGGGCCCTGCCCAGTTACCGGCTGCGCGGTCTGCGCGGGGGCCTGGCGCTGCTGGCCTGCCTGCTGCCGTTGGCACTGGGTTTCATCATTCCGCTGATGGTGCTGACCCGGATGGCGGTGACAGAGGGGGATTCCCTGTTCGGCCCCAGTTTCATGAATCTGGCGGGCAATTCCTTTACGCTGGCCGGCATCACCGCCTTGCTGGCGGTGGGTCTGGCCAGCCTGATGGCCTATGGGCTGCGGCTGCAGCCCACGCCCTGGCTGAAGGGGGCGGCACGGGTGGCCGCCATGGGCTATGCCGTGCCCGGATCGGTGATCGCGGTCGGCATCCTGATCCCGGCGGCACGACTGGATAATGCGCTGGATGGCTTCATGCGCGCCCAGTTCGGCCTGTCCACCGGGCTGCTGCTCTCCGGCACGGTGACGGCGCTGATCTATGCCTATCTGGTGCGCTTCCTGGCCGTGTCCTTCAACACGGTGGAGGCCAGCCTGGGCAAGATCCGCCCCAGCCTGGATCAGGCCGCCCGCGTGCTGGGCCGCACGCCGGGCGGCACGCTGGCCCGCGTGCATATGCCCATCATGAAGGGCAGCCTGCTGACGGCGGGCCTGCTGGTCTTTGTCGATGTGATGAAGGAATTGCCAGCCACCATGATCGTGCGGCCGTTCAATTTCGACACGCTGGCCGTGCGCGTCTATACGCTGGCCAGTGATGAACGGCTGGGGGAGGCCAGCACCGCCGCCCTGATCATCGTGCTGGTCGGCATCATCCCGGTGGTGCTGCTGTCGCGCGCCATCACCAAAAGCCGGCCCGGCTCCAGCAGTGAACCATCGTAAGACAGGCGGGCATCACGCCAGCGTGTTGATGGCTTCGCGCTGCATATCATCCTGGGTGCGGATGACGGCCAGATTGGCCTTATAGGCGGACAGGGCGCTGATCTGACTGGTGGTTTCGGTCACCGGGTCCACATTGGGCGCGGCGACCAAGCCATTGCCGTCGGCCTGCGGGCTGTCCGGCTGATATTCCGGGATATAGGCGGGGGTGACGGGGCGGGACACGGCCCGCGTGCCACCGCCATCGGCCGCCACCGTATCGGTGGCGCTGGGGGCATAGGCCGCATTCTTGCCCGCCGGCACCGTGCCATCGGCACCGGGAATGGCCCCGGTGCTGCGGGCATTGGCGACATTGCCGGCCGAATTGGACAGGCGCTGCGTCTGCGCCAGCGCGCCGGAAAGCGCGCTGGTCAAACTGCTGCCAAGTCCATTGATGCCAGCCATTGCCCCTGCTCCCGATCAGGCCGCGCCGTCGGCCAGATCCTGCAACGCGTCGCGGTCATTGATCTTGACCTTGCCGCCTTCCATCAGGGCGATGACGCGGCTGGTCTTCAATTGGGTAAAGGTGCGGCTGACGGTTTCCGTCGTCAAGCCGAGATAGTCGGCTATATCCGAACGGCTCATCGGTACATGCACCGGATTGTCCTTGAAGCCACGCCGCACCGCGCGCTGGGAGAGCAGCAGCAGGAAGGAGGCGATTCGCTCCTTGGCATTCTTGCGGCCCAGCAGCAGCATCTGATCCTGCGCGGCAGCCAGCTCGTTCGAGGCCATGGCGAACAGGCGGCGCTGCATCTTGGGATAATCTTCCAGCAGCGCCTCCAGCCGGCGGCGCGGGAAGCGGCAAAGCGTGGCCTGGGTCACCGCTTCGGCCGAATAGGCATAGGTGTCATTGACCGACAGGCCCATGAAATCCCCGGCCAGCAGGAAACCGGTGATCTGCCGCCGCCCGTCGGGCAGCAGCTTGTACAGCTTCATCGTGCCCGACGTGACGTTGAACAGCATGTCGGCCTTGTCCCCTTCCGAGAACATGGTGTGGCCGGGTTCAACCTTCATATTAACCAGGATTTCGGCCAGGCGCCGCAATTCCTCCTGCTCCAGCGCGGAGCAGACGGAAAGCGAGCGCACCGGGCAGGCGCTACAGGGGTTGATATCCGTACCTGCCGCATTGTTGGCAGGGATTAGGGCCAATGCCGCGTGCGCACCCGTCGCTGGTTCCATAAAGCCACCCCCCATCCTGATATACCCCGGCAACCCAATGAACAACGCAGGCTGCGCAGCCCCGGGTCAGCGATGATAACGCTTCCAATCCGGGCCGCGGCCTGCTGTTCAACCGCCGTGGTCTGGTGGACCATATTGCCACCAATTGAAACGATTCCACAACCGTTCAGCCGTGAACAGATATACTTACGTATCATGGCCCTGCCTTGACCTGGATCAAAGCTTTTTCAGGTCGGGTCTGGCATCAGGTTACGTCAGGGGCGGTGGCTGTCCCGTTCCTCCAGACGAAGAATTCGACCCCCATGATGTCCGACCGTTTCACCGTTACGCCCCTGGACCGGCGCCGCATCGATCAGGTCTATCCGCTGATCCAGGCGGGGAAATCCGGCATCAGCCGGGAGGAATGGCGCGATTATGCCGCACGCATGATCGCGGCGACCGATGGCGGCATCCGCGTGGCCCAGGTGGATCATGGCTATATCCACGGGCTTTATGCCTTCCAGGCGATGCCGAGTCCCAAGCACGGCACCGTGCTGCAGGTGGACATGTTCCTGGCGATGGACCTGTTCGAACCGGAAGTGGCGATCGACCTGCTGCTGGCCGACATGGACCGGGAGGCGCTGGACCGGGCTTGCGGGGCCGTGCATCTGCACCTGCCGCAGGCCGATGGGCCGGCGGCCCCCTCACGTGCCCTGGAACGCGCCATCAGCCATGGCCATCATCGGGAAGATCTGCGCCTGTGCCGCGTGCTGGTCTGACGCGCAATGCCTGAACGGGTGCCGCCCTTGGCGGGACTGGGGCGGCATTGTATTTTCCGCCCCATGACTGAGAATGCTGCCGCGACGGCCCCCGACACCACCCCTGTTGCCAAACCTGCCGCCCTGCCGGTGATCCGCCTGCAGGCGGGCCGGCACAAGCGCGCCCAGCATGGCCATCCCTGGGTCTATTCCAACGAAGTGGATATGGACAAGGCGACCAAGGCGCTGCCGGCCGGTTCCATCGTGCGTGTCACCGATGCCGGCGGTACGACGCTGGGCATTGCCACCTTCAACCCGCATACGCTGATCGCCTCACGCTTTCTGTCGCGCGATGCCGCCACGGTGGTTGATACCGGCTTCTTCGTGAACCGCATCCGCCGCGCCGTGGAAATCCGTGACCGGCTGTTCGACCGGCCCTTCTATCGCCTGATCCATGCCGAAAGCGACGGGCTGCCGGCGCTGATCATCGACCGCTATGGCGATGTGGTGGTGGTGCAGGCCAATACGGTGGCCATGGATCGCCGCATCCCGATGATCCTGGCAGCCCTGGACGAGGTGCTGAACCCGCGCGCCATCGTGCTGCGCAATGACAGTGCCGCCCGCACCTATGAAGGTCTGCCGGAGGAGGTGCGCGTCGCCAAGGGCAGCATCGAGGGGCTGATCCCGCTGGAAGAAAACGGCGCCACCTTCTTCGCCGACCTGTCGGAAGGCCAGAAGACCGGCTGGTTCTTTGACCAGCGCGACAACCGCGCCTTCATCGCCAACCTGTGCAAGGGCAAGTCGGTCGTCGATTTCTATACCTATGCCGGCGGGTTCGGCGTGCTGGCGGCCAAGCGCGGTGCGTCCCATGTCACCCTGGTCGACCGCTCGGCCCTGTCGCTGTCCATCGCGGCCAAGGCGGCAGAGGCCAATGGCGTGGCCGACCGGGTGGACACGGCCAAGGGCGATGCCTTCAACCTGATGGATCAGTGGGTGACGGAGGGCCGTACGTTCGAGGTGGTGATCGCCGACCCGCCGGCCTTTGTGAAATCCCGCAAGGATCTGGCCGTGGGCAGCCGCGCCTATCGCCGCATGACCAAGGCCGCCGCGCGGCTGGTGGCACCGGGCGGCATGTTGCTGGTGGCATCCTGCTCCCACAACATGGAACCGCCCTTGTTCCACCAGGAGGTGGCGCGCGGCCTGGGCGAGGCCGGCCGCCAGGGCCGCATCCTGCGCTTTGCCGGCGCCGGTCCCGACCATCCGGTGCATCCGCTGCTGCCGGAAACCCAGTATCTGAAGGCCATGGTCTTCGCGCTGGATTAAGCGCTGAAGGGGCAGGGAGACAGGCCCCGCGGACGGGGCCCGTCTCGGGAATTCACGCAGGGCATGGCTGAGTCATATACGCAAAAATCTCCGCCGTCTTATGCCCAGCCTCCTGCTCCCGCAGGATCCCGATGATCTGCTCTGCGCTGAAACGGCTCTTCTTCATCTGACAGCCCTCCTCGCATGGGAAGGACTCTACTTTACACCGGGCACATTTCCAGGGAGCAGGTCATTTGAAGCGGACAGCAAAAACCCCTGAAAGACATTGTCCTTCAGGGGTTTATGGATGCGGGGACAGGATTTGAACCTGTGACCTTCAGGTTATGAGCCTGACGAGCTACCGGGCTGCTCCACCCCGCGTCAGAGGGGGTTGTTTTCCCCCAAACGGTAACGCCGCCTTTATGGGGCGGCGTTCGGTTTTGGATTTCGTGAAGTGTTGTTACCTGTTACGAGCGGACCTGGCGGTGACCTACTCTCCCGTGCCTTAAGACAAAGTACCATTGGCGCAGAGGGGTTTCACGGCCGAGTTCGGGATGGGAT